>NZ_RRAZ01000030.1:773-15050 GCF_003863335.1 Falsigemmobacter faecalis | reverse complement strand
GGTCCGGTTGGGCGAGCTGTGCGAGGTGACATCAATGTCTTCGGCCTGCGCCTGGGGGAAGTCAAAATCCCCGCTACCCACCAGGGCGGTAAACGTGGGGGTACTGCCGCGACCGATGCGGATCTTTGCCCCCCAGCCGATATTTACTCCGGTTGTGCTCATTGCCGTTTACTCCAAGGCATAGGGTCACTGCGCCGCGCGCCATGACGTGATTTCAAAATCAAGAACGAGAGTGCCGAGCGGCCTGCTGCCATCGCCCTCGGACGTGACACTCAGGCCGGTCGGGAAGATCTGGACGCCGGCGGACCAGATCGCGGCCCTGACGGCCGGCTCAATCAGGGCCGCATCCGCGTCGAGCTGGTCCTCAAGCGCCGCCGCAGCACCGCTCCGCTTGAGAACAATCTGCAAGGTGGTGACGCACTCAAACTGCCCGGAGGAGGCAGGCCGGATGCGCTCTCCCGGGGTCAGGATCCCGATGACCGGCAGGGTCTTTGTGTCGATCGAGCCTGCCCAGATATCGAGGAAGGTCATATCCGAGAGGGCCGGAAGTGCCTGCAGGGCGGCTTTGGCGGCCCTGCGGTAAGCGGATCGGTAACTCACGCGCTGACCTCCGTCAGATCGCAGACCAGAAACCCATCGGAGGCAGGCGCGCGGTAGGGCCAGACAGCATCCACCTCAAAGCGGCGACCATCGGACAGGGTGATCTGGTCCCCCCGCCCGATATCCGGAGCATCCCCGCGCCGCAGGCGCAGCGTGGGCCCGAGATCGCGCACCCGCACTCCATCGGCATCGACCAGATCGACCGGGGACCCGCGAAAGATCGCCCGGATCTCGCGCGGAAGCCCAAACTTCGGGACATAGGTTAACGGGGCTCCGAAGACGTCATTGATGAGCCCCGAGACCCCGTCAAAGAGGCTGCTCATCAGGCGGTCAGAGCGGCCGGCGCGGCGCCGTTCAGGCGCACCGTCCCGGTGGCTGAGGGGTTTGCGGCGGCTTCCGTGGCCACGCCGAGCAGAAGGTTGCCAGCGGTGGCCGCGCTGGTGCAGATCCCTGTCCCGGGGGTGACATAGATCGGCGCCCCGACGGTCCAGGCCTGCGCGGAGGTCTTTTTGAGCGCGAAGACCCCTTCGGTTTCGATCATCACGCGCGCGCCCTGAGCGGCGTCATGGGCGGCAACCCCGGCCAGCACACCCACCACGACGACATCGCCGGAGAGAGTGGCCCGCGGGGCGGGGACGGCCAGCGTATTGCCGGGCTGAAGATAGGTTTTCATGAGAGATCCTCATCAGGGCCGCCCCCATCAGGGAGGCGGCGGGTCAAACGACGAAGGGCGCCACTGAGGGCGCCCTTTCGTCAGATCAATGCGGGTGGCCGGTCTCAGGCGCCGGCGTTTTTATAGCCGCCGCGGAAATCGGTGGCCCCGACGCCGAAGTCGAGCTCGACCGAGAAGGCCATGCCCTGCTGCCCGAAGGGTTCATCCATCCGCATGCGCGGCCCCTCTTCGCCCTGCAGATAGCCATACATAAAGACCGGGGCGTCCTGGGGGCTTGCGAACATATGCCAGCTGTTGCCGGTCAGATAGGGCGAGGTGATGTTTTGCAGCTTGCCGACATAGGGGTTCACGTTGCTGGCCTGCGCCGCCTGGATCGGGGCCAGCAGCTGCAGCGCTTCAAACTCCTTCGCCGGGCCGGTCAGCAGGATGCGCGGCTCGATGGCAAGATAGGTCTCGCCATCGAGGCCTTTGCGGTTGCGCATCGCCTCATAGCCTTTGGCGATGCTGGTGGGCGTGATGCCGGCGGCCGTGGCCGCTTTGGTGCCATCGGTGGTGTTGAAGAGCTGCCGGGTGGTTTCCAGCAGGGTCGGGCCGTCGGCATTGGCGCCCGAGAGCATCATTTTAAAGAAGGTCGCATCCTCAAAGGCGGCCACCGCGCGCCCACGCGTCGAGAGCAGCCGGTCGATGGCCTGCAGATCATCGTTCACCATCATCTGGCGCGAGATCCGGAAGGCGCGGGCATAGGGGATCAGCAGCACGCTTTCCTTTTTGTCCGACACGCTGCCGTATTTGATCTCGCCGCTTTCCGGCACTTCCAGAAGGCTCGGCCAGTCGCCGATCTGCGCGATGGGATGCGGGCGGAAGTCGACAAAATCGATCCGCTCGGCCAGCGCCTGATAGACCGGCTGGGCGGCGGCATAGGCCGCGGCCAGCCGCTTGTTCATCGCGTTCTCGAAGATCGCCGGGAAGTCCGAGATCGAATGCGAGCCAAAGGCCATTTCGATCGCGCGCAGCTCACCGGCCCCGCGGCCGAGGCGCTGGCGGTTGCCCATGCTCATCGCGGCCATCTCTGCGACGCTCAGCGCCATGAAGTCGCGCGCCGGGCCCTGAACCTCGCGGGCGCGCGACATCCGCGCGATCAGCGCGCCTTCCATGCCGGTGCGGCGGGTTTCGGTCTCATCGCGCAGGATGCGGGTGCTCGGACCCTTGCCGTTGATCTTCACTTTCTGCTCTCCGCTGCCGTTCAGCTCGGCGTAAACCTGACGGGTGCTCATGCCGCGCGCGATAAAGTCAGCGGCCTGACCCGAGGACGCGCCATGACGGGCGCACATATTGATGATCGCCACGGCGGAAGCCTTCGGCGCATCATCGTCCTCCTCCGCCTCCGGATCGTCCTCGCCGTCCTCGCCCTCAGCTTTCGCTTTGGACTTCGCCTTCGCCTGCGATTTCACTTTCGCATCGGGCTCATCGTCTTCCGCTTCCGGTTCGTCGTTTTCCGACAGGTTGATGTCGTCTTCCTCCTCTGCAGCCACGGTTGCAGTGATCCGGCTCGGCTTCAGTTTGTTCTGGGGCATGGTCTTTGCTTTCGGTTTGGAAAGGGAGGCCCCTGCCATCATGGCAAGAGCCGAGGCGCGGGAGCGGCGGCGCGGAACTGCGCGTGCCGCTGCCTGCAGGTTGGCAGGGGCTTTGGTGTAAAGGCCGTAATCAAAGGCCGCAATTTCGGCCTCATCGGTGTCGTCATCGACGGCGGTGGCAAAGCCCGCCTCGACCGCCGCCGCGCCGTCGAAATAGGTCTCAGCCCGCATGATCTCGCGGGCCTCCTCAATCGTGAGGCCTGCCCGCTTTGCGTAGATCCCGGCATAGGCGGTGGCGATCACGCCGAGCCCTTTGGCGGCCTCGAGGTGATCCTTTTCAGTCCCGCGCCCGTCGACATACCAGGTCGCGGGGTCATGGATCATCAGGATGGAGCCGAGCGACATCACGATGTCATCGCCGGCCATGGCGATCAGGGAAGCGGCCGAGGCGGCAATGCCTTCGACCACCACGGTCACCGGGCCGTCATAGCCGCGCAAAGCGCTGTAGATGGCCTGGCCTTCCGTGGCCACGCCGCCGCCGGAATTGATCCGCACGGTCAGCGGCCCGGTGCGCCCGGAGAGTTCCTCGCGGACCTGTTTGGCGGTAAAAAATTCCTCATCCCAGAACGATCCGCCGACCGTTCCGTAGAGCAACAGCTCATTCATTCAGGGTCTCCCGATAGGGGTTTGGGTCAGGCGGCGATCCGGTCCATGGCCGCGTAAAAGGCCGCCGGGTCGGACTGGCGGAACATGGCCAGCAGGCTGACCACCTTCGCCTCGATGGTTTCGCCTTCAGCCTCGCCCTTGTTCTGGCGCGAGACATCGGCGCGCGGATCACTGTCAAAGGGCAGCCCGAGGCGGTCGGCTTCTTCTTTGTCCTGCCCCTGCTCTTCCATGAGCCGCTCGGGATCGATCCCGAGCATGCGCACCACCTGCTGGCGCGAGGCAAAGCCCGAGCGGACCGCTTCGCGCAGCGCCGCGAACTCCCGCGCCGGATCGACCAGGAATTTGCGCGGGGGCACCCAGGCGAGGGTGATGTGCTGCCAGATATCGCCCGGCAGACCCGCCTCGATCAGCGCGTCGGCATCGACCGCGGCCCAGGCTTCCACAAAGAGGCGGCTTAGGGGCTGCATCATCTGCGGGATCATCATCACCCACTGCCAACTGCTGACGTTTTGATCCATATCGAGCCGCCCCATGCGGGCCGAGGAGAAATTCACCTGACTGAGATCGCCGGTGAGCGATTCATAGGTGATCCCGAGGCCGGCCGCGATCGAGCGCAGGACCGATCGGGTGAACTCATCATAGCCCTCGACGCCGGGGGGCACGGCGAACTTCACATCCTCGCCGTCGGCCAGATCATAGATCGAGCCCGGAGACAGCTCTTTGAAATCGCCGTCCCGCGATTGCCCGCCCTGGGTCTCGCCCGGCACCCGGAAGACCGCAAAGCAGGCGGCGATCTCCTGACGCAGGAGCTGCGCATCTTCATGGTTGGCCAGATCCTGCAGCCGCATCATCACCGGGGCAAACCACGTCACCCCGCGCTGCTGGCCGGGGCGATCCACCCGGTAGATGTGCAGGATCTGATCGGCGGGCACCCGCAGCGACGTGCCGCGCCCGACCTGCAGCACGCCCTCGGCCCCGGGATGCTCGGGGTAAAGCCAGTAAGCCACCCGGCGCCCCGCGGCATCATATTCAATGCCATTGCGGATCTCGCCGCCTGCCTCAAACCGCCCATAGCGGGACTGGTCGAGATAGTCCGGCTCCAGCACTTCGAGCTGCAGCGGCAGCGCATCGGCGATCAGGCTGTCTTTGTGGATCCGGACCAGCGCTTCGCCGGCATCGACCACGGTTTTCATCACCAGCCCCTGCAGCCCGTAGAGGTTCAGCCGGCCTTCGCGGTCAATCCGGGTACTGTCGAGGTGCGCTTCAATCTGGCGGATGCCGCGCTCGCGGATTTTGCGCAGCCGGGGCTTGCTCATTTTTGGGTAGTCGACCGTGATTTTGGGGATAATCCCGTCGCCCACCACATTGCCGGTGATCACGGCCTGCGCGCGGGCCGCGAAGGGCGTGTTGCGGACAATATCGCGGGCATAAAACGCCATCCGCTGGCGCTGCGCGGCCGCGCTGTCCGCGTCCGAGCGCGCGGCTTTGAGCGACGAAGAGCGCCGCCCCACGGAGGCGGCATCATAATGCGCCACCACTGCCCGCGAGCGGGCCCGCTGCGCCGCCCAGCGGGGCGCGACATTCAGGATGGCGCGTTCCAGCAGGTTCATCAGGTCATCCTTTGCGGAAGGCGGGTGAGTGAATGCGCGGGCGCGCGGTGCGCCCGAGCGATTGCTCCATCTCGGCCTTGATCTGGCGCATCTCTGCGAGGCTGCGGAAGGTGATCTTTTCGCCGTTCTGCTCGATCGAGGTGACCCCCTTGGCGATCATCGCGCAGAGGGTCTCATATTGGTTTTGCGTAAAGGCGCTCATCGCCGCCATTTCCCCCTTCGTTGAATGAAGCCATGTCCGGCCGGAGCGGCGCGAAGCGCCTGAGGCGCTTCCGCCAGAAGCGGCGCTGCGGCAGAGGCGCCCGCCGGGGGCGAGGCCTCCTCTGCCCTGAGAACCGCATAATCATTGGCCTCTGAGAGCATCGCCCAGGGCCGCGCAGGTGCCGCCCAGTTGATCTTCTCCGCACCAAGGATGATGTGCTGGGCGCGGGCCTGCACGAGGTGGTCGAAGCTTTCGTTGCGGACCATGCCGGGGCGCTTGTCCCAGCCGCGCGGCCCGCGCCGTTCCGCGGTGAACTCGATCAGATGCTTCTCTTCCATCCAGCGCGGGATCTGGCAGATGTTCTCGCCGTCCTCCGTCAGCCGCAGGGACACGGCCACGGCATCTTTCAGCCGGTTGGTTGCCATATTGAGGATCTTGATATCCGCCGCGACCTTGCGCTTGCCCGAGGCCCGTTCCGGGGCTTTGAGCCAGACCCGATCGGGCAGATCGAGCCGGCCGTCGCCGCGCGTGAGATACCAGCGGTGGCCCTCTCCGGCTTTGCGCCGGCCACGGTAAAACCGATAGGCGTTATCCGTGGTCGAGCCGGGGCCGTGCATGTCGATGGCGACAGAGACGGCTTTCAATCCCCAGTCGCTGTCCTCCACCGGCCAGACCCGGCTGCTGAGTTCCTCAAGCACCGCCCAGTCTTCCGGGATCTCGCCGGGCCGCAGCGTGCGCCCCTCCGCGGCCGGGGCGCTCTCAGGCGGCGTGATCAGGTCAAACCGATCCACCGGCTGATGCCGGCCGCCCGGACCCCAGGCGGTGACGCCCACCGAGAAATAGGTGCCCTGCACGTCGACCTGGACGGTCAGGTAACGGCCCCAGGCCGGGACAACACCTTTGGGGGTGAGGCAGGTTGCAGCCTTATCCCTGAGCCCGTCGAGCGTGATCTCCATCTCGGTGCTGGCCGAGCGCATCCGGTAGGGCTGCGCCTGCCCGGTGGTGACCGTGCCGCGCAGCTGCTCCTCATCGCCGGTGGCCTCAAAGTGGTTGAGGCCGGTCTGATAGGCCGCCACCAGTTCCGCCCAGGTCGAGAAGGCGGCATTGGTGCCATCGAGCCAGTAGCTCAGCAGATCGGTGCGGCGCAGGCGCGGGTCCTCGATGCCGACCAGCGCGACCCTGCCGTTCTCATCAGGGGCGCTTTCATGCAGCCAGCGGCCGAGGGCATTGACCTCGCGCTTGAGCTCATGGCCGAAGGTCTCGCGGCAATGCGGGCAGCGCATCCGCGCGGCCTCGCCCGCCTCGGTGGGATCCGCCGAGGCCGGATAGACCAGCTTTGAAAAGGTCATATCAAAGAAGCTGCCGCACTCCGGGCAGGGCACATACCAGCGCCCTTTGGTGCCGCCCGGATAAAGCGACAGCACGCCGTAGCGCACCGGCGGGCAGTCATTGGGCGTGCTCGGGCGCCAGTTCTCATCCGAGATCGGCGCACCGGGGCTGCTCTCAATCACCACCATGCCGCGCGACAGAAAGGTCCGGGTGCGCGCGCGCATCTGGGTATAGGGATCGCCATCCCCGATCGAGCCATTGCCCCAGGCGGGGCGGTCAAAATCCGTGGCCATCAGCATGCGCACGGTGGTCGAGGCGAGCTTCTCGGGCGTCGGCCAGTCGAGGGTGAGATGCGTGCCGCCGGTGAAGAGCTTTTGAAAGATGGTATCGGCGCCGCGCCCCTGGGCCTGACGGGCGCGGATGGCGGGGCTGTTTAAAATCATCGGCGCGATCTTCTCGCGCTCCATCAGGGCGGCGGCATCGCGCGTCATCTGAAAGAGCGCCACCCGGCCGGGGTCCGACATCACGGCATGGGCCATGATGGTCTGCAGCATCTGCGTCTTGCCCGACTGCGCGGGGCCCGCGAAGACCATGGCCCGGAAGCGCCGCGAGGCGGACATATCCGAGGGCTCGGTCATATAGGGCGCGACATCGGCGCGGAACGGCTGCCACTGGCCGGAGACATTGACGCGCATATACTTCTCGGCCGAGCGGGTGACCGAGATCCGCTCTGCCGGCCGCAGGGTGGGCAGCGCCTGTTTCAGCGCAGAGCGCGGGTCGGTATAGGGCGGCAGCGGTTCCTGCCGATCGAGAAACGAGCGCGGTGCGCGGCTCAGATCACCCATTGCCTTTGTACCTCAACATCGGGGACGTCCCGCTCACTCAGCTCCGCCTCCTCGATGCGGGCGGTCATGGACTGCAAAACGTCATCGCCAAAGCGGACCACCGCCGCCACCTGCTCGGGCCGCAGCCCCAGCTCGCGCTCCAGACGGTCGGGCAGCGCCTCCACGCCCTCGCGCACAATCCGAAACAGCGACTCCAGCAGATCGACGACATCGCCAAGCGGCACCAGCTGGCGGCGCATATGCGAGGCCTTCGACCAGGCGATATCGGCCTGGGCGGCATCGCGGCGCTGCTGGGGCGTCATATTGGCCTGCGGATCGTCGATGGTCAGACCGAGGAAAGAGGCCTGCAGCGCGGCCACCTGATCGCGGTTGTGGCGGTTGCGGAGATCAACATCGGCCTCGCGCGCCTTGCGCCAGGCCCAGCAATGCGAAAGCCGCAGCACATAAGCCCGCCCGTTGCCACCGGCCTGCGCCACTGGCATCTGGTCGTGGCGGATCCACTTCGCCACCGTGTTGACGGTGGTGTTCAGGGCTTGAGCGATTTCTTCCTGATTGCAATCGGCATCCATCACGCCCGGCGGCAGCGGAAAGCGATCGAGCATCGCCTGCAGCTCAGCGCTCACCTCGACCGGCAGCAGCTCCGGTGTCATGGTCTCATCGGTCATGGCGAACCCCAACAACAACCCATTGTCGCAGCAAAATAAAATCAAAAAACGCCCACGAACCGGGGCGCGAATTACCCGCGTGCGGTTGAGGCCCGGGAAGGACCCGCCCGAATTAGGCGCGCCGCTCGACCATCCTGCGCAGGGTTCGCGCCAGATGATCGGGCAGCCTTGCCCAGAACTCTGCAGCGGCGGTCTCGTTGAACCCGAGCGTCTGGTCATAGACCGGCGCGGTCGAGGTGAAGGTCAGGATGCGGATCGGGATGTCACCGGTGCGGTTGCGCCGATAGACCCCCGGCGCGAGGCCATGCTTTGGCACGAAGTAGCGCGCCGAAGCTTTGCGCAGCTTCCGGGTTTTGGAAGAGGCGGTTTCATTGGAGCTGTAGCCGACATCGCGGCCCACTTTCAGCTGGCTGAGCACCTGATTGCGCTCACCCGTTGACCAGTTGCCATAACGATCGAGCCGGGCCTGCGGCGTTGGAACGATGCCGACCGCAGTGCCGGGGGCCGCGAGCGTGAGCCGCCCTTCAATCCCGGTCTGCGGCCGAGACCCGCCATGCTCCTGAACCTTCAGGAAATGCCGCCGCCCGACTGAAGGGCGCTCACCGATCTCCACTTCGAGATGCGAAGGCCGTGCGCCCCGGTTCACTCCGAAGGCATTGCGGGTGAAGGGCGCCGGGCGGTCAAAGACCTGATCGACCCGGAGCCGGATCTGCTCCTGAACTTCCTTCGCGGTGTCATTGAGCGCCCAGGACGCAGCGGTGCGGATATCGCGATCAGCCAGCTTGCGCACCTGCGAGAGGAAGCGCGCGGTCTCGACATCGAAGCGCAGCAGCATGGCGGGTCTCGCGAGGAAGTGTGTATATATTTGCGCAATTCATTGCGATATGCGCGAATCGTGTGTATATAAGTGCCCATCAGGAGGGGCGATGGAACTTGAGACCAATTCCCGAAAGCTTCTGAAGGTACTGAAGGACGCAGGCTTTGAAGAGATCTCCAAGCGGGGATCCCATCTGAAGCTTCGGAAGGGCGAGGTGACGATCATCCTGCCCCATCCGAAGAAAGATCTGCCCCTTGGGACCGTGAGAAGCATCTACCAGCAGGCCGGGCTTCTCTAGCCCGTTCCTTTCGCCCTGCCCTTTCTTTCGATGGGAGACTGACATGCGTTACTTTACAGCCCTCGTTCACCAGGATGGTGACAGTGCTTACGGCCTGAGCTTTCCCGATCTTCCGGGCTGCTTTGCGGCGGCCGAGGACTGGAACGGTATCTCTGCGGCGGTCACCGAGGCGCTGGATCTGTGGTTCGAGGATATGCCCGACGTTGAGCCGGCCTCTTTGAACGTGATCCGCGCGCGGGCCGATGTGCGCGACGCTGTCGCCGCCGGCGCGGTGTTGATGACGGTGCCCTATATCCCGGCCGATACGGCATTGGAGCGGGTGAATGTGTCCATGGAGCGCGGGCTCTTACGTGCCATCGACGAGACCGCCAAAGCCCGCAAGATGACCCGGTCTGCCTTCCTGGCATCGGCTGCGCGCCGCGAACTGGTAGGGGCCTGAAACGCACAACGCCCGCACAGTCGATCTGACCTGCGGGCGTAGTTGTGGATGATGTCAAAAGGGGTAGACGCGACGGACCTAAGCCGTCAATCCCCTTTCTTCAGCCGATATCCCTGCATACGGTCAAGCGCCTCACTCAAAGCCGCTCGGAGCGCCTCTCGCGCTTCACCCTTCGCCGCCCATCCATGGGCACGCAGAACGGCTGTCACGTCCTGATCCTCCAGGCAGACCGCATCGACCAGCCGCCGCAGCGTGATCGGCCTGCGCCCTGAGCCTGCCCCACGGCGCACCTGCAGCGCAAAGCCATCCCCGATGCGCTGGTGCAGGCTGCGGATCTCTTCCCGGTCTCGCAGCAGTGCCTCGATAAAGCCGCCCTGCCCGCTGCCACCACCGCCACCGCCGCGCGCTTCCACGGAGGCGCACTTCATACCGGCGCTGTCGTGTTGCTCGACCAGCGTCTGATAGTGCCGCGCCATGGCGATCTGCCCCGGCGTGAAGGGCGCCACAAAGGGCGCATCGCCCTTGTGACGCGCCCGGGCCTGCCGGCACATCACCGAGAGCTGATCTGCGCCGCGCCAATAGGGGCCTGCCGCGTCATTGACGCGCTGCATGATCCCACGCGCCGGAGCCACGGGCGCGGCCTGCATCCCCTCAGGCGGCGTGGCCTGAGTGAGGATCTGGCGCAGCCGAGCGGCCTCAGCGCTGCACTTTTGATCGCGCGCCTGCTCGCCCTCAAGCCAGGCAATGCCTGCATCGAGAAAGGCAGTGGCCTCTTCGCGCATCCGGCGCAGCGTGACCCGCGCCAGCTGCGCGAGCGAGGCGGTCTCCCCGGTTTCATAAAACCAGTGCTCAATCTCATCAAACTCTGCCGCATTGCTCATGCCGCGACCTCTCCCGCTTTGCGTTCCCGCGTCAGACGGCCGCGATCAACGATCTCGCGTGCGGCTGCCTCATCTCCGATAAAATCCACCAGCCAGCGCCGCTCTTCATCGCTGGCCTGCTCATAGCGGATACGCTCCTCAATCAACTGACGCCGACGACGATCATCCACCGCCTGTCCCTGGACCTGCCGGAGGTCATAGGGCAGCACCGGGCGCTGGTGCTGGCGCAGGTGACGATAGAGCTGCACCAGATACCCCGCCGCTTCCGCGCGCGGACCCTCAATGGAGGCCAGCCAGCTGCGCACGATCGGCTTTTCCTCAAAAGGCCGGCGCTCGAGCGCTTCGGCCATCTGCCGGATCATCAGCTCCGAAGGCCAGAGATTGCGCTTGGGCCCGGCCGCGGCTTCGAGGATCTGATCGGCCAGCGCCTCGAGCGAAGGGCGCGAGAGATAGCTCAGGTACTCCGCCAGCCGCTTCAGCATGGCCTCATGCTCCGGGCTGCTCAGCCCCTTGCCGCGCTGCAACCCGCTGGCGGTCAGCCGCTGCAGCACCAGCTCCCGCACGGCGTCCCGGCCTGTTGTGTCGTGGGTGGTGTTTTCCTCACTGCGCACGGTCCTGCCCTTCCTTCTCAGCCGCTGCGCGATCAGCCAGCACTGCGGTCTCGATTTGTGCGAAAGATTTCATTTCTTCTCATCTCCTCTCAGTGCCGACTGTTTTGAGGGCGCAAAAACGGGCAAAAGTGCCCGTTTCGTCCAAAACCTTCCGATTTCCTTCCGCATTCCTTCCCAAAACCTTCCGGCGGAATATTTTGGGAATGTTTTGGAAGCTTTAGTTTGAGCCGATCTCGAGTGCTTCCATGCCCGAAAGCACCACCCGCACAGTGCGGCTCTTGCCCTCGCCGATGTTATCCATCAGCCATTGATCGAGCCGCAGGATATAGGCCGGATTCTCTGCCATGCGTCGACTGCCACCCGCGCGGATGATCCGGTCGGGCAGTTCCTTCAGGCGCTTGCGCTCCCGATCCGCTGCGCGGCGGTCCTCAGCATCGGTGGCGGATTTCGCCGCGCCCTGCGTCACCGTCAGGAGCTTCGGGTGATAAAGTCGAATGCGCCCATCCGAGCAGACACAGCGCTTCCAGCCATAAAGCGGCGTCACGGGCCGCTGCATAAGCCTTTGCCAGTCTTCCAGCGAAATCCGGGCGATCCATGCCAGATCCTTATCCGCCACCGGCAGGGTGCCGACCGGGTCTTCATCCTGTGAGCCGCAGATGAGATCGAGCCAGACGGCCCGCACTTCCCGATCTGCATCCCGGCGAAAGTCGCTGCTGCGCCACCAGGAATGATGAAACTGAAACCAGCCATGGCTCTCAAGGCGCACGCCAACCGGGATCGGATAGCGATCGAGCTGGTCATCCGTCACGGGGCGAAGATGTGCCGCGGTATTCATTCTGCACGCTCCTGGGCATGCGCCCGCCGGCGCAGATCAATGATCAGATCTGTGACGGCGATCGACGGATGCGCCACCAGAACGAGAGCGCCGCCCGTGACCGTTTCCTGCCAGTCAATGAAGCCTTGGTCCCGGTGTTTGGCCTGAAAGGATTTCAGCAGGCCGAGGCCTTCGGGCAGCTGTCGGGCAAGGCGGATCAGCTCCCCCGCAGCTGCGTGATAGGGGGCCATATCCCGGGTGAAATCAATCACTGCCATATCTTTAAAGCTTTCAGCGCGCATCTGCTTCCAACCTTTCCCGGGCAAGCCGGACTGCGGTTTCAACGTCATGCAATTCTTTGATGGCCTGCGCCCTGTCTCCGGCATCGGCCGACTGCGAGGCTGCCAGCAGAGCGCCAACGGCCTCACCGGCTTCCCGTGCGATACTGCCGGCATGTTGAATGAGGCAGCGTTCGGGACCGACCGTCCTGTCGAGACGTCGGGCCAGCATGCGGGTGACCGGATAGCGCCCCGAGGCATCTTCCAGCGCAATGACATCAGCCACGGTCCAATCGAGCTGCCCGGAGACCTTCTTGCTGATGGTGCCTTTGCTGGCTCCCCTGCCCCAACGCGCGTTGATGGTCTCAGCCGCCGCGTCATAGCAGCCGAAAAACCCCTCAATCAAAGCAGACAGCGAGGCTGAGATCGAAAGCCGCGGATCAGCCATGAGTAACCTCGTTTCCTTGGAATGCACGCCCGGAAATCTGAGAAAGGGAACATGATGAAAAGCTCATTCCTCTTCACCTTTCTCCGTGCGGCCGCCCTGCTCGGGCGGATTTTCCGCCATATACCGATAGATGCGGTCGGCGACGGCAACTGTGGGGCTGGAGCTTCCCTCTCGCCACAGGGCCCAGATCCCCCATCCGGACCCCACGGCCAGCCTCAGGACCGTTTGTGGTTTCCGTCCAACGGCGGCAGCATAGGCTTCAATGTCGCAGATGAGTTTCTCCATGCCCTCATCTATGGGAATAAAAGCTCACCTGTAAAGAGCATTTATTCCCATCGCTTACTCAAGGCATTCGTGGGATTATTTGCCCATGCGTAACGATGTTCACTCCTTTATTACCGGCTTACGGGCGTTCTTTGACGCCCATTCCGATGTTAGACCCGCGACAGTCAGTGCGGCGGCCGGCTTGAATAAGTCGGCCATCCGAAAAATGCTGACCGGCGATGTAGCCTCTCCCAGGCAGGACACCGCCGAGCGCATCGCGGCGGTTCTGAACCTGACGGTCGAGCAGATTATCGCACAGGACTTTGAACGCCGCGGGTCATCGCAGCCGACAGTGGCTGTCGCTGGTCTGGTGGGCGCCGGCGCCATCGTGGATCTCTGCGATGCCTACCCGAAGGGCGAGGGGATCTTCCAAGTCGTCTGTCCTCCCCAAATCTCTCCGCGGGGCGTAGTCGCTGTGGAGGTAAAGGGCGACAGCATGGTTCCGGTGTACCAGCCGGGAACAATCCTGTTCTATTCCCGTGACAGCATCTGTGTACCGTTGGAGGCAATTGGCCGGATCTGTGTCTGCGAAGATGAAGACGGCCGCGCTTGGGTCAAACAGGTTAAGACGGGGTCCGAAGAGGGAACCTTCAGCCTGATTTCAGTCAATCCCACCTCGGAAACCATGCATGGCGTAAGGCTGAAATGGGCTGCTCCAGTTCGTTTCAGTCTCCCCCCTGAATTTGTAGAAAGAGCATAGGGCAGACATGACGCGATCACTCTCCACGGCAAGGGTCTTTTTGGTTTTCTTTGAGATTGTCGGATGGATTGCGGTCGCGGTGGGGGCGTTTCTGCTGCTGTGGGCATTCGCTCAATCCTCCCCTCAATACCTCGTAGCTGCGGTCTGCCTGTTGTTGGGGGGATTGGTGCAGGTGGTCTTCACTCAGATCGCACGAGCGCAGGTCGAGACAGCCGAAAACTCTGCACTGGCCGTCGATCTTCTGCGCAACATCTACAGCACCCTTCAGAGGCCGGCGTCACCCCTGGAGCATGGCACGGAGGGAAGCCGGCCCATGGTGGGGCCTGCAACATATAGGGCGCCAGCAAATCGGATACCGAAAAATAGTGCCGGGCACTATGTGGTCGGCGAACAGACTTTCGTAAATCTGGCAGAAGCCCAACAAGCTCTGAAGCTCTCCCGTCGATCCTGAAGTTGCCTTCAAATCCCTAAATGGGAATAAATGACCATCACAACTTGACGTG
>NZ_RRAZ01000030.1:0-763 GCF_003863335.1 Falsigemmobacter faecalis | reverse complement strand
CAGAAGCCCAACAAGCTCTGAAGCTCTCCCGTCGATCCTGAAGTTGTCTTCAAATCCCTAAATGGGAATAAATGACCATCACAACTTGACGTGAGCATTTTTTCCCACCAACGTCCCCCATGGTCACCCATGGAGGAACTTATGCTCACGCCTGCTGCACCCCTTCGCCTGCCCTGCGCGACTGAGGCATCCTATCTCGCCCGCCAGATCCTGCGACGTCCTGATGCCACGCGATCAGAGCTCAAGCTCGCGATCTGCACGCTCAGCAACTCGACAGACTGGCGCGACATCGATCTCGCCCGTGCGACACGCGAGCAGCTCCGGGCCTCCGATCGGATCGGTATCGCAGAGGAAGTACGCAGGCAGGCGGAAGTATCGCCCCTTTTGCGCGTGTCGCCCAAGAGCATCGATACCGCTTCGCCGCACGTCTCCGATATGACGCGAGCCATCACCTATGCAGCGGCGGCCATGATGGCAGCCCTTCTGGTGGTGATCGGCTGGTCAGCCGCAGCGGAAACCATCACGAATACAAAGCAGCAGGCCGCCGTTTGGCGCAGCCAGCACTGAGGGCGGACATGAGCAGGAAATCCGCCCTGACAGCCCAGACAGCAGATCTGGCACAGTACCTCGCCTATGTGGAGCTGGTGCCGAGCTGCCCGGTCGCCGAGTTTGAAGGCCCGATCGATGAGATGGTCGCAAAAGGCCTCATCCGGATTGCAGGCGGCGACGTCATGCTCACCAAAGCGGGCACCTACTGCCTGGC
>NZ_RRAZ01000003.1 GCF_003863335.1 Falsigemmobacter faecalis | reverse complement strand
ACCGGCTCCAGTCGCGGCCGGAGGAAAGTTCAGTGGCAGGTCACCTCACTTCGACAGACTCAGAGCGGTTTAAATCAACATCCTCACTGAACGAGAAACTCGGCATGAAGTGCCCCCGCTGCTTGGATAGTCTTTAATAAGTCGATCATATCGCGAGGTGCAACTCCCAGAGCGTTTAGCCCTCCTACCAACTCGGATAAGCTTGTGCCACTTACCTCAGCAAGACTTCGGCCTGCCTCCTCCTCAAGCGTCGCTGAAGTTCGTGGAACTATAACTGTTTGGGTGGAGCTGAAAGGACTTGGCTGAGAGACCACCGGAGCTTCTTCTACGCTGAGTGTTAAGCCGCCTTGCGAAACTGCAACACGGCTTATACGCACCTCCGCTCCCATTACGATGGTGCCCGAGCGTTGATCTACTACAACTCTTGCACGCCTTTCCGGCTCGACCTGAATGACTTCAATGAGGCTGAGAACATGCGCGACTGAGCGTATCGAAGCAAGTGAGATATCGATCGCGACGGTACCGCTATCGAGCATGGACGCGATCTGCCTGCCAAACTTCGAGTTGATTGCGGTCTCAATCCTTGACGCCGTTGTGAAATCCGGAACTCTAAGTGCAAGCCTTACCGCTGTGAGGCTGTTTAAATCAAATTCAACTTCGCGCTCAATCCGGGCGCCGGAAGGTATAACCCCGGACGTTGGCACACCCAGTGTCACGCGGGCAGCGGCCCCCTCTACGCTGGCACCACCTGCGATTACTGCTCCTTGGGCAACCGCGTATATCTGCCCATCCGCACCGTTCAGAGGGGTCATAATCAAGGTGCCACCCAGCAGGCTTTTTGCATCACCGATCGCGGAAACTGTCACACTGATAGATCCGCCCGTCCTGGCAAAAGGCGGGAGGGATGCAGTCACCAAAACCGCTGCAACGTTACGAGGGCGAAATTGCTCCCCTGTGACGTTCACTCCCAGACGCTCAAGCAGGTTCGACATTATGTCTTCTGTGAAAGGAGCATTTCTCAACCCGTCGCCTGTGCCATTGAGCCCTACGACTAAGCCGTAGCCCAAAAGATCGTTTCCCCTTACTCCGTCAAATTCCACAAGATCTTTGATACGAACCGGGGAAGCATCCGCAAAGCCCGTCATCAGTAGCAGCATAATGAAGATGCGGCTCATCTGAGCGCTCCCACCAAACTCAGTTCTGAGAGCCTTGCGGTCATCGTGTAGAGCAGCTCAAGGCGCTTTTGTACGCCTTGAAGTGCCGATGCAGCCTCATAACCGTTAATGCCGAGTACTTCTCGGCGACGAAGTGTGAGTGCAGCGAGTTCAGCGTTGTTCCGGCTTAAGACTTTAGCGATGTGATGCTCATCAACACCGACGCGAGCCATTAGCGAGATGCGCTCTGACGATCCGTCCAGGAGACGGTCCGCGCCCATATTAATGAGGGAGGCCCCAACCTCCTGATCTTGTGGCGTGAGATAATCGGCAGCGAGTGCGGCCAGTGCTACCCCCGCCAGGACTTCACGAATCTCTGGGGCTAATGCCGTCACTGAAGCCCGTGTGCTTTCATACTCTCCGATACGCAGGCCAGGGCGTGGCACCCCACCCGCATAGGTCACACTGTCATACCCTCCTGGCTGGGAAAACCAGGATACTACGGCATCATGAATGTCTGACGCTGATGCGAGCCCCGACACAGCACTGCGCAGATTGGAAAGAAGAGCCGCTCCATCAGAAACGGCTGACTGGTCAGTCTGCCCCCCTGAAAAGAGGCTCTCACCCCCACTCAGACTATTAAGTTGGGCAAGCATACGATCCAGAGTTACGACAGAGTCATCTGCTATGATTTTTTTCTGAGATTGCGGAGTAGCGGGCTCCGACAGCGTGAGCTTCGCCCAGAGTTCATTGGCCATCTGATCCATCGATCCCAGGGCACGCTGCTGAGCCGCCAGTCTGGTCGCCTGGAGACTGGCCGTTCTTGCCCAGGATGAAAGGTTGGCCGTGCTTGCCTCAAGAGATGAAAGTTCGGAAACCTCCCCGCGAAGGGCTCTCGCCACATCAGACTTTCGCTCGGAGGCGACCTCCTCGACGAGTGTCGTTAGCTCCATCTTTGCCCGGGTCACTTCGTGGCGAAGGATCAGGTGACGGGACAGATCGCCAATAGAAAAAGCAGGCATGTCATATCCTCAAGAGTTGTTGGAGCATGTCGTCTACCGCCTGGATGACGCGGGCATTAGCAGCATAAGCCGTCTCAATTCTAAGGAGAGCCTGCACCTCATTGTCACTATCGACGCCAATCTCAGCCTCACGATGTCGCAAGAGGGTGAGTTGACCCGACGCAAAGCCCGCACGCCCTGCAGCAGAGAGACGCTCCGTAGAGACGAGTGAAAAAAGCGCGCCAGAGAGATCAGTCGCGGACCGCTGGCCTGGAGAAAAACTCACGCCCGCAGTCGTGGTTCTGCGTAGAAGCGAACCCGCGAGATCCGTAAGAATTCTATTGTCTGATACATCTTTAGGAACTGTGGCTGCCATGCCGGACCAGATCCGCCAAAGTGCCCCCCCCTGATCCGGATCGGCGGCCGGGCTGACTGCGATGCGACTGGCAAGCCCATTCTGAAGGGCCGGATTGAACCTTTGCCCCCCATCCGACAGCAGTGCGGCGACACCCGAAGAGGCAGTGTCCGGATCCGCAGCTTCGAAACGAAGGATCAGGTCGCGGGCTACCGTGTCCAACTTCTGCTGCAGTTCAGGCGCCGTGATATCACGAAGGTGAAACGCCGCTGCGAGACTTCCGCCCCCAAGCGGCCCCTGCTCGGAAGTGGAGATCTGGCGTCCATTCACGCTCAGGCCCGAGAGGGTCCCGCTGTCGGCCGCTATCGTGCCAGAAGGGATGAAGCTGAATTCCGCTGCATGGCCGTCGAGCAGCGCCACACCACCGGTCGTGTACAGCGTAACAGCCCCACCCTGACCCGCGGCCTCGCGAAGCGGTACAATAGAAGCGATCTGATCAATCAGAGCCTGGCGCTGATCTACGAGGCCGGAAATATCCTGACGCATCGCCGTGAGCCTTGGGATCTGCCTGTTTATGGCGGCGACACGCGCAAGGCTTTCGTTCAGCTGCGCCACATCCCGGGCAATACTTTGTTCGGCCAGCGTTCGGGAGAGCTGAGTTTGGGACGTCAGTTGATTGAGGCCGCGCGCAAGATCCTGTCCAGCATGCAAGATCCCGGTTAGTCCCGAAGGGGAGGACGGAGCCAGGGAGGCCGTTTCAAGGGCCGCACTCAGGGCTGAAATTCGATCCGAGAGTGAGTTTCCACTGCCGGGAAGCCCGATCGCTGTTTCCATTTTCTTATAGAAAGCGAGATGAATATCCTCGGCTCCGGTTGCTGCCTGAGCGAGGCGACGATCCCCGGTCAGAACCGGGTCCGTGGCCCGGGTTACGCCGTTTATGACCACGCCACCGCCATATTGCGCCGAACTCAGCGAGAGGCTGCGATGGCCGTAAGTGTCTGTTTGCAGATTGGCGACATTTGAAGCAACCAGATCTGCGGCGCGCGCGGATGCGGTGAGGCCCGTCAAAGCCGTGGTGAGTGTTGAGGATAAAGACATATCGCCCTCCTGCTATCGGATCAGCGCTTCAGATTTGTGGTTTCCTGCAGCATCTCGTCCACGGTCTGAATGACCTTGGCGTTGGAGGAATAAGCCCGCTGCGTCTGGATGAGCTGCGTCAGTTCATGGGCGACATCAGTGCTGCTTTCTTCGCGCGTGAAGGAGCGCGTTACACCAGCCGGTCCGCTGCCCGCATCCCAAAGATAGAAAGATCCTGAGGTGCTGCTGACCTGATAGGTTTGATCACCCAGCGAAATAAGGCCGTTCGGATTGCGCACGTCGGCAACAGGGATTTGATAAAGGAGCTTTGAAAATCCGCGGTCATAGACGCCATAAAGATTGCCCTGCTCATCCAGTTCCAGGGCGACGATGGACGACACGGGCGTTCCGTCTTTGACCGGTGCGGAGGGAATAAAACCGGCCGCGAGTTGCGACAGTCCGCCCGGCTCACCCGGTTTGCCAATGCCGATATCAACAGGGCCATGAGGCAGCGTCAGGGAAATCTGACCTGTGGCCGCATCATAGGCCGCACTGCCGCCCACCGGCGTCGCTGCCTGCAGCATACCTGCCGCAGGACCAAGCGTTTCAAAATCAAGGGTCCAGCTGCCCAGCGTCGTCGCGCTGACGCTGTCTTCAATCTCCATTGTCCATTGATTTGAGGATCCTGCAGCCGGAATGACGGGCGTGAAACGATAGGTGATCCAGCCAGCCTCACCGATAGGGTTGTAGTATTCCATCGTCAGCTCGTAGGGGGTTCCAGCGGCACCGGCAGCCGTCTCACCCGCTGGCAGATTGAGGCTGATGGCCGCAGAGGTGGTGGGATTGGCAGCCAGTGCCGCCATATTCACCTGAACGGGCCGAAGCGCGCTGATCGTTTCCCGGGGTTGAGTTGGAATATTCCCGGTGGCATCGGCGGGCCAGCCGAGCAGCACCTGGCCCGTGGCATTCACCAGATAACCGTCGCTGTTGGCACGAAATGAACCCGTGGTGCGCAGACCAAAACTAAGCGGGCTGCCGCTGTCGGGCAGCGACGCGAGTTTCGCCACCGGCAGAAAACCCCGTCCGCGGATCGTAATATCGGTCACGTTATTGGTCTGTGTCAGAGCCCCGCTCTGATCGATGAGGCGCTGGTTTGTGGTGGTCACTCCGCCCGCCACATAGCGCGCTGTGTTGCCCGAACCGACGACCATCGCATGGAAATCCACCTCAGCCCGCTTGTATCCCAGCGTGGCAGAGTTGGCGATATTGTCCGAAATCGAAGCCAGGCGCACGGCATTGGCGTTCAGACCGGACACCCCGGCGCTCAGCGAAGATGAAATCGTCATTACGGGACCCCCATTTGCGACCGCGATTCCGGTCCGGTGGTCTTCAGAATGCAGCAAAGGCCTTAATGGTCGGCTAACGCGGAAGAAAACTCACGACCCATTGCGTAAGAGCACGAATTCAATGCGATTATTCCGCACCGCCATAGGATCCGTGACCGCCGGGCGACGATCAGCAAAGCCCGAAACGCGCCGCATCCGGGCGGTGGCAAAGCCCGAAAGCTCCATCATCTGACGCGCAGCCTGCGCGCGGGAGGAGGATTGCTGCCAGACCGGGTTTTCGATCCGGGTGATGGGAAGACTGCGGACATGGCCATGAACCGCCACCGCATTCTCCACCAGCGCGAAGGCACCGGCGACCACGGGAATCAGATCGCGCAGGATCTGAGTGGGGCGCTCGGTCTCGCCCTCGAAAAGCGGCCGGTCGGTCAGGTCGAACAACTCAACCACCAGGCCTTCATCGGTCAGCCGCGTCACGATATGGCGCATCAGGGCCAGCCGTTCAGAGCTTTCGCCGCCCATGCCATCAAGACGCGCCATGAGGTCTTTCAGAACTTTCTGCTCTCCGCCGCTGTCGGCCTCAAGGCCCATGGCGCGGCGCTGGTCGGTGGGGTGACGGGCGGCCGCCCCGGTGCCTTCCCGCGCGCGGCTGTCTTCGGAAAAGAGCGAATCGCCCTGAAACATGCCATCGCCCCCGCCGGATGTGCGGTGGATCGGCATCACGGGGTTAAAGTAATCGGCAATGCCCTTACGCTGCTTATCGGTGGTCGCGTTAAGCAGCCACATCAGCAGGAAAAACGCCATCATAGCGGTCACAAAATCCGCATAGGCAACCTTCCAGGCGCCGCCGTGATGGCCGCCCTCCTGCACGATCTTTTTGCGCTTGATGATTACCGGCGCCGCATTCCCTGGCCCTGCCATGTTGATACCCTTCCGACACACCCGGGATCAGGTATCGCACAGCCGGGTTAGGAGGGATTTAACGGGGCAGACATGTGCGAATGAGAGCTGAGGCCCGGGCCACGGCCTCCGCGATGGAGAGATCGGTCGTATCGAGGCGCACGGCATCGGCGGCCGGACGCAGCGGGGCCTCGGCGCGGTTCATGTCACGATCGTCGCGGGCGCGGACCTCGGCCAGCACCTGCGCTTCATCGCCCCCCACTTCCCGCCAGCGGCGGTGCGCCCGCGCTTCTGCCGAGGCGGTGACAAAGATTTTCACCTCTGCCTGCGGGCAGATGACGGTGCCAATGTCGCGCCCGTCGAGCACCGCCCCCCCGGAGCGGCGCGCAAAGCTGCGTTGAAAATCGACAAGGGCCGCGCGCACATCTGAAATCACCGCCACGCGGCTCGCGGCATCCCCGGCGGCCAGACTGCGCAGATCGTCGCGGGCCAGATCCTCGGGGCTGAGGCTGCGCGCAACCGTCACCGGATCGACGCCGCGCAGCTCGGAGACGACGCCGACCGCGCGATAGAGCAGGCCGGTGTCGAGATGGGCGAAGCCAAATTCCGTGGCCACCGCCCGGCTGATCGTGCCTTTACCGGCCGCCGCCGGGCCGTCTACCGCCACCGTAAAGATCATCGCCATCCCCAAATGCAGTCAGGGGCGCGGTCTAGCGCGCCCCCGTCTTTGCGTAAAGGCCCCTGCCCCTCAGTGACCGAGGATCTGGCTGAGGAAGAGCCTGGTGCGCTCACTCTGGGGATTGTTGAAGAACTCTTTCGGCGCGTTTTCTTCGACGATCTGGCCCTGATCCATGAAGATCACGCGGTTCGCCACGGCCTGGGCAAAGCCCATCTCATGGGTCACGCAGAGCATGGTCATGCCCTCTTCTGCCAGCTCAATCATGGTGTCGAGCACCTCTTTGATCATCTCGGGATCGAGCGCCGAAGTCGGCTCATCAAAGAGCATGATGCGCGGCTTCATGCAGAGCGAGCGGGCAATCGCCACGCGCTGCTGCTGACCACCGGACAGCTGCCCGGGGTATTTCAGCGCCTGCTCGGGGATCTTCACTTTTTCCAGGAAGTGCATCGCCACCTCCTCAGCCTCACGCTTGGGGACCTTCCGGACCCAGATCGGCGCGAGGGTGCAGTTCTCAAGAATGGTCAGATGCGGAAAAAGGTTAAAGTGCTGAAACACCATCCCCACTTCCGAGCGCACCTTGTCGATGTTCTTCAGATCCGAGGTCAGCTCGGTCCCATCGACGACGATCTGGCCTTCCTGATGCTCTTCCAGACGGTTGATGCAGCGGATCAGGGTGGATTTGCCTGAGCCTGAGGGGCCGCAGATCACGATCCGCTCTCCCCGGTGGACGGTCATATCGATGTCGCGCAGCACGTGAAACGCGCCGTACCACTTGTTCATATTGCGGATCTGGATCGCGACCTCGCCCGAGACCTGCATCTGAGCGGCTTGCATGGCAGCAGTTTGTGACATGACAGGTTCCTTAACGGTGATCGGTCTTCAGCTTCCGCTCCAGCCAGAGCGAATAGCGCGACATGCCAAAGCAGATGATGAAGAAACACAGACCGATGAAGATGAAGAGTTCCCAATAGATGCCGTTCCAGGCCGCATTGGCGCGGATGGAGTTCGACAGCCCGATGGGATCGAGAAGGCCGATGAAGACGACCAGCGTGGTGTCTTTAAAAAGGCCGATGAAAGTGTTGACGATGCCCGGGATCGAGATTTTCAGCGCCTGAGGCATGATCACCAGACGCTGCGCGCGCCAGTAATCCAGGCCAAGCGCATCCGCCGCCTCATATTGCCCGCGCGGCAGGGCCGCGAGACCGCCCCGGACCACCTCGGCCATATAGGCCGCCGCAAAGAGGGTCACCATGATGATCACCCGCAGGATGATGTCAAAGTTGGTCCCCGGCGGCAGGAAGTAGTTCAGCAGCAGCGAGGCCGTGAACAGCAGCGCAATCAGCGGCACACCGCGCACAAACTCAATGAAGCCAATGCTGAGGATGCGGATCAGGAACATGTCGGATTTGCGGCCAAGCGCCAGCACGATGCCCAGCGGCAGCGACAGCGCAATGCCGGTCACCCCGATGATGATCGACAGCATGAAGCCACCGAAATCACGCGAGGGCACTTCGCGGATCGCCAGAGGGAAAATCCGCTGCAGATCTTTCGACAGCGGCCCGGCCAGCCACATCCAGAAGGCCAGGATCGCCACAGCCCCAAGGATCATCCCAAGGGCCGAGCTGTAGCTGCGCAGCATTCGGTAGACCACATAGCCCACAAGCGGCCCCAGCAGCACCACCACCGGCAGCCAGAGCGTACCGCCCCACAGCAGCCAGAAGCCGATCAGCGGGTAAAGCAGCGAAAACCAGAACATGCCGCGCGGCACCGAGGGGTAAAGCACCGGAGCCAGCGCCACCAGCATCAGCACGAAGGCGAGGATCGGGCGCCAGTACAGCTCAGGCGGATAGAAGCCAAAGGTCAGCTGGTGCCAGCGCTCGGTGATCACGGCCCAGCAGGCCCCGGTGGCGCCGTTCAGGATTTCCCGGCATTCCACCAGGCTGGAGGCCTTCCAGACGCCGTTCAGAAACCACGGCGCGGTATGGGTGACGACCCAGAAGATCACCGCCACGGAAATCACCGTCAACAGGATGTTCAGCGGGCCGGAGAACAGGTTCTGCCGGATCCAGCCGACCGCACCCGTCTCGGATACCGGGGCGGCTTTGGGGGCGAGCATCTCTTTGCGCACAAAGGGAGATTGATCCATCTCAGCGCTCCTTCAGCCGGACACGGGCGTTGTACCAGTTCATCACCATTGAGATGATCAGCGAGATGACCAGATAGGTCAGCATCAGCAGCAGCATCCCCTCCAGCTCGCGGCCGGTCTGGTTGATGGTGATACCGCCCAGCGTGGCGCGCAGATCCATATAGCCCACAGCCAGCGCCAGAGAGGTGTTCTTGGTGATGTTGAGATATTGCGAGATCATCGGCGGGATGATGACGCGCAAAGCCTGCGGCAGGATCACCAGGCTCATGGTGCGGCCCGGGCGCAGGCCAAGCGCGAAGGCGGCCTCAGACTGCCCGCGCGAGATCGCAAGGATACCGCCGCGCACCGTCTCAGCGATGAAGGCGCCGGTATAAAGCGTCAGCGCCACCCACATCGCGAAGAAGGAGTTGCGCATATAAGTGCCGCCCGCGAAGTTGAAGCCCCGCAGTTCCGGCATCCCAAGGTGAAAGCCAAGCGCAAGCTTCAGCGCCACCAGCGGCACCACGAAGATCAGGATGCTTTTCCACCAGGTCGTCGGGCGCACGCCGGTTGCGTTCTGCACCGCACTCGCCTGGGTCTTCAGCCTGCGCCAGGCCCAGAAACAGACGCTCAGCACCGCGATGATCGCCAGCAGATCAATGCTGACCAGAAAGACCCCCAGATCGATATTGCCCAGCGAGCGGTCAAAGAGCGGCTCGGGCACATAAACGCCGCGGTTGGTGATCGCCACGCTGTCGAAGAACAGCATCGAAGAGGTGGCATTTTCCCCGCGGAAGGCATTGGGCGGCGGCATGGATTCGGTCATCACCGCGAAGATCAGCAGGATCCACAGGACCAGCGGGATATTGCGGAAAATCTCAACATAAAAGCCGATCAGCCTTGAAATCAGCCAGTTTTCCGACAGACGCAGTACCCCTGCGAAAACGCCCACAATCGTGGCGGTTACGCAGGAGAGCGCTGCCAGCAGCAGCGTGTTCAAAAGGCCCACCAGCATGGCGCGGCCATGACTGCTGTCGGAGGTATATTCAATCAGGCGCTGGTTGATGTCGTAGCCCGAGCGCACGGTCAGAAAGCCAAAGCTGAAATCTTTACCAAGTGCCTTCAGGTTTGCGACCGTATTGGCCACCAGCCACCAACCGGCGAGCGCCACTAAGACCAGCGCAATAAACTGAAGGGTGAACGAGCGATACCGCGTGTCATAAAGCAGCATGCTCAGCCGAAAGTCGCCACTTCGGGCGTCGGTTCCGGGTGTCATAACGAATACCCCCTGAGGTCTGCCTGGCCTTCTGGCTCAGCGGATCAGCGCGGGCGCGCTCCGCGGCAGACTGTTGTTATTCAGATCGTGTCGTGCTTTTGCAAAACGGGGCGCCCTTGCTCAGGGCGCCCCTTTGGCAGATCAGCGGAACGGCGGCGCGTAGAGCAGGCCGCCCTGGGTCCATTGTGCGTTCAGGCCGCGGGCCAGACCGATCGGGGTCTGCTCACCGATGGTGGCCTCAAAAACCTCGCCGTAGTTGCCGCCGGCTTTGATCGCGTGGATGGCCCAGTCGTTATCAAGACCCAGCATCGCGCCGAGTTCACCCTCTTTGCCGAGCAGGCGGTTGATCTCGGGGTTCTCGCTGCCCGTCGCGGTCATCTCATCGATATTGGCTGCGGTGACGCCATATTCTTCTGCGCCGACCAGCGCGTTCAGAACCCAGCGGCCGATGTCTGACCATTGGTCATCGCCCTGACGGACGAGCGGGCCGAGCGGCTCTTTCGAGATGATCTCCGGCAGGATGATGTGGTTTGCGGCATCCGCAAAGCCACCGCGCGTCGCGGCAAGACCCGAAGCATCGGTGGTATAGACGTCACAGGCACCGGCCAGATACTGCTGCTGCGCTTCGGCGTTGGTTTCGACCGGAACCGGCTCATACTTCAGGTTATTCGCCTTGAAGAAGTCCGCCAGGTTCAGCTCGGTGGTGGTGCCGGTCTGGATGCAGACGGTGGCGCCCTCGAGATCTTTTGCCGAGGTCACGCCGAGGTCTTTTTTGACCATAAAGCCCTGACCGTCATAATAGTTCACGCCGATAAAGGTGAACTTCAGATCGGCATCGCGCGACAGCGTCCAGGTGGTGTTCCGCGCCAGGATATCGACCTCGCCCGAGGCCAGGGCCGTAAATCGGGTCTGACCGGTGGTCGAGATGAAGTTGACCTTCATCGGATCTTTCAGCACAGCAGCGGCCACCGCGCGGCAGATCGCCACATCAAAGCCCTGCCAGACGCCCTGCGCATCCGGTGCCGAGAAGCCGTTGACGCCGGTCGAGACGCCGCAGTTCAGCGAGCCGCGGGCCTTAACATCGTCAAGCGTCGCGGCCTGCGAGATCCCGGCTGCGAGTGCCGCGAACGACAGCGTGCCGAGGAAAACGGATTTCTTCATTATAACCTCTTCCTGTGGAGCGCCGCAGAATAGCGGCGCGGGACAGGCCCTGTTGGCCCGAAAGGAGTGCCCCGATTATTGCTCCCGGGGTCAGAGGTATCTTGCGATGCGCCCGGCCAATGCGTCAAGGCTGGCGGCAGACGGGAATAATTTCCCAAGCCTGGGCGTAAATTAACAGCGTTTGAGGAAAATTTTGCCCGGTTTTTATGCGCCTACCGGGCGAGACGGCTGCATCTCTCAGTTGCGCTGACGGCTCAGCGCAAGAAAACGTTCAGCATGTTCAAGAGCTTCGCGACGCTTGCCCTCTTTGATCTCAAACTCTTCATCGGCCCCCCACTGCTCGGCCTGCCATGCCTCATCAATACGCGAGGCTGCCCATGCTTCGGGCAGGGTGATCCGCCCTTCCGCCACGGCAAGCGCGAGAATCAGTGATCCCGAGATGCCGATCAGGTCGTGAAGCGCCGTCATCTCAAAGGCATCATGGGCGCCAAGCGCCGCCTTCAGACGGGCCAGCGCCTGAGCCTCCTGAGCCACCGGAATGACCCCGGAGGTCACCCGCAGACGGGCGTCATACCGCTCGGCTGCCCAGTCGAGCAGCGGGTCCCAAAGCGCCGCCTGACGGGCCACCAGATCCTTCGGACCCTCGGCACGATAGCTCAGCAGATCGGTGCCGCCATATTCGGCCAGCATGTCCAGGACCGCATCGAACTGCACCCCGACCTTGTCGATCGCGGCATTGGCCGAGCGGGTGACCGGCATGGTCTCGGGCCGGATCTCGCCCTGCTGCGCGTCCCATTCCGCTGCCACAGCCTCGGCCATGGCGCGGCCCGGCAGCACCAGCGGGGATTTCGCGGGGGTTTTCACCGCCCGCGCATCCAGCATCACCTGAAAACCGCCTTCGGCTTCCACAACCCGGGCTTCTTTCCAGAAACGTTTTGCCTTCCAGCCGCTCATGCCACCCTCACCGATCGCGCTGACGTTCGCGCTTTTGCCGCTCAGCCATCTCTTCGGCCCATTCAAAGGGATCGTCCGGCACCGAATTGATATCCCAGCCCAGCGTCTTCCAGGTTTTCTCCATATGGCTTGGCAGAGGGGCCCGGAAGGTAAGATGCTGTTTGGTGATCGGATGCTGGAAGGCCAGCAGACGGGCATGCAGATGCAGCTTGCGGCTGATCTCGCCGCCCAGCTGTGCGCCCCAGCCGTCGCCCATATTCTCCTGCGCTGAACCGCCGTATTTGCCGTCACCGATGATCGGATGGCCGAGTTCCGCCATATGCGCGCGCAGCTGGTGCGTGCGCCCGGTGATCGGCACCAGTGCCGCCCAGGACACCCGGGTGCCCAGCAGATCCATCACCGCATAATCGGTGGTCGAGCGTTTGGCTTCGGGGTGATCTTTGATCTTGGCGGGATGGATGCAGATCATCTTCTCGCCTTCACCCGATCGGCCATGCCCGCTCGATTTCTCAAGGGCATAGCGGATGGTGCCGAACTTCGGATGGGGCACTCCGGCCACGGCCGCCCAGTAGATCTTGCGGGTGGTCCGCTCACGGAAGGCTTCCGAGAGGGCACGCGCCACACGGTCGGTGCGCGCCAGAACCAGCAGACCCGAAGTGTCTTTGTCCAGACGGTGGACCAGTTTGGGGCGCTCTTTATAGCCAAACATCAGCGCCGGGGTCAGACCATCGACGGTGCGGTGATCAAGCCCCGAGCCGCCCTGGCTCGGCAGACCTGCGGGTTTGTTGATCACGATCAGATGCTGATCGCGGAACATCACGCAGGACTGGATCATCTCGGCATCGGCCTCGGTGATCATCTCTTCCATACCGCGGATCTTCAGCGGCGGAGCCTCGGTCGGCAGCGGGGGCACCCGCACCTTCTGGCCCGGAACAATACGGTCAGCAGGCTTCGCCCGACCGCCGTCGATCCGCAGCTCGCCTTTCCGGCACATCTTCTCAACCGCAACCTGGTTCAGTTGCGGGAATTTCTTTTTCAGCCAGCGGTCGAGGCGCATTTCGCCATCGTCTTCCGAGACCGTCAGGATTTGAACGCCGCTCATAGCAGTCCTCGTATCAGGGCAGCACCGGCCATAAGTGCCACAACCGACACCCCCACCGAAGCCACAGCATATCCGCCCGCCATCCATGGCGTGCCGCCCTCAAGAAGGCGAATGATATCCGCCGAGAAGGCCGAAAAGGTCGTGAACCCGCCAAGCAAGCCGCTCAGCAGCAGCGGTGAAAACCGCTCCGCCTGATGCGCGGCCAGCCAGGCAGCAAGGCCCCCCATCACAAGAGAGCCCGCCACATTCACAACGAAGGTCCCCGCCGGAAAGCTCCCGGGCAGCAGCCGTGCAAAAGCGCTCACGGTCACAAACCGCGCCACAGCGCCCGCAGCGCCGCCCAATGCAACATAGATCAGGGTCCGGATCATCGCGCCTTCCTTCTGCCGCGCCACGCTCCTTGTCAACCGGATGCCCTGCCCCGCCCTGCCCGGAAAGACATTCCGCCGCGCTTTCCCTGCAGACAAAGGACCGGAAGTGCCCTTTTCGCCCGCAGCGAAAGCTTGCAGGGAATCACCCCCGCCGCCACTCTGCCCCAAAGGGGAGAGACAGGATGGCCGTTATCGATGGATTTACCCGCCGCCGCGTGACGCTGCCGGGGATCACGCTTTCCGTTCAGGGGGCAGGCTCCGGCCCGCCGCTGATCCTGCTGCATGGCTTTCCGCAAAACGGCATGTGCTGGTCAAAGGTCGCCCCGGAGTTTGCCAAGCACTTCCGCGTGCTGGTGCCCGACCTGCGCGGCTATGGCGAAAGCGATGCCCCTGCGGATGATGCCGAACATGTCACCTATTCCAAGCGCCGGATGGCCGAAGACATCATTGCCCTGATGGATGAACTGGACATCCGCAGCGCGCATCTTCTCGGCCATGACCGCGGCGCGCGGGTGGCCTACCGCCTGGCGCTGGATCATCCCGACCGTCTGCGCCGGCTGGGGATCATTGAGATCGTGCCAACGGCGGATTTCTGGAACGCCTGGACGGCCGAACTGGCCATGGCGGGCTATCACTGGACCTTCCTCGCGCAACCCGCGCCGATGCCCGAGCGGCTGATCTCGGCGGACCCGCTGCCCTGGCTGGACCATACCCTCACCTCCTGGCTGCGCAGCCATGATCTGGCAGATCTGCCGCCCGCAGCTTTGGAAAGCTACCGCGCCCAGATCCAACAGCCCGAGCGGGTTCATGCCATGTGCGCCGACTACCGCGCCGGGGCCACCACCGACCGCCGGATTGATGAGGCCAGCCGCGCGGGGGGCGAAAAGATCACAGCGCCCCTCTCTTATCTTTGGGCGGAAAAGGGTTTTCCGGCCAAAAGCGGCGATCCCCTTGGGCTTTGGCGGGGCTGGGCCACGGATCTGACCGGCGCCTCCTGCCTTTCCGGGCATTTCGTGCAGGAGGAAAATCCCAAAGCGGTGATTGAGCAGTTTTTACCGTTTTTCCTGCAGAGTTCAGACCGCTGAGAGGGTCAGCCGCACCACGTCAGGGTCATGCACCCCGATCAGATCGGCCAGAACCTGACCATCGGCCAGCACCCGCAGGCCGTTCTCGCCGGCCTCATAGCTGATGACCGGCGCGGGCGCATTGGCGGCATATTCGATCAGCAGACTGTCCTCGGTGCCGAAATCCATGATCTGTGCCGCCCCCGTGCCGGTCAGCCGAAACACATCCGCCCCCTCTCCCCCACTGGCCACATCGCCACCGCCCGCATGCAAAAGGTCATCGCCGCGCCCGCCGTTCAGATAGCGCTGCGTCCCCTCTTCTGCCTGACCAAGGTTGCCAGAGAGGGTGTCGGCCCCCTCATCCCCGTCGAGGGTGTCATTGCCACTGCCCGCGACCAGCACATCCTGCCCCATCCCGCCGCTGAGCCAGGAGTTACCGCCACCCGAGATCAGCAGATCATCGCCGCGACCGCCCAGAAGCGTATCATCGCCGGATCCGCCCTCCAGATGATCGTCCCCCTCCTGCCCCGCCAGGTGATCGGACCCCGCACCCCCGGCCATCCTGTCCGCGCCGCCGCCGCCCGTCAGCGTGTCGTTGCCTTCGCCCCCGGTCAGTGTATCGCCCTGCGCGCCGCCGAAGATCTGGCTGTCCTGTGGCCCCCCGGTCAGCGTCAAGGGCCGCTCCTCCGGCGGCGGAGAGAGGTCGGAGCTTTCCGGCCCCCAGGCCCCGCTGCGGCTGCTGGCCGGGTCAGACGCCCCGCCCGCCTCCGGAACCGGGTCCGGCTGCGAGGCCCCGCCCCCCCCTTCAGACATGCCCTCTGCGGCGGGCTCTGATGTCTCAGCAAAAATCCCGGGCTCTGCCTCGGGCTCAGGCGTGTCGTCCTCTTCCTCTCCGGACCCGTGCTCTGCATCGCCGGGGAATATCGCGCTTCCGACTGCGCCCGCCACCAAAAGCCCGACCAGCCCGAGCAACTCCAGCATCCCGCACACTCCTGCCCGTCAGAGGGCATTAACCATAAAACAAGTTAAATAACTGATAACTAACACAAAATATCACAATCCGGCCGATTCTCAAAAGCCCTTTTGCACCGGGCAAAGGCCGGGGGATCAAAAGCCTTTCATTTCGGGGCATTCCGCGCTATGTCCCCGCATCCGTCTGAGCCTCAGACGGTGCCTCCACGGGCCCTGCTGGACGACGTCCCGGCTTGCGCCATAACCCTCTTAAGGAGATCCCGATGTCGATCACCGTCGAAGAAAAAAACCGCCTGATCAAAGAATTCGCAACCAAAGAAGGCGACACCGGTTCGCCGGAAGTCCAGGTTGCAATCCTGTCGTCGCGCATCGCGACCCTGACCGAGCACTTCAAAGCTCACAAGAAAGACAACCACTCGCGTCGTGGTCTGCTGATGATGGTTGCTCTGCGCCGCAAGCTGCTGGACTACCTGAAGTCGCGTGACGAGGCCCGTTACCAGGCTCTCATCGCGAAACTCGGCCTGCGCCGCTAAGTCTTTCGCACAGCGAATCAGCAACGCCCGCGCCGGATCCCCGGCGCGGGCGTTGTCATATCCGGCCCTCTGCCGGCTGAATTAACCGGTCTGCGTAATCACCGCCGCCATCTGCTTGCACAGCGCCGAGATATCGGTGTTTTGCGAGGCGGAGGCCTCTTTCAGCGATTGCTCAACCCCCATGGCCGAAACGGTGCCGGCTTTGCCCTTTTCGTAAGCGGCCTCAACCTTGGCCGCATCTGTGGGCGCGGGCAGCTGGCCGAACATTTTTTTCTGAATCTCAACGGCTTTGCCGTCGATATGCCCCTCGGCCTGACAAAATTCGAGCACGCCGAGCTGGTTTTTGGCCGCGGCCACCGCCTCATCCATCCCCGGTGCCTGAGCCGATGCGGCTCCGGCGACCAGAACCAGCGCTGCAACCTTTGCGTAAAAGCGTCCGATCATCTCAGCGCCTCCCTGACTGTAAAAGATACCGCAGGATCTGACCTGCCCGCGCAGTCTGACCGCTTTGCCCCCCGCCGCAAGCGTTTAGCGCCCGCCGGAGAGCGCCGCGACGGCCCTGGCAAAGGCCTGCCGAAACCGGGGAAACCGGCTGACGCTTTTTCGCCTGCCCGGGGTTTGCCACAGGATTTCGCCCCCATCGGCGGGAACCGGCAGCCGGAGGCGCAAGGCCTTTCCCCCATAAAACATGATGCTTTTCACAAAGGCCGTTTTCCTGTATGCACCCACGCTATCTGAGACGTGAGGTCCGAGCCCCCGGACACATGCACAGGATCAGGGGCGGCGGCAATGGGGCCGCTATATAGACAGGGAGCGCGGGATGGGCCTGTGTTACCCAGATAGGATGTCTGATGTTCAATATTTCGAAGAAATCAATCCAGTGGGGCGGTGAAACGCTGACGCTGGAGACCGGCAAGGTTGCCCGTCAGGCCGATGGTTCGGTCATTGCGACGCTGGGCGAAACCTCGGTCATGGCCAACGTGACCTTCGCGAAATCGCCGAAGCCGGGCCAGGACTTCTTCCCGCTGACCGTGCACTATCAGGAAAAATACTACGCAGCCGGCAAGATCCCCGGCGGCTTCTTCAAGCGTGAAGCACGCCCGTCGGAGAAAGAGACCCTTGTCTCGCGTCTGATCGACCGTCCGTGCCGCCCGCTCTTCGTCGAAGGCTTCAAGCATGAAGTGCTGGTCATGGCGACCGTGCTGTCGTGCGACCTCGTGAATGACCCCGATGTTGTGGCCATGATCGCGGCTTCGGCTGCGCTGACCATCTCGGGCGTTCCGTTCCGTGGTCCGATCGGTGCGGCCCGCGTTGGTTTCGTGAACGGCGAATACGTTCTGAACCCGTCGATGGACGACATGACCCAGCTGCGCTCGAAGCCCGAGCAGCGCCTGGACCTGGTCATTGCCGGTACCAAGAACGCCGTGATGATGGTGGAATCGGAAGCCTACGAGCTGACCGAAGAAGAAATGCTCGGCGCTGTCGAATTCGGCCACGCCCAGATGCAGCCGGTCATCGATCTGATCATCGACCTGGCAGAAGATGCAGCGAAAGAGCCCTTCGATTTCACCCCGCCGGACCTGACCGCGATCTACGCGAAAGTCAAAGCCGCTGGTGAAAAGCAGATGCGCGCTGCCTTCGCAATCCGCGACAAGCAGGAGCGCACCAACGCGATCAAAGCTGCCGTTGATGCGATCAAAGCGACGCTGTCGGAAGACGATCTGGCTGACCTGAACCTCGGTTCGGCGATCAAGAAGCTGGAATCGGACATCCTGCGCGGCGACGTTGTGAAAAACGGCACCCGTATCGATGGCCGTGACACCACCACCGTCCGCGCGATCAACGTGGAAACCGGCATCCTGCCGCGTACCCACGGCTCGGCACTGTTCACCCGCGGCGAGACCCAGGGCCTGGTTGTCACCACCCTTGGAACCGGCGAAGATGAGCAGTTCATCGACGCGCTGAACGGCAACTACAAATCGAACTTCCTGCTGCACTATAACTTCCCTCCCTATTCGGTGGGCGAAGTGGGCCGCGTGGGTTCGCCGGGCCGTCGTGAAATCGGTCACGGCAAACTGGCATGGCGCGCGCTGCAGGCCGTGCTGCCGGCACCGACCGACTTCCCCTACACCATCCGTGTGGTGTCGGAGATCACCGAATCGAACGGCTCGTCCTCGATGGCTTCGGTCTGCGGCGGCTCGCTGGCGATGATGGATGCAGGCGTTCCGCTGAAAGCCCCGGTGGCTGGCGTTGCCATGGGTCTGATCCTGGAAGACGACGGCTCCTATGCTGTTCTGACCGACATCCTGGGTGACGAAGACCACCTCGGCGATATGGACTTCAAAGTGGCAGGTACCGAAGCCGGTATCACGACCATGCAGATGGACATCAAAGTTGCCGGCATCACGCCCGCCATCATGAAGCAGGCGCTTGCGCAGGCAAAAGACGGCCGCGTGCACATCCTGCAGGAAATGGGCAAATCGGTCTCGGGCCCCTCGGGCTTCTCGGAATACGCTCCGAAGATCGAAACCCTGACCATCCCGACCGACAAGATCCGTGAAGTGATCGGTTCGGGCGGCAAGGTCATCCGCGAGATCGTGGAAACCTCGGGCGCGAAAGTCGACATCAACGACGACGGCGTGATCAAGATCGCTTCGTCCTCGGCCGATGCCATCAAGAAGGCCTATGACATGATCTGGTCGATCGTGGCAGAGCCGGAAGAAGGCAAAGTCTACATCGGTAAAGTCGTCAAACTGGTCGACTTCGGTGCTTTCGTGAACTTCTTCGGCAAGCGTGACGGTCTGGTTCACGTGTCGCAGATCGCCAACAAGCGTCTGCAGCACCCGAATGAGATCCTGAAAGAAGGCCAGGAAGTGAAAGTGAAACTGCTCGGCTTTGACGAGCGCGGCAAAGTCCGCCTCGGCATGAAGATGGTCGATCAGGAAACCGGCGAAGAAATCGCTGCCGGCAAAGAAAACGGCGAGGGCTGAGCCCCGCTTCAGGCCTGCCTGTCAGGCCTGATCCATTGCCCCCGGTGCCCATGCGGTGCCGGGGGCTTTTCTTTGGGGATCAGACGGCCAGCGCCGTGGTGCGCAACACCGTGCGCAGCGAGAAACTCGACTGCATCTGTGCCACGCCCGGCAGACGGCTGAGATACTGGCGGTGAATACGCGCAAAGTCTTCGGTATCGCGGGCAACGATCTTCAGCAGATAATCCGCCGATCCGGCCATCAGATGGCATTCCAGAAGATCGGGCACCTTTGCGACTTCACGCTCAAAGGCGTCCAGCACCTCATCCGCCTGACCCTGCAGAGTAATTTCCACAAAAACCGTGGTCGGACGCCCCATGCGGCGGGCATCAAGCAGCGCGGTATAGCGGTCGATATAGCCCTCCGCCTCCAGGCGCTGCACGCGGCGGTGACAGGCCGAGGCGGAAAGATTCACCTCCTCCGCCAGATCCGCGTTGGAGATGCGTCCGTCCCTTTGCAGGACAGAGAGGATGCGACGGTCGGTAGGATCAAGTTCAGCCATGGGCCACTCTTCAGAGATTTGCTCAGTCTGCGCAAGATCCTGCCACAAAATTCCTGAACGGCGGGACTTTCCGCCCCCGTTGCGCAGAGTTTCCGCGAAATATTGCAGCATAAAAAAAGCGCCCCGAAGGGCGCTTTTCAGAAAAAACCGGGCCGGGCCTCAGACCTTGCGCGCCAGCAGATCACGGATATCGGTCAGCAGTTCTTCCTGGGTGGGGGCTGCCGGAGCATTGGCCGCCGCCACCTCTTCTTTGCGAATCGCCATGTCCTTCATCTTGTTCAACCCCTTCACCAGCAGAAAGACGACCCAGGCGATGACGACGAACTTGATGATCGCATTGATAAAGTTGCCATACATGAACTGCGCGTCGCCGATGCCAAAGCTCAGCGAAGAAAAGTCGATGCCGCCAATGAAGATCCCCAGCAGCGGGTTCACCAGGTCATCCACCATTGAGGTGACGATGGCGGTGAAAGCCGCGCCCATGATGATCCCGACAGCAAGGTCCATGACATTGCCGCGCATGATGAAAGTTTTGAATTCGTTCAGCATTTACTATGCTCCTGAGAGGTCCGACGCGCGGAGGCCCTGCACTTACGGGAAATCGCAGGCTCAAATATGCCATGAGCCGCGCGCCTCTTCACGATTTTTTTAGAGGTATGTCGAGTTAAGAATTTATCACCCCAGGCGGGGGAGAGGCAGGCGCGTGAAAATTAACGAAGATCTCCGCCTGGACCTGCCCGGTTCCTCTTCAGAGAGGGGCCTTCCCGCCCGCTGCGGCCCGCCCCGCGTGACGTCCCGTCGCAAGGCAGGCGGTCAGCAGATAGCCCCCGGTGGGCGCCTCCCAGTCCAGCATCTCCCCCGCCACAAAGACACCAGGGCGGGCGCGCAGCTGCAGCCCGTCGTCCACCGCTGCGCGGGTGACGCCCCCGGCGGTTGAGATCGCCTCATCCAGCGGCCTTGGGCCCTGATGCGGCACCGGCAGATGCTTCAACAGCGCCGCCAGGGCTGCAGGCTCTGCCGGAAGCGGGCGGGCCACCTCCATCACAAGCGCCTGCTTCGCGGCATCGAGCCCCGCTTTGCGCAGACGATTGGCCGCTGATCCGCCTGCCGTCTTCGCCAGCCGCGCCGCCAGCGCCGCTTCCGTGAGGTCGGGAAAGAGATCCAGCCGCAGCACCGCGCCCGCGCGCAGCGCCGGTGTCAGCGGGTAAAGCCCGCCCCCCTCCAGCCCGCGCGCCGAGATCACCGCCTCGCCGCGCAGCGCAATGTCACCCGCCGAGAGCCGCAACCCCTTCAGCGCCGCGCCGAAATGTTTCTCCATAAAGGCCGACCAGCCGATCAGAAGCCCCGCATTCGACGGCGCGAAGGGCGCAAGCTCAACCCCCTCGCGCTCAAGAATCGCAGCCCAGGAACCGTCAGAGCCCAGCCGCGACCAGCTCGCCCCGCCAAGCGCCAGAACCACAGGCGCGGGCGTCACCTGCACTGCGCCCTCCGGCGTCTCAAAGCAGAGATCCGCCCCGGCAAACCCCGTCCAGCGCCAGCGCCGGTGCATCTGCACGCCCAGCCCCTCCAGCTCCGCCAGCCAGGCGCGCAGCAGGGGCGAGGCCTTATGCACCAGCGGAAACACCCGCCCCGAAGAGCCGGTGTAAACCGGCTGCCCAAGCGCTTCGGCCCAGGCCTTTACCTCCTGGGGGCCGAACCCGGCGAGGATCGGCGCAAGCCAGTCCGCAGCCCCGCCATATTGCGCCAGAAGCGCCGCCGAAGGCTCATCCTTGGTGATGTTCAGCCCGGATTTGCCCGCCATCAGCAGCTTGCGCGCGGGCGAGGGCATGGCCTCCGCGATATGGACGGCATAGCCAGCCCGGGCGAGTTCCCCCGCCGCCATCAGCCCGGCCGGACCTGCGCCGATCACCCATGCCTCTGCCGCCATCTGCCCACTCCTGCACCGGAAGGGCAGCAAAGCCCGGATCGGCTGCCCTGTCAAAACAAGCGCGTCGGTTGCCAGAGTTTCGGCCGCTTCGCAAGGCAGGCCAATTTTGCTTTAAGCCAGAAATTTTAAGTTTGAAGAATTTTTCAGTCCTGCTACCCTGGAGGCACTGAATTGAGAGGTTGCCATGCTTTGCCCCCGCGTCCCGGCCGTATCCGCCGTCCCTGCCGCCCCCTCTGTTGCGGGGCGGGCAGCATGAAGGACGACAACGACCGCAACCGGCGGGAACTCAAGCTCTGGCTGCGCATGTTGCTGACCACCCGCGCGGCCGAAGCCGAGTTGCGGGAGTTTCTGCGCGTCTCGCATGGCACCACGCTGCCGCGCTTTGACGTGATGGCCGCCCTCTGGCGTCGGGGAGAGGCGATCAGCATGTCGGATCTCAGCCGTATGCTGCTGGTCTCCAACGGAAATGCGACCGCCGTGGTCGACCGCCTTGAGAAAGACGGGCTGGTGAAACGCTCGCCCTCAGAGACCGACCGGCGGACGGTCTTTGTCTCGCTGACCGAAGCGGGGACCACGCGTTTCATGACCCTCGCAAGGGATCACTCGGATGAGGTCAGCCGGATTTTTGCAGATCTTCCCGATGAGGATCTCGACACAATGAGCGCCATTCTGAAGCGCATGGGGGAGCGTCGTAATGCAGCAAAGTGATCTGGCAGGCCTGAAGCCGCAGCATTTTTCCTGGGAGGTGTCAGACCGTATCGCGACCATTCGCCTGACCCGGCCTGAGCGTAAAAATCCGCTGACTTTTGAAAGCTATGCCGAGCTGCGCGACACCTTCCGCGCCCTGCCCTACTCCGACGATATCGATGTGGTGGTCTTCGCCTCGCAGGGTGGCAATTTCTGCTCGGGCGGCGATGTGCATGAGATCATCGGCCCGCTGACGAAGATGAACATGAAGGAGCTGCTGGCCTTCACGCGGATGACCGGGGATCTGGTCAAAGCGATACTCCATTGCACCAAGCCGGTGATTGCCGCGGTGGACGGGATCTGCGTGGGCGCGGGGGCGATTATCGCCATGGCTGCGGATCTGCGGATCGCGACTCCGGCGGCGAAATGCGCGTTTCTCTTTACCCGCGTGGGGCTTGCGGGCTGCGATATGGGGGCCTGCGCCATGCTGCCGCGCATCATCGGCCAGGGCCGCGCGGCGGAACTGCTTTATACCGGGCGCTCGATGTCGGCCGTTGAGGGCGAACGCTGGGGCTTTTGGAACAGCCTGCATGAGGCGGCGGATCTGGACGCTGAGGCGCAGAAACTGGCCGCCCGCATCGCGGCGGGTCCGAATTTTGCCCATGGCATCACCAAGACGCAGCTGAACCAGGAATGGAACATGAGCCTCGATCAGGCGATCGAAGCCGAAGCCCAGGCCCAGGCCATCTGCATGCAGACCGAAGATTTTACCCGCGCTTACAACGCCTTCGTGGCGAAAGAAACGCCGGTGTTCAGGGGCAACTGAGCATCGGATCGGCCGCGCGAGGGGAGCCGCGCAGCCGAACGGCCCGCCCGACGGGGACATCGGGCGGGCCATCTTTGAGATCTGAGGAGACCACTTTGGCAGACCGCAGCTTTCTGACCTGGCCCTTCTTTGAGGACCGCCACCGCGCTTTGGCCGAAGCGCTGGATACCTGGTGCGCCGCGCATCTGCCGGTGGATCACAGCGACACCGATGCCGCCTGCCGCGCCCTGGTGCGGATGCTGGGCGAAGGCGGCTGGCTGGTGCATAGCGGTGCCACCAGCGGTGAGCGGCTGGATGTCCGCAGCCTCTGCCTGATCCGTGAGACCCTGGCCCGCCATGACGCCCTCGCCGATTTTGCCTTTGCGATGCAGGGGCTTGGGATGGGGGCGGTGACCCTTTTCGGCAGTGCTCAGCAGCAGGAATGGCTGTCGCGCACCCGCGCGGGCAAGGCGATCTCGGCCTTTGCGCTGACCGAGCCGGGATCGGGCTCCGATGTGGCGCGCTCAACGGCCACGGCGCGGCGTGAGGGGGATCACTTCCTCCTTTCGGGCGAGAAAACCTATATCTCCAACGGCGGTATCGCCGATCTTTACGTGGTCTTTGCCCGCACGGGTGAGGCGCCGGGCGCCAAGGGTCTTTCGGCCTTCCTGCTGCCCGCCGAGACCCCCGGCCTTGAGGTGGTTGAGCGGATTGAGGTCATCGCCCCCCATCCCCTCGCGCATCTGCGCTTTAATGACATCCGCCTGCCCGCCTCGGCGCTGATCGGTGAGGCGGGATCAGGTTTCCGGATTGCGATGTCGGTGCTCGATATCTTCCGGCCCACGGTGGGGGCGGCGGCGCTTGGCATGGCGCGGCGGGCGTTGGATGAGGCGCTTTCGCGCGTCAAATCCCGCCAGCTTTTCGGCGCGCCTTTGCATGAACTGCAGATGGTTCAGGGCCATATCGCCGATATGGCGCTTGAGGTGGATGCCGCAGCCCTGCTGGTCTACCGCGCCGCCTGGACCAAGGATCAGGGCGCGGCCCGCATCACCCGTGAGGCCGCCATGGCCAAGCTTTACGCCACCGAGGCCGCGCAGCGCGTCATTGATGCGGCACTGCAGCTTCACGGAGGAGACGGTGTCCGGCACGGGATGGCGGTAGAGGGGCTCTACCGCGAAATCCGGGCCCTGCGTATTTATGAAGGCGCGAGTGACGTCCAGAAAGTCGTCATCGCCCGCGCCACCCTCGACGGTTAATTTCAAGGAGCGCGTGATGAGCGAGCTTTCTCCGCATGAATTTCTTCACCCTTCGGGCTGGAAGGCCGCGGCAGGCTATGCCAATGGCGTGGCCGCCCGGGGCAAACTGGTCTTTCTCGGCGGTCATATCGGCTGGAACGGTCAGCAGGAATTTGAGACCGATGACCTGGCAGGTCAGGTCCGCCAGACCCTGCAGAACATCCTTGAGGTGCTGACCTGCGCCGGAGGACGGGCAGAGCATATCGTGCGCCTGACCTGGTATGTCACGGATAAGAAAGACTATCTCGCCTCTCTGCGTGAGATCGGCAGCGCCTATCGCGACACGCTTGGCAAACATTTCCCCGCCATGGCCCTGGTTCAGGTGGTCGCTCTGGTGGAGGATCGCGCCAAAGTCGAGATTGAGGCAACGGCCGTCATCCCCGACGAAGCTTAAACTACAGGGCCTCCCGAAAGGGGGGCCTTTTACATTCTGCAAAGGGCCCGTCAGAGGCCCGCACCACAGGGAAACCGGAATGTCTGCACCTGCCCTCGGCCCTTCGGGCCACAGCGATAGTTTTACCCGTGACAATCTCCCCCCCGCCGCGCTCTGGCCGGAGCTGCCGCAGGGCAGCCTGAGCTATCCAGACTGGCTGAATGCGGGCGAAGAGATGACCACCCGCATGGTCGAGCGCGGCTTTGGCGATCACACCGCGCTGATCGGCAACGGGCGGCGGCGCACCTATAAAGAGCTGGCCGACTGGACCAGCCGCATCGCCCATGTGCTGGTCGAAGATTACGGGCTGCAACCCGGCAATCGGGTGCTGATCCGCTCGGCCAATAACCCGGCCATGGTGGCCTGCTGGCTGGCCGCGACCCGCGCAGGGGCGGTTGTGGTCAACTCCATGCCCATGCTGCGGGCGGGGGAACTGGCGCAGATCGTCGATAAGGCCGAGATCACCCACGCGCTGTGCGACAGCCGCCTGATGGAGGAGATGCAGGCCTGCGCCGCCAGTTCAAAATTCCTGCGCCATATTGTGGCCTTCGACGGCACCGCCAGCCACGAGGCCGAGCTTGACCGCCTGGCCCTTGATAAGCCGGTGAAATTTGCCCCCGTCCCGACGGGGCGCGATGATGTGGCGCTGCTGGCCTTCACCTCGGGCACCACGGGCGCGCCCAAGGCCACCATGCATTTTCACCGCGACATTCTGGCGATCGCGGATGGTTATGCCAAAGAGGTACTGGATGTTCAGCCCTCGGATGTCTTCATCGGCTCACCGCCGCTGGCCTTTACCTTCGGCCTCGGGGGGCTTGCGGTCTTTCCGCTGCGCTTTGGCGCAACCGCCTGCCTGCTGGAGACTGCTTCGCCGCAGAATATGATTGAGATCATTCAGAAATATAAAGCGACCGTCTGTTTTACCGCCCCCACGGCCTACCGGGTCATGCTGCGTGCCATGGCGGAAGGGGCGGATCTGTCGTCGCTGCGCGCGGCGGTCAGCGCCGGAGAGACCCTGCCCGCGCCGGTCTATGAGGAATGGATCAAACGCACCGGCAAGCCCATGCTCGACGGGATCGGCGCGACCGAGATGCTGCATATCTTCCTGTCGAACCGCTTTACCGACCACCGCCCCGGCTGCACCGGCAAGCCCGTCAGCGGCTATGAGGCGAAGATCGTCGATGAGGCGGGCAAGGAGCTGCCGCGCGGCGACATCGGCCGGCTTGCGGTGCGCGGCCCGACCGGTTGCCGCTATCTCGCGGATGAGCGGCAGAAAAAATATGTCCTGAAGGGCTGGAACCTGACCGGCGACAGCTTCTGGCAGGACGAAGAGGGCTATTTCCACTTCGCGGCGCGCTCTGACGATATGATTATCTCAGCGGGATATAATATCGCAGGCCCCGAGGTGGAGGCCGCTTTGCTCAAGCATCTGGCGGTGGCCGAATGCGCCGTCATCGCCGAATCTGATGCTGAACGCGGGCAGATCGTCTCAGCCTTTGTCGTCTGTGCTGAGGGGCAGACCGGCGATGAGGCCCTCTGCAAAACCCTTCAGGATCACGTAAAATCAATGATTGCGCCCTATAAATACCCCCGGCGCATCCGTTTTGTGAGCGCGCTGCCGAAGACCGCGACCGGAAAAATTCAGCGTTTCCGCCTGAAGGATCAGCTCTGAGCTGAGGCCTGTTCCGCCAATCGTCGGGGCCTGATTGCAAATCCGGCCCCAACACCTTATTTGCGGGGTTCAGCCGGCGGCAGGGGACAAATATGAACTGGATCACCAATTACGTCCGACCCAAAATCAACTCGCTTTTCTCGCGGCGCGAAATGCCCGAGAACCTCTGGACCAAGTGCCCGGAGTGCGGGACGATGCTGTTCCACCGGGAACTGGCTGACAATCTGAACGTCTGCAGCAACTGCGACCACCACATGGGGATCAAACCGCGCGACCGTTTTGCGGCGCTGTTTGACGGCGGCATTTTCCTCGAAGTGAAAGTGCCCGAGCCGATCGTGGATCCGCTGCAGTTCCGCGACCAGAAGAAATACCCCGACCGCATGAAAGCGGCCCAGAAGTCCACCGGCGAGAAAGAAGCCATGCTGGTGGCCGAGGGCGAAATCCTGCGCACCCCCGTGGTGGCCTGCGCGCAGGACTTCAGCTTCATGGGCGGCTCCATGGGCATGTATGTCGGCAATGCCTTCATCGCCGGTGCGCAGCGCGCGGTGGAACTTGGTCGTCCCTTCGTGGTCTTCTCGGCCGCGGGCGGCGCGCGGATGCAGGAAGGCATCCTCTCGCTGATGCAGATGCCGCGCACCACGGTGGCTATTCAGATGCTGAAAGAGGCCAATCTGCCCTATATCGTGGTGCTGACACATCCGACCACGGGCGGTGTGACGGCCTCTTATGCGATGCTGGGCGATGTGCAGATTGCCGAGCCCAATGCGCTGATCTGCTTTGCCGGCCCGCGGGTTATCGAACAGACCATCCGCGAAAAGCTGCCCGAGGGCTTCCAGCGTGCGGAATATCTGCTCGATCACGGCATGCTCGACCGCGTGACCCACCGCAAAGAGCTGCGCAGCGAGCTGGCGACCATTCTGCGCATGCTGACCGGCCAGTCCTCACCGGTGCACGGCGACCTCGCTCCGGCGGAAGTGGCGGAAACGCCCGCCCCGGCCGAGCCGCAGGCGTAACCGCGCCGCGCCCCTGCTGACCTTTCCGGCCATCCGTTCGCGGGTGGCCTTTTCTCTGTCTGACGGATCATTGCCATGAGCCAGTCCCCCGCCTCTGAAGACCTGCTTGCCCGCCTGATGTCGCTGCACCCCAAGGTGATCGACCTCTCGCTCGACCGCATGCAGGTGCTGCTCGACAAACTCGGCAACCCCGAACGCAGGCTGCCCCCGGTGATCCATATTGCCGGCACCAATGGCAAAGGCTCGACCCAGGCAATGATCCGGGCGGGGCTGGAGGCGGCGGGCAAAAAGGTCCATGCCTATACCTCGCCGCATCTCGCCCGTTTTCACGAGCGGATCCGCGTGGCGGGAGAGCTGATCTCAGAGCCTGATCTGGCGGAGCTGCTGGCTGAGGTGGAGCGGGTGAATGCCGGGGATCCGATCACCTTCTTTGAGATCACCACCTGCACCGGCTTTCTGGCCTTCTCGCGCATCCCGGCGGATTATCTGCTGCTGGAAGTGGGGCTTGGCGGGCGCTTTGATGCGACCAATGTGATCACAGACCCGGCGCTTTGTGTGATCACTCCGGTCTCGCTCGATCACCAGATGTATCTGGGCGAGACCGTGGGGCTGATCGCCACCGAAAAAGCCGGGATCCTGAAGCGGCGCGTGCCCGCCATCATCGGCCCGCAGACCTCTGAGGGGCTGGAGGCCATTGAAGCCGTGGCCGAGCGTCTTCATGCGCCGCTGATGGTCGCCAACCGCGACTGGCAGTCCTGGTCTGAGCGTGGCCGCCTGATCTGTCAGGATGAGCGCGGGCTTCTCGATCTGCCGCTGCCGAACCTGCCGGGCCCGCATCAGATTGAAAACGCAGGCGCCGCCATCGCCGCGCTGCGCCATCTCGGCTTTGATGAGGCCGCCTGCGAGGCCGCTGTCACCACCGCCTTCTGGCCCGCGCGGATGCAGCGCCTGAAGACCGGACCGCTGGTCGATCTGGCGCAGGGCGCGGAACTCTGGCTCGACGGTGGCCATAATCCGGCGGCGGGGAGCGCGCTGGCAGGCACCCTTGCGGCGCTGCCGAAACGGCCGACCCATGCGATCTGCGGCATGCTGAACACCAAGGATATCGGCGGCTTCCTGCGCCCGCTTGTCCCGCATCTCTCCAGCCTGCATGCGGTCTCGATCCCGGGCGAAACCGCCACCCTGCCCGCATCGGACACCGCCGCCGCCGCCCGTGCAGAAGGCCTTGAGGCGCTTGAAGCCGCAAGCGTGACCGAGGCGCTGCGCGACATCCTCGCCCGCGATCCGGGCGCGCGGGTGGTGATCTGCGGCTCGCTTTATCTGGCGGGCTCGATCCTGCGCGAGAACGGCTGAGGGCTTGCAAGCCAGGGGAAGCAGGCTAAGCTGAGCGCCATGAGCCTTGACAGCCCGCTTCCCTTTCCCGCCCAACAGCCCCCCGCGCCTGAGCGGGTGGCCTTTGACCGCCATGAACTGGGCCAGATCCTTTCGCTTTACGGGCGCTTTGTTGCGGCGGGCGAATGGCGCGATTACGCGCTGAATATGATGCGCGAGGTGGCGATCTTCTCCGTCTTCCGCCGCGCTGCCGAGGTGCCGCTTTACCGCATCGAAAAGCGCCCGAAACTGCGCGCCAAACAGGGGCAATATGCGGTTGTCAGCCAGGATGGGCAGATCCTGCGCCGCGGGCATGAACTGCCCCAGGTCCTGCGGGTGCTCGAGCGCAAACTGATCCGAGCGGTGGACGGCGCTTAAAGCAGATCCCCGCGGCCAAGGCCGAAGCCCGAGGCAATAAACCGCGCCTCACGCTCGCGCAGAGCCTGGCCAAGCGCGGGGCCCTGAAACCGCTCCGCCAGATCGGCCGCGCGAATTGGAAAGACCGCCGCAGCCCCCTTCGCGATCTGCGCCTCAAGCCCCACCGGCAAAGGCTGGCCCATCAGCGCCTGCAAAGCCAGTTGCGACTGCCGCGCGATATGTGCGCCATGCCGGTAGGCCGCCTCCGCTGCAGGAAGCGACATGGCCCTGCGCATCTGCTGCAGCGCCTTTTCCTCAACCCGCGACAGCCGCAAAGCGGGGCCTGGGTTCTCACCGCCCAGCACCGCAAGCCGCGTCAGCCAGTCGGGCTCGGCCTGATCCTCAAGATGCACCAGAACCGCCACGGCTTTTGCATCCGCGCCGGGCAGCACTTCGGTCAAAACGCCCGAGGCCTGCATCAGCGCAAGGGCGGGGGCAGGATCCGGCGCGGCAAGCAGGCGCCGCATCTCGGCACCGATACGCTCTCTCGAAATTCCGCCAAGACCGTCTGCACCTTCCGAAATCGCGGCCAGCGCCTCAACATCCGGGCCATGCGAAGGATCGGCATACCAGGCATAGAAGCGGAAATACCGCAGAATGCGCAGATAATCCTCAGCAATCCGGGCCACCGGATCACCGACAAAGCGCAGCCGCCTCGCCAGCGCATCGGCCACACCCGTGCCAAGCGGATCGAGGATCTCCCCCGCCGCATTGGCATAAAGCGCGTTCATGGTGAAATCCCGACGCGCCGCATCCTCATGAATATCTTTGGAAAAAGCGACGGTGGCATGGCGGCCATCCATCTCCACATCGCTGCGGAAGGTCGTGATCTCAAAGGGCGTGCCCTGGACCAGAACGGTCACAGTGCCATGCTCAATCCCCGTCGGGATCACCTTCAGCCCCGCCGCTTCCGCCAGACGCGTCACCGCATCGGGCGGGGCATCCGAGCACAGATCGACATCCGCCACAGGGGCGTCGATCAGGGCATTGCGCACACAGCCGCCCACAAAGAAAAGCTGCACATCCGTGCCCGCAAAGGCCTGAAACAGCCTTTGCGTCTCAGGGGCCTGCAGCCAGTCGCCGGTAATCTTCATCGCGCATTCATCGCGGTTGCCAGCGCAAAAAGCATCCGCGCCGTCGCGCCCCAGATGTAATAGGGGCCCCATGGCACGACGTAATACCGACGCCACTCTCCCTGCCAGATCCGCCGCTCAACCCGGTAACGGCTCAGCTCCGTGAGATGCGAAAAGGGCACGGAAAAGACCTCCGCCACCTCACCCGGCTCGGCGGTTGGGCGAAAGGCGGGGTCAATGGTCGCCAGAACCGGCGTAATGGAATAGCCCGTCACAGTTTCATGGGCCGGCATATGGCCGATCACCTGCGCAAGATCGGGTGACAAACCCACCTCTTCCCAGGCTTCGCGCAGAGCGGCAGCCGTGGCATCGGCATCTGTCGCGTCAAGTTTACCGCCCGGAAAAGCAATCTGCCCGGCGTGATGACGCAGCGCCGCCGACCGCCGTGTCAGGACAACCTTCGTGCCGCCCGGAGCCTCCTGGAGACCAATCAGCACCGCCGCCGCGCGCAGAGGAATCCCGGGCGAGGTCCGCCCGGGGTTCAGATCATAATCCGATGTCGCGAGCCGCGCGGCCTGAAGGGCCGCCTGCAGACGCGTCTGTGGATCACTCAACCGCAGTCTCCCCGCGGGCTTCAAAGCCAACGGTCGCCGGATCAAGCACGTAATGCGCGCCGCAGAACTGACAATCAGCAGTCACTTCCCCCTCCGGCGTTGTCATATGCGCGATGTCCTTGGCCGAATAGATCGACAGGCTGTTGCGCACCTTCTCTTCCGAGCAGGAGCAGCCAAAGACGATCGGCTGACGGTCATAAATCCGCGGTGCCTCTTCATGGAACAGCCGATACAGGAGCCGGTCAGGGGTCACGTTCGGCCCGATCAGTTCCATCTCTTCGGCGGTTTGCATCAGCACCGTGGCGCGGTTCCAGTGATCAGCATCTTCACCATGCAGGAGATCGGCAGCGGCCAGCAGCCCACCCTCGCCCGTAGCTTCTTTGGCGAAGGGCGACGCCTTGGGCATGTGCTGGATCATCACGCCACCGGCGCGCCACCCTTCACTGCGGCCCGGAAGCTGCGAGCGACCATAGGAGAGCTTGAAGTCGGTCGGGATCTGCTCACTCTGCGCAAAATATGATGCGGCACATTCTGCAAGAGATTTACCCGAAATCGGGGTAATCCCCTGATAAGGCACCATTCCCTGACCCTGATCGATCAGAATGGCGAAATAGCCTTCACCGATCTGCGAGAAGGGCTCGGCATCAGGGTCCAGCCTGTCTTTGTCATAGCTGGCATAGGCCCGGATGCGGGCAGGCTCTCCGTCTTCGGTCGGCCCGTAGTAGTCGGTCGCCACGAGGCGGGCGGCACCATTGCCGCGCACCTGCAGGCTCAGCTTCCAGCGCAGCTTAATGGTCTGCCCGATCAACGCGGTCAGCAAAGCTGTTTCAGCCACCAGGGCCTCAATAGCCGGAGGATAGTCATGCTGGGCCAGAATCGCGTTCAACGCCCCATCGAGGCGGGCAACGCGACCGCGCACATCGGCAAGGTCAAGCTGGAACGGCAGGACGCTGTCGTCCCAAATCGGCGGGGTGCTTGTCATGAGGAAATTCCTTACAGGCCCGGGAACTCCTGGCCCCGGGGCAGTCTGGCCCTTATATAGGCGCAAAGACTGCATCGCCAAGAGCCCGCCATGATCCGCCGATTTGATGCCCCGCCTGAATCCGGACGACGCTACCGTCTGCGCCCTGGCGCATATGCCATTCTGATGCGCGACGGCCGGATGCTGCTGACCCACCAGGCTGACCCATGGCCTGAATTCCAGCTGCCAGGCGGCGGCATTGAACGAGGAGAGCATCCCGTTGCGGCCCTTCACCGCGAAGTCCTTGAAGAGACAGGCTGGACCATCCATCTCACAAGGCGCCTCGGTGCGTTTCGCCGGTTCACTTTCATGCCGGAGTATCACCTTTGGGCGGAAAAGCTTTGTACCGTTTATCTGGCCCGTCCCGCCCTGCGCCATGGCCCGCCGCGGGAGGCGGGCCACAGTGCCCATTGGATGACCCCGACAAAAGCCGGCGCTGTTCTGGGGAATCCGGGTGATCGCCATTTTTTGCAAAGCCTGCTTTGATCAGCCACGCCATTCGATCACCGCGAAGGACAGGTCATCCGCAAAGTCCGGCCCGCCGTTGAAAGCGATCAGGGCCTGTTCAATAGCCAGCAGAAAAGCTTCGCCACGCAGGCTGGAATTCCGGCGCACAAGATCCATCAGGCCCTCATCGCCCAATTCCTGTCCGGATGGGTTTCGGCATTCGGTCAATCCGTCGGTCATAAGCATCAGCCGCTCTCCCGGCTGAAGATGAAGTTCCGCCTCCTCCCAGCTGGCATTGGCGATCAGGCCCACCGGCAGCCCGCCAGGCCCTGCCATCTCAACGGCGCCATCTGTTCGCAGCAGCAGCGGATGGGGATGGCCCGCCTGAACCAGAGCCACGCGACCATTTCGAAGATCCATTTCGGCACAGGCCCATGTGAAATAGTGATCCAGCCCCATTACCTGCAGCAGCTGGTTGAGCCGTTCTGTGATCTGCCGCGGGCCAGGCAGGCCGATTTCCCGCCGATTCTCCGTGTAAAGCACGTCTCCTTCCTTAAAGGCCGAAGCGAAAATCCCCGAGAGCCGCGCCGCAAGCATGGCCGCTGCCACGCCGTGACCCGAGACATCAATCGAAAAAATGGCCACCCGACCACTCCCACGCGGGATGTAGCCAACCAGATCTCCGCCAACATGCCCGGACGGATGCAGACTGAAGCTGACCGTTGCCCGCCCCAGATCCAGATGCCGCCCGCGGACCAGAAGCTGTTGCAGGCGCCGGGCCTCTGCCAGGTCGTGCTCAAGTGTTGACCAGAGCCGACGCACCTCGCTCAGCGCCTCTGCAAGCTGATCATTCTTGCTTTGCAACTCAGCGCGCAGATCGAGCTGTCTCTCCCCCGCCCGCAAACGCGCCCGAAGTTCCGCGGCGCTTACAGGCTTGGTCAGAAAATCATCTGCACCAGCTTCAAGCCCCGCCGCGACCTCTTCCTTACCGGATTTTGACGTCACCAGAATGAAGTAGCCGAAATGCGCCCCCGGCAGACTTCGCCAGGCCCGACAAAACTCCGGACCCGTCAATCCAGGCATAACCCAGTCCGAAATCACAAGGTCAAACCCCTCCCGGCGGCACAGGTCCAGCCCTTCAGCGCCCGACGAAGCCTCCGCGACCAGGTATCCCCATTTCTCCAGCGAAATGCGGATCAGCCTGCGCTGTGCAGCGCTGTCATCGACCACAAGAATACGCCGCCCCCCGCCCCGGGGCACCACGCATTCCGCCATCGCGACATCTGCTATTGCCGTCACATCTGCGTCCACTTCTTCCGAAAACTGCATGAAGTCTGGCTCAGAGAAATTAACTGAGCGTGAAGGGCTGCAGAATTTTTTGTGAAGGAGATTTTAACCCGAATCGCCCAGTCTGGTCGAACTGGAGAGCGGCAGATGCTGAACCTGAGACAATTGAATGACCTCAGAGCGGATGTCGGCGACGAAGGTTTCGCCGATCTGATCGTGCTATTCCTGGAGGAAACAGATGGCGTAATTTCGCGTATGATCGACAAAGGACCTGAAAAGGACCCGGCTGCAGATTATCACTTCCTGAAAGGCGCGGCGCGCAATCTGGGGCTGGATGGCTTCAGCGCGCTTTGTCACGAGGCCGAAATTGCAGCAGGACAGGGTCTGCAGCTGGCGATCAGCCCGGACGCTTTGGACGCGGCATGGCAGGACAGCCGCGCCCGGCTTCTGGATCACCTCGGCATGGCAGCCCCGATCAGATCAGAATCTCAGCCAGAGATTCGTCATGAGTGATGTCGCGGAGCACGAAGGAAGCAGCCTCCAGACGCGCCAGAAGTGCGGTAAAATTCTCCGGCTGTTTCGTCTCAATCCCCAAAAGGACGGAGCCGAAGTTGCGGGCGGATTTCTTGAGATACTCAAAACGCGCAACATCATCATCCGGTCCCAGCAGAGAGAGAAATTCCCGCAATGCGCCAGGCCGCTGGGGCAGACGCAGGATGAAGTATTTTTTCACGCCCTCAAACCGCATGGAGCGCTCTTTGACTTCAGGAAGGCGCTCGAAATCAAAGTTACCGCCCGAAGCAACGCAGACTACTGTCCTGCCGCGAATTTCGCCCTTGAGATCTTTCAGGGCATCAATGGCCAGCGCGCCTGCCGGCTCAAGTACGATGCCTTCAACATTCAACATCTCGAGCATGGTTCCGCAGATGCGGTTCTCAGGCGCCGCCAGAACCTGCGCGGGGGTAACCTGCGAAAGCGCTGTGAATGTCAGATCCCCCAGCCGCGCCACAGCCGCGCCATCCACAAAGCTGTCAACCTGGGACAGAGTGGCCGGCGCACCGGCGGCCACAGCGGCCGCAAGGCTCTTACCACCCTCCGGCTCGACATATCGCATCTCAGTAAGGGGCGCGACCTCTGCGAAATAACGGGTCAGCCCGGCGGAAAGCCCGCCGCCGCCCACGGGCACAACCACCAGATCCGGAGCGGTGCCGAGTTGCTCCAGGATCTCAGCCGCCACCGTCGCCTGACCTTCGATGACGTCCGCGTCATCAAAGGGCGAGAGGAAGACCGCTCCCTGGCGGGTGCAGAAGCCCTGGGCTGCGGCAAGGGTCTGGTCGAAGTAGTCCCCGGTCAGGACGATCTCGACATTACTGCCGCCGAACATACGCGTCTTGTCGATCTTCTGCTGCGGCGTGGTGACCGGCATGAAGATCGTTCCCTGAACACCGAAATGACGGCAGGCGTAAGCCATTCCCTGGGCGTGATTGCCTGCACTGGCACAGACGAAGCTGCGCATCTCCGGACGCGTTGCGCGGATCTTGCGCATCGCGTTGAAGGCGCCGCGCAGCTTGTAGCTTCGCACCGGGGTCAGATCCTCGCGCTTAATCCAGATCTCGGCCCCATATCGCTGCGAAAGCAGATCGTTACGCTGCAGCGGGGTGATTTCAAAAAGATCACGAAGCGCGGTCATGGCGTCACGGACAGCGGGGGCAAAAGCGGTCATCGTTGGACTCTCAATACAGGCCGGATGGCGCCCCTCTATACCCTCGGGCCGCCAAAGGCGCGAAAAATCTGCACAGAAGGAGCGCTGAGAGCTTTCAGTCCCCGACAGGGCGGCCCGCAACGCTTGCCTGGGGGGGAGAATGGGGATAATCGGAACTCCGCATCCTGGTCCGGGAGATATCTGATGACTGCGCCTAAAAAAGTCGTGCTGGCCTATTCGGGCGGTCTCGACACTTCAATCATCCTTAAGTGGCTGCAAACCGAATTCGGTTGCGAAGTGGTCACCTTCACCGCTGATCTCGGTCAGGGCGAGGAGCTGGAGCCGGCGCGTCAGAAAGCGCTGCTGCTCGGGATCAAAGAAGAAAACATCCACGTCATCGATCTGCGCGAAGAATTCGTGCGCGATTTCGTCTTCCCGATGTTCCGCGCCAATGCGGTCTATGAAGGCCAGTATCTGCTGGGCACCTCGATTGCGCGCCCGCTGATTTCGAAATATCTCGTTGAGCTGGCACAGAAATCCGGCGCGGATGCGGTGGCGCATGGCGCGACCGGCAAGGGCAACGACCAGGTTCGTTTTGAGCTGGGTGTCGCGGCGCTGGATCCCTCGATCAAAACCATTGCGCCCTGGCGCCTGTGGGATCTGACCTCGCGCACCAAGCTGATTGAGTTTGCTGAAGCGAACCAGATTCCGATCGCGAAAGACAAGCGCGGTGAGGCCCCCTTCTCGGTTGACGCCAACCTGCTGCACACCTCCTCAGAGGGGCGCGCGCTGGAGAACCCGGCCGATGAATTCCCGGACTATGTGCTGCAGCGCGTGGTGCCGGTTGAGCAGGCCCCGGATGAGGCAGAAATGGTTGAAATCACCTTTGAGCAGGGTGATGCTGTTGCGATCAATGGCGAAGCTATGTCGCCGGCCACCATTCTGACCAAACTGAACGAACTGGGCGGCAAACACGGCGTCGGCGTTCTGGATCTCGTGGAGAACCGCTTCGTGGGCATGAAGTCGCGCGGCGTCTATGAGACCCCCGGTGGCACCATCCTGCTGGAAGCGCACCGCGGGATTGAGCAGATCACGCTGGATTCCGGCGCGGGTCACCTGAAGGACTCGATCATGCCGCGCTATGCAGAGCTGATCTACAACGGCTTCTGGTTCTCGCCCGAGCGTGAGGCCCTGCAGGCGCTGATCGACAAGACTCAGGAACATGTCACCGGCACCGTTCGCGTGAAGCTTTACAAAGGCTCGGCCACCACTGTGGCCCGCTGGTCTGAGCATTCGCTTTACTCGGAAAAGCACGTGACCTTTGAAGAAGACGCCGGCGCTTATGATCAGCGTGATGCTGCGGGCTTTATTCACCTGAACGCCCTGCGTCTGAAGCTGATTGCGACCCGCAACGCACGTGTGGCGAAAAAAGACTGAAGCCGCGGCGCGCCAGGGCTCTGCCCCGGACCCCGGAGTATTTCAGAAAAGCCAAAGCGGCGCCTTCGGGCGTCGCTTTGCATTGCGGGTGGCTTGCAGGGGCGCGGGGCCAAGCCTAGATTGAGATGAAGGTGCGAAGGAGCAGACTATGGCGATTCAGGCCCAGGATATCGAAAATCTTCTGCGGGATGCTTTCCCGGAGGCAGTGATCACCGTTCAGGGCGACGATGGCGCGCATTTTGCAGCGGAAATTGTGGATGTTTCCTTCAAAGGCCTGAACCGGGTTCAGCAGCAGCGTCTGGTTTACGCAGCACTGAAGGGCAAAATGGACGGTCCTGCGGGCGAGTTGCATGCCCTGGCACTGACCACGCGGGCACCCGAATAATGATCTGGGTTGTGCTGGCTGTCCTTGTCCTCGTCGGGCTGGTGATGGTGGCGCGGCGATCGAAATAAGATGAAGGCGCGGCCTTCGGCAAAAGGAATGATGAGATGAGCGCTCTGGACCAGATCCGCGAGACGATCGAAACGAATGACGTCGTGCTCTTCATGAAGGGCAACAAGATGATGCCGCAATGCGGATTCTCAAGCCGCGTGGCCGGGATTCTGAACTACATGGGCATCGAATACGCCGATGTGAACGTTCTGGCCGATGCGGAAATCCGTCAGGGAATCAAGGATTTCTCCGACTGGCCGACCATCCCGCAGCTTTATGTGAAGGGCGAATTTGTCGGCGGCTGTGACATCATCACTGAAATGACGCTCTCGGGTGAGCTGGACACTCTGCTGGAGAGCAGCGGCGTGGCATTTGACAAAGAGAAAGCTGAGCAGATCCGCGCCGCCAACGGCTGATCTGCCGCCAGGATCATCAGGGGACAGAGCAAGCGGCCCTGAACCTCTGATCACAGGTTCTGAAAGGCGACGGGAGACCGTCGCCTTTTGCATCAGGCCATTTGAGAGGCAGGGCGGGAAGCGGCGGGAGCCGTCGCCGGTCACGACCAGCCTGACGGGTTGCGCGGCAAGCTGCCCCCCGCGACCATGAGATCAACTGCGGCTCCAGCCGGCTGTCTGTGGAAGCTCAGGTTTATGGAAGTTTTTCATGGCTGGGATCGGCTGTCGTACTTCATCGACAGCGTTGCGCCTGGGCAGACGGTCCGGTCTCCGGATCGGCTCGGGGACCGGATCTATGAGGAGCCTCTGGTCCGGGTGGTTGATCTGACAGATTTGGATTTCGGGCGCGCGGTGCCGCCGCGGTCGGCCCGGCTGTCCTCCTGCCGTGCTGCTGCGGCTGTTCACCTACGGCTATCTGAACCGGAACCCGTCGAGCCGCAGGTTCGAACGCGAGGCCAGACGCAAGGTTGCATTCATTTGGCTGAACCGCTGGCTTGTTCCGGACCACAGGGCCATCGCTGACTTTTGCCCTGGCACTGGCCGCAGCTGTGTCCGGATCGTCGGTCTTTGCCGACGCATCGGTGTGTGGAAGGTCGCCGGCCTGTTGCCACATCACCGGGGAGGATGGGCTGGAACGACGCCGTCACCGGACCGGCGACTGAGCGGGTTGCATGGGGAAGAGGCGCGGCGCGGTGGGCGATGTGCCGCTGATCAGACTGACAGAGCCCATGGCTGTCCGCCCCGGCACGGTCCGGGATCCGTTCGGCACTCTCAGGGTCCGGATGGGCGCGACCGGTTTTCTGATCGGAAAATTGAGGGGTGGTGAAACGGACATTCTATTGAACGCACTCGTCTGCAACATCGAAAGAAGTGTCGCTCAGGTCGGGATCCGGGCGGTCATGGCCGCGATGATGGCCCGCTGGGCACCGCCCAGTCACCTTCGTTGCAGGCCGTGTCAGGGCAGGTCATCGGCGATGAATTTCCACGCAGCCTGCGCCCAAAGCCGCCCCGGCGCTGCGGCAATCTGCGGCGCGTGCAGACCGGCCACCGCGCAGAGCTCACAGGCTTTTCAGCATGACCTTTGTGCGCTCTCATGCTAGGGGCAGCGGATGAAACAGCTTCCGACCCGCCAGGACCTTCTGAAATGGATCGCCGAGAACCCCGGCGAGACCGCAAAACGTGATATCGCCCGTGCCTTTGGCATCAAGGGCGCGGCACGGATTGAGTTAAAGCGCATGCTCAAAGAGCTTGCCGGTGAAGGGGTTCTTGAAAAGAAAGCCCGCCGCTTTGCCGAGCCGGGGGATCTGCCGCCGATCCAGGTGATTGAGATTACCGGCCCCGACCGCTCGGGCGATCTTTGGGCCACGGTTCTCGAATGGCGCGTTGAGGGGGAACCCCCGCGCATTCTGATGGTGACGGGACGCGAGGATCCGGCCGTCGGGCGGGGTGACCGGGTGCTGGCGCGGCTGGAGAAGGTTGCAGATCAGGATTACGCCTATGAAGGCCGGATCATCCGCAAGCTGGGCCAGACCGCACAGCGCATCCTTGGGATTTTCCGTCTGGGCGCTGAGGGCGGCCGCATTCTGCCCATCGACAAGGGCGAAGCGAAGGAATGGGCCATCAGCCGTGAGAACGCGGCGGATGCCAGAGACGGCGAACTGGTTGAGGCAGAACTCTTTGGCAAGCGCCAGTCGCTGGGCCTGCCGCGCGCGAAAATCGTTGCGCGTCTGGGGGATCCGGGCGCGCCGAAGGCCGTCTCGCTGATTGCGATTCACCAGCACGGCATCCCGGATGTGTTCCCGGAAGATGCACTGCGCCAGGCGGAAAATGCCGAAGCGGCGCCTTTGGGCAAACGCGAAGATCTGCGCCATCTCGATCTGGTGACCATTGACCCGGTGGATGCCCGCGACCGCGATGATGCGGTTCTGGCCTTCCCGGATGAAGATCCGGCAAACCCCGGCGGCTTCCGCCTTTGGGTGGCGATTGCGGATGTGGCGCATTATGTGACGCCCGGCTCAGCCCTGGACCGCGAGGCGAAAAAGCGCGGCAACTCGACTTATTTCCCGGATCGCGTGGTGCCGATGCTGCCCGATGCGCTCTCGGGGGATCTCTGCTCGCTGCATGAGAATGTCGACCGCGCCTGTATGGCCGTTGAGATGCGGATCGATGCCCAGGGGCACAAGATCGCGCAGCGCTTTACGCGCGGGCTGATGCGCTCCAAAGCCTCGCTGTCTTATGAGATGGTTCAGGAGGCGATTGACGGTCGCCCCAATGAGAAGACCGCGCCGCTTGTGGAAACGGTTCTGCGCCCGCTTTATGCGGCCTATGCCGCGCTGAAGCAGGCACGCGGGGTGCGCCAGCCGCTGGAGCTGGATCTGCCCGAGCGGCGGATCATCCTGAGCGATGAGGGCAAGGTGCTGTCGGTGGCCTTTAAGGACCGCTTTGACGCCCATAAGCTGATCGAAGAATTCATGGTGCTGGCCAATGTGGCCGCGGCAGAAGAGCTGCAGAAGCTGAAATCGCCGCTTCTCTTCCGTGTTCACGAAGAGCCTGCGCTGGATAAGATTGATGCTTTGCGCGAGACGGCGCTGGCCTCGGGCTTTACGCTGGCCAAGGGGCAGGTTCTGAAGACGGCGCATCTGAACGCGCTGCTGAAGCAGGCGGCGGGCACGGATCATCAGGAGCTGATGAACCTGACCACCCTTCGCTCGATGACCCAGGCCTATTACGGGCCGGACAATCTGGGCCACTTTGGCCTGGCGCTGAAGGATTATGCGCATTTCACCTCGCCGATCCGGCGCTATTCGGACCTGATCGTGCACCGCTCGCTGATTAAGGCGCATGGCTGGGGCGATGACGGCTTAAGCCGCGATGATATTGACCTGCTGGCAGAGACCGCCAAGCAGATCTCCGACAGCGAGCGCCGCTCGATGGCGGCGGAGCGCGATACCTCGGACCGCTATCTGGCGTCCTGGCTTTCGGATCGGGTTGGCGCGGAGTTTTCGGGCCGGATCTCGGGTGTGCAGAAATTCGGTCTGTTCGTGCGGCTGGATGAAAGCGGGGCCGATGGTCTGGTGCCGATCCGTGAGGTGGGGCGCGAGTTCTTCCATTATGACCCCGACAGCCAGACCCTGATGGGCGCGGAGACCGGGCTTGAGATCGGCATTGGCGCCCGCGTCACCGTGCGGCTGCGCGAGGCGGCTCCGATTTCGGGCGGGCTGATCCTTGAGCTGCTGAGCATTGATGACCAGAGCCTGCCCTCGGGTCGTGGAAGGCCAGGGCGCAAGGGCGGACGGGGTAAGCCCTTCAAAAGCCGCACGCGGCGCGAAGGCGAGAAACCGGCGAAATCCCGCAGGGTGGTGCGCAGCCGGAAGTGAAACCTGCTGCGGGACTGTGCAGAGCGCTCTTTTGTCGCTAGGTTGCGACAAAAGAGCAGCACTCAGTCACGAACAGGTTTTTTCATGTACAAAGGTCTCAGATTTGCCGGGTTTTTTGCGGCTGTCCTTCTGCCCACCGCCTGCAGCTATGGCGCGCCGGAGCATCTGAGAAACCGACCTGCGGCCAGCCCTGCCCCTGCCGCGCCGGTCACCCCGGCCAGTGCCGAGCAACGCGCGGGCTTTGAGCGCTGGACCGCAGGCTTCCGCGCCCGGGCCCGGGCCAAGGGGATCTCGGATCAGGTGCTCAGCCGGGCGCTGGCCTCGGCCGCTTATGATCCCGATGTGATCCGGCTTGATCGCCGTCAGGCTGAGTTCTCGCGCCCGATCTGGGAATATCTCGATTCTGCGGTCTCAGACACCCGGCTGCGCAACGGGCGCAATGCGCTGGCGCAGCATGGCCGGGCGCTGTCGGCCATTGAGGCGCGCTACGGTGTGCCCAAAGAGGTGGTCGCAGCGGTCTGGGGCATGGAGACCAGCTACGGCGTGAACCGCGGCAAAAAGCAGATCATCTCCTCGCTGGCGACCCTGGCCTATGACGGTCGGCGCGGGGCGTTTTTTGAAGAGCAGCTAATTGCGGCGCTGAAAATCCTGCAGTCGGGCGATACCAGCCCGGAGAATATGCGCGGCTCCTGGGCGGGGGCGATGGGGCATACGCAGTTCATGCCGACGAGCTATCTGAGCTATGCGGTGGATTTCACCGGCGACGGGCGTCGCGATATCTGGTCGGAGGATCCGACCGATGCCCTGGCCTCGGCCGCGAATTATCTGGCGAAGATGGGCTGGAAGAGCGGCCAGCCCTGGGCGCTTGAGGTCACGGTTCCGGCAGGCTTCCGCGAGGCGGGCAAGTCGATCAAAAAGTCCCCGGCGCAGTGGCAGGCCCAGGGCGTGCAATCGGTGCGCGGCGGGCGGATTTCGGATTATGGGCCGGCCTCAATCCTGATGCCGGCGGGGGCCAATGGCCCGGCGCTGATGATCTTTGACAACTTCCGCGTCATCTCTCGCTACAACAATGCCGACAGCTATGTGATGGGCATTGGTCTCTTGTCTGATCAGCTGGCGGGTCGGGGCGGGTTGCAGCGGGCCTGGCCGCGCAGCGACCGCGCGCTGAGCGAGGCTGAGCGCAAAGAGATCCAGAGCCGTCTGGCGGCGCAAGGGTTCTATCAGGGCGAGGTCGACGGGGTGACCGGATCGGGCACCATGGATGCGGTACGCGCCTGGCAGGCCTCGGCGGGGCAGACGCCGGATGGCTATGTGAATGAGGCGCTGCTGAAAAAGCTTCGGGGCTGACGGAGAGCGCCGGGGCGGGCTGCCTGCCCGCCCCGGACCCCACCCGGGAGTATTTTTAAAAAGCCAAAATCAGGCGCGGCGGATGGTATCGCCGGGCAGAATTGCGGGCTCCAGCTCAATCACCTGGCCGCTCCGGGCCTGGCCTGCGCGGCCTGCGGCGATGATTTCAGCCGCGCGGCGGCCAATTTCGCGGCGGCAGCTGTCCATGGTGGCGAGGCGGCGCGGCAGGCCCTGGATCAGCTCAATGGCGTTAAAGCCGGCAAGGCCGATGCGGCCGGGGACATCGATGCCCTGCTCAAGGCAGTGCAGCAACCCGCCGGCGCCGATCATATCGTTTGAACAATAGATGAAATCGAGATCGGGGTGCCGCTGCAGGAGCGCGGCCGTCATCTCGCGGCCCTTTTGCAGGGCGGAGCCGCCGTCGTAAAAGTCCCGCGCCTCGACCGTCAGGCCGGCCTCGCAGAGCGCGGCCTCAAAGCCTTCCAGTCGTTTGCGGGCGCGGTGGTCGTCGGGCATTTTGGTGCCAAGAAAGCCAATGCGGCGATAGCCTGCTGTCAGGATGGTCTGCGCCATCCGGCGTCCTGCGAGATGGTGCGAAATGCCGACCATGCTGTCGACCGGCGTGCCGTTCACATCCATGATCTCAACCACCGGTATGCCAGCTGCGGCCAGCATGGCGCGGGAGGCGTCGGAATGCTCGAGGCCCGCCACGATGATGCCCGAGGGGCGCCAGGACAGCATCTCGTAGAGCACTTCCTCTTCGCGGGCGAGGCTGTAACGGGTGACGCCGATGACCGTCTGCAGGCCGCTTTCTTCCAGCACGTCTGAGATGCCCTGAAGCACCTCGGGGAAGACCTGATTGGAGAGTGAGGGAATCACAACGCCGACGAGATTGACCCTTTGGCTGGCCAGAGCGCCTGCGATGCGGTTGGGGACATAGCCGAGATCGCGGGCGGCAAGGAGGACCTTCTGGCGCGTCGGCTCGGAGACATCGCCGCGGTTCCGGAGCACGCGGCTGACGGTCATTTCTGAGACGCCGGATCTTTCGGAGACATCGCGGAGCGTCAGCGGACGGCGCGGTGGGATCGGCCTTGGTTGTCCCGGTTTTGGCTGTTCTGCCATGCTGCGCCCCTCCCTCACGTCACCTGGTTTTGGTTCTAGACGAAAGCGGCAGGCGTGGCAAAGTGCAAGACCGGTTGCATCGGCGGCGTTTTTTCGGCAAGAGCGGGGGGATGGCTCCGTGGCTCAACTGGATAGAGCAGCCCCCTCCTAAGGGGCAGGTTGGTGGTTCGAATCCACTCGGGGTCACCATCGCTTCCCTTTGACAAATCGCCGCGTCAGGCGCAGCCTTGGCCCCGTGACCTGCACAGGAGGCGTGGCTGTGGACCAGACCCTTGCGATCATTGACCAGCGCAGCGGCGGCCGAAGGGTGGAACTGGGGCTGATCCTCGGATCGGGGCTCGGACATCTGGCGGAGGCCGCGGAGGGGGTGGCGATCCCCTATTCCAGCCTGCCGGGCTTTCCGGCGACCGGCGTATCGGGGCATTCGCCGCGGCTGGTGATCGGGGAGCTGGAGGGGGTTTCAGTCGCGATTTTCGGCGGGCGCGCGCATTATTATGAAGAGGGCCGCGCCAATATTATGCGTCGTCCGCTGGAGGTGCTGAAGGCGCTTGGGGCGGATCGGGTGATCCTGACCAATGCGGCGGGCTCGCTTCGCGAGGATATTGCGCCGGGAGACCTGATGCTGATTGAAGATCACATCAATCTGAAAGGCCGCTCGCCGCTGATCGGGGAAGAGTCAGAGGCGCGCTTTGTGAATATGGTCGATGCCTATGACCCTGGGCTGCGCCGCGATCTGCAGCGCGCGGCGAAGGCGGCGGGGGTGGCGCTGCCGGGCGGGGTTTACTGCTGGTTCTCGGGGCCGAATTTTGAGACCCCGGCAGAGATCCGGGCGGCGAAGATCCTTGGCTCAGATGCTGTGGGGATGTCGACGGTGCCCGAAGTGATCCTCGCGCGGTTTCTGGGGCTGAAGGTGGGGGCGGTCTCGGTCATCACCAATATGGGCGCGGGTCTGAATGCGAAGGAGGTCATTTCACATGAGCAGACGAAAGCCGTGGCCCCGCAGGGGGGCGCACGGCTGGAAAAAGTGCTGCGGCACTATCTGCGCGGGCTCAGCGGTTCGAGAGGCGGCGGCGGTGCGTGATGGGGCCATAGCCCTCTGAGAGGATCCGCGCTTCTGCGGCGGACAGCTTTTCGCGCACGCAGCCCATATAGGCGCCGGTGGCGTGGATGATCTCATCGGGGCCTGAGACCAGCGCCACATGGCCTTTCCAGAAGACCAGATCACCGGGGCGCAGGTCCCGGGCTGCGACCTCGGTGCCGGCCATGGCCTGCAGATCGCTGTCGCCCGGACAGGGCGTGCCGCAGGCCAGCATCGCCGCCTGGGCCAGACCCGAGCAGTCGATCCCCGCCCGGCTGTTGCCGCCCCAGAGATAGGGGGTGCCAAGGAAGCCTTCCGCCACTTTTACCGGGTCAGAGGCCAGGGTCTCCACCGGCTCCAGATGGGCGAGCGGGACGTAACCCTGTGGCGTGCGGGCGAATTTCCCCTCTTCCTCCAGCACCTGAACCAGGGCCGAAAAGGGCAGCGCCACCAGATCGCGGGCCTGTGCTTTCGGGCCTTCATAAAGCTGGCTGAAGCCGGTTTTCACCCGGTGGGTGACCGGATGATCGTGGCCCAAAGCCGCCTCGGGCAGCCAGCCGCAGAAGCCGTCTTTATCGGCCATCACAAAGGCCAGGCCCTCGTGCTGGTCGATCACAAGGACGCGCTCGCCGTAAAGGACCTGACGGTCGCGCGCGCCGCCGGGGGCTTTCAGAAGATCGGTCACCCCGGCGATCAGGCGGGCGGGATGGCCCTCGGTAAAGGCCTGGGCCTCTACTTTGCCAAGCAGCGAGATATGGGCTTTGGTGCCGGAAAACGGCGTCAGACGGCGGTCCACTGGTCAGACTTTCACAAGGTCAGGAAGAGCTTCAAAGAGCGCCCGCGCACCCTGCCCGATGCCCCCTTTCGGGCGGGCAGGCGCATCCGCGGGCTGATGACAGAAGATGTCGAAATGGGCGTAGCGCGTGGCCCCCGCAAAGCGGCGCAGGAAAAGGGCTGCGGTGATCGAGCCTGCCATCCCCCCCGAGGGCGCATTGTCGAGATCGGCGATCCCGGGCTCAATCATCGGCTCATAGGCCTCCCAGAAGGGCATCTGCCAGAGCGGGTCGCGGGTCTTTTTCGATGCGGCTGAAAGACTTGCCGCCAGATCCCCGCAATCGGTGTAGAAGGGCGGCAGATCGGGGCCAAGCGCCACCCGCGCGGCCCCCGTCAGCGTGGCCATAGAGATCAGCAGATCGGGAGTGTCCTCAACCGCCAGCGCAAGCGCATCGGCCAGCACCAGGCGGCCTTCGGCATCGGTGTTGTTCACCTCCACCGTCAGGCCATTGCGGGCGGTCAGAATATCACGCGGACGGAAGCTGTTGCCGGAGACCGCATTTTCGACCGCCGGGACCAGAACGCGCAGCCGCAGTTTCAGCCCCGCGCCCATGATCATCTGCGCAAGGCCCATGACGGTCGCCGCACCGCCCATGTCCTTTTTCATATTCAGCATGCCCGATGAGGGCTTCAGATCAAGCCCGCCGGTGTCAAAGCAGACGCCCTTGCCGACCAGCGTGACCTGCGGCCCCTCCTGCCCCCAACGAAGATCCAGAAGCCGTGGTGCGCGCGGGCTGGCACGGCCAACCGCATGAATCATCGGGAAATTCTGCGCCAGAAGCTCGTCACCCGTGATGACGGACACACCGGCGCCATGGGCGAAGGCGAGGGCGCGGAAGGCGGCCTCCAGCTCATCGGGTCCCATGTCGGAGGCGGGGGTATTGATGAGATCGCGGGTCAGCGCCTCGGCATTGGCGATCAGCTCAAGGCGGGCGGCATCAACCCCTTCGGGGGCCAGAAGCTGCGCCGCGGGGCGCTTTGCCGCGCGGTAGCGATCAAAGCGGTAACCTGCGAGCAGCCAGCCGAGGGCGGCCTCATCGCGGTCCTCGGGCGTCAGATCGCCCTCCAGCCGCCAGGCGCCTGCGGGCAGCCGCGCGGCCGCGCGGGCCACGGCAAAACGGCTGCGCGCGCGGGCCCTTGCATCGCCCAGGCCCAGGACTGCGCCGCTGATCTGCCCGTCTTCCCCCGGCAGCAGGATCGGATCGCCGAAGCCCGCGCTGAAACCCTGCGCGGAAAGCCAGGCCTGAGCCGCGTTTGGCTGACCCGCCAGAAACGTTGCAAGCCCTTCCGGCGTCACAAGAAACAGCGGACGCACCGGGGTTCCGGCAGGGGCAAAGCTGAGGCGGGTTTCGGGCATGAGAACACTCCGGTTGCAGGCCCGCCCAGAGTGAGCCGATTGGCGCGGGCCTGCAAGCCTCAGTCGTGCCAGTCCGAGGCCTGATCAAGAAGCCGCGACAATCGCGCCCAGGTCGAGGCCAGCGCCGTGCCGTCCTGCAGATGCAGACAGCGCCGCACATCGGCGGCCACGCGCGCAATCGGCGCCAGCCCCAGATCGGGGGCCAGTCGCATCACCCGTCTGAGCCCCGCATCAAAACCGCGAAAATCCTCACGCAGCCAGCACCGCAGCATGGCCCGCGCCAGGGCCTGCAACTCTTCATAACCGTCCGGAAACGCATTGCGCATAATTTCCGCCGGACCGGCCCAGACCGGGTCAGGCAAAAGCCGTTCCCGCATCCTCAGCCGGATAATTTCACCGCCCGCCACAGCCACACCCATGTGTTTTCACCATCACCCGTGACAGTGTGCCGCTGTAAAGTTGAATGAATGATGAGACCCACCCCCAAAAATCACTCGAATTTTTCGGGCTGCGGCAGTATCTCAGGGGCATCAAGAGGAACTCCGATGACAGCGAAACTGCTTCCGACCTATCTCGTCCAGCGTTTCCACGGCTGGCGTGCCACCGCCTGGCAGGACAACAAGGCCTGGTACAAGCGTCTGGCGGCGGGGGGACAGCACCCGAGGGCGATGGTCATTTCCTGCTGCGACAGCCGGGTCCATGTGACCTCGATCTTCGGCGCCGATGAGGGCGAATTCTTCATTCACCGCAATATCGCCGCCCTGGTGCCGCCCTTCACCGATGACGGCAATCATCACGGCACCTCGGCCGCGCTGGAATATGCCGTGACCGCGCTGAAGGTTGCGCATGTTGTGGTGCTGGCGCATTCGAACTGCGGCGGCGTGAAGGGCTGTCACGATATGTGCTCGGGCCATGCCCCGGCACTTGAGGAAAAATCGAGCTTCGTGGGCCGCTGGATGGACATCCTGCGCCCGGGCTATGAACGCGTGACCCATCTGCCTGAGGCCGAGCAGATCGACGCGCTGGAAAAGCAGGCCGTGCTGGTCAGCCTTGAAAATCTGATGAGCTTTCCTTTCGTACGCGCCGCGGTTGAAGCCGAAGAGCTGACGCTGCACGGGCTCTGGACCTCAATCGGGGAAGGCTCTCTTGAGCAATACGACCCCGAGCGCGGCGGATTTATTGTCGTCTGAGCCGTTCATGATTTTGACAAAGCTGTGATTAAAAGCCCCTTCGCAGAAGGGGCTTTTGCATGTCAGACTGCCGCGCAGCGCAGGTTTTGCGCAGCTTTATGCGTGGAGTTCAGACCTATGAAGACTCTCACCCGGATCTGCGCCCTCAGCCTTGTGCTGCTGGCGCTTCCTGCTTTTGCCAAAGAGGGCGTAACCAATCCGACGGTCAAAGCGCGGATGGATGTTATGCAGGTGATCCGCGGCGGCATGGCCACGCTGGGCGATATGGCCTCGGGCAAAGCCACCTTCGATGCGGCCCGCGCGACAGAGGCAAAGACCGCAATGGCCGCCGCCGCCGCCACGATCGTGCCGGCCTTTCAGGCGCCTGAAACCGACCCGGTGACCGAAGCCGCGCCCGCGATCTGGGAAAAGTTTGACGATTTCAGCACGAAAGCCGAAAGCCTGGTCACCGCCGCTGAGGCGCTGAACACCGCCTCGCTCGACGGGCTGAAGGGCAGCCTTGGTCCCGTCGGGGCCAGCTGCAAATCCTGCCATGAGGCCTATCGGCTGAGCAAGTAACCGCAGCAGCAGGCCCCTGAGCGGGGCCCGCTGACCAGGGCCTCAGCCGCAGTAAATGCGGGTGATGGTGCCGCGCTCATTATGCTCGATGTTCAGACGCTCGCTGCGGAAATCCATCGTCATGACCGACCCCGGTGCCAGCACGCGCACCGGGCTTTTCACCTGTGCGGGATTGAACCGGCTGAGCGGTGTGCCCACCAGCCCGCCATAGCCCGCCGCACCACAGTCATCGATTTTGATCGGGCCGGGGGTGGCCAACTGCTGCTCTACGCAGCCCGCAAGCGCCAGAACTGCCACGATCGGCAGCAGCTTCAGTTTCCTGTGCAAAATCCGTTCTCCTCTGTTGCATCGCGCCGGGGTTCCGGATCATTACCCCGGCAGGCTGCAGATCAGACTGCCACGACTTCCCCGGCCTGTCGCCCCTGCCCGTACACTTTGACGTTTTTATAGGAGTAAACCCATGATCCGCACCCGCGCCGCCGTTGCCGTTGCCCCCGGTAAGCCGTTGGAAATTATGGAGGTGAACCTTGAGCGTCCGAAGAAGGGCGAGGTTCTGGTTGAGATTAAAGCCACCGGCATCTGCCATACCGATGAATTCACCCTGTCGGGCGCGGACCCGGAAGGTATCTTCCCGGCGATCCTCGGCCATGAAGGCGCGGGCGTGGTGATCGAAGTCGGCGAAGGCGTCACCACGCTGAAGCCCGGCGACCACGTGATCCCGCTTTACACCCCCGAGTGCCGCGAATGCCCCTCCTGCCTCTCGCGCAAGACGAACCTCTGCACCTCGATCCGCTCGACCCAGGGGGCGGGCCTGCTGCCGGACGGCACCACCCGCTTCTCGATGCTCGATGGCACCCCGATCCATCACTACATGGGCTGCTCGACCTTCGCGAACCACACCGTGGTCCCCGAGATTGCGCTGGCGAAAATCCGTGAGGACGCGCCCTTTGAGAAAGTCTGCTACGTCGGCTGCGGTGTGACCACCGGCATCGGCGCTGTGCTGAACACCGCGAAAGTTGAGATCGGCGCGAAAGCCGTGATCTTTGGCCTTGGCGGCATTGGCCTCAACGTCATTCAGGGCCTGAAAATGGCCGGAGCCGATATGATCATCGGCGTCGATCTGAACGACAGCAAAGAAGACTGGGGCCGCAAATTCGGCATGACCCACTTTGTGAACCCCAAAAAGATCGACGGCTCAATCGTGCAGCATATCGTGGATCTGACGAAGACCCCCTTCGATCAGATCGGCGGCGCGGATTACTCCTTCGACTGCACCGGCAATGTGCAGGTGATGCGCGATGCGCTGGAGTGCACCCACCGCGGCTGGGGTCAGTCCATCGTGATCGGCGTGGCCCCCGCGGGTGCTGAAATCCAGACCCGTCCGTTCCAGCTGGTCACCGGCCGTGTCTGGAAAGGCACCGCCTTTGGCGGCGCACGCGGGCGTACCGATGTTCCGGGCATTGTCGACTGGTACATGGACGGCAAGATCGAGATCGATTCGATGATCACCCACACCCTGCCGCTTGAGCGCATCAACGAGGCCTTTGATCTGATGCACAAAGGCGAATCGATCCGCGCAGTCGTGGTTTACTAAGCCCATCCCCTGAGAGGCCCTGACCGGCCTCTCAGTTTTTTCGGAACCGTCAGGGTGGGGTGCGGCGTTACTTCTGCAATTCAAAGTCAGTCCAGGAGAGCTGCCATGACCCGTGCCCTGACCGGAGTTTTCTGCGCGATGACCCTCGCGCTTGCGGCCTGCGGGCCAAACACTGCCACCCGTGCCACAACCGGCGCGGCAACCGGCGCCGTGATTGCAGGCCCTGTGGGCGCAGTTGCAGGCGCAGCCCTGGGTGGCACCGGCGCCGTGCGCGTGCGCAACCCGTAAGCCGTGCAGCCCCTCCGGGCAGAACGGTGTGACATCTGAAAAGCCGGGGTCTCCCCCGGCTTTTTATTTGTCTTTACCAGCCAGGATCCCACCCATAGCTGTGACCAGCGCCTGACATTCCTCTGCCGTGCCGACCGAGATCCGCAGCCAGTCGCGGATCTTTTCCGAGCGGAAGTGGCGCACCAGAATCCCACGCTGCCGCAGTTCGGCCAGCAGATCCGCCGCATCCCGCCCGGGATGAGACGCAAAGAGGAAATTGGTCTGCGACGGCAAAACCTTAAATCCCAGAGCCTGCAGCCCCCCGGCCATGGCATCACGATCCGCCATGACCCGCGCACGGGTCTGCTCAAACCAGGCGCGGTCCTCGATGGCCGCAGTCGCCCCCGCCAGGGCCACCCGGCCCAGCGGATAGCTGTTGAAGCTGTCCTTGATCCGTACCAGCCCCTCAATCAGATGCGGCTGACCAAGCGCAAAGCCCACCCGCAGCCCCGCCAGACTGCGCGACTTCGACAGCGTCTGCACCACCAGCAGGTTGTCGTATTTCGCAATCAGCGAAGCCGCAGACTCGGCGCCGAAATCGACATAGGCCTCATCCACCAGCACCACGACATCGGGGTGCTGGCGCAGCAGGCGCTCCACCTCACTCAGCGGCAGAGCGATGCCGGTCGGCGCATTGGGATTGGCCAGGATCACCCCGCCACAGGGGCCGGCATAATCCGCGACCTCGATGTTGAAATCGGCATCGGTCGCAACACGGCGGTAAGGAATGCCATGCAGATCACACCAGACCGGATAGAAACTATAGGTCACATCGGCAAAAAGTACCGGCCCCTTATCGCGGAAAAACGCCGCAAAAGCATGGCCCAGAACCTCGTCCGAGCCATTGCCCGCAAAGACATGATCCGCACCCAGCCCGAAGGCCTCGCCGATCACCCGGCGCAGATCCGCCGCCACCGGATCGGGATAAAGCCGCAGCGCCTCGCCCCCCGCCCCGGCCATGGCCGCAAGGGCCCTCGGCGAAGGGCCATAGGGATTTTCGTTGGTATTGAGCTTGATAAAGCTCTGCCCTTTGGGTTGCTCACCCGGCACATAGGGCTCAAGACCGTGAACGGCAGGGCTCCAGAAACGGCTCATCGGTTACTCTCCACCCCGGGTGATCTTTGCGCCCAACTCCGCCATCAGCGGCTCAAACACCGGGAAAGAGGTGGCAATCGGCGCGCCGTCATCCACCGAAACCGGCTGCTGCGAGGCCAGCCCCAGCACCAGAAACGACATGGCAATCCGGTGATCGAGATGGGTGGCGCAGGTGGCCCCGCCCGGCACACCGCCCTCGCCCATGCCATGAACGATCAGCGTGTCCTCATCTTCCTCAATCGTCACCCCACAGGCCTCAAGACCGCGCGCCATGGCATCAATCCGGTCGCTCTCCTTCACGCGCAGCTCTTTCACCCCGCGCATGATGGTCCGACCCGTGGCACAGGCCGCAACGACCGAAAGCACCGGAAACTCATCAATCATCGAGGCCGCCCGCTCCTCCGGCGTCTCAATCCCCGTCAGCGCCCCCGCATAGCGCACCCGCAGATCCGCCACCGGCTCACCGCCCTCTTCGCGAGGGTTCTCAAAGGTGATATCCGCGCCCATCTCAATCAGCGTCAGGAACAGCCCGTCCCGCGTCGGGTTGCGCGACACCCCCGGCACCAGAATATCAGATCCCGGCACCAAAAGCGCCGCGCAGACCGGAAAGGCCGCCGATGACGGATCGCGCGGCACCGCCACGGCCTGGGGCTTCAGCTCCGGCCGTCCCTGCAGACGGATCACCCGCGCCCCATCCGCGCGCACCTCGGTGCTGATCTCAGCCCCAAACCCCGCCAGCATCCGCTCCGAGTGATCCCGCGTCGGCTCGCGCTCAATCACCACCGTCTCGCCCGGCGCATTCAAACCCGCCAGCAGCACCGCCGATTTCACCTGCGCCGAAGGCACCGGCACCTCATAGCTCACCGCCAGCGGCTCGGCTGCCCCCACGAGGGTCATCGGCAACCGCCCACCCGAACGCCCGACGCTCTGCACGCCAAACAGCGCCAGCGGCTCGGTCACCCGCTTCATCGGCCGCTTGCGCAGCGAGCCATCCCCGGTAAAGGTCGCCGTGATCCCGGTGGTGGCCATGGCCCCCATGATCAGCCGCACCCCGGTGCCGGAATTGCCGCAGTCAATCACATCCGCAGGCTCGGAAAACCCACCGACGCCCACGCCATTCACGACCCACTCGCCCTCACCGACACGCTCCACCTGCGCCCCGAAAGCGCGCATGGCCTTGGCGGTATCGATGACATCCTCGCCCTCCAGCAGCCCGGTGATCCGCGTCTCGCCAATGGCCATGGCCCCCAGGATCAGCGCACGATGGCTGATCGACTTATCCCCGGGCACCTGCGCCACCCCCCTCAGAGGGCCAGAGCGCTGCGCGGTCATCGGAACGGGCGTGGCATGAGACGACATGATATTTCCTGCAGCCAGAGCATTTGCCGCAAGGATTAGCCCAAGCCGCCCCCCCGGTCCATGCTCAAGAACACCTGCCGCAGACCCCGCCTGATTTTGGCTTTTTCAAAATACTCCGCGGGGGTCCGGGGGCGCGAAGCCCCCGGCGCTCCCCACAAAAGCGCCTCAGATCCATTTCGCCAGCGGCGGCAGCGACATCAGCACCGCATTGGCATCATGCCCGGTCTCCAGACCGAACTTCGTGCCGCGATCATAAACAAGGTTATATTCCGCATAGAGCCCGCGATGCACCAGCTGCGCCTCACGCTCGCCCTCACCAAAAGGCATCTCACGGCGACGATCAGCCAGCGGCACAAAAGCCGGCAGGAAGGCCTCGCCCACCGCGCGGGTAAAGGCAAAATCGCCCTCCCAGTCACCGGTATTCAGATCATCAAAGAAGATCCCGCCCACTCCGCGCGCCCGGCCCCGGTGCGGGATAAAGAAATACTCATCCGCCCAAGGCTTAAAGCGGTCGTAATAGCCCGCATCATGGGCGTCACAGGCGCGTTTCATCTCAGCGTGGAAATGCGCGGTATCCTCAGCGAATTCCAGCGCCGGATTAAGATCCGCGCCGCCGCCGAACCACCAGGCATGGGGGGTCCAGAACATCCGGGTGTTCATATGCACCGCCGGCGCATTGGGGTTGCGCATATGCGCCACCAAAGAAATCCCGCTGGCCCAGAACCGCGGATCTTCGGCCATCCCCGGCACACCGCGGGCCGCCATGGCCTTTTGCGCGCGCGGCTGCAAAGTGCCATGCACCTGCGACCAGTTCACCCCGACCTTCTCAAAGACCCGGCCGCCGCGCATCACGCTCATGATGCCGCCGCCGCCGTCATTGGCGCGGGTGGTGGGCGTCACTTCAAAGCGACCCGCCGGCAGCTCGGATCCGGGACCCTCCGTATGGCGGTCCTCCAGATCTTCAAAGGCCGCCACAATGCGGTCACGCAGGTTGCGAAACCAGGCAGCGGCCTGCGCTTTTTGCGCCTCAGCCGTGTCGGACGGCAGGTCAGAAACAGATGCGGTCATGAGAAATCCCCCGGGGCTTTGCTGAGGCCGGGTTTAGCAGCCCCGCCCCCGCGCCGCTATCCCTGTGGGCCTGCGTCCGCCCGCCGCGCCTGCAAAATTGACCGCGGCACCCTTTACAGTGCCGCAGCGCAGCCGCACACTCCGGCCAACATCTCCCAAAGGTTTCGCCATGACCCGCCGTTTCGCCTGCTTCGCGCTTCTTGCCCTGCCCGCCCTGCTTGCAGCCTGCGGCACCCCGCAGGAGCGCTGCATCCGCAGCGGCACTGAGGATCTGCGCACCCTCAACAGCCTGATCGCCGAATCTGAGGCCACCCTCAGCCGCGGCTATGCCCTGGTCGAGGTTGAGACCACCCGGATGAGCTGGGAAAACTGCGGCTGGCACCGCCCGCGCAAAGAGGGAGAGGCCCCGCAGCCGCGCATGTGCTGGCGGCCGGTGCCGGATACCGAGACCCGCCCGGTTTCCGTCAACCTTGATGCCGAGCGCGCCAAACTGGTCTCCATGCAGCGCAAGCATCGCAGCCTGCAGGCGGGCGCGGCCCCGGTCATCGCGGCCTGCAAAGCGCAGTTTCCGGAATAATCGCGGCCAAAGTCGCCTCAGTGCCCCGGTGCTGCCACCACATCCAGTAAGCTGCGTCCGCCATCCAGCGTCAGGACCTGCCCGGTCATAAAGGCCGAGGCATCTGAAGCCAGAAACTGCACCACCTCTGCCAGCTCTGAGGGGGCGGCGATCCGGCCCAGCGGTGTGCCTGCCAGAATATCTTCGCGCCAGGCCGGATCGGCCTTCAGACCGGCCTGAAGGCTCGCCGACATCACCGACCCCGGGGCCACGCAGTTCACCCGGATCCGCGACGGCGCCAGCGCCAGGGCCAGCGAGCGGGTCATCTGCTCGACGGCCGCGCAGGCGATGGAATAGCCCAGAAGCTCGGGCCGGGTCGCGCGGGCGGTCACCGACGAGAGGTTGATGATGGTGCCCGCCGGTGCGCTGTCATCCGAAAGCGCGCCGGCCTGATCGATCATCCGCCGCGCCGCCATCTGGCTCACGCGCAGCGCCGTCATCAGGTTTTGCGCGAGCATCTCTTCGACCAGGTCCCCCTCGGGCGACAAAGGATCGGACTGCGCGGTGGCGCGGCTTGCGTTCACCACAATATCAATCCGGTCAAAGGCATCGACCGTGGCGGACATCAGATTGGAAATGCTGAGTTTTTTGCGAAGATCAGCGGCGAACCAGCGCACCGGACCCTCTGAGTAAGCCTCTTCGCCAAGCTCAGCGATGAGGCCCTTTTCGTCAAAATCGGCGCACATCACCCGCGCGCCGCGATCGGCAAGGTGGCGGGCGATTGCCCGCCCGATGCCATGCGCCGACCCCGTCACAATCGCGACTTTGCCAGCGACAGAGAGGCTCATTTTGCGCCGCGCGCCTGAATGGGCCGCGATGCACGCCACAGACGGAAGCTGTTGTCGCCGCCGATCATCTCAACCTCGCGGAAGAGCTTTTGCAGTTCCGGCTCATAGGGAAGCTGTTTATTGGCCACCAGCCACAGCGTGCCTGAGGTGGTCAGATTGCGCGCCGCCGCCTGCAAAAACGCGATCCCGAGTTTCGGATCGGCTTCACGCGCCGTGTGGAAGGGCGGGTTGCAGACGATGACGCCGAAGGGAACGTCGGCCTTAAAGCCCGTCGCATCGGCCCAGTGAAACTGCGCGCGCGGATCGGTGATATTGCGCCGCGCGCAGTCCAGCGCCTCGGCCTCAGCCTCGATCAGATGGACTTCCTGCACGCCGGGGCGCTTGAGAATCTCCGACGTGAGATAGCCCCAGCCCGCGCCGAAATCAGCCACACGGCTGTGCAGCTTTTCCGGCAATGCCTTCGCCAGCAGGGCCGAGCCGCGATCGATGCCATCCGCCGAGAAGACGCCCGGACGGGTGGTGAAGCCGTCAACCTGACGATCCTGCGCCGCCCAGTCCTGCGGCAGCGGGGCTGCGCGGAACATGAACAGTTTGCCATGCGCCTTGGACCAGGCCTCGCCCGGCGCAAGCCCGGCAAGCTTCAGGTCCTTCAGCAGCGATTCAATGCCGTCGGTCTTCTGGCCATCGACCCAGACAGGCGCGCCTTCCGGCAGCGCGGCCACAGCCTGAACCAGCATGGCGCGCGACAACTCCCGCGCACGGGGCAGGCAGACCAGCGCGGCTGCGAACGCGCCCTCCACCTCTGCCGAGACCGGGATGCCGCGGGCAGAAAAAGCATTAAAATCAGGGCGGAAGCCGGTGACCACCTGCAGGCGGGACGCCTCAATGTCATCAAAATGATCCTCACCCCGCGGGCGCAGGATCAGGGTACGGCCCGCGTCGGGCCAGGCGAAAACACCGCTGTTAAGCGCGGCAGTCAGTCGTTCAGAACGCATGAGCGGGCCTCCGGCCCTATTCCTTTTCCATCGTGCACTGAAGCGGATGCTGATGGCGGCGCGCGGCCTCCATCACCTGGGCGACCTTGGTCTCCGCCACTTCAAAGCTGTAAACCCCGACCACCGCGAGGCCCTTTTTGTGGACCGTCAGCATGATCTCAAAGGCCTCGGCATGGGTCATGCCGAAATAGCGCTCAAGAACATGCACCACGAATTCCATCGGGGTATAATCATCATTCAGCAGCATCACCTTATACATCGGCGGCCGCTGGGTTTTCGGTCTGGTCTTTGTGACGACGGATGCATCAGAACCACCATCCGGGTCATCCGGCGGGGTGCTCATGGTCCAGGTCTCAGTCATCACCAGTGCCTCATTCTCTCAGGATGTCATGATATATAGCCGAGAGGGGCGGTCTGCAAAAGGGGTGCGCCCCTTCACGGTAAAGCGGGAACCAGAGAGAGTGCTTCAAGGGCGTCCGATATATCCCCGGCGATGGCCGCGCGCAGGGCATCAGGGGTGCCACGCCGGATCGCGCCAAGCGCCTGCTGGTGGCGGTCTTCGCGCAGAAAGCCGGGCGCGCGGTCAAAGAGCCGCGACATATGCGGCCCGGTTTTCAGCCAGAGGCTCTCAACCAAAGGCACCAGGACAGAGCCGGGATCAGCGCGGTAAAGGCTGAAATGAAAACGGAAATTCAGCCGCATATAGCCCGCGCGGTCGCCCTGACGGATCGCGTCAGAGAGCGCCGCATCGACCCGGGCAAGCTCTGTCAGCAGGCCCGCGCTGATATGGGGCAGCGCCGCGACGGCCGCCTCAGGCTCCAGCAGCGCACGGGCGCGGATCAGGGCGGTCAGCTGCGCGGAAGTCAGATCCGGCACGCTGAGACGTCGCGTCGCAGAGGCCTCAAAGCCCCCTTCGGCGGTCACCTGGCGCAGCGCCTCGCGCACCGGCATGGTGCCAAGGCCGAGCTCTGCGGCAAGGGCCGCCACCGTCACCGCCTGACCTGGTGCAAGACGCCCCTCAAAGAGCGCCTCGCGCAGGCGTTTTCTGGCCAGATCATGCTGCGGTGTGACCGCGCTCATGCCGCCTGCCACAGCCCTTCCGCCTTCGCCTTTGCCATCGCCTCATCCAGCGAGGTCCAAGCCCGCGCGATCAGCAGATCAATCTCATCGGTGGTGATCACCAGCGGCGGGGCGATGATCATGCGATCCCCGACATGGCGCATGACGAGATTATTGGCAAAGCAGCGCTCACGCGTGAGGTAGCCGACCTTGCCCTCTCCGGCGGCAAAAGCCGCGCGGCGGGATTTATCCGGCGTCAGCGCGATGGAGCCCATGAGCCCGCAGAGCTTCGCCTCTCCCACCATGGGGTGATCGGTCAGCTGCGCCCATTTTACCGCAAGATAGGGGTTTGCGGTATTGCGGACATGCTCCACCACCCGCTCCTCCTCCAGGATCCGCAGGTTCTCCAGCGCGAGGGCCGCGGCCAGGGGATGGCCCGAATAGGTATAGCCGTGGTTAAACTCATCCCCCGCGATCACATCGGCCACTTCATCGCAGATGATCGAGCCGCCAATCGGCGCATAGCCCGACGAGAGCCCCTTGGCGACGGTCATGATATGAGGGCGGATCCCCATGGCCTCACTGCCAAACCACTGCCCGGTGCGGCCAAAGCCGGTGATGACCTCATCCGCGATCAAAAGGATGCCGTAATCGTCACAGATGCGCTGGATTTCCGGCCAATAGCTGGCGGGAGGGATGATCACACCGCCCGCGCCCTGCACCGGCTCTCCGATAAAGGCCGCAACGCGCCCGGGGCCGATCTCTTTGATCTTCGCTTCAAGGGCGCGGGCGCGCATCAGGCCGAAGTCTTCGGGCGACATCTCCCCGCCTTCCGACCACCAGTCGGGCTGGCCGATGTGGTGAATATCCGGGATCGGCATGCCGCCCTGCGCATGAATGGGCTTCATGCCGCCCAGACTGCCGCTGCCCATGGAAGAGCCGTGATAGCCGTTCCAGCGCGACAGGATCACCCGCCGCTCGGGCTGGCCTTTGCGCGCCCAATACTGCCGCACCAGACGGATATTGGTGTCATTGGCCTCTGAGCCGGAGCCTGCGAAAAACACATGGTTCAGATCCCCCGGCGCCAGTTCGGCCATTTTCGCAGCCAAAGCGATGGCCGGCACATGGGTGGTCTGAAAGAAGGTGTTGTAATAGCTGAGTTCGCGCACCTGGGCGGCGGCCACTTCGGCCATTTCTTCGCGGCCATAGCCGATGTTCACGCACCAAAGGCCCGCCATGGCATCAAGGATCTCATGGCCTTCGCTGTCGGTCAGAAAGATGCCCTTCGCGCGGGTAATGACGCGCGCGCCCTTTTCGGCAAGCTGCGCGCCGGCGGTGAAGGGATGCATGTGATGCGCGGCGTCAAGCGCCTGCAGCTCAGCGGTGGGCAGATGATTGGTGATGCGCGACATGATGAAAACTCCTGCTGCGCCCAAGCCTGGGGGGGCCGCGACGCTCTGGCAAGAATTTTGATCAAAATTTTCCGTGAGCCCCGGCCGCGCCACCTGAAGGGGGCACGGCCGGGTGCAAAATCATTTCGCCGGGACAGCCGCGGTGATGATGATCTCAACTTTGTATTTATCCGCAGCGAGCTTCGCTTCGCCGGTGGCGCGCGCCGGGGTATGGCCCTGCGGCACCCACTCATCCCAGGCCGAGTTCATCTCAGCGAAATCAGCCATATCGGCCAGCCAGATGATCGCCTGAAGGATGTTCTCTTTCGAGGTTCCGACTTCGGCCAGCAGCGCGTCAATCTGGCGAAGAACGTCGCGGGTCTGCTCGGCGACGGTGACGCCTTCGCCGATTTGACCGGCCAGCCAGACGGTGCCGTTATAGATGACGGCCTCTGACATACGCGGGCCGATGTTGATGCGCTGGATCATGGGATATCCTCGGGTCCTGAACTCAGGCGGGCCCGGACGGGCCGCCGGCGGAAACGTCCGCAGGCTGAGCTATAGAAAAGCGCGGCAGAGGCCGCCAGTCTTTCGCGGCCAGACGCCCGGAATTTAAGCAAAGCAGGGAAAATTATGGACATTCGGGGGGCGGTTCGTGCACCATCCCCCCCGGCCGGGAGGGCTCCGGAACGGAGCGGCTTTGCGTGAAGACCGCCGCAGACAGCGGTGGAAGGGGAGAGAGACGATGAAGACCGAAGGCCTGGCCGCACCGATGTGCGGGCTGATGATGCACCGTGAACTGTCGATCCCGGCGATCCTCGATTATGCCGCCGAGGTGACGCCCGGGCTCAGGATCACCTCTGCCCGGGTTGAGGGGGATCTGCACAGCTACACCATCCGTGAGGCCCGTGTCCGGATCCGCCGTCTCGCCTCGGCGCTGCAGGCCCAGGGCTTTGGTCCGGGCGACCGCATCGCGACGCTGGCCTGGAACGGCTATCGCCATTTTGAGCTTTATTACGCCATCGCGGGGATCGGGGCTGTCTGCCACACCATCAACCCGCGGCTCTTTCCCGAACAGATCTCCTGGATCATGAACCACGCCAAAGACCAGGCGCTGTTTTTTGACACCACTTTCAATGATCTGGTGGCGAGCCTGCATCCGCAGATGCCCGCGGGGATCAAACTCTACAGCCTCAGCGACACCCCCGTGATGCCTGGCGCCACCGCCTTTGAGACGCTGATCGCGGGTGCAGAGGAACTCTCCGCCTGGACCGAAGTGCCCGAGGCGACGGCGGTTGCCATGTGCTATACCTCCGGCACCACCGGCGACCCCAAGGCCGCGCTTTACTCGCACCGCTCCACGATACTGCATGCCATGTCCACGGCGCTGGCCGCGCCCGACAGCTTCGGCCAGGGCCGCCGCGTCATGCCGGTAGTGCCGCTTTTTCACGTCAATGCCTGGGGCCTGCCCTATACCGCGCCGCTGACCGGGACGGATATCGTGTTTCCGGGGCCGAAACTGGACGGAGCTTCGGTCTTTTCGCTGATGGAGGAGACCGGGGTGACCGCCTCCTGGGGGGTGCCGACCGTCTGGGCCGGACTGCTGGAGGAGATGCGCAAAGCGGGGCGTAAACCCGCAGGGCTGGAGGTTCTCTATATCGGCGGCTCGGCCCTGGCTCCGGCGATGATCGGCAGTTTTGACGCCTTCAATGTGCGGGCGCTGCATGCCTGGGGCATGACCGAGATGAGCCCGATCGGCACCATCACCCGCCCGACCCCCTCTCAGGATCCCGCAGAGCGGATCGCCGAAGCCACCCCCCAGGGCAAGCGCACCTTTGGCGTCGAGATCCGCATTGTCGATGAAGAGGGCCAGATCCTGCCCCATGACGATCAGGCCACCGGAGAGCTTCTGGTGCGCGGTCATGGCGTGATTTCCGCCTATTATGACGCCCCCGCAGCCTCTGCCAAAGCGTTTGACGCCGAGGGCTGGTTTCGCACCGGCGATGTGGCGCGGATCAGCCCCGAGGGGCAGCTGACCATCGTCGACCGCACCAAAGATCTGATCAAATCGGGCGGCGAATGGATCTCTTCGATCGATCTGGAGAATGCCGCGATCGCCTGTGCGGGCGTCGCCATGGCCGCCGCCGTCGCCGTGCCGCACCCCAGATGGGATGAGCGCCCGCTGCTGGCGGTGATCCGCGCGCCGGGCTCTGAGGTGACGCCCGAGGCGATTTTGGAAGTGATGGCCGCGCGGATGCCGAAATGGCAATTGCCCGATGATGTGGTCTTTGTGGAAAGCATTCCCCTGACCGCGACCGGAAAGATCTCGAAAAAGGATCTGCGGGTGCAGTTGAAGGATTACTACCAGAGCTGACGAAAAAGGCCGCCGGTTGATCCGGCGGCCTTGTCCTTATGCGGCGATCAATTCACGCACGCGGGGAATGACCTGCGTGCCATAAAGCTCAATCGAGCGCATCATCGCCTCATGCGACAGCGTGCCCTGCGAATATTTCATCTCAAAGCGCGACAGCCCAAGCGCCTTCACCGTGCCCGCGATCTTCTTTGCCACCGTCTCGGGCGAGCCGACATACATCGAGCCGCTGGCCACTTCGGCCAGGAATTCACGCTTCGAAGGCGGCCCCCAGCCACGCTCCCGCCCAAGGCGGCCGCGCAGCGTTTCATAACCGGCCCAGGCCTGCTCCACCGCCTCTTCGTCGGTGGGTGCGATATGGCCGGGGCTGTGAACCCCGATCGGCTGCACTTTCTGATCCATCTGACCGGCCGCATTGCGGTAAAGATCGGCAAACGGCTGAAAACGCCGCGGGTCGCCCCCGATGATCGCCAGCATCAGCGGGATATCATGCCGCACCGCACGCACCACAGATTCCGGGCTGCCGCCCACACCGACCCAGACTTTCAGCCCCTTTTCCGAAAGGGGCGGATAGACGGTGGTGTTTTTCAGCGGACTGCGGGTTTCACCCTTCCAGTTGACTTTCTTTTCCCGCACGAGGCGCATGAAAAGGTCCAGCTTCTCCTCAAAGAGTTTCTCGTAATCCTGCAGCTCATAACCGAAGAGCGGATAACTTTCCGTAAACGAGCCCCGGCCCAGGATCACCTCAGCCCGGCCATTCGAGATGGCATCGAGCGTGGAGAACCGCTGGAAAAGACGGACAGGATCATCGGTCGACAGAACGGTGACCGCCGTGCCCAGCCGAATGCGTGAGGTCTGGCCCGCAATTGCGCCGAGGATCACTTCCGGGGAGGAAATCGCGAAATCATCGCGGTGGTGTTCCCCGAGGCCAATATAATCAATGCCAACCTGATCGGCGAGCACCGCTTCAGCCACGACATTGCGCAAAACTTCGGGCTGCGACAAAATGCGCCCATCCGGACCGCGGGTAACATCCCCGAAAGTATCGAGCGCAAATTCCACTGACATTGCAATCTCCCTGTTCTGATCTCCGCTGATATGGGGTCGGGATGTCCGATTGACATCTCCGCAAACGCACAGTCCCTTTTCTAAAAATGCACAGAGCCCTGGAGATAATGGTGAGCAGCTATGATTATCTTTTAAATTTCAACCGTTCGATAAAATAAAAAGGGCCGGATAACCGGCCCCTTCTGATATCTCAGATTATAAAATCAGGCTTCCGGAACTGCCATTTCATCCGGAGTCTGGCCCATAGCCAGAGCTTCGGTAAACCACTTCGGCTTGCGGCCGCGCCCGGTCCAGGTTTCAGCCGGATTAAGCGGATTGGCGAATTTCGCCGCGCCACCGCCCGTGCGGGCACGGGTTGCGCGCTGCGGCTGACCCGACAGCAGTTCATTCAGGCTGAAACCAAGCTGGCGGGCTTTATCTTCCAGCTCAGCGAGGGCTTCTTTTTTGCGGCGGTCTTCATAAGTCACCACTGCGCGGTTCACACGAACCTGCAGATCTTTCAGTTCGCGCAAAGACAGTGTGTTCAGATCAAGTTCCATACGACCCCCCGGTAAATCCGGTTACTTAAAAATTATGCTGTCGTTTAAAACGACATGACTGACGGGCATATGGGATATTTAATTAGAAATCCAGCCCGATCTCCCATCAGGCTGAATTACGCACAGAAGTATTTATGGTTCCTTACTTCGGGCTTCTTTTTGCAAGAATTCTTTGAAGAGTACGGCGGTGCATATTCAACCTGCGGGCTGTTTCAGAAACATTGCGGTCGCATTGTTCGTAAACCCGCTGAATATGCTCCCAGCGGACGCGGTCGGCGGACATCGGATTTTCCGGCGGCGGCGGCAGGGCATCGGGATTTGCGAGAAGCGCATTCATCACGTCATTCGCATCGGCCGGCTTTGACAGATAATCAATGGCGCCGATTTTGACCGCAGCAACGGCGGTGGCAATTGCGCCATAGCCGGTCAGCACCACGATGCGGCAATCCGGGCGCTGCTCACGCAGAGCCTCAACCACATCCAGACCATTGCCGTCTTCAAGGCGCAGGTCGACGACCGCATAGGCGGGCGCGCGGCTCAGCGCGATGGCCTTTCCGGCCGCCACGCTTTCGGCAGTTTCGGGCAGGAAGCCGCGCTTTTCCATGGCGCGGGCCAGGCGTTTTACAAATGCTTCATCATCATCAACAAGAAGCAGTGAACGGTCTTCGCCAAGATCGGCAGGATCGAAATCGGACATCAGTCCCTCCGTTTACATCACACCCCGAAATACATCACACAGGCCGGCTCAGGGGCAGCCGGCACTTACTCAGGAATTTTCCAGAAAGCAGGCGACCTGAGTCGCCATCTGGTCCGCAGGAATTTCGCGGCGGAAGAAGTCAAGGAAACCCTTCTCCGGGTCCATGAGATAGGTAAATGTCATATGGCCGACCAGATAATAGTCGTCCTTTTTTTCTTCCGCCTGATAGACCACGCGGTAAGCCTTCGCCGCAGCAGCGATCTGCTCGGGAGAGCCGGTCAGGCCGATCATCTTCGGATGAATATGTTCCGCATAATCGGCCAGCACCTCAGGCGTGTCACGGCCCGGGTCCACGGTTACGAAGACCGGGGTCACATCATGGCCCATCTCATCCAGGATATCGATCACCTCCGCATTGCGCACCGTGTCGACCGGACAGACATCCGGGCAGAAGGTGTAACCGAAATAGACCAGCGACGGTTTCGTCAGCACATCTTTTTCCGTGACACTGGTCCCGGTCTGATCAATCAGCGTGAACGGCCCGCCGATCGCACCTGAGCCACCGGCCACGACGGAACTGCGGCAGGGCGCAAAAGGATCCGCGCTGTTGCGCGCGGAAACATACCAAGCCGTTCCGCCGAGCAGCGCGGCCACAGCACCCACCGCAACTGCGGCATAGACCCTGGTCATGAAGATCAATCTCCGTATATACTCGACCCTGCGCCCGGGCAGGAAAGTCGGCCTTTTACGCCCCGGACCCGGGACAGACAACAACTCCAGAAGCGACCGGGGTCTTTTCATGTCAATGCCACACGTCCAGCCGGACGCAGAATTCCTCAGCGGGGACAGCACCTGGGTACGGATGCGGACCGTTATCCTGGTGCGCTGGACGGCCGTTGCGGGCCAGATCGGGGCGATCCTCACGGTGACGCTCTGGCTCGATCTGGCGCTGCCGCTGTTTGCCTGTGCGGTGACCATCGGGGCGCTGGTGCTGTCGAACCTGCTGACCTCGACGCTGCTGCCGGTCAGCTACCGGCTCAGCACAAAAGAGCTGCGCTCGCTTTTGCTGTTTGATCTGGTGCAGCTGGCGGTTCTTCTGGCGCTGACGGGGGGCACGACCAATCCCTTTGCGCTGCTGATGGTGGCCCCGGTGGCCATTGCCGCGACCGGCTTAAGGCGCGGATCTGCAACGACAATCTGTATCGCCACCTTGATCGCTGCCGTCTGCGCCTCGGTCTTCAGCCTGCCGCTGATGTATAGCAGCGGAGAGGTCATCACCATTCCGCCGCTGCTCAGCTACGGCTACCTCCTCGGCATTTTGATCACGACGATTTTTATCTCTGTTTACACCCACCGCGTGTCTGCTGAGATCCGCAATATGGCCAGCGCCCTGATGGCAACCCAAATGGCGCTCTCCCGAGAGCAGAAACTAACCGATCTGGGCGGTGTCGTCGCGGCTTACGCTCATGAGCTTGGCACGCCGCTGGCCACCATCAAACTGGTCAGCGCCGAGCTGATTGATGAGCTGTCCGATCACGAAAATCTGAACACCCTGCGCGAGGATGCAGAGCTGATCCGCGACCAGGCCGACCGCTGCCGCGACATTCTGCACTCCATGGGGCGGGCTGGCAAAGATGATCTGCACCTGCGCCAGGCCCCGCTCGACAGCCTTTTGCATGAGGCGGCAGAGCCCCATATGGACCGCGGGCGTCAGCTGATTTTCGATCTGCGCCCCGCCGATGGCAGCGATGGAAAGCAACCCGTCATCCGCCGGGCCGCTGAGGTGATTCACGGGCTGCGCAATCTTATTCAGAACGCGGTGGATTTCTCGGCCTCAACGGTCTGGATCGACGGTCACTGGACCGATGAGCATCTGATCGTGCGGGTGATTGATGATGGCCCGGGCTATCCTGTGCATCTGCTGGGCCGCATCGGCGATCCCTTCCTGCGCGCGCGTCCCGATGAGGTGAAGCCGCGTCCGGGCTATGACGGGATGGGCCTCGGCCTCTTCATCGCCAAGACCCTGCTTGAGCGCTCCGGTGCGACGATCACCTTCCGCAATGGCGGCGATCCCTTTCTTGATCAGCATGAGCGCCCCGAGCGTTCGGGCGCGATTGTTGAGCTGGTCTGGTCTCTTGCGGCAATCTCAGGCACCAAAAGCGGTGGCCTTGGCGAGAACCGAAACAATCCTGGGGTGTAAGGTGTGAGTTAATCTCAACTTAATCATTCAGCGCCATCCTGAGCGTTCAGACTTCAGGATGGCCCATGATTGCTGAGTATTTACCCTATCTCGGTCTGGCGGGATTTCTCCTGTCGATGCTCGTTCTGGGCTGCGCGGGGTTATACGCCCTGCCCCGCCGCCCCCGCACCCCGCCCCATAACGCGGAAGGGGGCGGGATGACGCTCCTCTTTGATGGTGACCGGATACTCGACGCCACGGCGGCGGGCCGTGCGTTTCTTGCAGCGCTGCCACCCGGGGGGCCGGGGGACTGGCACCGTTTTTTTGCCTGGGCCAAAAGCAGTTACGGGGATGAGGCATCCCCGCTGCAGGATCTGAAATCCGCAGGCGTTGTGCAGATCGGCCCCGCCGCCGACAGCGGCCTGGTGCTGCGCGGCGAATGGCGCAGCGGATTGCAGCATCTCACGCTTGTGTCTCCTGAGGCGGCGCAGTGCCAGCACGCTGATGCCGCCGCCGCCCGGCTGCGCGACAGCGAACTGGCGCGGCTGCGCGCCATCATCGAGGCCCTGCCCCTCCCGCTTTGGTCCGAAGATCCGCGCGAAGGGATCGTGACCAGCGTCAATTCCGCCTATGATTCCCTCCTGCCCGAGCATATCCGCGAGCGGCCTGCAGCGCGGCGCGGCTGGCCGCCGCCCCCGGTCATTCCCCCGGGCAGCAAAGACGGTGCCCTGCTGACGGTGGGCAGTGGCACGGGCGCACGCCGATGGCGGCTGCGCCGCCTTGCTGTGCCAGGGCCCCCGGTGCGCCTCGCTCTGCCTGCCGAGGAAAGCCCTGAGGGTGAAGATGCGATGAACGCCTTTGTGCGGACCCTCGCGCTGACCTTCGCGGGCCTGCCTATCGGCCTTGCGGTCTTCGCACCCTCCGGGGAGTTGCGGCTGTTCAACCCCGCGCTGGCAGATCTGACCACGCTTCCGGTGGAATTTCTGGCCGCACGGCCCCGGCTTTCGGTGCTGCTCGATGAGTTGCGCCATCGCAATATGCTGCCCGAGCCGCGCGACTATCCGGCATGGCGCGCGCGCATCGCGTCAATCGGCAGCGAAGAGGCGCTCGGCTATGAAGAAATCTGGCCGCTGCCGGACGGGCAGACCTTTCAGGTCGCCGGTCACAGCCCGGCACCCGGGGCCATCACCCTGCTGATCCACGACATCAGCCATGAGGTCAGCCGCTCGCGCCGCCTGCGCACGGATCTCGCGCTTGGTCAGTCGGTTCTGGACGCCATGGAAGAGGCCGTAATCGTCTTTTCCGCCTCAGGGGATGTGCTTTTGTCGAACAGCGCCTATGACCGTCTCTGGCATCAGAACATTTCTGAAAGCCTGACGCTGCACCGCATCGGCACCATCTGCGCCGCCTGGCGCGCGCAGTCCACCCCGGACCCCCTCTGGCCCGAGGTGGAGCGCTGGTTGCAAAGGCCCGAACGCCGTGACCCCCTTGACGGCATGATCCGGCGCAAAGATGGCCGCGCCCTGCGGCTGCATCTGAAGCATCTGCCGGGCGATGCGGTGCTCGTTACCTTCCGCAGCCCGCCCACGGCCCCAACTTCCAACGCCGCCCCCACCCGCAGGCCGCGCAGCCGCGCCAGTCCGGCGGGCTGACCGGCGCGCGTCCCGCGGCAAGCGGCTTCCCCGCCGGGGCCTTTGGCGTTAGAACACTGCCATGACCTTAACGCCCGCTTCCCTCACCCTCCTGCTGCCGGATGCGGCCGCGACCACCCGCCTCGGCGCGGCCCTGTCCGAAGTGATCGGCCCCGGCGATGTTCTGCTGCTTGACGGGCCGATCGGCTCGGGAAAAACCCATCTGTCGCGCGCGCTGATCCATGCAGCTCTGGCACGGGAAGGACGCTTTGAAGATGTGCCCTCTCCGACTTTCACCCTGGTGCAGGTTTATGAGACCGCCGCCTTTGAGATCTGGCACGCCGATCTATATCGCCTCGGCCACCCGCAGGAAGTGATCGAACTCGGGCTTGATGAGGCCATGCAACAGGCGGTCTGCCTGATTGAATGGCCCGACCGTCTGGGCGATCTGACCCCGCCACAGGCCCTGCATCTCACCTGGGCCGCCGAGGGAGAGGGACGCCGCCTCACCCTGACCGGTCCTGCCGGGCGGCTCGCCGCCCTTCAAAACCTTCCCGAGATCCGGACCTGCCTGCAGCCATGACCCCCCGCGCCGAGCTTTCCCGCAGCTTCCTGCAATCGAACGGCCTTGGCCATTGGCAGCGCCGCTTTCTGGCCGGGGATGCCTCTCCGCGCAGCTATGACCGGCTGAACCATCAGGGCAAAACCCTTGTGTTGATGGATGCCCCGCCCGAGCGTGGCGAGGATGTCCGCCCTTTCGTCAAAATGGCGCGCCACCTGCGCGACTTAGGCCTTTCCGCACCGGAAGTGCTTGCCGCTGATGAGGAAAACGGATTTCTCGTCCTCGAAGACCTGGGCGATGATCTCTACGCCCGCGTCCTCGATCAGTGCGCGGATCCTGCTCCGCTATACCGCACGGCTCTGACGGCGCTGCATATCCTGCAAAAGGCCCCCGCTCCGGAGGGGCTGCCCGATCACAGCCCGGAGTTTATGGCCTCTGCGGCGGGGCTGGCGGTCAGCTGGTATGCCCGGGCGGTCACCGGCGCGCCGCAGGATCCCGCGCCCCTGTCAAAAGCCATGGCCCGCGCCATGGCGGCGCATTGCACCGCCGCGCCGGTGCTGGTGCTACGGGATTGCCATGCCGAAAATCTGCTCTGGCTGCCCGACCGGCAGGGCGCTGCGCGCGCGGGGCTGCTGGATTTCCAGATGGGCTCGCTTGGCCAGCCCGAATATGACGTGGTCTCGCTGTTGCAGGATGCGCGGCGCGATGTGGATCCGGCCTTCGCCGATGCGATGATCGCTGAATTTGCCGCTCTGCGCGGTGCTGATCCCGACCGGACCGCCCTTGCCTGCGCCGTTCTTGGCGCACAGCGTAACCTGCGGATTTTGGGTGGTTTTACCCGGCTTTCGCTGCATTTCGGCAAGCCCGGATATGTGCGATTGATCCCCCGCGTCTGGGGCCATCTGCAACGCTGCCTCGCGCGGCCTGAGCTGGCAGACCTGCGCGACATCGCGGCCAGCCTGCCCCCTCCTGATGCCTCTGCCCTGAAAAGGATCGAAGACCTGTGCGGAACCTGCCCCGATCCCTGATGCTCTTTGCCGCCGGTTTCGGCACCCGCATGGCTGCGCTGACCGCGCATCAGCCCAAGCCGCTGATCAAAGTGGCGGGCCGTGCGCTGATTGATCATGCGCTTAACCTGACCGATGAGGCCGGAATCGCGCAGGTGGTGGTGAATATCCACTACCGCGGCGATCAGCTGCGCGAACACCTGGCCGGGCGCGGCATTGCGATCAGCGATGAAACCGACCGTATTCTGGAGACCGGGGGCGGGCTGCGCAAAGCCCTGCCGCTGCTGGGCGAGGGGCCGGTTTACACGCTGAACTCTGATGCGGTCTGGACCGGGGCGAACCCGCTGCGCGAGCTTGGCGCGGCCTGGGAGGGCGGAGAGATGCGGGCGCTGCTGCTGCTGGGGCGCGCCGGGCAGATCCGGGGTCGCCGGGGCGCGGGAGACTTCTCGCTTGATGAGGCGGGGCGCATTTCGCGCGGCGGCGATCTGACCTATCTCGGGGCGCAGATCCTTTGCCCTGAGGGGCTTCACGACATTCCTGAGGATGTCTTTTCGCTCAACCGTTTGTGGGATGTGCAGATCGCCGAAGGCACCGCCTTTGGCGTGATCCACGAGGGGCTCTGGTGCGATGTGGGCCATCCTGAGGGCATTCAGATCGCGGAAGAGATGATCGCATGAACCCGGCAAGCGAGATCCGCGGCGTGCCTCCGGGCCTTGATTTCGCAGAAGAACTGGTGCGCGGCCTGCGGGAACGGATGGCCGGACAACCGCCTGAGGCTATGGCGCGGGTCACGCTTTGGGTGAACTCTTCGGGGATGCGCAGCCGGGTCAGGGCGCAGTTCACGCCGCCCGCGATCCTGCCGAAGATCCGCCTTGTCACCGATCTCGCTGAGGCGATCCCCCTGCCTGGCCTGCCGCCGACCGAGCCGCCTTTGCGGCGCCGTCTGCAGCTGACGCAGCTGATCTCAAAGCTTCTCGACGCTGAGCCGGATCTGGCACCGCGCGCCTCGCTTTATGCGCTGGCCGACAGCCTTGCGGGGCTGATGGATGAGATGGCGGGCGAGGGCGTGGAACCTGAAGCGCTGGCCGCGATTGATGTCTCCGACCATTCGCTGCACTGGGCGCGGACGCAGCGGTTTCTCAGCATCATCGCGCCTTTCTTCGGCCCCGATGCCAGCCCCCAGACCGAGACGCGCCGTCATATGGTGGCGACCAGACTGGCCGACTTCTGGGCAAAAAATCCGCCGCCCGGGCCGCAGATCATCGCAGGCACCACCGGCTCGCGCGGGGCGACGGCGCTGCTGATCAAGGCAGTTTTATCCTTTCCGGGCAATGTGCTGGTCATGCCGGGGCATGATTTTGACATGCCCCATGCGCTTTGGGACAGCCTTGGCGATGCGCTGACGGCGGAGGATCATCCGCAATACCGCACCCGCAGGCTGATGGAGATGCTGGAGGTCACCCCCGATCAGATCCGGCCCTGGACCGAAACCCCGCCCCCCGCGCCTGAGCGCAATCAACTGGTCTCGCTGGCGCTGCGCCCCGCGCCGGTCACCGACCAATGGCTGGAGGAGGGCAAAGATCTGCCCGATCTGCGTCTGGCCGCCGCGCAGATGACGCTGATTGAGGCCTCCTCGCCACGGGCTGAGGCGCTGTCCGTCGCGCTGATCCTGCGCGAAGCGGCCGAGCAGGGGCGCTCGGCCACTCTGGTCAGCCAGGATCGCGATCTGGCGCGGCAGGTCTCGGCGGTGCTCGACCGCTGGGGCATTGTGCCCGATGACAGCTCGGGCCGCCCCTTAGCGCTTTCGGCACCGGGGCGGCTGTTGCGGATGACCTCGGGGCTCTTCGGGCGGCAGATGACCGGGGATCAGCTTCTGGGGCTGTTAAAGCACCCGCTGGTCGCCAGCACCGAGGCCCGCGGGCCGCATATGATGCTGACCCGCACGCTGGAATTGCATCTGCGCCGCAAGGGTCCGGCCCATCCCGATGCCGCTTTCCTGCGCAAATGGGCATCCGTGCAGAACGCGCCCGACTGGGGGCTCTGGCTGGGCGCAGCCTTTGACGGCATTGAAGAGGCGGGCGATGTCAGCCTGACCGAACATCTCGCCCGCCACCGCCGCCTGACGGAAACCCTGGCCAGGGGGCATCTGGCCGAGGGCACGGGTCGGCTTTGGGAAGGCGCTGCGGGAGAGGGGGCCGAGGCCGCCCTCGCCTCGCTGGAGCGCGAGGCGGCGCATGGTGGCATCCTGTCGCCCGGCGATTACACGGCGCTTTTTGACGGGGTGATCGCGGCGCAGCAGGTGCGCGAGACCATTCTCGCCCATCCGCTGATCCGCATCAAAGGCTCGCGCGAGGCGCGGGAACTGCCCTCGGATCTGCTGATCCTCGGCGCGCTGAACGACGGCTCCTGGCCGCGGCTGCCGCCGCCTGATCCCTGGCTCAACCGCTATATGCGCGTGGCTGCAGGCCTTTTGCTGCCAGAGCGGCGGATCGGCCTGTCGGCGCATGACTTTCAGCAGGCCGTGGCCGGGGCAGAGGTCATCATCACCCGCGCCGCCCGCGGGGCGGAGGCTGAGACCGTCCCCTCGCGCTGGCTGAACCGGCTGGTGAACCTGATGCAGGGCCTGCCCGACAAACACGGGCCCGAGGCTCTGGCTGAGATGCGCGCGAAAGGCCAGGTCTGGCTGGAGATGGCCCGCGCGCTGGAGCGCCCGGAGGCCGAGGTGCCCCGCGCCCGCCGCCCCGCCCCGGTGCCACCGCTGGCCGCCCGCCCCACCACCCTGCCGGTGACCGGGATTGAGACGCTGATCCGTGACCCCTATGCGATCTATGCCCGCGAGATCCTGCGGCTCAGAAAGCTCGATCCGCTGCGGGCCGAACCTGACGTGCGCCTGCGCGGGACAGTGCTGCATAAGGTCATGGAAGTCTTTGCAAAACGCGGCGGTCACCGTGCTGAGGCGGGCGGCTGGCAGACCCTGATGTCCGCCGCCGATGAGGTGCTGGAGGCCGAAGTCCCCTGGCCCGCCGCCCGCGCCCTCTGGCGCAGCCGCATTGCCCGCATCGCGGATTGGTTTCTGGCCTTTGAAGAAGCCCAGGCCGGAGAGCCTGTGATGCTGGAAAAAGGTGGCGCGCTGCTGGTGCCGGGCACGACCTTCACCCTGACCGCGCGACCCGACCGGATTGACCGGCTGGAAGACGGGCGGGTGCATATCTACGACTATAAGACCGGCGCGCCACCTTCGGAAAAACAGCAGCAGTATTTCAACCAGCAGCTTCTGTTGCAGGCCATGATGGCCGAGGATGGCGGCTTTCCGCGCCTTGGCCCCAGCGAGGTGGCGGCGGCGACCTATGTGGGGCTTGGCAGCGCGCCGAAAGCCTCTCCCGTGGCAGTCGACAGCGAAAACCTGGCCCGCGCCCGCGAGGGCCTGAAGAAGCTGATTGAGAGCTATAGTGACCCCGCGCTTGGCTATTCGGCCCGCCGCGCCATGCATAAACATGCCTTTGGCTCGGACTATGATCAGCTCTCGCGCTTTGGCGAATGGGATATGACCGAAGAGCCCGAGCGGCTGGCCGTCGATCATCTGCCCCGCCCCGAGGAGACGCCATGAGCAACCCGGCATCTGAGCGTCAGCGCCTGGCGGCTGACCCCGGTCAGTCCACCTGGCTCTCTGCCAACGCAGGCTCGGGCAAGACCAAGGTGCTGACCGACCGCGTGGCGCGGCTGCTGCTTTCAGGCACCGAGCCGCAGCGGATTTTATGTCTGACCTATACCAAGGCGGCCGCCGCCGAGATGCAGAACCGCCTGTTCCGGCGCCTCGGCGAATGGGCCATGCTGGAGGAGGAGCGGCTGATCACCGCGCTGCTGGATCTGGGGCTGACGGAAGCGCCGGGGCCTGAGACCATCCGCGCGGCGCGGCGGCTTTTTGCCCGCGCGATTGAGACGCCGGGCGGGCTGAAAATTCAGACCATCCACAGCTTTTGTGCCTCGCTGCTGCGCCGCTTTCCGCTGGAGGCGCGGGTCTCGCCCTCTTTCGTGGAGATGGACGACCGCTCGGCAGAGCTTCTGCGCGCCGAGATCATCGAAGAGATGGCCGAACACCGCGCCCCCCATGTCATCGCGCGGCTGGCAAGTCTTTATACCGGCGAGGATTTTCTCTCTCTCGCCGCCGATGTGGCGGGCAAACGCGCGCGCTATGCTGCCGTCAACCGCGCCGATCTGCCGGGGCTTCTGGATGCGGTGCCGGGTGACAGCCCCGATCAGCTTCTGGGCTTTGTCTTTACCGGGGATGAGGCGCAATGGGCCTCAAAACTGGGGGAAGCGCTTGGCAAAGGCTCTGCCAATGACGTGAAGGCGGCGGCGAAATGGGCGGCAGTGAATTTCCGCGATCCAAGGCTGAAAGATCTGCAGCTTCTCGAAGGCATGCTGCTGACCGGCGCTTCCGCAAAAGAGCCCTTCAGGGCCAAGCTCGGCAGCTTCCCGACCAAGGCCACCCGCGCAGGCCTCGGCGATCTGGCGGAGGAACTCGACGCGCTGATGGAGCGGGTGGAAGAGGCCCGCGCGCGGCGGATCGCTTTGGCCGCACTGGAAAAAGCTGAGGCGCTTTATGCGTTCGCCGATCACTTCCTGCCCGAATATGAGCGGCGCAAGCAGCTGCGCGGCTGGCTTGATTTCGACGATCTGATCCTGCGCGCGCGGGATCTTTTGTCGGAAAGCTCGGTGGCGCAATGGGTACTTTACCGCCTCGATGGCGGCATCGATCACATCCTGGTCGATGAGGCTCAGGACACCGGGCCGGATCAGTGGCGGGTGATTGAGCTGCTGGCGCAGGAATTTACCGCAGGCCAGGGCGCGCGGGACAATCCGCGCACAATCTTTGTGGTCGGCGACAAAAAGCAGTCGATCTATTCCTTCCAGGGCGCGGATCTGGCGAAGTTTGACGCCATGCAGGAACATTTCTCTGAGCGCCTTCAGGCGCTTGGCACGGGGCTGCGCTCGCTGCCGCTGGAATATTCCTTCCGCTCGTCTCCGGCGGTTCTGAAGGCCGTGGATACCACCTGCGCGCCCTTTGGCTCGATGGGCCCGGTCTCGCATATTGCCTTTCACCAGGCTCTGCCGGGGCGGGTGGATCACTGGCCCGTCATCACCGCCGAAGAGGATCCTGAGCCCGGCGACTGGTTTGACCCGGTGGATCTGCCAGGCGCGCGCGCGCCCCAGGTGGTGCTGGCCGAAACCATCGCAAGCCATATCAAAGAGTTGATCGACGCGGGCACGCAGCTTCCCACCCATAAAGGGTCGCGGCCGATGCGGGCGGGGGATGTGCTGATCCTGGTGCAGCGGCGCAATATGCTGTTTCATGAGGTGATCCGCGCCTGCAAAGCCGCGGGCCTGCCGATTGCCGGGGCGGACCGGCTGAAGCTTGGGGCGGAAATCGCGGTGCGCGATCTGGCGGCGCTGCTGTCGTTTCTCGCCACCCAGGAGGATGATCTGTCGCTGGCCACGGCGCTGCGCTCGCCGCTCTTTGGCTGGTCTGAGGCGCAGGTCTATGATCTGGCGCAGGGCCGCAAAGGCTGGCTTTGGGAGGCGCTTCGCCACCGCAAAGACCATGCGGCGACGCTGGAGGTGCTGAATGATCTGCGCAGCCAGTCCGATTATCTGCGCCCCTTCGAGTTGATCGACCGCATCCTGACGCGCCATGACGGGCGGCGCAAACTCATCGCGCGGCTGGGGGCTGAGGCAGAGGACGGGATCGACCAGTTCCTCGGCCAGGCGCTGTCATATGAGCGGATGGAAGTGCCGGGGCTGACCGGATTTCTGACCTGGCTTGAGACCGATGATGTCGAAGTGAAACGCCAGGCCGATGCGGCGGGCGACCGCATCCGGGTGATGACGGTGCATGGCTCCAAGGGGCTGGAGGCGCCGGTGGTGATCCTGCCCGACACCGGTGACCGCAAGCCCGCAGGCGGTGGGGAGACCATTCTCATTGAGGGGGAGGTGCCGGTCTGGCGCACGCCCGACAGCACCTCTCCCGCCGCGATCCTGGCGGCGAAAGAAGATCTTGCCCGCGCCTGGGCTGAGGAAAATCAACGGCTTCTCTATGTCGCCATGACCCGGGCGGAGACCTGGCTGATCGTCGCCGCCGCAGGCAAGGCCGAAAAGCCCGACAGCTGGTATAATGCCATCGCCGAAGGGCTGCGGGTCGCGGGCGCGACGCCTTTTGAGACGCCCGTCGGCCCCGGTCTGCGGCTGGAAAGCGGCGCCTGGCCCGCCAATGGCACGCCGGAGAAAGCCCGCGCGGAGGCGCTGGTGGCCCTGCCCGACTGGGCTCGCCGCCCGCCGCCTGTGCCGCCAGCGAGGCCGCTGCCGATCCGCCCCTCAGATCTGGGCGGTGCCAAGGCGCTTGGCGGGGAAGGCGGCCTTGCCGAAGAGCTGGCGATGAACCGCGGCACCGCGCTGCATCTGCTGCTGGAGCGGCTGCCCGAGCATCCGCAAAGCGACTGGCCCTCGATCGCCGCCAGCCTTCCGGGCGTCGATGAGGATCTGCTGGCAGAGGCGCGGCAGGTGCTGACCGATCCCGCACTTGCGCATATCTTCGCGCCGGAGACGCTGGCCGAGGTGGCGATCCATGCCGATCTGGGCGGTCGGGTGCTGCAGGGTGCGATTGACCGGCTGATCGTGGCGGAAGATCACATCCTGGCGGTGGATTTCAAATCCAACGCCACCGTGCCGCAAAGCCCCGAACAGGTGCCCGAAGGCATTTTGCGCCAAATGGGGGCCTATGCCCATGCCCTGGCACAGATCTGGCCCGGGCGTCGGATTGAGACGGCGATCCTTTGGACGGCTTTGGGGGAACTTATGCCGCTGCCTGCGGGTTTGACCACTGCCGCGCTCAGCCGCTCCGGCTCACTTCCTGCCCTCCTTGACGCTGAGGAGGGGCGAACCTAGGTTCAGCCCAACGCAATACTCCATGCAAGGAGAAGTCCATGGCCACCGTTCCCGTCACCGATGCGACCTTCGAGGCCGAAGTTGTCAACGCAGACGTCCCCGTTGTCGTCGATTTCTGGGCTGAATGGTGCGGCCCCTGCCGTCAGATCGGCCCGGCGCTCGAAGAGCTTTCGGCCGAATATGAAGGCAAGGTGAAGATCGTGAAGATCAACGTCGACCAGGATCAGGCCGCTGCGGCCCAGCTGGGCGTGCGTGGCATTCCGGCGCTTTTCCTGTTTAAAGACGGCAAGGTCGTTTCCAATAAAGTCGGCGCCGCCCCGAAAGCTGCGCTGCAGGCCTGGATCAGCGAGGCGCTCTGATCCCAGGCTGAGCTTCGTCCGGGCGAGCCCCGCCCGGACACCCCATCGCGCCGCGATTTCAAGACGGATGCGATGTTTAAATTTTTTGAGACCCTTGTTGATCCCTGGCAGTCTTATGAGCCCCAGGATGCCCCGCCGCGCCGCCTCTGGCCCTGGCTGAAAGATTATATCCGGCCCTTCCGCGGTGTGTTTCTGGTCACGGCGGTGCTGTCAGTGCTGATCGCTTCGGGCGATATTGCGCTGATCTGGTATGTCGGGCGGCTGGTCGATCTGATGGCCGCAGGCGCCCCCGCTGAGGTGATCGCCACCCACTGGCCCGAGTTTCTGGCCGTCACCCTGATTATTGCGCTGCTGCGGCCGGTGATTTCCGGCGCGGGCACGGCGCTTTTGCACAATACCATTCTGCCGAACTTTGGCACCATGATCCGCTGGCGCGCGCATCGCCATGTGCTGCGCCAGCCGGTCGGCTGGTTTGAAAGCGATTTCGCCGGCCGCATTGCCAACCGCATCATGCAGGCCCCGCCCGCCGCCGGGGACGCGGTCTTTCAAACCTTTGATGCCATGTCCTTTGGCCTGGTGACCGTGATCGGCGCGGCGATCCTTCTGGCCGATGCCGACCCGCGCCTGGTGCTGCCGCTGCTGGTCTGGCTTGCGCTTTATGCAGCCCTCGTGCGCTGGACCATCCGCCGCGCCGGACCCGCCGCCAAAGCCAGCGCCGATGCGCGTTCGGCGGTGACCGGCCATGTGGTGGATGCCTATTCCAATATCACCTCGCTGAAGCTTTTCGCCCATCACGACCGCGAAGAGGCCACCGCGAAGTCAATGATCCAGCACGCCCGCCTGAAGTTTCAGGAAGAGATGCGGATCATCGTGCGGATGGATGTCACGCTGACGGTGCTGAACGGCCTGCTGATCGTCTCGGTCATCGGCTGGGCGGGGCTGTTGTGGTATCAGGGTCAGGCCTCCGTGGGCGCGGTGGCAGCGGCTTCGGCCCTGGTGCTGCGGCTGAACAACCTGACCTATTGGCTGATGTGGGCGACCACCGGCCTTGTCCAGGCGCTTGGCACCGTACAGGAGGGCATGGAGACCATCACCCAGCCGCTTTCGGTGCTGGATAAGCCCGATGCAAAGCCCCTCGACTGGCAGGGCGGCCGCGTGCGCTTTGAGAGGGTCAGCCACAGCTATGGCCGCGGCGAAGGCGGCATCCGCGATACCTCCTTTGAGATCGCGCCGGGCGAAAAGGTGGGTCTGATCGGCCGCTCGGGGGCGGGCAAAACCACCCTCGTCAAACTGCTGCTGCGCTTTCATGAGGCCGAATCCGGCCGCATTCTGATCGACGGGCAGGACATCTCACAGATCACCCAGGCCAGCCTGCGCAAGCGCATCGGCATGGTGCAGCAGGACAGCAGCCTTTTGCACCGCCCGGTGCGCGACAATATCCTCTATGGCCGCCCCGAGGCTACCGAAGCTGAGATGATCGCCGCCGCAAAGCTGGCCGAGGCGCATGACTTCATCACCACGCTCTCGGACCCCGAGGGCCGCATGGGCTATGACGCCCATGTCGGTGAGCGCGGGGTGAAACTCTCAGGCGGCCAGCGCCAGCGCATTGCCCTTGCGCGGGTGATCCTGAAAAACGCCCCGCTTCTGGTGCTCGATGAAGCGACCTCCGCCCTCGACAGCGAGTCGGAAGCCGCGATCCAGGAGGCGCTTTACCGCGTGATGGAGGGCAAGACCGTGATCGCCATCGCCCACCGCCTCTCGACCATCGCCGCCATGGACCGCATTCTGGTCCTCGATGAGGGCCGCATCATTGAGGAAGGCAGCCACCAGGACCTGCTTGCGCGGGGCGGCATCTATGCCAGCCTCTGGGCGCGGCAGTCCGGCGGCTTTCTGAAGACCTGACGCCGCTCTGGTCATTCGCGCTCTTTTGCCATAAACCGCAGCCTTCCCGCCAGCAGCCGCCCCTGAGGTAAGCCATGAAACTGACCATTGAACGCCTTGGCCACCACGGTGACGGCATCGCACGCGGCCCCGAAGGCCCGGTTTTCGTCCCCGCCATGCTGCCCGGCGAAGAGGTAGAGGGCGAGCTGAAGGGCGACCGCCTTGAGGGCGCAAAGATCGTCACCCCTTCGGTGCACCGCCGCAAAGCGCCCTGCCCGCATTACCGCGCCTGCGGTGGCTGCGCGCTGCAACACGCCCATGATGATTTCGTGGCCGGGTGGAAAGCGGGCGTGGTCCTCCACGCGCTGAACGCCCAGGGGCTGACGGCCGAGGTCACGGCGATCCATACCTCGCCCGCCAACAGCCGCCGCCGCGCCACGCTCTCGGCACGCCGCACCAAAGCGGGGGTGACGCTGGGCTTTCACATGCGCGGCTCGGACCAGGTCATCGCGGTGCCCGAATGCCTGCTGCTCGACGCAGAGGTGAAACGTCACTTCCCGACCCTTGAGGAAATCACCAAACTCGGTGCCTCCCGCAAGGGCGAGCTGTCGATCACCATCACCGCCTCGGTCTCAGGCCCCGATCTGGCGGTCACCGGCGGCAAGCCGCTCGATGCCATGCTCCTGCAGGATCTTGGCCAGCTTTGTGAGCGCTCGGGCATCGCCCGCATCACCTGGGACGGCGAGGCCGCCGCCACCCGCGCCCAGCCGCTGGTCCCCGCAGGCCCGGGCCAGATCCACCTTGCCCCCGGCGCCTTCCTCCAGGCCACCGCCGAGGGAGAGGCCGCGCTCGTCAATGCCGTCACCGCCGCCACCAAAGGTGCCAAACGCGTGGCCGATCTCTTCGCGGGCTGCGGCACCTTCACCCTGCCGCTGGCCCTGCAGTCCGAAGTCCACGGCATTGAGGGCGCAGCCCCGCTCACCCGCGCGCTCGACCAAAGCGCCCGGATGGCCAAAGGCACCCATAAGATCACCTCCGAGACCCGCGATCTTTTCCGCAACCCGCTGATCCCGGATGAGCTGCGCCGCTACGACGCCGTGGTCATCGACCCGCCGCGCGCCGGTGCCGAAGCGCAGATCGGCGAGCTCGCGCGCTCCAACGTGCCGGTCATCGCCATGGTCTCCTGCAACCCGGTCACCTTTGCGCGCGATGCAAAGGCGCTGACCGCTGCGGGCTATGTCATGTCGGATCTGCAGATCGTCGATCAGTTCCGCTGGGCCACCCATGTGGAGATGGTCGCCACCTTCCGCCGCGGCTGAGCCTGATCACAATCCATCCCCCCACGCAGATTTTTATTGCCTTCTTTGCCGGATCATCGCATCCGGCAAAGAAGCAATTAAAAACCCGCGGGCAGTGATGCGCTTTTTTCAGTTCTTTCTCGTCATCGTGATGGCGGTGGGCCTTGCTGCCTGCAGCTCGTCAAAATTCAAAACCTATAACGGCCCTGAGGTCACCCGGATTGAGGTGCATAAGTCCGCGCGGCAGATGTATCTGCTGCACCATGGCCGCATCCTGAAAACCTATGATATCGGCCTTGGCTTTGCGCCGGCCGGCCACAAACAGTTCGAAGGCGATGGCCGCACCCCCGAGGGGCTCTACTACATCGACCGCCTCAACCCGAACTCGCGCTTCCACCTTTCGGTCGGCATGTCCTACCCAAATCCGGCCGATCGTGACTTTGCCCGTGCGCATGGCAAAAGCCCCGGCGGTGACATCTTTATCCACGGCGAGAACGGCCTGAAAAACAACCGCGGCCGTGGCCGCGACTGGACGGATGGCTGCATCGCGGTCACCGACAAAGAAATGGAAGAGATCTATTCCATGCTGCGGGTGGGAACCCCCATCGCGGTCTTCCCATAACAAAGGGCCGGCATCGCGCCGGCCCTTTTCAATTCCACCGCCCCGAAACGGCGCGGGCCCATGACTTTGGCTTTTTCCAAATACTCCCGCCGGAGGCGCAGCTTGAAGCCCGCACCCCCGGCCCGATCATATCAGGCCGCCGCCCCGCCGCGTCCCGCGCCATAAAGCGCCTCAATCTCACCAGCATATTTCGCATAGATCGCGGCCCGCCGCACCTTCATGGTGGCCGTCACCTCACCATCATCATGGTCCAGCTCTTTGCCGAGCAGTGAGAACTTCCGCACCTGCGCCACCTGAGCCAGGGTCGCATTGCCCGCCGCCACTTCGCGCCCGATCAGATCGCGCACCCGCGGCTCCTCCGCCAGCGAGCGGAAGGTGGTATAAGCCAGGCCCTGCTCTTCGGCCCATTTCCCCACGGTCTCCGCATCGATCTGAATCAGCGCCGAGACAAACCTGCGCTGCTCACCCACCACGATGCATTCTTTGATAAAGGGCGAGGCCTTCATCGTATTCTCAATCTCCGAGGGCGAGAGGTTCTTCCCGCCTGCGGTGATCATAATATCCTTCAGACGATCAATAATGCGAAACTGCCCGCCGCGCATCTCCGCCACATCCCCGGTATGCAGCCAGCCGTCAACGATGGTCGAGGCCGTGGCCTCCGGGTTGCGCCAATAGCCCGAAAACACCACGTCCGAGCGGATCAGCAATTCACCACTCTCCGCGATCTTCAACTCGGCATTCGGGATCCCGACGCCAACCGAGCCCGGCTCAAGATGCGAAAGCTTCTGCGCCAGAACCATCCCCGTGGTCTCGGTCGCGCCGTAAATCTCAATCAGCGGCACGCCGATGGTGCGGAAATACTGCACGATCTTCGGCGAAATCGGTGCCGCGCCGGTATAGGCCAGCCGCGCACGGCGCAAACCGATGAAGTTCTGCAAAGCGCGAAACACCGTCCAGTAATAGAACTGAAAGGTCAGCTTCTGGCCAAGGCTGCGATCCGCGGGGGCCGTGGTGGCAAAGGGCTCACAGGCCGCCACACCGCGGTCATGCAGCCTGCGCCTGAGCCCGCCCGCCTCCATCAGCCCGATGTGAATGGCGCTGTGCAGCTTCTCCCAGATCCTGGGCACACCCAGGAAGGTGGTGGGCGCCACCTCGCGCAGATCCTCCTGCACGGTGCGCAGGCTCTCGCCAAAATCAATGCGCGAGCCGCAGTAAATCGGCCCCATGGTGGTCAGCATCTGCTCGGCCACATGGCAAAGCGGCAGATAACTCAGATGGCTGTCTGACGGCGTCAGCTCCAGCATGTCACGCACCGCAAAGGCTTCGGCGCGCAGGTTACGGTAGCTCAGCATCGCGCCCTTGGGCTTGCCGGTTGAGCCGGAGGTATAGATCATCAGCCCGATGTCATTGAGGCTCTGACGCGCCAGCACCTCCGCCACCAGACCAGGGCTGCGGCGGCGGTCCGCCCGGCCCATCGCTTCCAGTTCCTCAAACGAGAGCACCAGATCCGGGTCATAGGCCCGCATCCCCTTGGCCTCGATCACCAGAATGCGCTTCAGATGCGGCAGATTTGCGCGTTCTTCCAGAACCTTATCGACCTGCTCCTGATCCTCACAAAGGATCACCTCTGCCTCGGCGTGGTTCAGAACATAGGCCACTTCATTGGCGGGCGAGGTCGCATAGACCCCCACGGTCACCGCCCCCGACAGCCCCGTACCAAGCTGCGCGAGCACCCATTCGATGCGGTTTTCCGACAGGATCGCCAGATGGCCGCCCGGACCAAGCCCCGTCAGACGCAGGCCATGCGCCACATCGGAGGCACGCTCAAAATAGCCCGCCCAGGTCGTCGGGTTCCAGATCCCGAAGTCCTTCTGACGGATCGCCACCCGCGCGCCGATGCTGCGGGCATTTTCCGCCAGCATCTGCGGCAGGGTGAGGTCGGGCAGATCATTGGCTTTCATGGCAGATCCTCACGACAGCCAGCGCTTGCGGCGCTTGTAGTGCTTGATATTGCGGTAAGATTTCTCACCCCCACCGCCCCCGTGGCCAAGGTAGAACTCGCGCACATCCTGATCTTCAATCAGCCGCGAGGTCGGGCCGTTCAGCTGAATTTTCCCGGTCTCCATGATATAGCCGTAATGGGCGACCGCCATGGCGACATTGGCGTTCTGCTCAACCAGCAGCATCGACACACCGGTCTGGCGGTTGATGCGCGAGATGATGGTGAAGATCTCTTCGACCAGAATGGGCGACAACCCCAGCGAAGGCTCATCGAGCAGGATCAGCTTTGGCTGTGCGATCAGCGCGCGGCCAATGGCCAGCATCTGCTGCTCGCCCCCCGACATATAGCCCGCGCGCTGGTTGCGCCGCTCGGCGAGCCGCGGGAAATAGTCATAGACCAGATCAAAGGGCGTGCGCGTGAGCCCGCGACCTGAAAGCGCAAAGGTGGCCGCCGTCAGGTTTTCCTCAACCGTCAGGTCTTCGAAAATGCGGCGGCCTTCCATGATGTGGAACAGCCCCGCCCGCACCAGCTCATGCGGCTTCATGCGGGAAATATCCTGGCCATCGAGCAGGATTTTCCCCGCCGTCAGCTCGCCATTCTCCAGCCCCAAAAGGCCGGAGATCGCTTTCAGCGTGGTGGATTTCCCCGCCCCGTTGGAGCCCAGAAGTGTCACCACCTGGCCCCTTGGGACGGAGAGAGACAGCCCGCGCAGGGCCTGCACCGCCTTATTGTAGATCACTTCGATATTCTCGACCTGCAAGATCAGGTCAGACGGTGCAGCCTGCATGTCTCAGCCTCCGACGTTGATCCAGTCAGAGACCGGGTTCATCTTTTTCTCAGCGGCTGAGTATTGATACACGCGGCCCACCGGGATCGAGTTTCCGGCCATCGAGAAGGGCACGCCGATGATACCGCCGGTGTCGAAGTCCTTGATGGTATTCATCGCGGCTTTCAGGTTTTTGCCGGTCAGCTCCTGACCATCCTCCAGCACGCGTTTGGCGCTTTCCAGCAGGATCATCGCCGAGATCATGCCCTGCATATAGCCGGTGGCCTGATATTCGCCGCGCATCTCACGGATCTTATCCAGCATCGGCGCAGGCTCGGTGTCGTAGTAATAGCGGTAGGGCATGATGCCCATGAAGCCATCCGCGACATCGCCCACATCATCCCAGATTGAGCTGTCCATCGACCAGAAAGTGCCCATGAATTTGGTCTCAAGACCCAGTTGCTTCGCCTGACTCATGAACTCCGGCAGCGGCGCTTTGATATAGCCGTGGAAGATCACGTAATCCGGCCGCGCACGGCGCAGCTTCAGCACCTCGGTCGAGACATCAACCGAGCCGGGCGGCGTGATGATCACATCCCCCATATCGAGGCCAAGGGCCTTGGCCCGCGCGGCTCCAGGCTCAATCGGGTCGCGGCCGAACTCGGAGTCTGAGCAGACGAAGACCACCTTCGCGCCGGGTTTTTCCCTGGCGATATGCTCCAGCAGAATCGAGAACATCTCGGAATAATCCGGCCCCGGAATGAAGATATTGGGGTGTTTGACCGGGTCATTCAGCTCGGTCGCGAAAGAAGCGCCACCCATCAGGATGCGGTCCGCACGGGCCAGTTCCAGCGAGATGGTTTTCGCGAAAGCCGTCGAGTCGCCATAGTAAAGATGGATGTCGTTCTGGCTGGTCAGCTTGTTGAAGACGGCAACCGAGGTATCGGGCTTATAGGCCGTGTCCTCATAGGCAAGGCGCACCTTGCGGCCCGCGATGCCACCCTGATCGTTGATGATCTTCGCATAATCCTGCATCGCCTTTTCAATGGCGACGCCGGCAAAGCCGAACACCCCGGTCAGCGGCAGCGAGCCGCCGATCACCAGTTCGCTGTCATCGGCGAAGGCGGCCAGGGTGGTCCCTCCCAGAACCCCCGTGGCCATGGCAGTAGCGCCCATCAGTTGCAAAAGTGAGCGACGTGAAACCTGTGACATGAGTTCCTCCCCGGATGTCATTGGGTTGCGTGTGGTCGTCAGGTGAAGTGTCAGGTCCGGAACGGCCAGACCCGGAAGAAACGGCGGATGCGCTGGATAATCTCGGCAAGGCCCTGGGGCTCAAAGACCAGAAAGCCCACGATCAGCGCGCCGAAAACGATTGTCCGCACCGGCGACAGGATCAGGCTGGCGTTGGGAATGACGGGCGACAGGAAGTCCACCACATAGCGCAGCAGTTCCGGCACCATGGTCATGAACAAAGCGCCGATCACGCCGCCGATGATGGTGCCCATGCCGCCCACAATCACCGCCGCCAGCAGGAAGATCGAAGTGACCAGCGGGAAGCTTTCGGGCGTCACCACGCGGAAGAACAGCACCCAGAGCCCGCCCGCGATACCTGCGTAAAACGAGGCGAGACCAAAGCTTAACAGCTTATAGCGCAGGATCGGGATCCCCAGAACTTCGGCCGAGATATCGCGGTCGCGAATGGCGATGAAAGCGCGGCCGATGCGGTTGCGAAAGAGGTTCGCCGCCCCCGTCACCATCAGCACCGTGACCGGCATGATCAGCCAGTAAAGATGGCGGTATTCCACCAGTTGAAAGCCGAAGATCCGCCCCGGCTCCAGCGTCAGCCCGGCGGTGCCGCCGGTGACGGACCGCCAGTCGATGAAGATGAAATGCAGAATGAAAGAGGCCGCGATGGTGGCGATCGCCAGATAAAGCCCCTTGATGCGCAGGCTTGGCAGACCCACCAGCACGCCCACGGCAGCCGCCAAAAGCCCCCCTGCCAGCAGGTTCACCGGCAAGGGCAGCCCGGTGTTTTTCTCAAGCCAGGCAACGGCATAGGCGCCAACCGCCATGAAAGCGGCATGGCCAAGGCTCACCAGACCGGTAAAGCCCGTCAGCACATTCAGTCCGGTGGCGGCAATCACATTGATCATCACCAGACAGGCCAGATAGATCCAATAGGTGTTGAAGAAGAAGGGCAGTGCCACCAGCCCGGCCATCAGGATCGCCATCCAGATCCGTTGCGGGGTGGTGGTCAGCAGCGCCTCATCGGCGCGGTAGCTTTCTTTTGCGGTGCCGATAATCATTTAAAGACGCTCAATTTCATGGGTGCCAAAAAGCCCGTAGGGCCGGATCACCAGCGTGAGGATCAGGATGCCGAAGGTGATGGGCGAGACATATTCACCGCCGAGAAAAGACGAGACCCAGGCCTGAATGACGCCAAGCGCCAGCCCGCCCACCAGCGCGCCAAGCAGGCTGTCGAGACCGCCCACGATCACCACCACCAGCGCAGACAGGCCAAAGACCCCCATGACCGGAGAGATGCCGCCGATGGCCCCGAGCAGAACCCCGGCCCCGGCCGCAGTGGCGCAGCCGATGATCCAGGCGATCGAGAAGACCCCCGGCACATTGATCCCGCAGCTATAGGCCGCGGCCTGATCGGACGCCGTGGCCCGCAAAGCCACGCCGCCGCGCCAGAAGCGAAAGAGGATCAGGAAAATGCCGATCACCACCGTGGCGGCGATAAAGGCCACCAGGATCTTGCGCGAGACATAGGCCTCGCCGAAAAACACCGGCGTATTGGCGATGAAATTCGGCAGCGACTTCGGATCCGTCCCCCAGAACGCCTCCACCAGCCCCACCAGCACCGAGCCCAGCCCCACGGTCACCATGAAGACCGAAATGGCGCTTTCACCCAGCATCGGCCGGATCAGCCCGCGCTCAACAATCGCGCCGACCGCACCGCCGCCGAGGATGGCCAGCGGCAGCGCACCCCACCAGGGCAGCGAGAGCGAGGCCGCGAAAGTGAAAAAGAGATAGCCGCCCAGCATCAGGATCTCAGAGACGGCAAGGTTAATTACCCGCGTCGCCTTATAGATCAGCACAAAGGCCAGCGCCGTCAGCGCCAGCAGGGCGCCGGACCCCAGCCCCGCAAGGGTGACTTCGGTGAAGAACAACAGATCATCATTCATGCCCCCGCCTCCTCTGCCTGCAGACGCCGCATCAGCGCCGCCGGGTCCCCCGAGCCGAGATAGGCCGCCGCGACCTCCGGGTCATTCTGCACCACCGAGGGCACACCTTCGGCGATTTTCTGGCCAAAGTTCAGCACCGCCACATGGTCCGAGATATCCATCACCAGACCCATGTCATGCTCTACCATCAGGATCGTCACGCCCCATTCCTCTTTCACATCCAGAATGAAGCGCGCCATGTCTTCGGTTTCTTCGCGGTTCATCCCCGCCACCGGCTCATCCAGCAGCAGGATGCGCGGCTGCATCGCCAGCGCCCGCGCCAGCTCAACGCGCTTTTGCAGGCCGTAGGGCAGCATCGCCACCGGCTTGTTGCGGATGTGGTCGATTTCCAGGAAGTCTATGATTTTACGCTCAATTTCGGCGCGGAGCGCCTCTTCTTCGCGCGCGGCAGGGCCGATGTGAAAGAGGCCCTGAAGGATATTGGTTTTCAGATGCGTGTGGCGGCCAAGCTTGATGTTATCGAGCACCGTCATGCCCCGAAAGAGCGCGATGTTCTGAAAGCTGCGCGCCATGCCCAAAGCCGCGCGGCCATGGGCTTTGACATTTGAGACGTCTTTGCCGTCGAGCAGCACCCGGCCCTGGCTTGGTTTGTAAAACCCCGAGATGCAGTTGAACATCGAGGTTTTTCCCGCGCCATTCGGCCCGATCAGCGCGGTCACAGAGCCCGCTTCGGCCTTGAATGACACATCGCGCAGCACCTTCAGCCCGCCAAAGGCCAGGCTCACGCGCTCGACCTCCAGGGTCGCTCCGCGGTCTGACGGCGCGCTCAAGAGATCCCTCCGCAGGTTCTCAGCATGGCAGTTCCCCCCTCAGTCAGCCGGTGTTCCGGACATGCGCAGAGAGAGCGGTGAAAGCCGCTTTCCCGTGACGTCATTCCTGGAAACCCCGGTCGCAGCCTGTGACGAATCCCATATTCGCTTCAGGATTCTGGCTGCTCTCCCCTCAAGGCTATGAGAGGAAAGCCGCTTCAGGCAACAGATTTCTTTCCCTGTCCCCCAACGTCATTTGCCCAAATATCAGGCAAAATCCGTTGGTTCTGCCCCCTCAGCCATAGCTGCGGGTATCGTCGATCACCTTACCGTCATTGGGCAGCGAGCCCGGCGGCACCAGTTCGATCCGACCGCGCAGTTTCAGCGCTTCCATCACCGAGGCCTCATAAAGCGCGGGGTTGGAGGCGCGGGTCTCGACCTGCACGGTCATGCTGTCCATCTCGCCCTCGCGCCCCGCCACCACGCGCGCGCGCAGCACCTCCGGGTGGCGGGAGACGAAATCGGCCACCTGTTCGGGGCGCACGAACATGCCCTTGATCTTGGTGGTCTGATCGGCGCGACCCATCCAGCCTTTGATCCGGATATTGGTGCGGCCACAGGAAGACACCCCCGGCAGCACCGCAGAAAGATCGCCCGTGGCAAAGCGGATCAGCGGATAATCGGTGTTAAGATTGGTGACCAGCACCTCTCCCACTTCGCCTGGCGGCACCGGATCGCCGGTGCCGGGGCGCACGATTTCCAGCACGATCCCCTCATCCGCGACCATGCCTTCCAGGGCCTCGGTCTCATAGGCGATATTGCCGACATCCGCGGTGGCATAGCACTGCCGGGTGATGACCCCGCGATCGGCATATTCCTGGCGCAGGCTGGGGAAAAGCGCGCCGCCCCCCACCACCGCGCGGGCGAATTTCAGCGACACCCCCAGCTCATCCGCTTTATCGAGGATGATTTTCAGAAAATCCGGCGTCCCTGCATAGACGGTTGAGCCGATATCCCGCGCCGCGCGCACCTGCAGATCGGTCTGCCCGGTGCCTGCGGGCAGCACGGCGGCGCCGACCGCACGGGCCGCGCTTTCAAACATGATGCCTGCGGGGACCAGGTGATAGGAAAAGCAGTTCTGCACGATGTCACTGCCGCGCACACCGCTTGCATGCAAAAAGCGACCAAGGCGGAACCAGTCATTGCCCGCGCCACCAGGCTCATAAATCGGCCCCGGCGACTGGAAATAATGCGACAGGCCCTTCACCGCGAAACCGCCAAAAGGCGGCGCCGCCTGCTGGCGGGCGACAAGGTCTGACTTGCGGGTGACCGGCAGCCGCGCCAGATCGGCAAGGCTTTGCACCCGGGCCTCAGCATACTGCTGCCCCGCGGGCGCAGAGGCGGCCGCTGTCAGCGCCGCTTGCAACAATTTGAGCTGGGCGGCCTCGCGGGCGTCCTGGCTGCGGGTTTCGAGATCATCATAAAAGGACATGGTCTGCCCTCCCTCAGGCCAGCCAGCGTTTGCGGCGGCGATAGCTGCGCACATCCCGGAAGCTCCGGCGCCCCTTGTCGGACATGCCGAGATAAAATTCTGCAACATCAGGGTTTTCACGCAGCTCCTGCGCGGTCCCCTCCATCACGACGCGGCCTGATTCCAGGATATAGCCGGTATGGGCATAGCGCAGAGCGACGTTGGTGTTCTGTTCAGCCAAAAGGAAAGTCACCCCTTCGCGGGCGTTCACTTCGCGCACAATCTCGAAGATCTGCTCCACAAGCTGCGGGGCCAGACCCATGGAGGGCTCGTCCAGAAGCACCGTCTCGGGCCGGCTCATCAGGGCGCGGCCGATGGCGCACATCTGCTGCTCACCGCCAGAGGTATAGCCCGCCTGGGATTTGCGCCGCTCCCGCAGACGCGGAAAATAATTATAAACCATCTCAAGATCTTCAGCGACCTGAGCCCGGCTGTTGCCGGTATAGCTGCCGGTCAGAAGGTTCTCTTCCACCGTCAGATGCTCAAAGCAGTGCCGCCCCTCCATGACCTGGATCACGCCGCGGCGCACCAGATCGGCGGGGTCTTTGTCGGCAGTGTTCTCACCGCGGTAGAGGATCTGGCCCTTGGTCACCTCCCCGCGCTCTGATTTCAGCAGGCCCGAGATGGCCTTGAGCGTGGTGGATTTGCCAGCGCCATTGCCGCCAAGCAGCGCCGTGATGCCACCTTTCGGCACGGTCAGGCTGACGCCTTTCAGCACCAGAATGACGTGGTTGTAGATCACCTCGATATTGTTGACCTCAAGCACGGTCTCACGGGTCGGGGCCGCATCCAGCATGACTGAACCTCTTGAAACGTCAGGAAAACGGTGGCCCCGCGCGGGGGCCACCGTCGTCAGATCAGCACTTCGGCGTGATGCCGGCCTCTTTGGCGTAGGCTTCCGAGTCGGCCTTCACCAGCGGGTCGATCACTTCGAGATCCGACTGGATCCAGTCGGTGATCGCGCTCCATTTACCGGCTTTCGCGTCCCACTGCTGGATCAGCGCATAGCCGTCACCACCGTGGTTCTCACAGGTCGCTTTGAAGGGCGGCGCGAAGTTCGGCAGGCCAAGACCGGCCATGATCTCTTCGGTCACCTCCATGCCTTCCAGGGCGTCGCGCATCATCGCAGGCGTCACCTCTTTGGTGTTGTTGTCGGCCTGAGCCTTCAGCACCGCGAGATGGGCCAGCGCGCCTTCATAGACACCGCGCAGATACATGATCGAGCCGATCTGATCGCCCGCGCCCGCCGCTTTGCCCGCGTCTTTGACGTATTTCGCAACATCGGCAAAGATCGGGTAATCGCCGTTCGCGCCATGCATGTTCAGCGATTTATAGCCATTGGCACCATCGCCCGCCGGACGCACGTCGTTCTCAGAGCCCGACCACCAGGAGCCGTAGATATTCTCCATCGGGTAGCGCACGTTGGCGGCTTCCTGAATGGCGGCCGAGTTCATCACACCCCAGCCCCACATGATGACGAAATCCGGGCGGTCACGGCGGATCTGCAGCCACTGGCTTTTCTGCTCCTGGCCGGGGCTGTCGACGGGAAGGGTATTGAACTCAAACCCGTGTTTCTTCGACAGCTCTTCCAGAGTGCGGATCGGCTCTTTGCCATAGGCCGAGTTGTGATAGAGCAGCGTGATCTTCTTGCCCTTCAGATCGTCACCGTTCTCAGCAAGCAGGTGCTTGATGATGATCGACGCGCCGTCCCAATAGTTCGACGGGAAGTTGAAGGTATTGCGGAAAACCGCACCGTTTTTCACCGAAGTCCGCCCAAGGCCCGGGGTCAGCATGGTCAGACCATCGGCCTCAACCTTGGGGATCAGCTGATAGGCGATGCCGGTTGAGTTCGGCTGGATCAGCAGCGGTTTCTGACCCTTGAAGCCCTCATAGCACTCCACACCTTTCTCGGTGTTATAGGAGGTCTCACATTCGGTCAGCTTAATCTTCACGCCGCCGATGCCACCATCGCGCTCATTGAGCATGGTGAAGTAATCGGCATAGCCATCGGCCAGCGGAATACCGGAGGCCGCGAAAGGCCCGGTCCGATAGACCATGCTGGGGAAGAACAGTTCCTGGGCGAAGGCCGGCATGCCAGTGGCAATAGCGGCGGCGACCAGGGTAGCAAATCTGACTTTCATTCCGATTTCTCCTCCCGGAATTGGTGACAGGGGCCAGGGTTTTCCTGGTTCTTCTGATTGGGCCGCCCTTAATGCGGGAAGGGCCAGAGCCGGAGTTTTTCCTTGGTCACGCGCCAGAGCTGCGCCAGACCATGAGGTTCAAGGATCAGGAAGGTGACGATCAGCGCGCCCACGATCATCAGCTCGATATGGGCCGCGAGATCCGTGGGCCAGCCAAGCTGCCCCACCAGGACGTTCTTCAGCACCACCGGCAGCACCACCAGGAAGGCCGCACCCGCAAAGCTGCCAAAGATAGAGCCCAGACCCCCGATGATGACCATGAAGAGCACGAGGAAGCTTTTGTTGATCCCGAAAGCTTCCCCCACTTCAGCCGCGCCGAGATAGACCGCGAAGAACAGCGCCCCCGCCACCCCGATGAAGAACGAGCTGACCGCAAAGGCCGAGAGTTTGGCGCGCAGCGGGTTCACCCCGATGATCTCAGCAGCGATATCCATATCCCGGATCGCCATCCATTTGCGCCCCGTCGCCCCGCGCGTCAGATTGCGCGCCAGCCAGGCCAGGCCGACCGTGAATACGAGGCAGAAAAGATACTTCGCCCAGGCCGCCGTGGCCGGTCCCGCGATGCTGACGCCAAAAAGCGTGCGCTCCGGCGCCGTGATCATGCCCGAGGCCGAATAGTTGTAAAACCACGGCACCTTATTGAAGAGCCAGACCAGGAAGAACTGCGCAGCCAGCGTCGCCACGGCGAGGTAAAACCCCTTGATCCGCAGGCTTGGCAGACCAAAAGCCGTGCCGACCAGCGCGGTAATCCCGCCCGCCAGCAGCACATGGATCGCCAGATTGACCTCCGGGAAGGTGGTCATCAGCTTGTAGACCGCATAGGCGCCCACCGCCATGAAACCGCCGGTACCCAGGCTGACCTGGCCGCAGTAGCCGGTCAGAATGTTCAGCCCCAGAGCCGCGATCGCATAGATCAGAAAGGGCACCAGAACCGCATTGGCCATATAATCGGTGACAAAGAAGGGCACGACCAGGAAGGCCACCGCCAGCAGCACGAAATAGCCGATGCGGTCGATGCGGATCGGAAAGGTCTGATTGTCCGCACGGTAGGAGGTTTTGAACTGCCCGGCTTCACGATAGAGCATCTTATGCCTCCTGGCCGCTGACAAAAGAAAACGCGCCAGTCCCCGCGGGACGGCGCGCTATGTGGGTCAGATTGTAGAGTTGGCTCAGGCCTCGGCCTGATACACCCGCTCGCCGCGCTGCAGATCCTGCGTCAGCGCCAGCAGCCGCAGCCGCGCCCAGATGCCAATGGCCAGCCCCAGCAGGGCGAGGACCATCACATGCGGCATCAGCGGATGCGCATCCATAAAGGCGAGCAGTGCCAGCCCCCCGAAGACCCAGAAGGCCGAGAAGGCTACGGTGCAGAGAATTGCCAGAAACTTCTTCATGCGCGGTCTCTCCGTCAAATGCGGCGCCATCTGCGTCACTCTGCCGCAGAGTGAACCACCGTGCGCGGCAGGGAGTCAACTGCGATGAAGCGGATTCCGCTGCGTCGGGAGAGCGAAAATTTACCAGTTTGTGAAGATTTTCGATCATGGTCACACCCGCTCGATAATGCGGTCGCCAAACAGTCCCTGCGGACGGAAGACGAGGAAGAGAAGCGCCAGCACATAGGCGAACCAGTTTTCGGTTGCGCCGCCGATCATCGGGCCGATGAAGAACTCAAAAAGCTTCTCACCCACACCGATGATCAGACCGCCGACAATGGCGCCCGGGATCGAGGTAAAGCCCCCCAGCATCAGCACCGGCAGCGCCTTCAGCGCGATCAGCGACAGCGAGAACTGCACGCCCGATTTTGAGCCCCACATGATCCCGGCGACCAGAGCCACAAAGCCCGCGATCGACCAGGTCAGCACCCAGATGAAGCGCAGCGAGATGCCGACCGACAGCGCGGCCTGGTGGTCATCTGCCACCGCGCGCAAAGCCCGGCCCTGTTTGGAATATTGCGAAAAGAGCGTCAGCGTGACCACCAGGATCACCGCCACCACGGCCGCCACAATATCGAGGGTGTCGATGAAGAAGCCGTAGCCAAAAAGGTTATAGGTCAGCTGATCCACCGTCTCAGACATGCCCTGGGGGATGCCGACATCAAGTTTCTTGATGTCCGCGCCCCACATCACATCGCCGAAACCTTCCATGAAATAGGCCAGACCGATGGTCGCCATGAACAGGATGATCGGCTCCTGGTTGACGAGATGCTTGAGCACATAGCGCTCAACCAGGATGGCAAGGCCGACCATGACCAGCGCGGTCAGAAGGATCGCCAGCACCGCCGGAACCTTCCAGCCAAAATGGTGCAGCTGGGTGCCGAACATGGCGTTGATCAGATGCGAAAACGGGATCTGACCGTTCTGAATACCCACCAGCGTCAGCGCCGCAAAAAGCGCCATCACCCCTTGGGCATAGTTAAAGATGCCCGAGGCCTTGAAGATCAGCACAAAGCCAAGCGCCACAAGCGCATAAAGCACGCCGGCCATCAGCCCGTTCAGGGTGACTTCCATGGCATAGAGAATGGTGTCACTCATGGCTCACCCCCAGATAGGCGTCGATCACGGCCTTGTTGCTGCGGATATCATCGGGCGGCCCGTCGCCGATCTTCTTGCCGTAATCCATCACGACAACCCGGTCCGACAGGTCCATCACCACGCCCATATCGTGCTCAATCAGCGCGATGGTGGTGCCGAATTCATCATTCACATCGAGGATGAAGCGGCACATGTCCTCTTTCTCCTCAACGTTCATCCCGGCCATGGGCTCATCGAGCAGCAAAAGCTTTGGCTCGGCGGCCAGGGCGCGGGCCAGTTCCACGCGCTTTTTCAAGCCGTAAGGCAGGCGGCCCACCGGGGTTTTGCGGATGTGCTGGATTTCCAGAAAATCGATGATCCGTTCCACAGCGGCGCGGTGTTCCTCTTCTTCCCGCGCGGCCTTGCCCCACCAGAGCGCCTGTTGCGCAAGGTTGGTCTCCATCATGGTCAGGCGGCCGGTCATAATATTGTCGAGCACCGACATGCCCTCAAAGAGCGCGATGTTCTGGAAGGTCCGCGCGATGCCCTGACGGGCCACCTCATAGGGTTTCATCGGCGGGCGTTTTGCCCCGCGAAACCAGACCTCGCCCTCCTGGGGGACGTAGAAGCCTGAGATCACGTTCAGCATCGAGGATTTCCCCGCGCCGTTCGGACCGATGATGGCGCGGATCTCGCCCTCGCGGATGTCAAAGCTGATATCGGTGATCGCTTTCACGCCGCCAAAGCGCAGGGTGATGTTTTTCATCTCCATCAGCACGGGGCCGATTTTGCGCCCGTCTGCGGTGATCCAGCCCTCGGTGGAATAGGCCTGTGCCATGCTCATGCGGCCTCTCTGCGGCTCGGGGTCGCGGGGAAAACCTTCGCTTCCCGCAAAGTAAGGGTGGCGGAGATAAAGCCCTTGCGGCCGTCTTCATAAGAGACTTCCGTGCGGGTCGAGACCTCAGGCGCGCCGGAATAAAGCGCCTCAATCAGATCTTCATATTTTGAAGCGATGATATTGCGGCGCACTTTGCGGGTGCGGGTCAGCTCGCCATCATCGGCATCAAGTTCCTTGTGCAGCACGAGGAAGCGTTTGATCTGACAACCCGCCAGCATCGGATCATCGGCAAGGCTGGCGTTCACCTCTTCGACATGGCTCTGCATCATCTCAAGGACTTTCGGATGACCCGCCAGTTCCTGGTAGCTGGTATAGGAAATATTGTTGCGCTCTGCCCAGTTGCCCACCGCCGTCAGGTCGATGTTCAAAAAGGCCGTGCAATAGTCCCGCCCGTTGCCGAAAAGCACGGCTTCGAGGATGCCGGGATAGAACTTCAGTTTGTTCTCAACATATTTCGGCGCAAACATCTGGCCCGAGGACAGTTTGCCGACATCCTTGACCCGGTCGATGATGCGCAGATGGCCGAGACCTTCCACGAAGTAACCCGCGTCTCCGGTGGCCACCCAGCCTTCCGCATCCTTGGTGGCGGCGGTGGCTTCGGGGTTTTTGTAATATTCCACAAAGGTGCCGGGGCTGCGGTAGAAGACTTCGCCCTTGTCGTCGATCCTGAGTTCAACCCCCGGCCAGGCCACACCCACGGTATCGGGGCGCACCTGACCATTGGGGTGACCCGCGACCAGAACGGTGGCTTCGGTCTGCCCGTAAAGCTGCTTCAGATTGATCCCGAGCGCGCGGTAGAACTCAAAGATCTCCGGCCCGATGGCTTCGCCCGCGGTATAGCCCACGCGGATGCGGCTGTAGCCCAGCGTGTTTTTCAGCGGCCCGTAAACCAGCAGATCGCCAAGGCGGTATTTCAGCCGGTCGGCAAAGCTGACGGTCTCGCCGTCAAGGATCCTGCCGCCGACTTTGCGGGCGTGATCCATGAAGGTGTGAAAGAGCCATTTCTTCATCCGGCCCGCGTCTTCCATGCGGATCATCACCGAGGTGAGCTGGCCTTCATAGACGCGCGGGGTTGCGAAAAAATAGGTCGGTCCGATCTCACGCAGATCGGTCATCATGGTCTGCGTGCTCTCGGGGCAGTTGACGCAAAAGCCCACCACATGGGCCTGCGCGATCGAGAAGATGTAATCCCCCGCCCAGGCCATCGGCAGATAGGCCAGCACATCCTCATCCGGGGTCAGCCCCTCAAAGGCGGCACCGGCTTTGGCGGTCTCAATGACGTTGCGGTTCGACAGCACCACACCCTTCGGCGTGCCGGTGGTGCCTGAGGTGTAAAGCATCACACATTTGCTGTCGGGGCCAAGGACCGCCATCCGGGCGTCCAACTCAGCATCGACGCGCTGCTGTGCGGCACTGCCGTCACGGGCGATGTCTTCCAGCCAGGTCAGCGCGGCATGGTCGTATTTCCGAAGCCCGCGTTTGTCGTGATAAAGGATCTGCTCGATCCCCGGCACGCGGGACTGCACTTCAAGGACCTTATCGACCTGCTCCTGGTCGGCGGCGATCACGAAACGCGCGCCCGAGTGCTCCAGCACATAGGCCATCTCATCGGCCACGGCGTCCTGGTAAAGCGGCACCGGCACCGCGCCGCACATCTGAATGGCGATCATCGACCAGTAAAGCGCGGGTCGGTTGCGGCCGATGATGGCCACATGATCGCCGGGGTTCAGACCCAGAACCATCAGCCCGCGGGCGATATTACGCACCTCTTCGGCCGTTTCGGCCCAGGTCCAGCTTTGCCAGATCCCGAATTCTTTCTCCCGAAACGCCGGACGACCGCCCATGGTGGCGGCATTGCGCATCAAAAGCGCCGGTATGGATTGAGGATCGCCCGAAGGCGTCACTGCAGCGGCCACGTCTGTCCTCCCCCTCGCCTGTTCAGAGCCGGCGCCCCTCCTCGGGCGGTCTCCGGTTCTGACCTGCTGATGACACAGTCGTCACAGGCAAAACTTGCCCGAATTTTGCGAAATCCTAACAAATTGTAACAGGTGACAAAAAGTTTGCGCCCAAGCCGGGCGCTGTTAACATTCCCGCCAGGGGGGAGGGCGCGGCTGCCGCGCCTCCAGGGAAGGGCCGGGACGTGTCGCTGACGGAGAATACCACTGCCGCGCTGACGCGCACCGGTCTCAATCGCATCAGCCAGGCGCTCTCGATCTTTGATGCCTCGCTGCGGCTGGCGGTCTGCAACCGCCGCTACCAGGAGATGTTCACCTTTCCTGAGGCCTATGTGACCCCCGGCGTCAGCTTTGAAGATACCATCCGCTATATGGTCTGCCGCGGTGAATACGGCCATTTCGACGACACCGAAGAGGCCGTGGCGGCCCGCGTCAGTGCCGCCCGGGCCTTTCTGCCCCATTACATGGAGCGCCGCCGCCCCAATGGCCGCTGGGTCTCGGTTGAGGGCTCTCCGCTGGCGCAGGGCGGCTGGGTGACGATCTATACCGATATCACCGAGGTGAAACTTCAGGAGGAGCTTCTGCGCGCCCGCTCAGAAGAACTCAGCGGTGAGGTGCTGGCCCATGCCCAGCGGCTGGCGCTGGCGAATCGCGAACTGGCCGCTGCCAATGCCATGCTGGATGAGGCGCGGCGGGACCTCATTGAAATTGAAGCGCGCACCCGGATGACCACCGAGATGATGCCCGCCCATATCGCCCATGTCGGCCGCGATCTGCGCTATACCTATTCGAACCGGCGGCTGAACATCGTCGCCCCCACGCGCAGCCCCGATATCATCGGGTTGACCGGGCATGAGGCGCTTGGGGCGCAGACCTTTGCGCATATCGCCCCGGCCCTGCGCCGGGCCCTGGCGGGGCAGGCAACGGTGCTGGAGTTCACCGAAGAAGAAAGCGGGCGCCGCATCCGGGGGGCCTTTACCCCCGACCGTCAGGGCGAGGGGCCGGTGAACGGGGTCTATATTCTGTCGACCGATGTCACCGCCGAGGCCCAGGCCCGCGAGGTGCTGATGCAGACCCGCAAGCGCGAGCTGGCCGCACAGCTGACCTCAGGTCTTGCGCATGATTTCTCCAATCTTCTGACCATCATCCTGGGGCTGCAGTCACGCCTGAGCCGCGCAGATCTGCCGCCAGGGGCGGGGGATCTGGTCCATGCCACGCTGAATGCGGGGCGGCGCGGCGGCGTGCTTCTGGACCGGATTGCCTCGATCTCCGGACGGCGCGAGTTGCAGATCGTGCCGGTGCGGATTGCGGATTTCGTCTCGGAACTGCGCCCGCTGATCGGCGCGGCGCTGCCCGACCGGATCAGCGCCGAGCTGGAGATCGCGCCCTTCGCCCATCCGCTGATGTTTGACCCCGGCATGCTCCAGGATGCCCTTTTGAACCTGGTGCTGAATGCCCGCGACGCGATGAAGCCGCAGGGCGGGCGGATGGTGCTGTCGATCCGGCCCGTGCGCGATATCTGGCTGGAGGTCACGGTCAGCGATGAGGGTCCGGGCTTTACCCCCGAAGCGCTGGAGCGCGGGCTGGAGCCGTTTTTCACCACCAAAGGCGGTGAAGGCTCGGGCCTTGGGCTTGCCATGGTCTATGACCGGGTGAAGCTGGCGGGCGGCAACCTGCGGCTGGCCAACCAGGCGTCTGGCGGGGCCTCTGTCACCCTGCGGCTGCCGCTGCGCCCCGCCGAAGACCGCGCGGCCGAGCCGGGCATGGTGCTGCTGGTGGAAGACAATACCGAGATCCGCGAATCCGTGCGCGCCATGCTGGTCAGCCTTGGCCACAGCGTCGTCGAAAGCGACAGCGCCGAGGAGGCCCTGGCCCTGATGCGTCTGCCCTGCCTGACGCTGGTGCTGTCAGATATTCACCTTGGCGGCGCGATGACCGGGCTGGATCTGGCCGCCCGCTTTGAGGCCGATCCTGATTCCCCGCCCGTGGTGCTGATGACCTCCTCTCCGCCGGGGGATCCGCGGCGCGAGGCGGCTTCGGCGCGCGGGCCGCTGCTGATCAAACCCTTCGACGCCCTGAGCCTTGCCGGCTTCCTTGCCACTTTGCCGATCCTGTCCGGAGGCCGCCGATGACGATGCCCATAACGACGCCCCATATCGCCATTCTCGACGATGAGCCCGAGATCCGCCGCATCCTCTCAGATGCCCTCGAAGAGGCGGGCTACCGCGTCACCACCTTTGCCCGCGCCACCGAATTTGAGGCCGCGCTGAACCGCGCCACGCCGGATGTCTGTCTGGTGGATCTGGGGCTGCCGGACCGGGATGGTCTGGCGGTGGTGCACCGCCTCGCCCTCGAATCGGGGGCGGCGATCATCATCATTTCGGGCCGTGCGCAGGTGCAGGACCGGGTGACCGGGCTGGAGCTTGGGGCCGATGACTACATCATCAAACCCTTTGAGCCCGCCGAAGTGGTGGCCCGCATCCGCGCAAGGCTGCGCAAAACCCGCAGCGATGCGCCGCGCAGCACGCCGCAGACCGCGCGATTCGCCCAGTGGCGTGCGCATTTTGACCGCTATGTGCTGAGCCCCGACCAGGGGCCGGAGGTGCCCTTCAGCCATGCCGAGGGCGAAGTGCTGCGGATGTTTCTCGAAAGCCCGAACCGGCTGATTTCACGCGCGCAGATGCAGCAGAATTTCGGCGGCGGGGCGGGGGAAAGCTTTGATCGCGCGATGGATGTGCGCATCTCGCGGCTGCGCACCAAACTGGGGGAAGACCCGAAGAATCCCCGGCTGATCAAGACGATCTATGGCGCGGGCTATATCTTCCTTGCCGATGTCACCTGGACATGAGGCACATAAAGCAAAAGGCCGTGCGGATCGCACGGCCTTTTCAAACTCAAGAGAGCTCGTTCGCTCAGCCCTGACGCGCTTTGAAACGCTTCTGGGTTTTGTTGATCACGTATACACGGCCCTTGCGGCGCACGATTTGGCAATCGCGGTGACGCTGCTTGAGCGAACGGAGCGAGTTTGCGACTTTCATGGCGCTCTCCTTAACTTCGCGGCGCGTCGAGCGCCTCAGGTTTCGTTCATACCCGTCGAAACGGGCGGTTAAATGGTGGGCGCGACAAGGATCGAACTTGTGACCCCTACGATGTCAACGTAGTGCTCTACCGCTGAGCTACGCGCCCCTCAGCAACACCTTGCTGGCCCCCTGTAACCGAAGTTCCGTGGGCCGGTGCAGCTTCGTTGAGAGGGCTTTTAGCCAGAGTCGCAGGGGGCCGCAAGGGGGGTGCGTGAAGAAAAATCGTATTTCTTTCAAATCGCTCGACTCCGGCCTTTTCAGGGGCTTAGGCTGTGCCCAAGCAGGAGGATGCCATGACGCGCGCGGCCTTTGATCTCTATGAGCCGGAAAAGCCCCGCTGCGGGCTGGTGCTGAGCTCTGCGCATAGCGGGCGGGACTATCCTGCGGAGTTCATTGCACAAAGCCCGCTCTCGGCGCGGGCGCTGCGCTCGTCTGAGGATGCCTTTGTCGATCTGCTCTTTCAGGATGCGCCGCGCCTTGGCGCGCCGCTGCTGACCGCCCGTGCGCCGCGCGCTTATGTGGACCTGAACCGCGGCCCCACCGAGCTTGACCCCGCGCTGATTGAGGGGGTGAAGAAATCCGGACTTAATCCGCGGCTCTCATCCGGGCTGGGGGTGATCCCGCGGGTGGTCGGCGGCGGGCGGGTGATTCACCCCGGTCGCATCAGCCGCGAGGAGGCTGATCAGCGCCTTGCGCGCCACTGGCACCCCTGGCACCGAAAGCTGGCCGAGGTGATCGCCGCGCAGCGCGACCGCTTTGGCCAGGTCCTGCTGCTCGATTGCCATTCGATGCCCCATGACGCGGTTTCGCATCTGCGGATCTGTGAAGGCGAGCCGCCGGAGATCGTGCTGGGCGACCGCCATGGTGCTGCCTGCGCCCCGGCGCTGATGTCAAAGGTGGAAGGGGCCTTCCGGACGGCGGGCTTTCGCACCAGCCGCAATATGCCCTTTGCCGGGGCCCATATCACCCAGACCTGGGGCCGCCCTCAGACGCGCAGCCATGCCATTCAGATAGAGATCGACCGCAGCCTCTATATGGAGGAAGCCACCCTGACCCCGCGGCCTGAGTTTGACCGGATCCGCGCGCGTCTGGCCATGGCGGTGGGCACCGTGGTGCAGATCCTGCGGCAGGGCGACACCCCTCGGGCGCTGGCCGCGGAATAAGCCTTCTGCTAGGGAAAGCCCCTGAGCAGCGCCAGGAAGGGCAATCGCATGACGGAAGTGAAGGGCAAATCGCATGGACGACTGTCGGTGCAGGTCTCACTGAAGCCGCGCGATCTGATGGCAGAGCCGCCGCGGGTGAAAAACGCCTGGCGCGCCAGGATTGTGACGCTGTTTCCCGAAGCTTTCCCCGGCACGCTGGGCCTGTCGCTGACCGGCAAGGCGCTGGACCAGGGGCTCTGGGCGCTCGATGCCATTCCGCTGCGCCAGTTTGGCGAGGGTAAGCACCGCAATGTCGATGACACCCCGGCGGGCGGTGGCGCGGGCATGGTGCTGCGCGCCGATGTGGTGGCCCGCGCTTTGGGTGAGGCCTGCCACGGCCTGCCGATGGACCGCGAAAAATGCCCGATCATCTATCTTTCGCCGCGCGGCAAACGCTTTGACCAGGCCATGGCGCGCAAATGGGCGGAAGCCGACGGCGTGGTGATGATCTGCGGCCGCTTTGAGGGCGTCGATCAGCGCGTGCTGGACCGCTATCAGATCGAAGAGGTCTCTTTGGGCGATTTCGTCATGACCGGCGGCGAGATTGCCGCTCAGGCCATGATCGACGCCACCGTGCGCCTGCTGCCGGGTGTGCTCGGCAATGCCGCCTCGGCGGAGGAGGAAAGCTTCGCCGACGGGCTGCTGGAGCATCCGCAATACACCCGCCCCCAGGTCTGGGAGGGGCTGGAGATCCCGGCCGTGCTGAACTCAGGCAACCACGGTGAGGTCGGGAAATGGCGCCGCGCGCAGTCGCTGGAGATCACCAAAGCCCGCCGCCCGGAGCTGCATGAGGCCTTTATGGCCCGCCAGCCCGCGCCGAAAAAAAAGCGCTGATCAAAGCATCGTTAACTTTAATCCACTCTGATGGGGCGGGCGGGCTGTCGCAGGCTCTTGCCCCTCTGCCCTGCCGCCATTAGGTCTGTCTGGATCAACTCACCGGAGAACCACCCCTCATGATGTCGCTGATGGAAATTCTGCTGCTGATCGTGAAAATCGCGCAGTTCGTCGTCATCGTTCATGTCGTCATGAGCTGGCTGATCAACTTCCAGGTCCTGAACCTGCGCCAGCCGCTGGTCTATCAGATCTGGAACGGGCTCGAACGCCTGCTGGGGCCGGTCTATAACCGCATCCGCTCGATCCTGCCGAACCTTGGCGGGATTGATCTGGCACCGCTGGTCGTGCTGCTGGGCATTGAGGCGCTGCGGATCATCATCATCAATAATCTCGGTTACTTCTGACCCATGCCCGATCCCGCCGAGGAACTCGCCCGGATTTTCGGGTTCTCTGACTTTCGTCCCGGACAGGCCGAAATCGTCGAGGCGGTGATGCGGGGGCGCAACACGCTGGCCATCATGCCGACCGGCGGCGGGAAGTCGCTGTGTTTTCAGCTGCCTGCGCTCTGCCGTGAGGGGCTGACGGTGGTCATCTCGCCGCTGATCGCGCTGATGCGCGATCAGGTCCGCGCTTTGCGGGCCGTGGGGGTTGAGGCGGGCGCACTGAACTCGGGCAATACCGAGGAAGAAAACGCGGAAGTCTTTGCCGCGCTTGATGAAGGGCGACTGAAGCTTCTCTATCTCGCACCCGAGCGGCTGGCGAATTTTGGCACCCAAAGCCTGTTGCACCGCGCCGGATGCAGCCTGATTGCGGTGGATGAGGCGCATTGCGTCAGCCAGTGGGGCCATGATTTCCGCCCCGATTATCTGCGCATCGGTGAGCTGCGGGAGATGCTGGATGTGCCGCTTGCGGCCTTCACCGCCACCGCAGATGCCGAGACGCGTGAAGAAATCGTCAACCGCCTCTTTGGTGGCGTGCAGCCTGAGACCTTTCTGCGCGGCTTTGACCGCCCGAATATCCACCTGGCCTTTGGCGCCAAAGACCAGCCGCGCAAACAGATCCTGAACTTTGTGGCTGCCCGTAAGGGCCTGTCGGGCATCGTTTATTGCGGCACCCGTGCGCGCACGGAAACCCTGTCCCAGGCCCTGCGCGAGGCGGGTCACCCCGCCATCTGCTATCACGGCGGCATGGAGGCCGGGGCCCGCCGCCATGCCGAAACGCGCTTTCAGCAGGAAGACGGGCTGATCGTCGTGGCGACCGTGGCCTTTGGCATGGGCATCGACAAACCCGATATCCGCTGGGTCGCCCACTCCGATCTGCCCAAAAGCATTGAGGGCTATTACCAGGAAATCGGCCGCGCGGGCCGCGACGGTGCGCCGGCCGAAACCCTGACGCTTTACGGCGCCGATGACATCCGCCTGCGCCGCAGCCAGATCGACGAGGGCCTCGCCCCGCCCGAGCGCAAGGAGGCCGATCATGGCCGGCTGAACGCGCTTCTGGGGCTGGCAGAGGCCATCGGCTGCCGCCGCCAGCGCCTGCTGGGCTATTTCGGTGAGGAGTCGCAGCCCTGCGGCAATTGCGATCTTTGTGACCGCCCGGCCGATGTGTTTGACGCAACGGATGCCGTGCGCAAGGGGCTTTCGGCCTGCCTGCGGACGGGTGAAAGCTATGGCGCGGGCCATCTGATCGACATTCTGCGCGGCGTTGAAACGGAGAAGGTGCGCGGGCGCGGTCATCAGAACCTGCCGACCTTTGGCGTGGGCAAAGATCTGTCGAAAGCCATGTGGGAAGCGGTCTTCCGGCAGATGATGGGCCGCGACCTGATCCGCCCCGATGCTGAGCGGCATGGCGCGTTTCGCATGACGCTGGCCGCCCATCCGATCCTGCGCGGCGAAGAGACGATCTTCCTGCGCCGCGACACGCTGAAGTCTTCTGAGCGTCCCGCAGCCAAAGCGCTGGTCTCGGAAGAAGACGCCCCGCTTCTGTCGGCGCTGAAGGCCAAACGCCGCGCGCTGGCCGAAGCTCAGGGCGCGCCCGCCTATATCATCTTCACCGATAAGACCCTGATTGAAATGGCCGAAAAGCGCCCGCGCTCGATGGATGAGATGGCGGGGATTTCCGGGGTCGGCGCCAAAAAGCTCGACAGCTTCGGCGCGGAGTTTCTGGCCGTGATCTCGGGCGCGTCTGAGGGGCTTCACCCGCAAAGGATGCGTCTGGCGGGAAAACCGGCGGGGCTTCTCTTTGATCGCCTGCAGGAGCGCGCGAATGATCTCGCGCGCGGCGAAGACGGCATCGGGCGCTACCTCAGCCTGACGCAAAGCACCCTGCGCCTCATTGCCGAACGCAAACCCCAGACCCTGGCGCAGCTTGAGGGCATCCAGGGCATGGGGCCGCAAAAGACCGAGCGGTTCGGCCCGGCCTTCCTGTCGCTGATCGCGGCGGATTAAGCACGTGTCCCCTCGGGGGTCTATAGCGGCGGCTCCTCATCCCGCCCGAACCGCCGCCCGGTCAGATCATCGCCAGAGCCGCGCTGATACGGCAGGGGGCACCGCCCCTCGTCGCGGGACTGCAGAAAAGCACTGAGGGGGTCAGGCCTGCCCGAAGAACTCTGCGCCCCGCGACCATCTCCGCAGTCACCCACAAGCGACGCCCCATATCACAGCGACAATCGCGCCATGATTGCGTGACAGGGCAAGACCGGGACGGGAGCGCAACTCCGGCGCGGGGGCGCACCGGGCAGCCTGCAAAACGGGTGGCCCCGGGGTCACATCGCCCTGCCCGGAGGTCCTGCCGCATTGCTGCAAAGGCCGCCCGGTGCTATGTGACCCCCATCGCAGACCCTGCAACGCTTTTGATGAAAGAGGCCCTGATGGCACAGGATTACATCGTCCGGGATATCGGCCTGGCCGATTTCGGCCGCAAAGAACTCGACATTGCTGAGACCGAAATGCCGGGCCTGATGGCCTGCCGCTCGGAATTTGGCGCGAGCAAGCCGCTGAAAGGCGCGCGCATCGTCGGCTCGCTGCATATGACCATTCAGACCGCTGTGCTGATTGAAACCCTGGTGGCTCTGGGCGCTGATGTCCGCTGGGCCTCGTGCAATATCTTCTCGACCCAGGATCACGCGGCGGCGGCGATTGCGGCGGGCGGCACCCCGGTCTTTGCGATCAAGGGCCAGTCGCTGGAAGAGCATTGGGATTATCTCGACCGCTCCTTCCAGTTCCCGGAAGGCGCCAATATGATCCTCGACGACGGCGGCGACGCGACGCTTTATGTGCTGCTTGGTGCGCGCATGGAAGCGGGCGAAGACGTTCTGGCGGTTCCGGCCTCGGAAGAAGAAGCCGTCATCAAGGCACAGATCCTGAAGCGCATGGCACAAAGCCCGGGCTGGTTCGCCAAAACCCGCGCCGATATCCAGGGCGTGTCGGAAGAGACCACCACCGGTGTTCACCGCCTCTATGATCTGCACAAAAAGGGCCAGCTGCCCTTCCCGGCGATCAACGTCAACGACTCGGTCACCAAGTCGAAGTTTGACAACAAATACGGCTGCAAGGAATCGCTGGTCGACGGGATCCGCCGCGCCACCGACACCATGATGGCCGGTAAGGTCGCTGTGGTCTGCGGTTATGGCGATGTGGGCAAAGGCTCGGCTGCTTCGCTGAAAGGCGCAGGCGCTCGTGTGATCGTGACCGAAGTGGACCCGATCTGCGCGCTGCAGGCCGCGATGGATGGCTTCCAGGTCACCACCCTGGAAGACGTTGTGGCGACGGCGGATATCTTTGTCACCACCACCGGCAACAAAGATGTCATCCGTCTTGAGCATATGCACGCCATGAAAGACATGGCGATCGTCGGCAACATCGGCCACTTTGACAATGAAATCCAGGTGGCTTCGCTGAAGAACCACAAATGGACCAATATCAAAGACCAGGTCGATATGATCGAGATGCCCTCGGGCGCGCGGATCATTCTGCTGTCGGAAGGTCGTCTGCTGAACCTCGGCAATGCCACCGGCCACCCGAGCTTTGTGATGTCGGCCTCGTTCACCAACCAGGTGCTGGCGCAGATTGAGCTGTGGACCAAGGGCGATGAGTATCAGCCCGGCGTCTATATCCTGCCCAAAGCGCTGGATGAAAAAGTGGCCCGCCTGCACCTCGACCGCATCGGCGTGAAACTCTCGAAGCTGTCTTCCGAGCAGGCCGCCTATATCGGCGTCACCCCGGAAGGCCCCTTCAAGCCTGAGCATTACCGCTACTGATCTCTGGCCTGACGACCACAGCGCCCGCTCCTTTTCAAAGGGGCGGGCGTTTTTCTTTGCCCGGCGTTAATCGCTTTACCATAGTAGCGACGGACCAGAGAGGAGAGACACCATGGAAGAACCCGCTCCCGACCGGCGCGAAGCGAACCGGGGCCGCCTGCTGGCGCAGATGCCCAAAGGCGCGGTCTGCGCGGAAATCGGCGTCTGGGAGGGGAAATTCTCCGCGCGCATTCTGGCCGAAACGGATGCCTCGACACTGCATCTGATCGACCCCTGGGCCTATATGCCCCAGTTTTCCGACACCGGATTCGGACGTAAAAAGAACGCCGATCTGATGGAGGTGAAGTATCACGATGTGGTCAAAGCCTATGGCACAGACCCGCGCGTGGTGATCCACCGCGCCACCTCAGAAGAGGCGCTCAGCGCGCTGCCCGATCACGCGCTCGACTGGGTTTATATCGACGGCAACCACCATGAAGCCTTTGTAAAACGCGACCTTGAGCTGTCTTTGCAAAAGGTCAAACCCGACGGCATCATTGCCGGGGATGACTACAACTGGAAGGTCGCGGAACTCGGCGGGCCGGTGAAACGCGCGGTCAGCGCCGTGATGCAGGATCTGGGCCGGCAGGCGGAACTGAGCGTGATGGCCAATCAGTATATAATCCGCCTGAAGCGATCCTCCGACTGATTTTACCGCCGCAGGCAGATTTTGCTTGGTGCTCTGCCATTCCGGCGCATAGCCTGAGGCAGGCGCCTGCGGGGGGCAGGGCTTTTCGCGATACAGGGGACGATTTTTAATGAGCAAGCGTGACGTACTGATCGAGAAATATGCCGCAGACCTGCGGACCAAATGCAAGGTCGAGCCTGATATGGACCTGCTGCGCAAGGTCACCATCGGCTGCGGTCCGGCGATCTACAACGCCGACAGCGAGACCGTCGCGGCCAGCGATCCCGCAGAAGTAGAGCGCGTTCGCAGCAACTTCCTGATGAAGAAACTGGGCCTGCCGGAGACCCCGGATCTGCAAAAAGCCATCGACAGCGTGGTCGAAATCTATGGCAAATCCGAGCGGAATAAATACCGCGCCGTGATGTATTACATGCTGGTAAAGCATTTTAAGAAAGAAGCCGTTTACGGCTGAGCCTGTCGGATTTTTCTAAAAGACGGGTCACTCTGAATTAGCCGCGACCCCTGGCTTTGCGCTATTATAACACTGCGGACCTGTCGTCGGTTCGGGTGCAGGGGTGCGCCAGGGTGTGGTGCGGACCCCGGCTGAGGCCGGGGTCCGATCCTTGTGCTCAGGTGAAAAGGCTGCGGGCCGGATAGCTCAGCCCGACCCAATCCACATCGTTGAAAATATCCGGCTTGCGGCTTGAGACCCGGGCCCTGGCCACATGGGGAAGCCCGCTCACATAGCTGTGAATCGCCAGGATCAGTTCTTCCTGGGTCTCGATGCGTTGCCCGGCATAGCTGCGGATATGCGCGACGATCGCGTCATAATCCATAAAACCCCCGGCATCTCCGGTCAGATCCGCGGTCAGCACCTGCACTGAAATCACCACCCTTTGCGGGGCATGGCGCTCAAAGTCGTGCAGGCCGAGGATGATCTCCACCTCCTGCCCGGTGACTTCGACCAGAAATTCAGCCAAGGGGAATGTCCTCTTCAGTCAGAAAGGCCACGTCGCGCGGCAGGTTCCAGTGGTGCTGCCCGCCGTCAATCACCAGAATTTCGCCGTTCAGCCCCCGATCAGCCCATAGCAAAAGCAGCGCTTCACAGATATCGGCGGGGGCCACACGGCGGCCCAGCGGGTTGATCCGCGCGGTGCGCTCAAAGTCCTCAGCGGTTTGCGCGCCCGACATCAGGGTAATCGAGGGCGCAATCGCGCAGACCCTCGGGTGGCCGCCAAAACTTTGCGCCGCCATCTCCGTGGCAGCCTTCAGCGCGGCTTTCGACAGCGTATAGGTGAAGAAATCCGGGTTCAGCGCCATGAGTTTATTGTCGAGCATATTCACGACCAATGCCCCCTCGGGCAGCGGGTCCTGCGCCTGAAACCGCTGCATCAGCCAGAGCGGCGCGGCAAGATTGACCGCCATATGCTGCGCAAGCCCGGCCTCCTCCGCAGTGGCCAGATCGTCGCCAAGAAAGGCGGAAGCATTATTGACCAAAAGCGACAGCGGCCCTGCCAGTGCGACGGCGGCTGCAAATACGGCCTCGGCCCCGGCTTTCGTGGTCAGCGGCCCGCAGACCAGCCCGCAATCCGCCCCCGCCGCCCGCAGTTCTGCCACCAGGGCCTCGCCCTCGCCCCGGGAGTGATGGCAGTGGAGCACCACAAACCAGCCCTCTTTGGACAGCGCGCGCGCCATGGCCGCGCCCAGCCGCCTCGCAGAGCCGGTGATCAGCGCCGCGCGCCGCGGAGGGGTCGTCATCAGATCCGTCATGCTGAAGGGTTTACGCCGCTTTGCTCTGTTTCGAAACCGCGAAGCAGGCCAGGGAAATGCCGCTCAACCCTTTGACGCAGCGCCAGATCCTCTGTCCGCATAAACCCTTCCACTTCAAGCGCGGCCACCAGCGCCGGACGGGCGCGCTGCACGCAGTCGTAGAAATCCGCGACCCCCTCAGGGGGTTGCTGCAGCAGATACGCCTGCATCGCGGGGCGGTATTGATAGGCCCCCTTCGCCAGCCGGTAGGGCAGCCGCGACAGCCAGCCCTCACGGTCCTGGGCGTGGAAATGCAGGAGCGCCAGATCGGGGTGAAACGGGCCGCCCGGCACCGGCTCTCCGTTCATGCGCGCACCGTGAATGCGCCCGGTCATGCCCGGTATGCCACTGCGAAAGAAGCATTTTCCGACCGTATGGCTTAACATCCCGCGCTCCAGAAGCGCGCCGAGATCGCCGTAAAGCGCATGAGCCAGCGCCTCGCGCCCCGGCGGCAACGCCTGGCGAAAAATCCGTCCGGTGAAGATGTCATCCGGCAGGCGCGGATCGCAAAGCGCCTCCCAGGGCTCGGCGCGCAGGATCAGCCGGTCGGGCGCAAGCTCCGACAGGATCCCGGACACCGGACGGGCGGGCAGCAGAAACTCATCGACATCGAAATGCGCCACCCAGGGCAATCCGGTGCGGCGCAGCACCCGGGTGACATTGCGCACCTGGCGCTGCTGGTGGGTCTCGGGCCGCCGGCCCGCCACCTTCGCCCAATAGCCCTCATGGCAGCGGATGACCTGCACCCGATCCTGCCCCTCCAGCAGCGTCGCGGCCGGATCTTCGGGGTCATCGAAATGCAGCCAGAGGCGCGCGGCCCCCAGCTCAAGATACCAGGCCACAAAGGCCAGGACCTGCGCGACAGGCGCTTTCAGGGTGACGGCGACGCCCCAGCCCTCCGCCGCCATCACAGCCGCTCCAGCAGGTTGCGGTCAGGCCAGGCATCAGGCGGCAGGCCAAGGCGGATCTGTTCGCGCCGCACGGCTTCGCGCGTCATCAGCCCCAGAATGCCATCGACCCTGCCCACATCATGGCCGCGCTGCTTCAGCTTTTCCTGAAGCGCGGTCATGTCTGCGGGGGTCAGCCCCGGCACCGGGTTGCCGGGATCAAAGACCGGCGCGCCTTCAATGCGGGTGGCAAAATAGGCCGCCGTGGTGACATAGACGAGGCTCTTGTTCCATTCGGAGAGCACGCGGAAATTCGGCCAGACCAGAAAAGCCGGACCCAGACGCCCCTGGGGCAGCAGCAGCGCCGCCTCACCCGTCCCGGGCAGATCGCCTTCGCGCGGGGCCAGGCCCTTTGCGCGCCAGTCAGCGACCGGCAGCCAGTCCGTCAGCCCGCTGTGGCTGAGGTCGAAGTCTTTCGGCAGGCGCACCTCGGTCAGCCAGGGCTGCCCGGCCTGCCAGCCGTGATCGCGGATCAGGGCCGCGCCTGACAACAGCGCATCGGCGACCGAGTGCTGCAGATCGACCCGCCCGTCCCCATCGCCGTCCACACCGCGCGCCAGCAGATCGGCGGGCAGCATCTGCACCATGCCAATCTCTCCGGCCCAGGCCCCCCTGGTGGTGGCGGGGTCAAAATCGCCCCTCTGCCTCAGCTCAAAGGCGGCGGCGATCTGCGGGCGAAACAGCTCAGGTCGCCGGCAGTCATGGGCCAGGGTCAGCAGCGCGTTGCGGGTGTTGAAATCCCCCTGAACCGCGCCAAAGTCCGTCTCAAAGGCCCAGAAGGCCAGCAGAATTCCGGGCGGCACTCCGTAGTCCCGTTCCGCCTGCGCCAGCAGAGCGGCCTCTGATGTCAGCTTCGCGCGCGCTTTGTTCAGCCGGTCGGCGCTGATCAGGCGGCGGGAGAAATCCGTGAAGCTGCGCTGAAACACCCCCTGTTGGCGGTCGGCTGCCAGCACCTTCGGATCGGGCGCTGCACCGCGCAGAAAGCGGCTCACCCCGGCCTCCGAAGCTCCGGTGGCCAGCAGTTCCGCCCGCAGGCCCTGAAGCCAGGTTGCGAAATCACCGCCGCAGGTCGCAGCCCCTGCCGCCGTTGTCGTCAGCCCCAGACAAAGGGCCAGTGCGCCGCTGAACCGCTGCCACATTCCGCTCTCCCGTTTGATCAGAGCTTAGTCCCGCGCAGGCCGCCGCGCCAAGGGACTTTCCCGTGAGGTCTTTTGCATTTCCCCCGGAGCCAGGGCGCAGCGCCGGGCGTTACACAAAGAGCCCGGGAAAGGCACTGGAAAGATCAGACAGAGCGGCAGGCCTGTCACAACCTTGACTTGATCTTCATCTATTGCGGTGCAAACTCGGGTCAGTTGGAGGTGTGAGATGATGGAATATCTGCCGGCCGAGATTCGTGATGGATTGCAGGGCGCCAGGCTGCGCCAGGGTGGCCGCCGCCGTCGCCTGTCCCTGCATCAGGGGGATATGGTTTTTTCCATCCGCCGCATGTGGACCGACGGATTCTCCCTCGCCCTGGATGACGTCACACATCTGCGCGGGCTTGTGGAAATCCATGAGGGGCCACGGCATATTCTGACCTGCCTCATCAATGCGGTCGAGGTTGAGGGCGATGAGCTGCTCTGCAGCTTCAAACGCGCCTCCAAAGTGCAGGACCGCGCGGCGCTGGACTATGTCGCCCGCGACAATGAGCCGGTCTGGCTGCTGACCAGCGGCTAAACTGCAAGGCGGGGCGGCAAGCCGCCCTGACCTCTTTCTCTGTGCTGCCCAACCAGGGTCGGGCAGCACGTCTTTGTCTTTTGCCTGCGCAAAGAGCCGCGCGGCGCCGCCCTGCCCTCTCTCAGGCCACGAGGCGCTTTTCGACAAGGCGCGCATAGACCGATGCGCCCACCGGAAGGATCGCCGGATCCAGACGGAAGGCCGGGTTGTGCAGCGGCACGGTGCCCGCATGACCGATCTGGCAATAGGCCCCCGGCACCAGACGCAGCATATCGGCGAAATCCTCTGAGCCGGTGACGGGTGGTACTTCGCCCTCAACCGCCTCTTCGCCCAGGATCTCACGGCCGGCTTCAAGATAGGCCTCGGTATATTCGTCACCATTGACCAGCACATCAAAGGCGCCGCGCACATCGCAGTCGATCTCAACGCCATGCGCCAGGGCATAGCCTTTGCAGATCTCTTTCATCCGCCGCGAGGCCAGCTCAAAAGCCGCATCCGAGAAATAGCGGATCGTGCCCCCCATGCCCGCGGTTTCCGGCACCACATTATAGGCGGTTCCGGCGTTCAGCTTGGTCACCGAAAGCACCAGCATATCCAGCGGATGGATGTTGCGGGCGCGGATGGTCTGCAACTCAGAGGCAAGCGAGGCCGCGATCAGCAGCGCATCCTTGCTGTCCTGAGGCTGCGCGGCATGGCTGCCGACCCCGGTGATGCGAATGTCAAAGAAAGCCGCCCCCGCCATGGCCGCGCCTTTGCGCATGCCCATCCAGCCGGATTTGCCATTGGGACTGTTGTGCATGCCGTAGATCTCATCGCAGGGGAAGCGCTCAAAAAGCCCCTCTGCGATCATGCGCTTAGCACCGCCCAGGCCCTCTTCGGCGGGCTGAAAGATCAGCACCACGGTGCCTGCGAAATCGCGGCTGTCGGCCAGATATTTCGCAGCCCCGAGCAGCATGGTGGTATGGCCGTCATGGCCACAGGCATGCATTTTGCCCGGATTTTTTGAGCTATAGGCGAGGTTTGAGGTTTCCTCGATCGGCAGCGCATCCATATCGGCGCGCAGACCCACCCGGCGCGCACCGGGGCGCGCGCCGCGGATAATGCCGACGACGCCGGTGCCGCCGACCCCTTCATGCACCTCATCAATGCCCCAGTCGCGCAGCTTTGCCGCCACGATCGCGGCGGTGCGCGTTTCCTCAAAACCGATTTCGGGATGGGCGTGGAGGTCCTGGAAAATCGCCGTCAGCTCTGCGGCATGATCGGCAATCGCGGGAATAAGAGCCATGTCACTCTCCTTGTTGATGCGGCGAGACTGGCGGGAAGCCGCGGGCACCGCAAGGGCCACTTGCAACCTGCGCGAAGCCGGGGTTACCTCTGCCTCCCGAGACTTTAAGACAGGTGCCCCATGGCGATTGCCCAAGACCCCGCCCGCCAGATTGCCATTGCGATTGCCAGTGAAATCGGGGCCCGCGCCGATCAGGTGGTGCAGGCCGTGGCGCTGCTCGACGGCGGGGCCACGGTGCCCTTCATCGCGCGCTACCGCAAAGAAGTGACGGGGGGCCTTGATGACACCCAGCTGCGCACCCTTGATGAGCGGCTGAGCTATCTTCGAGAGTTGCACAGCCGCCGTGAGGCCGTGACCTCCTCGATCCGCGAGCAGGGCAAGCTGACCGATGAGCTGGCCGCGAAAATCGCCGGCGTCACCACCAAGGCTGAGCTGGAAGATATCTACCTGCCCTATAAACCCAAGCGCCGCACCAAGGCGATGATCGCGCGGGAAAACGGGCTGCAACCGCTGGCCGATGCGATCCTGGGTGACCGCGCGGCAGATCCTTCGGGTCTTGCCGCCGCTTATCTGTCGGAAAACATCGCCGATGTGAAAGCCGCGCTGGAGGGTGCGCGGGATATCATCGCCGAAGGCGTGGCCGAGAATGCCGATCTGAAGACCCGCATCCGCGATTTCCTGCGCCGCGAAGCGAAGATCGTGGCCAAAGTGATCGACGGCAAAGAGGCTGAGGGCGCGAAGTTTTCGGATTATTTCGGCCATAGCGAGAACCTTGCCACCGCCCCCGGTCACCGGGCGCTGGCCATGTTCCGTGGCCGCAATGAGGGCTTTTTGTCGATGGATCTGGAGGCCGATACGGAGGCCGCGCCGGGTCAGGGCCGCAGCGAGATTATGGTGAAAGCCTCGCTGAATGTGGGGCGCGGCGGCAAGGGCGATGAGTGGCTTTCGACCATTTCCGGCTGGATCTGGCGGGTGAAACTGCGCCCCTCGCTTTCGGTCGATCTGATGATGGAGCTGCGCGAGCGGGCTGAGGAAGAGGCGATCCGGGTCTTTGGCCGCAACCTCAAGGACCTGCTGCTGGCCGCTCCGGCGGGTGGGCGCACGACGCTGGGCCTTGATCCCGGGATCCGCACCGGCTGCAAGCTGGCCGTGGTTGACGGCACCGGCAAGCTGCTGGAGACGGCGACGATCTACCCCTTCCAGCCGAAGAATGATCTGCGCGGCGCCCAGGCCACGCTGGCCGCGCTGATCGGCAAATATAACATCGATCTGATCGCCATCGGCAATGGCACGGCGAGCCGGGAATCCGAGAAGATGGTCGGCGATCTGCTGGCGCTGATGCCGGGTTCGAAAAAGCCGACGCGGGTGATCGTCTCGGAAGCCGGGGCCTCGGTCTATTCAGCCTCGGCGCTGGCGGCGGCGGAATTCCCGGGGCTCGATGTCAGTCTGCGCGGCGCGGTTTCCATTGCGCGGCGGCTGCAGGATCCGCTGGCGGAATTGGTGAAGATTGAGCCAAAATCGATCGGCGTGGGCCAGTATCAGCATGATGTGGACCAGCACCGTCTGGGCAAGGCGCTGGACGGGGTGGTCGAAGATGCGGTGAACGCGGTCGGGGTGGATCTCAACACCGCCTCGGCGCCGCTGCTGGCGCGGGTGGCGGGGATCGGGGCGGGGCTGGCCGAGACCATCGTCAGCCACCGCGATGCCAATGGGCCTTTTGCGACCCGCAAAGAGCTTTTGAAGGTGGCGCGGCTTGGCCCGAAAGCCTTTGAGCAATGCGCGGGCTTTTTGCGCATTCAAAACGGCAAAGAGCCGCTTGATGGCTCGTCCGTGCACCCGGAAGCCTATGATGTGGCGCGCAAAATCATCGAGGCCTGCGGGCGGGATCTGCGCGCGCTGATGGCGGATTCCGCGCCGCTGAAGCGTCTGGAGCCGCGCGATTTTGCCGATGCGCGTTTCGGGGTGCCCACCGTCAAAGACATCATGGCCGAGCTGGAAAAACCGGGCCGCGATCCGCGTCCGGCCTTTAAGACCGCGACTTTCACCGATGGTGTGGAGGGCATTACCGATCTGCGGGTCGGGATGCTGCTGGAAGGCACGGTGACCAATGTGGCGGCCTTCGGGGCCTTCGTGGATATCGGTGTGCATCAGGACGGTCTGGTGCATGTAAGCCAGCTGGCGGACCGTTTTGTGAAAGACGCCCATGAGGTGGTGAAAGCCGGTGATGTGGTGAAGGTGCGGGTGACCGAGGTCGATGTGCCGCGCAAGCGCATCGCGCTGAGCATGCGCAGCGATGGCGGCGGGCGTGAGGAGGCCGCTGAGCGCCGCGCGGCGGGCGGGCCGAAGGGAGCTGCGCCCAAAGGCGGGCGCGGGCCGATGTCCTCGGGGCCGAAGCCGCGTCAGGATGCGCCGGGCGGCTTTGGCGCGGCGCTTCTCGATGCCATGAAGAAGCGCTGAGGGCGAGCCCCGGGGGCTTCGCGCCCCCGGACCCCCGCGGAGTATTTGGAAAAAGCCAAAGTCAGGGGCGTGGCGCGCATTCGGGCGGGCCAGGTCCGGGAATGGCTTTTCAGGGCCGCCGTTGCAGGTCAGACTGGGCGCATTTCAGGGGGAGATCCGGAATGGCGAAAACAGTTGTGATCCATGCCCATGGCGGGCCGGAGGTTCTGACGATTGAAGACCGCGCGGTGGGTGAGCCGGGGCCGGGAGAGATCCGGATCCGGCATCATGCCGTCGGGCTGAATTTCATCGATGTCTATCAGCGCGCCGGCGTTTATCCGATGCAGATGCCGCAGGCGCTTGGGATGGAAGCGGCCGGGGTGGTGGAGGCCGTGGGCGCGGGGGTGACCCATCTGAAGCCCGGGGACCGCGCGGCCTATGCGGCACAGCCGCCCGGGGCCTATACCGAGGCACGGGTGATGCCCGCAGCCCAGGTCTGTCCGCTGCCGGAGGGGATTTCCTTTGAAGAAGGCGCGGCGATGATGCTGAAGGGTTTGACCGTTCAGTATCTTTTTCACCGCACCGTGCCGCTGAAGGCCGGGGATACTGTGCTTTTTCATGCGGCGGCCGGGGGGGTCGGGCTGATCGCCTGTCAATGGGCGAAATCGGAGGGGATCCGGCTGATTGCCACGGCCGGATCGGAGGAGAAATGTCGTCTCGCGCTGGAGCATGGGGCGGATGCGGCGATCAATTACAACGACGGTCCTTTCGCGCCGAAGGTGCGGGAGCTGACCGGCGGGCGTGGTGTGGATGTGGTGATGGATTCCGTGGGGGCTTCGACCTTTGAGGGCTCGATGGACTCGCTGCGGCCGGTGGGGATGATGATTTCTTTCGGGAGTGCTTCGGGGGTGGTGCCGCCGGTCTCGCTGGGGGTGCTGGCGAAGGGCTCTTATCAGCTGACGCGGCCGACGCTGTTCACCCATATTGCGCGGCATGAAGACTGCCAGGCCATGGCGAAGATGCTTTTTGAGAAGGTGACATCGGGGGCGGTGAAGATCCGGATTGATCAGCGCTATGCGCTGGAGGACATCGCCGGGGCGCATCGCAGCCTTGAGGCGCGGGCCACGACGGGGGCCACCATTCTGACGCTGTGAGGCGGGAGAGCGCCGGGGCGCTGCCCCGGACCCCGGAGTATTTTTGAAAAGCCAAAGCGGGGGGCCCGGGCGGGGGGCCCCCCGCTTTTTGTGGGTCAGGCGACGAGGGCTTCGGCGCGTTTGAGATCGACGCTGACGAGCTGGCTGACGCCCTGTTCCTGCATGGTCACGCCAAAGAGGCGGTCCATGCGGCTCATGGTGACGCCATGGTGGGTGATGATGAGAAAGCGGGTGTCGGTGCGGCGGGTCATCTCATCGAGAAGGTCGCAGAACCGGGTCACATTGGCATCATCGAGCGGCGCATCCACCTCATCGAGCACGCAGATCGGGGCGGGGTTCGCGAGGAAGACTGCGAAGATCAGGGCGAGGGCCGTCAGGGTCTGCTCGCCGCCGGAGAGGAGCGAGAGGGTCGAGAGCTTTTTGCCCGGCGGCTGGCACATGATCTCAAGGCCGGCTTCGAGGGGGTCGTCGGATTCGACCATCACAAGGCGGGCTTCGCCGCCGTTGAAGAGATGGGTGAAGAGCAGGGCGAAATTGCCGTTCACCACATCATAGGCGGCGAGCAGGCGCTCACGCCCCTCGCGGTTGAGTGAGGAGATGCCGGAGCGGAGTTTGCGGATCGCCTCTTCGAGTTCTTCTTTCTCGTGGCGCAGGCTGTCGTGTTCGGTCTGTATGGCGAGCGCGTCTTCTTCGGCGCGCAGGTTCACGGCGCCGAGCTGGTCGCGGGCGCGGCGCAGGCGCTGTGCCTCAAGGTCCAGTTCCTGCGCATCGGGGAGTTGGTCCGGGGGTGTTCCGAGGGTTTCGAGAAGCTCGGCCGGCTCCTGTTCAAGGTCTTCGCGGATCCGGGCGGCGGCAGCCTCGGTGGCGTCTTTTGTGGCCTCGGCGCGGGCCTCGGCGCGGGCGCGGGCTTCGCGCGCCTGGGTGAGGGCGGTGGCGGAGAGGCGTTCGCCGTCCTGGGCGCTGCGCAGGGCAGATTCGGCCTCGGCAAGGTGGGTCCGGGCGCTGTGGCGGCGGGTCTCGGCGGTCTCAATGGCTTCGGCGAGCTCCTCGCGGCGGGCGAGGATTTCGTCGGGCTGTTCCAGGGCTTCGGCGAGGTCTTCTTCCGCGGCCTCGCGGCGTTCCTGCAGGTCTTCTGAGTGCCGCTCGGCGGTCTCGAGGCGGTGACGCCAGCCGGAGAGCTCTTTCATCACTTCCTGGCGGCGGCGGGTGCGGGCTTCGCCGTCGCGTCTGGCCTCTTCATGGGCGGCGCGGCGGGCGATCATGGTGCTGCGCGCGGCCTCGACTTCGGTTTTCAGGGCCTCAACCTCAGCGCGCAGATCGGCGAGATCGGGGAGGGCGGTTTCAGCCTCGGCGGCCTCTTCGAGGCGGGCGGCGGCGTCATCGGCCGCACGTTCGGCCCGTTCCCCCGCCTGGCGGGCGGCTTCGAGGCGGCCAGCGGCCAGCGAGCGGTCACCTTCGGCGCGGGCGAGGCGGCGGCCGGCCTCTGTGAGGCGGCTGTCGGCGCTGCGGCGCTGCTCACGGGCAAACTGATCGGCCTGGGTGAGGGCGGCGAGGTCAGACTGCAGGCGGGTATGCAGGGCGGTGGCCTCGGCGACCTTTGCCTCTGCCATGGTCAGTTCTTCGCGAAGGGCGGCGAGGCGGTTGACCTGCTGCAGGCGCAGAGCGGCTGCGGAGGGGGCATCGCCTGCGGCCGCGCGGTAGCCGTCCCACCGCCAGAGATCGCCTTCGCGCGACACGAGGCGCTGGCCGGGGCGCAGCAGCGGCTGCAGCGCCATGCCCTGGGCGCGATCGACCAGGCCGATGCGGCCCAGACGGCGATCCAGGACCTCGGGGGCGGTGACATGCGCGCGCAGCGGGGTAAGACCGGCGGGCAGCGCTTCGGCATCGGTGTAATCCACCATCGGCGCCCAGCCGGTGGGATCTGCGGCGCTGATTTCCGGGGCGCGCAGATCATCGGCCAGCGCAGCCCCGAGGGCCGCTTCGAAGCCGGGTTCGACGGTGAGGCGCTCAAGCAGGGCCTCGCCGGTTTTGGAGGTGGCGCGGGCCAGAAGGCGGTCCAGACCTGCGGCCTCAGAGGTCAGGGCCGCGAGATCGCCCTCAGCGGTCGCGCGGGCGGCACGGGCCGCGGCCTCACGGGCCTGCAGCGCTTCGCGGGCTTCTTCGGCGCCCGCGAGACGTTCTTCGGCTTCGGTGGCGGCGTCGAGGGCTTCGGCCTGGGCCTCTTCGGCCTCAGAGAAGGCCTCGCTTGCGGCTTCCAGTGCCTCAGAAGCGGCCTCGGCGGCGGCGGCGGCGCGGGTGGCCTCGCTGCGGGCGCGCTCAAGGGCGGCGGTGCCTTCGCCGCGGCTGCGGCGGATGCTCTGGGCGCGGGCGGACAGTTCCGCCGCATCCTCAGTGGCATCTGAGAGGCGGCTTTCCACCGTGGCCACGGCCATTGCCGCTTCCTGGGCCAGGGCTGCGAGTTCGTCGAGCCGCTCAACCTCGCCGTCCTGGGCGCGGGCGAGCTGTTCCAGCTCCCACTCAAGGCGGCGGATGGTTTCACCGGCATCGCGGTTGATCACCGCCTCACGCTCGGCATCGCGGGCCAGCTGGGCGATGCGGGCGCGCAGGGCGGCGACCCGTTCGGTCGCGCGGCTTTCTTCCTGGGCCAGGGTCTCGCGCTGCAAGATCAGGCGCTGCAAAAGCGCGGCCGCGATCGTGTCTTCCTCGCGCAGCGCCGGCAGGGCCGCTTCGGCGGCTTCGCGGGCCGCGGCGGTCTCCTCAGTGCGGGTCTCGGCCTCGGCGGTCAGGCGAAGGGCCTCAGAGAACTGGGCGAGAGCCCCCAGGCGCGCCATCTCGGCCTCGTGCCAGCGGCGGGCCAGCAACATGCCCTCAGCGCGCTTCAGATCCCGGCCGATCTCGCGGTACCGCGCTGCCTGGCGGGCCTGACGCGAAAGACTGATGAGCTGCTGGGCCAGCTGCTCAATCACATCATCCACGCGGGTGAGATTGGTCTCGGCGGCAGAGAGGCGCAGTTCCGCCTCATGACGGCGCTGATAAAGCCCCGAGATCCCGGCAGCCTCTTCCAGCACCCGGCGGCGGGCACGGGGCTTGGCGTTGATCAGCTCAGAAATCTGGCCCTGACGCACCAACGCGGGCGAATGCGCGCCCGTTGAGGCATCGGCAAAGAGCATCTGCACATCGCGCGCGCGGACATCTTTGGCGTTGATCTTATAGTTCGACCCGGCATCGCGGGTGATACGGCGCACCACCTCCAGCATGACAGACTCGTTGAAACCCGAGGGGGCCAGGCGGTCTTCATTGTCGATGCTGAGGGCAACTTCCGCATAGTTGCGCGCGCCGCGGGTGGCGGTGCCTGCGAAGATCACATCTTCCATACCACCGCCACGCATGGCGGTGGGACGGTTCTCCCCCATCACCCAGCGAAGCGCTTCGAGCAGGTTGGATTTACCACAGCCGTTCGGGCCGACGACCCCCGTCAGCCCGTCCCCGATCACCAGATCGGTCGGATCGACAAAGCTTTTAAAGCCGTTGAGACGGAGTTTAGAGAATCGCAAACCACACCTGTGAGAAACAGCAGATCAGCACCGGCGTGACACCGGCCCGCCTGCCGGGATTTCGGGCCTTAAACTGACGCATCCACCAGATATTGACAAGTGACGGCAGCTGTAGCGGTCACCGCGCAGAGGCCATCTGTCAAATCTGCAGTATTTTCCTTCGCAGCGCTCTCAGATTGCCAGGATTTTGCCGCAATCGGAGTCTCATCTGGCGCCTGTAAGAATTGAAGAATGAAGGGAGTTCGACACCGGCAGTCATCCCTGGCTGGCGCATTTACCGCTATTCTGACTTTCGGGCTCACCTTCTGGTCGAGCGAAAGCCTGGTCTCTGCGCTGGCGGTTTACATGCCCAGCCGGATCGGCGGATCTGCGCTGATCCCGGCACCCGTGACCATTCGCCTCTGAATGCAGCGGTGCGGTGCCGCCACGGGTCAGACCAGTGGTGCCCGGGTGGAACTCACGGAGGAGAAGGTCGTTGCTGCCTGAGAAACAGTCAGTTTCCGGTAAGTGACTGGAAGATATGGTGGGAACCGATGACGAGCGATCTCGTTCATTTTTCGAAAACCCGTGAAAGGGCGCGAGGCAAGCCGGCGAATCACCCCCGGCGCGAAAGGCCCAAGATGAGTCCAGAATCAAGTGATTACAACTTAAGGATTTTGATATTGCCTGGAATACAACATTAGATTGAGGTAAGTGGGAAATCCCCCCCTCTTTCTGCGACGGAAACCAGGCTATCGGCGGATAATGTCCTTCGCGAAGCGTCAATTTTCCGTTAATGTTTCCTTGAAACGGCTCCAGTGGAACCGGATCCTCAAGGGATAGATTTCAGTCTCCGGATCCCGCTTAATCCTGGAAATTTTATTAGTAACCGAGTTAAAAGTCGCACCTGTTTCAGAGCTCCGGCTCACTGTTGAGAAGACTGCCAAATGACAGCTCCCATCGGCCGATTTATTGAAGATCCCCAGGCCCCCCGCGCCCTTCAGGCCAGGAAATTACGGGCCTCTCATCGCCGGAAACGCGGAGCTTATCGTTCTGTCGTCAAACGCGTCGCAGATATTCTGCTGGTCCTGCTGGCAGTTCCCATGGTGTTGCCCATGGTGCTGATGCTGGCCTTCGTCGTCTCCCGCAAAGGCGGGCGGCCGTTCTATTCGCAACTGCGCGTTGGCAAAGACGGCAAGCTGTTCCGGATGTGGAAGCTGCGCACCATGGTCGTGAACGCCGATGAGATGATCACCGGCTATCTCAACTCAAATCCTGAGGCGAAGGCAGAGTGGGACCGCACCCAGAAGCTGCGCAATGATCCGCGCATCTCTGAATTCGGCCATTTTCTGCGCAAATCCTCGCTGGATGAGCTGCCGCAGCTTTGGAACGTGCTGAAGGGCGATATGAGCCTGGTCGGCCCGCGCCCCATGCTGGAATACCAGCAGCCGCTGTATCCGGGTCTGGGCTATTACGCCCTGCGCCCCGGCCTCACCGGCTATTGGCAGGTGACCGAGCGCAACCACTCCAGCTTTGCCGAGCGCGCCTGGCATGACGACCGCTATGAAGAAGAGCTCTCGCTCTTCAACGACGTCAAAGTGATGTATAAAACCGTCGATGTCGTGCTGAAGGGCACCGGCGTCTGAACCCGGGGGCCGGGAGCCGTCAGATTCCCACCCAGCGACCGAAGGCCGGATGATCCTTCGTCAGGCTTTCCCGCGCGAACACCTCTGCCACTGCACCGGCGCTGACAAAGGCGACCTGATCGGCCAGAGCCAGCACGGTTTCGGCCCGCTGCTCGACCAGCAGAGTGGCCACGCCCTCCGCCTTCAGGCGCAGCACCGTCTCGCGGATCAGCGCCACCATCGAAGGCTGTAACCCCTCGGAAGGCTCATCTAGCAACAAAACAGAAGGCTCCAGACAGAGGGCGCGGCCAATGGCCAGCATCTGCTGTTCGCCCCCCGAAAGAGTGGAGGCGCGCTGCGTCAGCCGCTCGCGCAGGCGCGGAAAGAGGGTCAGAACGCGCTCAAGCTGATCAGCACCGCGGCGGCGCGTCATCAAGCCGATGGTCAGATTTTCCTGCACGCTCAGCGGCCCGAAGAGCCGCCGCCCCTGGGGCACATAGCCGATCCCGGTCTTCGGGACCTCTTCTGCAGGCAGGCTGTGCAGCGCCTGACCGTTCAGGGTGATGCTGCCCGCGCTCAGCCGCAACTGCCCCATAATCGCCCGAAGCGCGCTGGTTTTGCCCGCGCCGTTGCGGCCCATCAGGCAGGTCACCTGCCCCGGTGGCACCTCCAGCGAAAAGCCGCGCAGCACCTGCACCGCCCCGTAACCGCCCGATACCCCCTCAAGCTTCAGCATCATCGCCCCCCAGATAGGCGGCCTGCACATCGGCATTGGCGCGAACTTCAGCCGGCGTGCCACTGGCGAGACTGCGGCCAAAATTCAGCACTGTGATGCGGTCCGCAAGATCCATCACCACCTCCATATTATGCTCAATCAGCAGAACGGTGGTCTCGGGCACCAGGCTGCGCACCAGGGCTTTGAAGCCTGCGATGTCTTCATTGGCGAGCCCTTGGGTCGGCTCATCAAGGATCAAAAGCCGCGGCTTCAGCGCCAGCCCCATGGTCAGCTCCAAAAGCCGCTGGTGACCGTAAGACAGCTCTCCGGCGGTCTCTCCGGCCAGGGCCTGAAGCCCGGTGCGCGCCAGGGCCGCCCCCACAGCACGCGGCAGATCGCGGCTGTCGCGCAGCGCCAGGGCCACATTGTCAAAGACCGTCAGCCGCGGATAAATCGACGTAATCTGAAAGGTATAGGCGATCCCCTTTGCCACCCGCCGATGCGCGGGAAGCGCGGTGATGTCTTCTCCGGCAAAGAGAATGCGGCCCGCCTGGGGCGTGATCCGCCCCGACAAAAGCGAGACCAGCGTGGTCTTTCCGGCCCCATTCGGCCCGATAAGCGCGTGGATCTCTCCCGCCCGCAGCGTCAGATCCACGCCATCGACCGCCGGAATACCGCCGAAATGGCGTTGCAGCCCCCTGGCCTCCAGCAGCGTCACGGCAGCCATTTCAGCCCCCTTTCGCGCAAAGCGCCAAGGATCCCGCGCGGCGCGAACAGCACCAGCACCAGCAGCGCTGCCCCCACCACAAACTGATGCGCCGAGGTATAGCTCGAAGCGATATCGGTCAGATAAAACATCAGCCCCGCCCCCAGAAGCGGGCCAAGCGTCGTCCCCGCACCGCCCAAAAGCACCCAGAGCAGCGGCAGGATCGAGAAGGCAATCGCCCCGAAACTCGCCCCCACCGAGCCAAAGAGCAGCGCATAGGCCGCCCCCGCCGCGCCGGCATAGGCCCCGGAAATCCCCATAACCGCCAGCTTCACGGTGAAGGGATTATAGCCCAGCATCCGCGAGCGCTCTTCGTTTTCGCGCATCGCCACCATGATGCGGCCAAAGCGCGCCCGCACCAGCGCAAGCGACAGCAGCAGCCCCGCAGTAAAGAGGCCAAGCGCAAAAAGCCCGCGGTTCAGATCCTGCGACAGATCGAACGCTCCGATCCGCCGCAGGCCCTGGGCCAGCACGAAGCCCTCTTCGCCCCGCGTGATCGGAGTGTAATAAAGGATGGTCAGATAGCCCGCCTGGGCCAGCATCAGGGTGACAATCATAAAGCTGACCCCGGCCGTGCGCAAAGCCAGCGCCCCGGCCGCCAGCGCCAGCGCGCCCCCGGCCAGCGGCCCCGCCAGCAGCGCCAGCCCCGCAGGCCAGCCGCCGAGCGTGATCCCCAGCCCCGCCGCATACATGCCCGCGGCAAAGAACATCGCATGACCAAGGCTCAGCAGCCCGGTGTAGCCAAAGGCCAGGTTATAGCCCATGGCAAAGACCGCCAGCACCATGATGCGCGCCAGATTGGTGGCGTGATAGACCGGCAAAAGGAAAATCCCCGCCGCCAGCGCCGCGACCACGATCAGATGAAGGGCAAGGGCCCGGTTCATGCGCGCTCTCCGAACAGCCCCTGGGGCCGAAAGACCAGCACCAGCGCCACGAACAGCGTGGCGAGGATCTTCGCCAGCAGCGGCGACCAGTAAAATGAGATCACCCCGTCGCTCAGCCCGATCAGCAGCGCCGCAATCAGCGTGCCGCGCACAGAGCCAAGCCCGCCGATAATCACCACCGTAAAGGCCATCAGCATGGGGTCATGCCCCATCAGATAATGCGCCTGCTGCACCGGCACCAGCAGCACCGCCGCCAGCGCCGCAAGCCCCGCGCCAAGCGCAAAGACCAGGGCATAGACCCGGTCAACATTGATGCCAAAGGCCCGCGCCATATCGCGGTCGATCTGCGTGGCGCGCATCACCAGCCCCGCGCGCGAGCGGGTCATAAACAGCCAGACCGCCCCCAGCACCAGGGCCGCCAGCCCCACCACCGCCAGTTTATAGCCGGAATAGCCAAACCAGGGCGTATCGATCATCCAGTCAAAGGGCGGCTCCACCGCCCGCGCGCCGGGGCCAAAGCCCGTCAGAACGGCCTGCTGCAGAATATACATCAGCCCGATCGTGGCGACGATGGTGCCCTCGGCCTCATAGTTCAGCCGCCGGAGCACCAGCCGGTCGGCCAGCGCCGCGACGCCGCCCACCACCAGAGGCGCAATGACCAGCGCCGCAGCCCAGGTCATCAGCGGCGGGCCCGGCACGAAGGTCGCCACATACCAGGCCACCACCGCGCCCAGCATCAGAAATTCGCCATGCGCCACATTCACCACGCGCATCACGCCAAAAACCAGGCTTAAGCCCACGGCGGTCAGCGCCAGAATGGCCGCCGTGACCGTCCCTTCCAGCAGGGCCAACAGAAAATAGGGGTCAAACATCACCGAAGGCCCGTTGTGGCCCCGCGCCGGTCCGGGCGCGGGGCGAAGTCTCAGAAGCTTTGCGTCGTATAATCGACCGCATCGGGATAGAAGCTGTCTTCAATCGCGGTCTTATGAACGCGGATCAGTTTACCGCCCTCAACCCGGCTGATCGCCTGCTCGGCAAAGACCTGGTGGGTCCTGCCGTTAAAGACCTTGCGGCCCTGCGGGTGATCGGCGCTTTCCTCCCAGCCGGTCATGGCCTCCACGGCCTCAACGAATTTCTGGCGGTCTGCCACGCCCTGGTAGCCTGCAGCCTCCATGCCCTGGCGGATCACCGAAAGCGTCTCCCAGACCGAGAACATATGGCCATAGGTCGAGACATCCCGCGCATCCGAGACCGAAGCGCCGTTGTCATCCACCCCCACCGCCGCGCGATAAGCCTTTTCATGCTCCGTGGCATCGGCCTGAAGATTGCGGCAATGACCCTCCCAGAAATGGGTGCCCTCAAGGAACTCCAGCCCCGGCGAGTTCAGATCCACCGCCTCAAGGCTGTCGATGAAGCCGAAAATCTCCGGCCGCGCGCGCTTGCCGTAGAACTGGCCGAGCTCTTTGACGAAGGTCAGAACGGCGGGGCCGATCATCACGTGATAGATCACTTCCGTCTCGCGCGGGATGCGCGGGAAATAGCGGGTAAAGCTGGTCTCGCTGGGCGGGATCGCGACCATGCCGACGACCTCACCGCCCTGGGCCTTCACAGCCGCCGAGAAGTAATCGCGGTGGTCATGGCCAAAGGCGTAATCCGGGAAGATCAGCGTGACTTTTTTGCCCAGGTTCTGCGTCACAAAAGGCGCGACCGAGGTGCATTGCGCACGCACATCCGAAATCCCCGGCTGCATGGCCCAGCGGTTCAGCGCACCTGAGGCGACATGAAACCCCTCAGAACAAACCAGATAGGGGATCTTCAGCTCCCCCGCCCGCGGGGCCGAACCGATCACCACATGGCTGAAAAGCGGCCCGAAAATCAGATCACATTTCGCCTGAGTGGCGAGTTTCTCCACCACCTCCGAGCCGCGTTTCGGGTCGGTGCCGTCATCCTCAAAGAGGATCTCAACGGGCCGGCCATTGATGCCCCCGGCGTCATTCAGCCGCTTCAGCGCGGCCTGGGCGGTGCGCTCATACCAGCGGCCATAGGCGGCGCCGATCCCGGTACGGTGCAACTGAAACCCCAGTTTGATCGGCGCGGCCGACTGCGCCGAGGCAAAACGGGCGGGCAGTGCCAGAGCCGCCCCCCCGGCGGCCAGACCCGCAAGAAGGCTGCGGCGGTGGATAACGGACTGCGACATGCGCTCTCTCCCCTCTTGATCCTGCAGCGCTCAGACCCCGGTGGGCGAGGACAAAAGCCACAGGCCGAATATCGTGTAACCGACCATGAGCACGCTCAGCGGCAGATGCGCAAGTCCGCTTCGCCGCCCCGGCGTGATCTGCAGCGCTAACATGACGGCGAGCGCATGAACGCCAACAATTAAAGCGAATTGCAGGTTCCAGATTGCCGTCATTACCGACCGATCGGTCAAAAATCCCATCGAGACCCAGAAGGGCTCCAGCCCCAGAAACGCATCGCCCTGCAGCAGAGGATCATTCAGCGCCAGCAGCAGATATTGCCCCGCCGTCAGCAGCATCATCAGATAATGCGCCCCGTGATAGCCCGCCGCAATCGCGAGAAACGACAGCATCACCGGCCCCGCAGGCAGCACCTCCCCCGAGAGGCAGCGGCCAAGCGCCAGCGCCCCGTAGATCAGCGCTGCCGTCAGCGCGAAGCTGCCGATCAGTCCCAGGGTATTGACGCCCTGCACCGCAGAGCGGCCGGTAAATTCCAGCGGGTTCTCCCCGATCAGCCCCAGCCAGAAGAAGGTCGCCTGCAGCCCGTCAAAGGACAGCGCCGCCAGAAGCAACAGCACAAAGACCTGTGTCGCGCGGCTGAGCGGCGGGGCCGTCAGAATATGCGCGCCCGGCCAGCCCAGCGAAAGGACGCGCTGCCCCCCCTCAGTGCTGAGGTGCAAAGGCGCCAGCCGGGCAATCATGGCGAAGGTCAGGTGCAAAAACTCGCCCTCGCGCAGCCAGTCCTCTCCCTCCAGACAGGCGGCGACGAAGATCACCAGCCAATAGGCCCCCGCCGCCTGCGCCAGGATCAGCGGATCTTCCGGCGCCAGCGAGACGATCTGAAACCAGCTGAACCCCGCCAGCCCCGCCACCGCAGGCCAGGCCCCAAGCCGCGACAGCCCGATCCGTCCCTGCCAGCCGGTCAGCAGACGCAGCATCCGCACCGGCCCCCGCCAGGGGTTCAGCGCCCCCCAGAGATCGCCGGTCAAAAGCGACAGCAGCGGCAGCGCGACCCAGATCCCGGCCCAGAAAACCAGGGTCAGCAGATTGTGCATCGGATCGCGGGGCCCGGCATATCCGGTCAGCAGAAGCGCCAGAAAGATCAGAAAAGAAAGATAGCTCAGCCAATCCGCGCCACTGCCCGCAGGCCAGCGCGCCAGAGCCATCGGCGCGGGCAGCCGCAGCCAGGCCGCGCCCCCCGCCATCAGCGCGGTCAGCGCCACCGTCAGCGCGGCCCCGGCCAGGTAATGGCTGATCGGCAGCGTCATCACGATCGAAGGCGGCAGCGCACAGGCCAGCGCCAGCCCCGGCAAAATGGCCAGAGCCGCCGTAAGAAGGGTTCCGCCACTGCGCTGCATTCCGCTCCCCGCCTCTCTCATTAAGGGGGCTAAAGCCTGACAATGGCGTAAATTTCAAGTCTGTGCCGCAGAATTCCGAAAATCTGACAGCAGCCGCACCAGATCCGTCCGGCGAAAGGGTTTCCCCAGGCAGCCGTCAAAGCCCGCCGCCAGATAGCTCTCAATCTGATGCGTCATCACATTGGCCGTCACCGCCGCCGCCGGAGGTGCCGTCCGCGCCCCGGCCGCAGCAGTCGCCCTGATCTGCGCCAGCGCGCTCACCCCATCGAGATCCGGCATGGAGATATCAAGAAGCAGCGCATCAAACTGCCCGGTCTGCGACAGCGCCACAGCCTCACCCCCGTCAGTGGCCAGCGTTACATCCACCCCCAGACGAGTAAGCATAGACTTCAAAATCAACCGATTGGTGGCATTGTCGTCGGCAAAAAGCACCCGCATCCCCGTCAGATCCGCCTGCGCTCGCACCTCGCCCGGCAGCGCATCGGCAGGGACAGGGTCGGGGGGCAGGCGCACCGTCATTTCAGTCCCTTCGCCCTCCTGGCTCTTCAGAGTGATCTCTCCTCCCATCAGCGCGATCAGCCGGCGCGAGATCGCAAGACCCAGACCCGTGCCGCCATAGCGCCGGGTGATGGCCCCATCCGCCTGCTCAAAATCCTCAAAGGCGCGCGCCTGTTTCGCGGGCGACATGCCGATCCCGCTGTCGCGCACCGTGATACAGAGCCCCCCGGCCTCATCAGTGACAAGCGCCACATCCACCCCGCCCGCATGCGTGAATTTCAGCGCATTGCTGACCAGATTATAAAGCACCTGCAGCAGACGGTGGGCATCGCCGTAGCGGTACCCGGAGGCCCCGGCATCGCGGCAGAGGGTGAACCACAGCCCCTGCTGCTCTGCGCGCAGCGCATAGACCGCCGTCAGCCGGTCCGCGAGATCGGCGGGGCGGAACGGCTCCCGCACCACGGAAAGCTTTCCGGCCTCCACCCGCGCGATGTCCAGAATGTCGTTCAAAACGGTCAAAAGACCCTCTCCGCTGTCGCGGATGGTGGCGATCATCGACTGCTCTTCGGGATCTTTGATCCGCGCTGCCAGCAGATCGGCCATGCCCAGAACACCGTTCAGCGGCGTGCGGATTTCATGGCTCATATTGGCCAGAAACTGCGATTTGGCGCGGCTGGCGGCTTCTGCGCGTTCCTTCGCCAGATAAAGATCGGTGATATCCGAGGAGACCCCGCGGTAGCCCATAAAGATGCCATCGGCATCGAAGAAGGGCAGCCCGCTGCTGCGGACCCAGATTTCGCGTTCCCCCTCCAGCCGGGCCGGATAAAGCCAGACGAAATCACGAAAAACCTCACCGCAGCGGAGCCGTTCTTCAAAGTCACGGCCACCGGCTGAAGGCGGGACGGCGGGAGACATCCGCGCAAAACTGCGCAGATCCATACCCATCAGGCGGGCAACCGGGCGCCCGGTCTGCGCGGCGAACCCGTCGGAAACAAAGGTGAAGCGGCTGTCGCTGTCAGTCTCCCAGAACCAGTCGGGCGAGACGGCGGCGATATCGGCAAAGCGCCGCTCGGCCAGATCGCGCCCGGCCAGGGCCTCCCGCAGCCTGGCATTGGCCTGCTGCAGATCAATCTCCCGCGCTTTGGCGGCGGTGACATCGATATGGATTCCCGACAGCACCTCGGTGCGGCCATCATCTGCGCGCTGCGTGGCCTGCCCGCGCGACAGCACCCAGACCCATCGCCCCTCGCGGTGACGCAGGCGCATGGTGATCTCAAACTGCTCCTGCTCGCCTGTGCGAACGCGTTCAAGCACCGCGTCAAGCTGACGGCGGTCATCGGGATGCAACAGCCGCCGCCAGTCGCCAAAATTCTCGACCGCGGTGTCATAGCCCAGCATCTGCCACCAGAGATCATTGGCGCGGGTCTCGCCACTGCGCTCATCCTCTTCCCAGGTGCCGACGGCAGCGCCGCGGATGATCTGCTCAATCCGGGCCGAGGCCTGTTTCAGGGGCGTGATGTCAAAATTCGCACCCACCAGCCGCCGCGAGGTGCCGTCGTGGCTGCGCAGCATCGCCCGGCCGCGCGTTTGCACCCAGATCCAGTGTCCCTCCTGGTGGCGCAGGCGATATTCCACCGCAAAATCATCGATCTCCCCGGTGGCCAGCGCGCGGAAGATCGGCCGCAGCCAGACTTTATCTTCGGGATGGATCAGCTTTGTCCAGGCGCGTCGGACCTCATCCGTCAGGGCGCCGGGGTCAAATCCCAGCATCTCCGCCCAGCGGTCATTGAAGGTCAGAACATCGGTCATATTGTCATATTCCCAGGTCCCCGCTGCCGAAACCGCGAGCACATCCTCAAGCTTTTGCTGCGTCATGCGGATGTCAGTGATGTCGATCTGCATCCCGACCCGCTCACCCGAAGGGGTCAGCCGGTCCCAAAGGCGATACCAGCGCCCGTCACCCAGACGAACCTCTTCCACACCCGGGCAGATGCGGGCGCGGGCCACCCGTTCGGCAATGAAATCTTCTTCGCGCCCCACGGCTTCCGGGTGACGACCGTGGCGCAGGCCGCTGCGCAAAAGCGCCTCCCGGGTGGCACCGGGCCTTACTTCATCTGAGATGGGGGCGAAAAACTCGCGATATTTTTCGTTGCACAGAACCAGACGATCCTCCGCATCATAGATCGAAAAGGCATCGGGCAGCACATTGATTGCAGCTTCCAGGATATCGCGCGCGCGCACCGCCTCTGCTGAGGCGGCGGCCAGCGCCTGATCCTGGGCGCGCCGCTCGGTGATATCGACCTCAACCGCGACAAAGCCGATCAGACCGCCCGCCTCATCGCGGATCGGCGTGAGACTGCTGTCGACCCAATAGGCCTGGCCGCTGCGATCGGCGTTGCAGACCTCCACCCGCTCGGGGCGGCAGGCGGCGATGGCCGCATCCATCCGCGCGGTACTGGCGCTGTCAGCCTCGGCGTGGCGCAGCACCTCCCGCGGGTCACGGCCGAGAAGTTCCGGCAGGCGGTAACCGCAGCGCTCTTCAAAGGCGCGGTTCACCCATGTGACGCGAAACCCGGCATCCATCATCAGGGCATAATTGCTCATCTGACGCGCGACGTGGCCCAGCCCGATCAGCTCCGTCCGCCGCTGCTCTTCGGCGGTGATATCGCGCACGACCACGACAAAGCCCCCGCCGGGCTGGTGCGGCGCGGGCCGGGTGCGGCCGACAGAGGCTTCGAACCACCGCTCACCGCCCGCGATCTTCAGCATGTAGCGACAGCCGTGTGCCCGCCCCGCATGACGCGCACGCTCCATGGCGTCTCCCACGATGTCCGCGACATCGGGGGGCAGCACGTCGTGGTAAGAACGGCCCAGCATCTGTTCGCGCACCTGGGCCAGCAGCGCGGGTTCAGAGGTGTGAATATCGGTGTAGACCCCGTCGTCATCGACTTCGAGCACCAGATCCGGCATCGCCCGCAGCGTGGCGTGGAGCCGCTGCTTTGTCGCCTCCAGCGCGAGGGCTGCAGCCTGTGCGGCACGCTCACTCTCAAGCCGCAGGAGCAGCGCCGCCAGAACCCCGGCCAGCAGGCCGAGGGCCCTGCAGGTCGCGGCCGTCGGGGCCGCAGCCCCGGGCGAAAGATGGAGACGCAGCAGACCCGCAGGCCGGACGTCGCCAGGAACCGGCAGAAACAGACTGTCCTGCGCACAAAAACTGCGGCCCTGCCGGAAGGCCTTCAGATGATCCGCGCAGAGTTCCACCGGCGGGCCGGTACCGCCAAAATGCTCATCCGGCAGAAAGGCGGGCTGCCCCCCGCCGGGCGGGCGCAGAAGTGTCGCCCCCACAGCCCCCGGACACAGCCGCACCGCCCCCGCCAGCAGGGTCTGCACCGCCAGATCCGCAGGCTGCCGCAGCGCGCGCAGCACCAGCGCTGAGACCGCGTCGGACGATCCTTTCCGGGGAAAACCGCCCCGCCGCTCCGGCTTTAATTCGGTCACGCGCCTCTCCCTGCCCGGGGTGAACGCGCCCATTCTGACCCGACGGTCTTAAGGAAGGCTGAAGCGGGCAGCGATCCTGCGCGATCAGCCTCTGCCCGATAAAAACGCAGGCTTCTGCGGCGCAAAGAACACAGATCGGGATTTATGCCGCCCCCCGGCGGGCCCGGCCGCGAAAAACCCTCACTTGAATTCCCTTTTTCATGCGCAGGCTTTAAGTCTGCCCTATTCGGGAGAGACGGAAAGACCTCAGGATCATCATGCGCATACTCGTGACCAATGACGACGGCATCAATGCACCGGGTCTGAAGACCCTCATCGCCATTGCCACTGAGGTGGCGGGCCCCGGGGGCGAAGTCTGGGTTGTGGCCCCGGCTTTTGAGCAGTCGGGCGTGGGGCATTGCATCAGCTATACCCATCCGATGATGGTCTCAAAACTGGCCGAAAAGCGTTATGCGACCGAGGGCAGCCCCGCAGACTGCGTGCTGGTCGGCATCTTTGACGTCCTGGAGGGGCAAAAGCCCGATCTGATCCTCTCAGGCGTCAACCGCGGCAATAACTCGGGCGAGAACACGCTTTATTCCGGCACCCTGGGTGCGGCAATGGAGGGGGCGCTTCAGGGCGTCAAAGCCATTGGCCTGTCACAGTTTCTCGGCCCGGAGACCAAAGACCTGGAAGATGAATTTGAGGTGGCCCGCGACTACGGCGTGCAGGTCGTCCGCGATCTGCTGGACAAGGGCATCTGGGAGGAGGACCGCGATTACCGGATCTTCTACTCGGTCAACTTCCCGCCGCGGGCTTCAAAAGATGTGAAGGGCGTGAAGATCGCCACCCAGGGCTTCCGCCAGGGCACCGGCTATGGGGTTGAGCCGCATTTCTCCCCCTCGGGCCGTCGTTTCCTGTGGATCCGCTCGGCGGATCAGCGCGCTGAGACCGCTCCGGGGGCGGATGTGGCGCTGAACCTTGAGGGCTATATCTCGATCACGCCGATGCGCTGCGATCTGACGGCGCATGACCGTCTGGCGGATCTTGAGGCACGGTTCACATGAGCGCAGACGAGGGTTCTGAAACGGAAGAAACCCTCGCAGAGCGCAAGATGCGCTTCCTCTTCGCGCTGCGCTCGCGCGGGGTGACGGATAAATCCGTGCTCTCGGCCATGGAGAAGATCGACCGCGGCGAATTCGTGCGCGGTCATTTCGCCGGGCGGGCCTATGAAGATATGCCGCTGCCGATCGCCTGCGGGCAGACCATCTCGCAGCCCTCTGTCGTGGGGCTGATGACCCAGGCGCTGGAGGTCGGGCCGCGCGATATCGTGCTCGAAATCGGCACCGGATCGGGCTATCAGGCAGCGGTCCTGAGCCAGCTGGCGCGGCGGGTTTATACCGTCGACCGTCACCGCCGGCTGGTGCGCGAGGCCGAAGAGGTTTTCGCGCGGCTTGGCCTGCATAACATCACCGCCCGCACCGGCGATGGCAGTCTGGGGCCTTTGCCGCCTGCGCGCGCAGATCTGCCGGTGGTGCCGCCGCGCCGCGAAGCGGTGGCGCCTTTTGCCGATCAGGCGCCCTTTGATCGCATCATCGTCACCGCCGCCGCCGAGGATCCGCCCCCCACCCTCTTGGACCAGTTGCGGATCGGCGGTATAATGGTTCTCCCCGTCGGGCAGTCTGACGCCGTGCAGCAGCTGGTGCGTGTGCGCCGCCTTGATGAGGGCTTCGCCTATGAGGAACTGAGGCCCGTGCGCTTCGTTCCTCTGACAGAAGGTATCGCGCCGGAGTAATCCGCCGCAGGAGAAACAGTGCCGGGATCAAACCGGCCAGGTGACGAGGCAGAGCAGGTATGTCCACTTCCATGACCCTTCGTTCCCCCCGGCAGGCTTCCGTGCTGCGTGGCGCAGTCGCATTAAGCGCGGTGGCGCTGATGCTGTCGGGCTGTATGCCGCAGAACGGCCAGCCGATGGACTGGGATCTGCGCCCGCAGCAGTTCGGCTCGACGGCCGATGCGGCGCGGTCGGCCTCGATGAGCCGTCCGCAGGTCGACAGCCGTGGGATCATTTCCTATCCGGGCTATCAGGTCGTGGTGGCGCGGCGCGGCGAGACCGTGGGCACCATCGCCTCGCGCCTGGGCGTCAGCGCCGATCAGATGGCGCGCACCAATGCCATTCAGCCCGACATCATGCTGCAGGGCGGCGAGCTTCTGGTTCTGCCGGGCCGCGTTGCCGAAAGCGGCGGTGGCCCCTCCTGGAGCCAGCCGATGGCCCCCGCGCAGTCCGGAGGCTCCGCCAATATCGGCGCGATTGCCACCACCGCGCTGGACCGCGTCCCCTCAGGCGGCGGCAGCACGGCACAAAGCAGCGCGCCGCCGCGCAGCACCCAGGTGCCCTTTGGCACCTCCGGCAGCACCGCAGGCGGGGTAGAGCCTGCGCGTCACCGCGTGGCCCGGGGTGAAACGGCGCAGGCCATCGCGCGGCAATATGGCGTGACCACCTCGGCGCTGGCGGATTGGAACGGGCTCAACAGCAGCCTGACGCTGCGCGAGGGGCAATATCTGCTGATCCCGCCGACCGCGACCCGCAGTGCCGCTGCGGCCCCGGCCCCGGCTCCGGTGGCCACCGCGCCGATGGTCAATCCGCCGGGGCAAAGCTCGCCCACGCCGCAGCCGCCCTCGGCCAATAAGCCGCTGCCAAAAGAGAACCCGACCCGCGCCGGCGGCGGCAATACCGGAGCGGCCCCTGCCTCTCCGGTATTGCCGACCACCAGCAGCACGGCCTCGCGTCTGGCGATGCCTGCGGATGGCAAGGTGATCCGCGCCTATCAGAAGGGCAAATACGACGGCATCGGCATTGGGGCCGCCGCCGGAAGCCCGGTTCGTGCCGCAGCCGACGGCACCGTGGCCGCCATCACCCGCGACACCGGGCAGGTACCGATCGTGGTGATCCGCCACGCCAATAACCTGCTGACGGTCTATGCCAATGTCGACGGCCTTTCGGTGGCCAAAGACGCCACTGTGCGCCGGGGACAGACCATCGGCCAGGTCCGCGCGGGTAATCCGGCCTTCCTGCACTTTGAGGTGCGACGCGGGGCCGACAGCGTCGATCCGATGAGCATGCTGCCCTGATGGGCAGCGCCGCCCCGACGCTGGCACTTTTTGCGCTGGCGGCCCTGGCGGAGATTGCAGGCTGCTTTGCCTTCTGGGCCTGGGCGCGGATGGAGCAATCCGCGCTCTGGCTTTTGCCGGGGCTGGGCGGCCTGCTGCTCTTTGCCTGGCTCCTGACGCGGGCCGAAAGCGATTTCGCGGGCCGCGCCTATGCGGCCTATGGCGGGATCTATATCCTGTGCTCGCTGGGCTGGCTCTGGGCGGTTGAGGGCCAGGCCCCGGGGCTGCGCGATCTGGCGGGGGCGCTTTTGTGCCTCTGCGGCGCGGCGCTGATCCTGTCGGGCGCGCGCAGCGGCTGAGGAAATATTTCACCCAAAATCCCGCTGCCCTCTGGCAAGTCGGCCCGCCTCCGCGCAAAGCTGCGGCATGGATCTGCACATGCTCTCAGCCCTCACGCTTTATGCGCTCGTCTCCTCGATCACGCCGGGACCGAACAACCTGATGCTCATGGCCTCAGGGGTGAATTTCGGTTTCCGGCGCAGCCTGCCGCATATGCTGGGCATCGGCATCGGCTTTACCGTCATGCTGGTCCTGGTGGGCCTCGGGCTTGGCGGGATTTTCGCCCGCCTGCCGCAGCTGGAGATCCTGCTGAAGGTCGTGGCCGTAGTCTATATGCTGTGGCTGGCGTGGAAGATCTCACAATCCTCAGCCCCTGAGGGTGAGACAAGGCCCGGCGGGCGGCCGATGACCTTTCTTCAGGCCGCGGCCTTTCAATGGGTGAACCCCAAGGCCTGGATCATGGCCCTGAGCGCGATCCCGATCTATGCGCCGGGGCAGGCCACGGGTCAGGTGCTGCTGGTGGCGGCGGTCTTCGGGGCGGTGAACCTGCCCTCGGTCTCGACCTGGGCGCTGGCGGGCACGCTGATGCGGCGCTGGCTGCAGGATCCGGTCCGGCTGAAGATCTTTAACTGGCTGATGGCGGGGCTTTTGGTGCTTTCGCTCTGGCCCGCCCTGCTGAGTTGAGATTTTTTGCGCGGCAAAGCCGTCATCCCCCGCTATGGTCAGGCCGATGAGCCATGCGGAGTCGGTGCCGGAATGAAAATTGCCTATGTTCTGAATACCTATCCCAGCCCCTCGCACAGCTTTATCCGCCGCGAGATCCGCGCGCTTGAGGCCCAGGGCCATGAGGTGCTGCGTCTGGCGATGCGCGCCGACAGCGCCCCCCTGAAAGATGCGGGGGACCGCGAAGAGGCCACCCGCACCCGCCATCTGCTGCGCGAAGGCGCGGGCCCCCTGCTGAAGGCCATGCTGGCCGAAGCCCGCGGCGTGGCGGCGGCGCTGCCCCGGGCCTGGGCCGCCGGAAAGGCCGGCAGCGGCGCAGGGGTGCCGGGCACCGGCGGGCGTCTGCGCCATCTGATTTATCTGGCAGAGGCCGCGCGGGTGGCGCAGATCGCAAAGGCCGAAGGGGCCAGCCATCTGCACGCCCATTTCGGCACCAATGCCGCCATGGTGGCGCATCTGGCGCATCAAATCTCCGGGCTGCCCTATAGCTTCACCCTGCACGGACCCGAAGAATTTGACGCGCCTTTGCCGCTGTCTTTACCGGCCAAGATCGCCTCGGCGAAATTCGTGGCCGCCATCTCGGATTTTGGCCGCTCGCAGCTGATGCGCTGGTCGGCACCTGAGGACTGGCAGCGCCTCGAAGTGGTGCACTGCGGCATTGAGCCTTTGAAATTCGCAAGCCCCCTTCCGCTGCCCGAAGGGCGCGGGCGCATGGTCTCAATCGGGCGGCTTTCCGGGCAAAAGGGCCAGCTTTTGCTGATTGAGGCGCTGGCTCTCGCTGCGCCGCGTTCTGCCGATCTGCATCTTACGCTGGTCGGCGATGGGGCGCTGCGGGTGCCCATTGAGGCGGCGATTGCCCGTCACGGGTTGCAGGACCGTGTCACCCTGACCGGCTGGCTTGATGAGGCGGGGGTGCGTGCGGAACTCGCCCGCGCCCATGCCCTGGTGCTGCCCTCTTTTGCCGAAGGACTGCCGATGGTGGTGATGGAGGCCATGGCCGCCGCCCGCCCGGTTCTCGCCACCTATATCGCGGGCCTCCCCGAGCTTGTGCTGCCCGGTGCGACCGGCTGGCTGATCCCGGCGGGCGATGCGGCGGGCCTCTCTGCGGCGATGCTGGAGCTGGCGCAGACGCCCGCTGCGCAGCTGGAAGCCATGGGCCTGCGCGGGCGCGAGCGGGTGTTGCAACGCCATGACATTGCCCGCGAGGCGGCCAAACTCGCCGCGGCCTTCGCCCGTTAACGCCCGCGCGTCCAGCCGCGCTCTGCCCGGCCCAGCCGCACGGCCAGGGCCACCAGGCCATAGGCGAGAAAGCCTGTCGGTTCGCGCAATGCCAAAGCCGCAAGCCCCCCGGCGCTGAGCCGCGGGTGATCGCTGTTGGCCAGCAGATGCGGATAAAGCGCCGCGATCTCAGCCACCCCCTGGTTCTGCCGCCGCCGCACCCGCACAAGGCGGGCAAAGCCCTCGGCCAGCGGCCAGGTATAGCTGTAAGGCACCGAGAGCCGCTCAGGCGGGGCAAAGGAAAGCCGCACAAAGGTGTCATCTGAAATGATCTGCGGAAAAGCCCCCCAGCGGGCGCGGCCCGCCTCATTCACCGCAAAAAGCCCATAGCCCGGCGCCGTGGTGTCGCGATTAAAGGGCAGGCTTTGCCAGAAACGCCCATAGGCCCGCGAAAGCATGGATTTCGCAGGCGGCAAAACCGCCTGACCACTGCCATAGGCTGCGCCGCTGCGCCCGGCGAGCGCGCGCGTCAGGGCCGCCATCAGCGGAGGAGAGACGCAGACATCGGCGTCCAGATAGGCGCGGATCTCCCCGAGAGCCAGGCCGTCTCCGGAGGTCAGCGCGGCGGTTTTGCCGCCCTCTGCACGCTCCAGCACCCTCAGGCCCCAGCCTGCTGTCCCCGCTGCAGGGGCAAAACTGCGCGCCACATCGGCGGTCGCATCGCGGCAGCCATTGGCCACCACGATCACCTCGGCCCCGCCCGCGACCGGCTCAGAGGCCAGCAGCGCCTGCAGGCAGCTGCCGATATACTCCGCCTCATTGCTGGCGGGCAGGATCACCGAGAGTTTCATGCCCGCGCCCTCCGGGACAGCTTTTCTCCCGTCTGACGGCCGCCAGGGCTGCACAGCGATGCGCCCTCTGCGAGGCCGCGCGCCCAGGTCAGAGATCTGAGCTTCGGGCCATGGCTCCGGCGCGGGATCAGGCCGCGCCCGGTTTTCGCAGCCCCCCGCATCAAGGGGGGAAGCGCCCGAAAGGCAGGGTTCACAGCACCACTCCGGTTCCCGGCTGGCCAGCGATCACGCCGCGCACCACGCCCGCCAGGGCCTGCGCGGTCTCCGGGCTCAGCGAGAAGCTGCGGCCATCGGGGTGGCTCACCTCTGTCAGCGGCCTCTCAGGCACCTGATGATAAAGCACCGCGAAATGGGTCAGGGCCACCAGCCAGGCCCCCAGATCGCTCATATGCACCGTATCGGGCACCCCCTCGGGCGACACCGAAAAGAAGGCCTGGCGCTCGGTGACGCCGGGGATCTGCCCGGCCTCTGCCGCGCGCACGGCAGCCAGCAGGACCGCCCCCGCCGGGATCAGATGCACGGGGCCTGAGCCTGCGGCATGGGCGCGGCGCAGAAACTCACCGATCCAATACTGCGGCAGCTGCGCATCGGTCTGCGCCTCCCAGCCGCCGGGGGTGTCGAGATTGGGCCAGGACTGATAGAGATAAACCCTGATATCCGGCCGTCCGGCCCGCGCCGCCTTTGCCCATTCGGCGATGTAATTCGGCGTGGCATGCCAGCGCAGACTGTCAGCCACCGAAGACATCTCCGTCAGCACCAGGGCGTCATACTCGCCCGAGGCCAGCGCCGCCCGGGCCGGGCGATAGCGGGGATGGGCGTTCTCCACATCAAAGCCGTTGATGGTCAGACGCTCTTCCCAATGCTCGCGCAGCGAGGTGCCCCAGCCGAGCTGGCTTTCATATTCATGCCCCGCCATCTGCGCCAGAAAGGCCGGCATCTCGCGCCCGACCAGCGAATGGCCGATGTGAAAGACCCGCAGCGGGCCGGACGGCGGCGTCAGGGGAGCGTTGAAATCGGCCAGGAAAGCGGCCTCTTCGGCCATGGGTGGCAGCGGCGGCAGCGGCAGCCTGCCGCTTTTGCGACGCCAGAGCGCATAGCCGCCCCCCGCCGCCCCAAGTCCCAGCAGGGCAAGCCCTGCACCGATCATGCTGCGCCGCTGCATTGGCAGCCCTCCGTCGTCAGGGCGGGCAGCGTGGCCCCCGCCAGAATGAACCCCGAGCCCGCATCCCAGCGGCCCTCAAGCACCGTGGCTGCGGGCAGCCCCCCTGCCGCGCGCAAAAGGCGCAGCCGGAACCGGCCGGGGGTGGTTTGCTCAAACTCGGCCTCCTGAAAGCTCAGAAGGCTGCGGCTGAGGGGGTATTGTGCTTTATAGCCCGCCTCTTTGGCCACGAAGATCAGCCGCGCGGCCAGGCCCGGCTGCGGCTGCGCGGCGGCCCAGATCCGCTCTGCCGGGGTCAGGATCGCGGGGATCAGCTCCGCCGGAAGATCCGTCGCCGGTTCGAGATCAAGCCCCGGGCTCAGCAGCCCCTGCCGCAGGACCACCGCAAGGGCCAGCCCTTCGGTATGGGTCAGGCTGCCGCAAAGCCCCTCCGGCCAGAGCGGTGCCCGATCCGCCCCGCGTGGCACCGCCGCAGGGGCAAAGCCGAGATCCGCCATGGCGGCGCGGGCGGCCATGCGCCCGGCCAGAAACTCGGCCTGACGATGGGGCACCACACGCCCCGGAGTGCCCGCCTGCTCGCCCGGGTAAAGCTGCCCGCCCTCTGCGGCCTCAGCGGCCCCAAAGCCCGCCACGGCCCCCGGAAAGAGCCCGCGCAGCAGCGTCAGAGCGGCGGCCTTCCTGCTCATGCCGACTGCCCCCGGCTGGCGCGAAGCGCGCGGCGGGCCAGCATGGCATCAAGGCGGCTGTTGCCGGTCTCTGCCGCAGGAGCGGCCAGGGCAGAGGCCGCAGGGGCGGCAGGCGGCGGTGTCCGGGCCGCCCCGAGGTGATCCGCCAGCGCCTTCAGGGTCGGGAAGCGGAAGATATCGGTAATCGAGAGCCGCGTCGTGCCCAGCGCCTCGCGGATTTCCCGATGGGCCTGCACCGCCAGCAGCGAATGCCCGCCCAGCGCGAAGAAATTGTCCTGGGCGCTGACCTGGGGCAGGTTCAGCACCTTCTGCCAGACGGCGGCAATGACACCCTGGACCCCGGCCTCCGGCGCCTCGAATGCCTCAGCCCGCACGGCAGCGACCTGAGGCGCGGGCAGCGCCTTACGGTCAACCTTGCGGTTCGGCGTCAGCGGAAAGGCGGCCAGCTTTACGATCTGCCCCGGCACCATATGGGCGGGGAGCTGCTTTGCCACCTCAGAGAGCAGCGTTTCGGGCACCAGCCAGCTGTCGGAGGTCACATAGCCCACCAGCCGCAGATCCCCCGGCACATCCTCACGCGCAAGAACCACCGCCTGCCGCACTCCGGGCGCGGCCTCCAGCACCGCCTCAATCTCGCCCAGCTCAATGCGGTAGCCGCGCAGCTTCACCTGGAAATCGGCCCGCCCCAGAAAATCAAGCCTGCCATCCGCCCGCCAGCGCACCAGATCGCCGGTGCGGTAGATGCGGCCCCCGGCATGGAAGGGATCGGGCTTAAACCGCTCCTCCGTGAGGTCCGGGCGCTGCCAGTAGCCACGCGCCACGCCCTCGCCGCCGATCCACAGCTCGCCCGCCACGCCGATGGCGCAGGGCTCCATCTCTTCGGTCAGCACATAGACCCGGGTGTTGAGGATGGGGGTGCCGATATTCACCACGGCCTCGCCCTCAGAGGCTTCCTCGGTGGTGGACCAGATCGTCGTCTCGGTCGGGCCATACATATTGAGGATGCGCCCCACCCCCGCCTGACGCAGATCGCGCACCAGGGCCCCGGGCAGCGCCTCTCCGCCGATCATCATCAGCGAGAGCTGCCCCAGCGCGGCGCGGCTCTGCTCATTCATGGCGATCATCCGCGCCATTGAGGGGGTACACTGCAGATGGGTCACCCCATGGCGGCGGATCTGCGCGGCGATGGAGTAATCCCCCGCCTCAGGTGCTGCCCCCCCTGCGGCAGGCCCGGCCTTGGCCACCACCTGCGCCAGCGGGCGCAGCCCGGCCAGCACCACCTCCGGCGCGATGCCGTAATCGATCAGACAGGCGATCTCGGTCACGCCGATGGCCTGAACCTCTGCCACCCGCGCAAGCGCCTGCTCTACCGTGCCAAAGAGGCCCGAATCCGCGAAATAGCGCTCAAAGGCGAAGTCGAGGATCGCCTCCATCTCCTCCTCGCCGAGATCGCGCAGATCGAGCGCACCGGGATCGGTCACCCCCGCGGGCTTTTTGAAGGCCGGGAAGGCCCAGGCATATTGCTTGATCAGCCCCGCTGCCGAGCGCAGGTAGTCCTTCATCGGCTCCCGGGCGATGCGGCGGGCCTCCTCGGTGCTGGTGCCAAGGAAGGTATGCAGCATCAGGGTGACCTTGTGGTCTTTCGGGTCACGGCCATTCTCTCTGAGCGCCTGGTGATAGATGGCGATCTTCTCACGCACCTCTGCCAGGGTCTGGCCCAGGAGGTGGGTCAGCACATGGGCACCGATGCGCCCGGCCTCACGCCAGCTCTCGGCATTGCCGGCGGTGGTGACCCAGACCGGAAGCTCGGCCTGGACCGGGCGGGGCTGGGTGATAACCGGCAGCATCTCACCGCTTTTTTGCGGAAATTCCACCGCCTCTCCGCGCCAGAGCCTGCGCACGGTCTCAATGCTGTCAAAGAGTGCTTTGCGGTTGGCGGGGGGCGTGTTCTCAGGACGCAGCACAAAGTCTTCCGGCTGCCAGCCGGAGGCCATGGCAATCCCCGTCCGGCCATTGGTCAGATTGTCGATCACCGCCCATTCCTCAGCGATCCGCGCCGGATGATGCAGCGGCGCCACGCAGGAGCCTGCCCGCACGGCGAGATTGCGGGTCACCGCAGCCACCGCAGCCCCGGTCACCGAAGGGTTGGGATAGGGGCCGCCAAAGGCGTGGAAATGCCGCTCCGGCGTCCAGACGGCGGTAAAGCCATGCTGATCGGCAAAGCGCGCGCCCTCCAGCAGCAGATGATATTTCGCAGGGCCTGCGCCGTCGTCATTGCCCCAGTAATAGAGGCTGAACTCCATGCCACCCGCAACAGCGGCGGTGGCCGTGCCGCCCCCTGCGACCAGACTGCGCTCCTCTTCTCCCATGACCACCAGGCGAAAGCCGCGCGACAGGGTCCAGAACAGTTCAAGAACAGAGATATCAAAGGAAAGCGAAGTGACCGCCAGCCAGGTGCCCGGATCGGTGCCGATGCGCGCATCCATACCCGCGAAGAAATTGGCCACATTGCGGTGGGTCAGCATCACCCCCTTGGGCCGCCCGGTCGAGCCGGAGGTATAGATGAGATAAGCCAGATCTTCCGGACCCGCACCGCCTTCGGGATTGCTCTGCGCCGCCTCCGGCAGATCTTCCACCACCAGGGCCACCGCCCCTTCGGGCAGCAGCGCCTGGCTGGCGCGGTCCGTCACCACCAGGGGCGCGCCGCTGTCCTCCAGAAAGAGCGCCAGCCGGTCGGCGGGATAAGACGGGTCCATCGGCACATAGCCCGCCCCGGCCTTCAGAATGCCCAGCGCCCCGGCCACCAGCCAGGGAGAGCGGCGCAGCGACAGCCCCACCAGCATCCCCGGCCCGACGCCCCGCGCGCGCAGCAGATGCGCCAGACGGTTCGCCATGCGGTTCAGCGCATCATAGCTCAGGCTCTGGTCCTCATGGATCAGAGCCACTGCCTCGGGGTTGCGGGCAACCTGTGCCTCAAAGGCGGCAGACATGCTCAGCGCTTCATAGGGCGCGGCGGTGGCATTCCAGGCGTTCAGCACCAGATCCCGCTCTGCCCCGGTCAGGCCCGGGATATCGCCGAGGCGCGCAGGCGCGTGCGACAGCGCCTCTTCCATGGCGAACAGACGGTCGGCCAGCAACCGCGCCAGCGCCGGGTCCAGCCGGGCGGCGTCAAAATGAAACGCCCCCGGAGAAAGCGTGATCACGCTGCCCGCCACCGCACCGCCCTTTGACAGTGCGACCTGCGGCTGCAGCACCTGGGCCACCCCCTGGGTGCGAAGCGGCAGATCCGCCGCAAAGCCCGCCCCGCCCGCCGCCCGCGCCACTGCAGCCCCCTGGGCGGCCTGATGATCGACAGGCATCGCCCCGGCCACCGCCGTCAGACGAAGCGGCGCCCAGGGCACCACATAGCCCGCCGCCTGCGGCAGGCCCTGGGTGCTGAAGGAAAGATCCGCCGTCTCTGCCCCCGCCATCCGACAGGCCCAGAGCGCAATGGCCCCATCCGAGATCGGCGGCAGTGGCAGGCTTTGCCAGTCAGAAACCGCGCCCGCAGGCACCTGGGTGACCTCCAGCGGCGTAAAGCGGCGCAAAAGCGCGCGAATGCGCCCCTCAGAAGGGGTCACGGCGGCGAGGGCGGCGGTGATCTGCGCGGCCTCCCCGGTGGTGAGGGCGGGAAGCACCTCACCCTGGCGCAAAGCCTGCAGCGGGGTGAAAGCCGCGCCCTGAAGATCGCGCAACCCGCCCAGCCGAAGCGCCGTGCCGCCGCCACAGGCCACCGTCAGGCCAGCCGCATCAAGCGCAAGGATCTCTCCCGCGGCCCCCTGCCCCGGCACCTCTTCGGCGCTGCTGACCGCAAGGATCTGCCCGCCGCCGAGGATTTTCGGCAGGGCCAGCGGGTTGGTATAGCTGCCATGATCAAGCGCGCGCACCAGCCGCGCCAGCTCCCCTGCGGGGCGGTTGAAATCCAGCCGGGCCGCCGCCTCGGGGCGGTCATCGCGGGCGTGATAGCTGCGCTGGCTGAAGTCCTGCGCCCGGGGCTGCAGGCGGTTCTCGGTGATCTGCGCCACCAGATCGCCAAAGCTTTCCAGCGCCGCCTGAAAGGCCCGGGTGTTCAGCGTCAGCGCCGTATCATCGGGGGCAATGTCAAAGCCGCGCGTCAGAAGGATGCGGCCTTCGTCAATGCCGCCCTCGATGAAATGCCAGGTGATTCCGTGGCGGCTCTCCCCCTCCAGCAGCGCCCAGACCGGCGCGTTCAGCCCGGCATGGCGCGGCAGCGGACCATCGTGAAAGTTGATCGCGCCATGACGCGCCCTCGCCAGCAGATCCTCTGGCACCAGCGAGAGATTGGCGATGGAGAAAAGCCAGTCATAGCCCGCCTCGGGCACCGGCTCTCCCGGGGCCCTGACGGTGATCCCCTCCTGCGAGAGCCGCGCACCCAGGGCCGCGTTGCGGGTGATGACCGCCGCCACCTGATGCCCCGCCGCACGCCAAAGCGACACGCATTCCGCCAGCAGCGATTCATTACCGATAAACAATGCCTTGTGCATTTAACCCCCCTTACCCTGGCGCAGCATATGCCGTGCAAGGTCCTTCAGGAAATGGGGCGGATCCCCTACCGCCCCGCCGCTGAGCGCCGCGCGCATCCGGTGCAGCAGACCGCCCGCCAGATGCGACAGCGTGGCGAAAACCGCCCCGCTGCGCCCGTGATGTTTGCGAAAATAATGCCAGCGGCTGTCAAACCAATAGCCCGGCGTGCGCGCCCAGCGCTTCATGCCCGTGCTCTCAGAGCCGATATGAACCACCGGCGCATCGCGCAGATAGTCCAGACCCCAGCCCGCCCCGGCCGCACGGCGGCAGAGGTCGGTTTCCTCAAAATAAAGGAAAAAGGTCTCATCAAAGAGGCCGATCTGATCGAGCATCTGCTGGCGCAGCATCAGCGAGCATCCCGCACTCCAATCCGCCGGAGAGACGGGGACCTGCGGGATCGGCAGCGGCACGACATGGCGGCGCAAAAGCCGGGTGACCGGGCCGGTGCGGGCCGCGCCCTCAAACTCCGAGGCGATCGAGGGGAAGCGAAAGAGCGTCTGATGCGGCACCCCGTCCGGGCCGCCGACATAGCCCCCCGCCATGCCAAGCCGCGGATGAGCGTCCAGATGATCGCGCAGCCGCGTGATGGTCTCGGGCGCGGGAAAAGCGTCGGAGTTCAGCAGATAGACGTAATCCGGCAGCTGCCCGCCGGGCAGACCGGCACGGATGCCGACGTTATTCCCGGCCCCGAAGCCGCCATTGCGGCCCGCCTGGAGCACCTGCACCCGGTCCCAGCCGCGCGCCGCCACGCCCGCGCGGATCTGCGCTTCCGAGCCGTCGCCGCTGTCGTTGTCGACGATGATGATCCCGCCCTCAACACCCGTCATGGCCGCCACCGCCGTCTCAGCGGCCTGGAGCGTCATCTCAGGCGTGCGCCAGTTCAGGATGACCGTCAGAACCCGGGCGCTCATGCCCCGGCCCCGCTTACTGCGCGCAGGCGGCGGCGCAGATCTGCGGTGAGTACACGGACATTGGGCTCCAGCACCATGCTGTCGTGATCGCCCGGCACCTCAATAATCTCCAGCCCCGGCGCATAGGGGGTCCAGAGGTTGTCGGGATAGATATAATCGCGGTTCGCAGCGATCATCCGCCCGCCGACCTGCCAGCGCGGATCGGGCGCGGGACGATAGAGCATCACCGGCCCCTCCCGGCGCTCGACGCTGTAACCCGGCAGAGCGGCGCGGAAGGCAGCCTCAATGGCGCGGTTCTGGTGCTGGCCCTCGGCCTCTCCGCGCTCAGCCAGCGCAAGTTCCCGGGCATAGGCCCGCTTTTCTTCCTGCCAGGCGCGCCAGTAACCAGCACCGCCGCGCAAAAGCCCCTGCAGACGCACCCGCACCGCATCCGACTTCGTCATTCTTGGCGCCAGCGGCTGGGGTGTATCCAGAAGCACGACCCCCGCCACGACCTCTCCCGCCGCCTCAAGCTGGCGCGCCATTTCCCAGGCGATCAGACCACCCCCGGAAAAGCCCCCCAAAAGCCAGGGGCCACCGGGATGCACCTCACGCATCTCAGCGAGGTAATCCGTTGCGGCCTCAACGAAATCGTCATGCGGCTGTGCATCGCCAAAGAGACCCCGGGCCTGCAGCCCGTAGAAGGGGCGGTCCTTACCAATCAGCTGCGCCATATGGCGCAGGTTCAGCACATTGCCGAACATCCCCGCCACCACAAAGAGCGGCGCCTGATCCATGGGCGCAGTGGCCGGATGCATGGCCACCAGATGGGTGCGGCGCACCACGGGCGCGGCGGCTGCGGGGACGGCGGCGTCGCCCCCGTCCTGCGGGCCGATGCGCGCCTCAATCAGCGCGGCACAGGCGGCGATGGTCGGCGCTTCAAAGAGAACCGACATCGGCAGATCCACCGACCAGAGCCTGCGGATCTGCGCAAAGAGCCGCACGGCGATCAGCGAATGCCCGCCCAGATCGAAGAAGCTGTCTTCAACCCCGACTTCAGCCACCCCCAGCAGCTCACTCCAGAGCGCGGCCAGCTGCTTTTCAACGGCGCTGCGCGGGGCGATGAAATCGCTGTCCAGCTCAGGCCGCGCAAAGCCGGTCTCTGACACCGGGGCCGGAGTGGCCTCGGCATCCGCCGCGCGGATCAGATCGGGCAGCGGCACCGGCGTGACATAGACCGGGCTTTGACCGGCAGCGAGGGCGCGGCGGAAGGCCTCTCCCCCCTCGGCGGCGCGGATGCCAAGCGCCAGCGCCTCTCGCAGCCGCTCCTGGCCGGGGGAGTGATGGATGCTCTCTGCCAGCGGCTCGAGGCTGCGCGGATCGGGGGCCGGGAAGCTGAGGCCGTGATCGAGGCGGCGGATCTCAAAGCCCGTCACCTCACACAGCACCCGCCCCTCCGGGTCGGTCAGCGTCACATCAAACCGCACCGAGCCGCTTTCGGCATGGCCGGTCTCAGAGAGCCGCACATGGCTGAAGATCCGCGCCGGAAGCGGCGCGAGGAAACTCACCTCATGATAGCTCACCGGCACCCAGAGGTGATCGGGGCGATACCCCGGGATCAGCGCCATCGCCCAGCCGGTGGCGAGATCCAGCAGCGCCGGATGCGCGCGGTGCCCCGCCGTCAGATCGCCCGCAAAAGCCTCGGGCAGCTGAAGTTCCGCCAGACCCTCTCCCCCGGCCATGGCCTGAGAGCGCAGCACACGCCAGCGCGGGCCAAAGGAGAGATGCGCCTCCTGCGGACTGCGCAGCCCCTCACCGGCAATTGCTGCACCGCAGCGAAGGCGCAGCGAAGCCAGATCGACAATGCCCTTTGCAGGCGCAGAAAGATCAACCTCTCCCTCGCTGTGGCTTTGCCAGCCCGCGGTGCCGCCCGCCTGAACCCTGGACTGCAGCGTGAACCGCCAGCCCCCCGCTGCGGGGCGCAGAACCAGACGGATATCGCGGCTGTCGGTCACCGCAAGCGGGCTGAGGAAGCTGATGTCGCGCAGGGTAAAGCCCCCCGCATGACCGCTGGCCGCCAGCGCCGAGGCCAGCAGATCAAAAGACCCGGTGCCCGGCAAAAGCGCCTCACCCGCGCGGGTGCGGTGGCCATCGAGCCACCAGTCCCGGATCGTCCAATGCCCGCTGAAAATCAGCCGGCCATCCGCCTCACGCCGCAGAGACGACAGCAGGGGCGCACCCTCAAGCGGCTGATCTGACGCGGTTTCTCCGGCAGCTGCAGCCGCCATCCCGATATCCGCCCAGATCCCCCAGTTCAGCGCCACAACGCGGCGTGCCCCCCCGGTCCGGGCCTGCGCCCAGGCGTTCAGGAAGGCATTGGCCGCCACATAATCCACCTGCCCCGCCGCCCCGATCACCGTCGAGGTCGAGGCAAAGACGACGATGGTGCAGGGCGCATCCGCCGGGAAGACCGCATCCAGCACGCGGGTGCCCTGGATCTTCGGCGCAAAGACCTGATCAATCGCCGCCTCGCTGCGCGACAAAAGCGGGCCGTCATCCACCGTGCCTGCGGCATGGATCACCAGATCGACCGGACCAAACTCCGCCTGCAGCGCGGCCTTTGCGGCCTGCATATCCTGAAGGTTGCTCACCTCGCCTGTCAGCGCCAGGACCTGCGCCCCTGCCGTCTGCAAAGCGCGGATCTGCCGGATACGCGCGGCCTCCGGGCCTGCCGGACTGCGCGATAAAACGGCGTCCCACTCCGCTTCCGGCGGCAGCGGGCGGCGCGACAAAAGACCGATCCTGGCCTTCGAGCGGGTCGCCAGATCCGCCGCCAGGCTCTGCGCGATCCCGCCAAAACCGCCCGTGATCAGCACCACCGCGCCGGGCTTTACATCCACCGGCGCAGGCAGCGGCATCGGGCGCAGCTGCGCCGCAAAACGCCGCCCGCCCCGCAGAGCCGCCTGCCCGGACAGCGGCGCGGCCAGAGCCTCTTCCAGCAGAAGATCTGCATTTTCAAGGGGCAGGGCCAGATCAAGCTGCGCGCAGCTCATCCCCGGCAGCTCTCTCGGCAGAACCTTCAGCACCCCGTCAATCGTCGATTTTTGCGGAAAAGCTAAAGCTTCGCCGGAAACAGAGACCGCCCCCGTAGTCAGGGCAGTGAGTTGCACAGGGGCCGAAATCCCGGTCTCAATCAGGCTTTGCGACAGCCAGAACAGCGACCAGAAGCCCTGCTCCATATGCTGCTGAAAGAGATCTGATCCGGGCCGCGGGCCCGCGCCGCCGTCCAGCAGCCAGCCATGCAGAATGCGGCGCGGCATCTGCCCGCGCTCAGAGAGATCGCGGATCAGAAGGTCATAGCCCTCACGCCCCAGCTCGGCCGCGAGGGTGATCCGATCCGTACCAAAGCCACCGGAGCGGTCGCCTGCCGCAACCGTCACCACCCGCTGCCCCGCCCCGCGCAGCCGATCAGCAAGCGCCGCCATCACGCCGCCCGCATCCGCAAAGATCAGCCAGTCTTCGGCAGGCATAGCCGCAAGCTCGGCCGCGATGGCGCCGCCGGTTTCGCGCGGACGCCATTGCCCCTGCCAGCCCCAGGTCGACAGATCATCGCTGCGCTGCAGCATTGGCGCGGAATGCTGCGCAGCATGCGCCTGTCCGGGCTCAATGAAATAGCGGCTGCGCTGGAAGGGATAGGTCGGCAGAGAGAGCCGCCGCCGCGCCATGCCGCCCCAGAGCGGCGCCCAGTCAAGCGGCAGTCCAAGCCCCCAGAGACGGCCGAACATGGTCACGAAATGCAGATCATCGCCCAGGATCTGGTCCGGATGGCGCAGTGAAGACACCACCCGCTCCGCCGCCAGGCCATTGGCTTGTGCCAATGAAGACAGGGCCTTACCAGGACCCGCCTCGAGGAAAATCCGCGGCTCAGCGGAGAGCCAGGAGATCCCGGCCGCGAATTGCACCGTCCCGCGCAGATGCATGACCCAATAGTCCGGATCCATCGCCTCAGCCGCCGTCAGGGGCTTGCCGCTGCGGTTGGAGATGATGATTTTCTGCGGCGCAGCAAGATTTATGCTGCGCAGAAAATCCCCAAAGGGTTTCAGGATCGGCTCAAGCATTCTCGAATGGGCGGCGATGTCGATCGGCACCCGAATGGTGTCGATCCCACGCCCGGCCAGGCGCTGCGCCAGGGTCTCAAGCCCGGCATCGGGGCCTGAGACCACGCACAGACCCGGCGCATTGACCGAGGCCAGGTCCAGGCTGTCGCCCAGCTCACGGCGCAGCTCCGCCTCAGGCAGCGGCACCGAGAGCATGCCGCCTTTCGGGATGCTGTCGAACAATTCGCCGCGCAGGCGCACAAGACGCAGGCAATCCTCAAAGGACATCACCCCCGCCAGGGCCGCGGCGGTGTTCTCGCCCATGGAATGGCCGATCAGATAATCGGGCTCCACCCCCCAGCTCATCCAGAGCTGCGCGAGGGCATATTCCACCATCATGATCAGCGGCAACTGACGCGACGGGCGGCGGGTCAGATCAGCGGCCGCCGCCGCTTCCTCCCCGGGCGCGGGCAGCCAGAGGCGGCGGAGTTCATCCCCGGCCCCGGAGCCCAGAACGGCAAAGCCCCGGTCCATCCACTCCCGAAACACCGGCTCGGTCTCATAGAGGTCGTGGGCCATATGGATATATTGCGCGCCGCCGCCGGGGAACATGAAGACCACCTCAGGCGGGGTCCCGGCGCGGCTTTGGGTAAAGACGCGGTACCGATCGCCTGTCTCCAGCATCTCCGCCGCCTGGAGCGGGCTTTCGGCCACCAGAACGCGGTTATGCTCAAAGGGGCGGCGGCCCTCTTTCAGGGTGAAGGCCACATCGGCAAGGTTCAGATCAGGCTGCGCGCGAAGATGGGTCGCCAGACCCAGGGAGGCCGCATCCAGCGCCTTTTTCGAGCGCGCCGAGAGGGTGAGCAGCTGGAACGGCCAGTCAGATTCCTCCGGCGCGGGCCGTGCGGGCGGCTCTTCGACGATGACATGGGCATTGGTGCCGCCCACGCCCAGCGAGTTCACCCCTGCGCGACGCGGCGCACCAAGGCGCGGAAATTCAGACAGCCTGTCGTTGACGGAGAAAGGCGAGCCCTCAAAGGCAATCGCGGGGTTCGGCGCCTCATAGCCGAGGCTGGGCGGGATCTGCCCCTCGCGCACGGCAAGGCTGGCCTTGATCAGGCTCGCGACACCGGCGGCGGTATCAAGATGGCCGATATTGGTTTTGACCGAGCCGATTTTTGCGAAATTCCCGCGGTCGGTCCCTGTGCGAAACGCCTCTGTCAGGGCGGCGACTTCGATGGGATCCCCAAGCCAGGTGCCGGTGCCATGGCATTCGACATAGCCGATGGTCTCAGGCGCGACCCCGGCCATCTGATGCGCCTCGCGGATCGCCGCCGCCTGACCATCGACCGAAGGGGCCAGATAGCCCGCCTTGGCCGCACCATCGTTGTTCACCGCGGTGCCGCGGATCACGGCATGGATCTGATCGCCGTCCGCAAGGGCGTCTTTCAGGCGGCGCAGCACCACACAGCCCGCGCCCGAGCCAAAGATCGTGCCCTGCGCGCGGTGATCAAAGGCATGGCAATGCCCGTCCGGCGACAGGATCTCACCGTCCTGATAAAGATAGCCGCGGCCATGGGGCAGCTCAATCGTGACGCCCCCGGCCAGCGCCATATCGCTTTCGCCGCTCAGAAGGCTTTGCACCGCCAGATGCACCGCCACCAGCGAGGTGGAACAGGCGGTCTGCACCGTGATCGAGGGGCCCTTCAGATCGAAGATATGGCTGACGCGGGTGGGCAGGAAGTCTTTGTCATTGCCGGTATGGCGCAGCAGAAACATGCCGGTGTTCTGCACCAGATCCGGGTTGGAGCAGATGTTGAAGTAAAAATAGCTCCCCATCCCGCAGCCCGCAAAGACCCCCGTGGGTCCGGCAAAACTGCCTGGCGGGTGGCCTGCGTCTTCCAGCGCCTCCCAGGACACCTCCAGGAACTGGCGGTGCTGGGGGTCCATGATGGCGGCCTCTTTCGGGGAAAGCCCGAAGAACTCAGCATCAAACTCTTCAAATCCGTCGAGCACCACGGCGGCAGGCACATAATTGCTGCGCCGCATACGGGCGGGATCTTCCCCGGCCTGCGCCAGATCTTCCGGGCTGAGGCGGCGGATCGATTCGAGACCCGCACAGAGGTTTTGCCAGTAACCGGCGACATCTTTTGCCCCCGGCAGATGCGCCGCCATGCCGATAATGGCAATGTCACCGTCCGGATGCTCGTTCAAATCCACTGCTGTAATCTTTCAAAATCATCCCGGGCCAGGACACGGCGAAAGGAATTTATGCTGCAATAATAATGAGAGCCGCCCCGGCCTATATGCAGGTCATCAGATAAGTGTACGCTTTTCGCGCTGAAAGGGATCCCGAATTTTCTGACTCTCCTCCTCCGCAGGGGGCACCCCCGCCCAAAGTGCTCCGGCGATCAGCCAGGTAATCGTCGTCAGCGTGGCATTGGGCAGCAGATCAAATATATTCGCTGCGAGCATCAGCGCCAGTGCTGAGAAAACCGGCCAGGCCTCTGACTGCCGCCGCAGACCCGCCCGCAGGATCGGCAGGGACAGAAGGCCAAATTCGGCCAGGAACCCGGGCCAGCCAAACATGCCCAGCATGATGATCCAGCGGCCGTCTGTCACGGATTCGATCCGACCATCCCAGATGCTGTACGTCATATTGCGCCCGTATCCGCCCCAGCCTGCCCAGGGCATCTGCCCCGCGCGGTCCAGCAGGATGGTCTCATTGACCAGACGGAACTCCAGCGACTGCGCGCGGGCCGGCTCAATCCGCGCGGCGGTCTCAATCAGCCAGGCCTCCGGGAAGCCGGGCGAGGCACGAAAGATCGGATAGCAGAGCGCGAGGAGAGCGAGGATCAGCGCAATGCGTAGCTGCAGCCGCGGCGGCATCAGCCAGATCGCCGGGATCAGCAGCGCAGAATAGATCAGCACCCCCAGCGATTTGCACAGGACCAGCACAAACATCAACCAGAGCGTGCTGGCCATCAGAACCGCGCGCTGCGACTCTGGTGCGTGGCGCGTCAGTGCCAGTGCCGCCCAGAGCGACGAGGCCGCAAAGAGGGCCACCCAGAGGCCATGGGTCATGAAGACGATCGGGCGAAAGCCGCCCTGGCGCATCATCTGTCCAAAGTCATGCTGGAAGAACCCGAAGATCCAGGTGTTGAGCTGCGGGCTGAGGACCACCTCAACCACCATGGGGGCGGAATAGATCAGCCCCGCCAGCATCAGCGCGTAAAGCAGATCATACAGATCTTCCCGCCGGGTCAGGAACTGTCGCGCAAGGCCCAGCAGCACCAACCCGAAGAAATGCTCAAACATCAGCGACGGCAGATCCACCAGTGTCATCCCCGGCAGTGGAGGAAACCGCCCCAGTGGCACCGGCGCGGCATTGCTCAGGATCGTGACAACCGGCCAGAACAGGTAAACAAGTCCAAGGATGCGCCCCGCCGGATCCTTCGGGATGAACCCGGCCCGCTGGCCGGTGACCGACCAGGCGGCGCACCAGCAGGCAAGAATCGTGATCGTGTTCTTATCAAAGGGCGGCAGAACCGGCGGGTCAAAATTGGCCACCGGTGGCAGCCACATATAGCCCGACAGCACGGACCAGATCAGCGCCCGCCCCGGTGGCAGCTTTTTGAAAAGCACCAGGACGACCAGCGGCCAGAGCAGCAGAACGGTATAGGCAAGCAGGTTGGGCATTCGGGTCTCTGGCAGCGCGGCGACCGGCAGAGTAGCATGGCCACAGCGTCTCACAACGAATTAAGCGGCATGGGCTTGCCGTAACACGCGATTTCGGCTCCCCTGACAGGGCCGCTGTCTGGAGGGTTTTATGGAATTTCGCATCGGGGACCGCAGCCTCAGGGTTAATATCCCCGATCGGGCGCGGTTGATGGCAGAGCTGCGGCTGCGGCTGACGGAGCACCAGGGCTTTGCGCTGGCCACGCTCAACCTCGATCACCTGGTCAAGCTGCGCGATGATGCGGATTTCCGGGCCGCCTATCTGGCCCAGGACCTGGTGGTGGCGGATGGCAATCCGGTGGTCTGGCTCTCGCGGCTTGCCCGCCGCCCGGTCAGCCTGGTGCCGGGATCCGAACTGGTGGTGCCCCTGGCGCAGCTGGCGCGCGACTGCGGGCGCAGCGTGGCGCTCTTTGGCTCCTCCCCTGAGGCGCTGGCCGATGCCACCGAGAGCCTGACCCGCAGATTGCCCGGGCTGAAGATCAGCGCGAGCATTGCGCCGCCGATGGGATTTGACCCGAAAAGTCCGGCGGCAGATGCGCTTTTGGCGCAGGTCCGCGACAGCGGCGCGGGGCTGTGCTTTCTGGCACTTGGCGCACCGCGCCAGGAAATCCTGGCCGCCCGCGCCCGCAACATCGCGCCGCAGACCGGCTTTGCCTCGGTGGGCGCAGGCCTCGACTTCCTTGGCGGACATCAGAAGCGCGCGCCGGTCTGGGTACAGAAGATCGCGATGGAATGGCTTTGGCGGATGCTGTCTTCCCCGCGCCGCCTGGCGGGGCGCTATCTGCGCTGCGCGCTGCTGCTGCCCGCGCTCATCCGCGATGCCCTGAAGCTGCGGCAGAGCGGCTGATTATGTCTGTGCGATCAGGGCGGAGGCTTTGCCAATGGTCGCCCGGCGCCTCGGAAAAGCAGCCGGGCAGAGTGAAGCCCCCCGCTTTGCGCCCGGCCTTCGGCTCAGCCGCAACCAATGCAGCGGCCAGATGACCAGCAAAACCCAAAGTTGCGCGCAACGAAACCCGCCGATCACCGTGACCAGCGGCAATGCCGCCCCCCCCCAAACACTGGCGGGGTGCCGTGCCGGGCTGCTTTCGGGCGTCAAACGCCAGCTGACCGGCACTTTCTCCAAAGACCTTTGCCGTCCGATGGTTGAGGCGCTGCAAAAGCGTACCTCTGAAAAGGTCTGGATCATGCATGTTCTGCAAAGGCCTGGCCCGCGCCGGATCCGCTGCCAGCATTGCGACAGCCGCGCATGGCAGCCTCGTGCAGCGTCATCGCAGCCTCCTGCAGATGCCTGCCACAGCGGCGACAGAGCTCCGGCTTTTCTCCGGCGATCAGATCCCCGCGACAGCCGCCCGCATCGGCAGAAAGGTTACAGACCGAGGCACCAGGCGCACTCTCGCGCCGTCGCCCGCGGGCAACCGCCACATCGGGCCGCGCCAGAAAAACCCCACCGCCTGCAGCAGCCGGAGCGGAGCGAGCCGGCAGTCGCCTTCGGGGAAACTGCACAGAATCGCCGGGGCGGGCTGCCTGCCCGCCCCGGACCCCACCCGGGAGTATTTTTAAAAAGCCAAAATCAGGCGCAGCGGATGGTATCGGCGGGCAGGTTTGCGGGCTGAGGCTCAATCAACCACCGCTTTGGGTCAGGCCTGCACGCCCTGCGGCGATGATTTCGGCGGCAATCGGGTGGGGCATGCAAAGCCCGCCTTCCGGCCAGGGACCGCGGGAAAAGCCACCGGGAGATCGGGCGCCGCAGCCACCGCCGACACAGATCCCCCCGGAACATGCAGAGAAGAGAGCTCAGGCAGGCCCTCAGGTTTTGGCCCTCATTGCGTCCGGTGATCACCGCATCACAGATCTGCCCCGCCATGCCCCGCCGCCGCCGGACCCTTCCGGTATGACCCCGGTTTTCACAGGCTGGCGTCAAACCGTTTCCGGATGAATGTCTTTCTCAAATGCTCCCAATCCGCTAAAGTCAGGCAACCGTTTGGCCCCCTGCGCATTACCAGCAGGGCAGTCGTGGCCGACAGGCAGGGACGCTCAGTATTTTACGAGTCCCGGAATTTGAGAATAAATGATGAAGGCAGGCAAATCGACCGAAGAGCCCGAAGGCGGGAAAAGAGTTCGCAGCAGCGGGCTTACACCGTTTGGCGGGCGTCGCACGGCAGCCGTCGTGCTGCCTCCGGCGGGCGATGATGCGCTGCGCTCGGCCACCTCACAGATCTGGGCCAGCCTGCCCCCGGTACCGCTTGATTCTAAATCTGCCGCTGGCCGCCATCTGATTGCGACCCATCGCGACGATCCGGTGGGGCTGCTTTATGACCATCTTCGAACCCGGCTGCTTCATGCGCTGAGCGAGCGCGGCTGGCGGCGGGTGGCGATCACCGCGCCCACCCGGGGCTGTGGCACCACCACGGTGGCGGCCAATCTGGCGCTCTCGCTGGCGCGCCGGCCCTCGGGACGGACGGCGCTTCTGGACTTTGACCTGCGCAGGCCCTCGCTGCACAAGCGCTTTGGCGTGACCGAGCCCGGGGTCATGCGCGATCTGCTGACCGGACAGAACGCGGTCGAAAGCCACTTCCTGCGCTATGGCCGCAATCTGGCGCTTGGCCTGAACCAGCAGGCGGAAAGTGATTCCGCCGAACTGCTGCAGGAGCCTTCGACCGCGCTGGCGCTCGATCATATGGTCGAAGATCTGCGGCCGGATGTTATCCTTTATGATCTGCCGCCACTCCTTGAAAGCGATGACGTCTTTGGCTTTCTGCCAGAGGTGGACGGGGTGCTTCTGGTGACCGATGGCAAACGCTCTGTGCCCGCCGACATCCGCCGCTGTGAGGACATGATCCGCGAGCGCAGTGAATTGATCGGGGTGGTTCTTAACCGGGCCGATGACAGCCCGGCCCGCAGGAGGCGGTGGTTCTGAATGGGCAATATCCGCAGTCTTACCGATCTTCTGGCCATGATCCGCCGCCGCATCGTGCTGATCGTGACGATTTTTCTGATCGGCTCGGTTATCTCTTTCTACATGGCGATGCAGAAATCGCGTTCCTATGAGAGCACAGCGGTTTTGCAGATGGAGATGCCGCGCATCGCGGGGGCCACGGCTGCGGAATCGGTGACGCATTCCGGCCAGCGGATGCAGCTTCTTGAACAGCAGATCCGCAGCCGGGATTCGCTTTTGGCCCTGGCGGATCGCCACGGGCTCTTCGACGCCATCCCGGATCTGCCGATCGGGCAGCGCCTTGCGATCATGCGCAACTCGGTCATACTCGACTCGATCCGGGCACCGCATAGCTTCAACTCTGAGACCGCCGTGTCAGCCATCGTGATCCGCGTTGTCATGCCGGATCCGGTCACTGCCGCCGATATGGCCAATGAGCTGGCTTCACAGGTTCTCGAGAGCACCAATACCCGCAAAAGCGCCGTGGCGCGTGAAACGCTCGACTTCTTTGCCAGTGAGGAACGACGCATTTCGGGGGAGCTCGCAACCCTTGAGGCTGAGATGACCGCCTTCAAAAACGCCCAGATTGCGGCTCTGCCGGAGAGCCTTTCGGCGCGCCGTCAGGAACTGTCGCAGCTTGAAGAGCAGATCCGCGACTTTGACCGCCAGATCATGGACCTGCAACAGGAACTCCTGCCGCTGCAGGCCGTGGTGGCCCCCCGCGTGGTGGAACAGCGGCGCATGACCCTGCTCGAATCGCGCATGGAGGCTCTGCAGAGCCGCCAGAAGTCCGTTGACGCGCGCATCAGCGATCTGCAGGAATCGATCACCCTCACCCCGATGGTCGAGAGCCGCCTCGGCACTTATCTGCGCCGCCAGCAGCAGTTGCAGGACCAGTATTCCGTTATCAACCGCCGCCGCGCCGAGGCCGAGACCTCGCAGCGGCTCGACAGTGAGCAACAGACTGAGCACTTTACGCTTTTGGAGGCGGCATTGCCCCCGGATTACGCGATGTCCAGCGGCAGGCGCAAAGTGATGGCGGCGGGTGGCCTGGCCTCGGGGCTGCTGGCCGTGGGCCTGGCGTTCCTGCTGGAGTTGAAGAACCCCGCCATCCGAACGGCCCGGCAGATGGAAAGCGTGCTGAAGATCCGCCCGGTCATCGCCCTGCCGGAACTTGGCCCCGCCCGTCGGCGAGGCCTGCTGTCGCGGCTGTTTGGTCGCCGCGTCCCTCAGCCGTAGCTTTCCACCCCTGCCGTCTGCGCCTCAGCATAGCGGCCGCCTTCGGCAAAGCCGGCGGGCAGCAGGCGGGCAATCTCTGCCAGATCCTCAGCACTCAGCTTCACCTCTGCCGCGGCCAGGCATTCGCGCAGATGCGCGATGCTGCGGGTGCCGGGAATGGGGGCCATCTGCCCGTTGCCCTGGGCCAGCACCCAGGCCATGGCCAGGGTCGCCGTGGCCGTGCCGCGCGCGGCGGCAAACTCCCGGAAGGGGGCGATGGCCGCCATATTGCGCTCAAAGCTGCCGGGCAGGAAACGCGGGTTGCGGGTGCGGAAATCGCCCTTCGCATAATCCACAGGCTGCTGCACGTCATCCGTCAGGATCCCGCGCGCCAGGGGCGAGAAGGGCACAAAGCCCACCCCAAGCGCCTCACAGGCCTGGATCATCCCAAGCTCGGGCTGGCGGGTCCAGAGCGAATATTCGCTTTGCACCGCAGTGACCGGATGCACCGCATGCGCGCGGCGCAGGCTGGCGGGCGACCACTCCGAGACGCCATAGCCGTCGATCTTCCCCTCACGCACCAGCGCCGCCATGGTCTCGGCCAGAACCTCAGGCTCCACCCGGGCGTCGCGGCGATGCGCGTAAAAGAGATCCACCCGCTCCAGCCCCAGCCGCTTCAGCGAGCCCTCCAGCTCAGACCGCAGATGGGTGGCGGAATTGTCGATCTCACGCGGGGGGCCGGGAATGATTGAGGCCTTGGTCGCCAGCACCAGCCCCTCGGGGCGGCGGTCCGCCATCCAGCGGCCAAGGATCTCCTCCGAGCGGCCCATGCCATAGATATTGGCGGTGTCATAAAAGGTAACACCCGCCTCCCAGGCGGCATCCAGAAGGGCGAAGGCCTGCGCTTCGGTGGTCGGGCCATAGGCTCCGGCGATGCTCATACAGCCAAGGCCGATCTGCGAGACCTGCGGCCCCTTTGCGCCGAGAGTGAGTTGCTTCATGGCCGTCCCCCAAAAGATAACCCCGGCACCCTAATGGGCACCGGGGCAGGGTCAAGCCAATGCGGGCCTGAGATCAGTCGATGTCGAAAACCACGCCCTGAGCCAGCGGAAGGGCGCGGGAGTAGTTCACCGTATTGGTCGCACGGCGCATATAAGCGCGCCAGGCGTCCGAGCCGGATTCACGACCGCCCCCGGTCTCTTTCTCGCCGCCAAAGGCCCCGCCGATTTCCGCACCCGAGGTGCCGATATTGACGTTGGCGATCCCGCAATCCGAACCTGCGGCCGACAGGAAGCTCTCCATCTCGCGCATATCCAGCGTGAAGATCGAGGACGAGAGCCCCGCACCCACGGCGTTATGCATCCCGATCGCCTGATCGAAGTCGCTGTATTTCATCACATAAAGGATCGGCGCGAAGGTTTCCTGCGAGACCGGACCGGTCTGCGAGGGCATCTCCACCAGCGCGGGTTTCACATAATAAGCCGTGTCCGGACCAACGGGCTGACGGGCGCCGCCGTGAACCGTGCCGCCCGCCGCCTTTGCGGCCTCCAGCGCTTTTTGCATGCCGTCATAGGCGTCCTTGTCGATCAGCGGGCCGACGAGAGCCTGGGTCTCCAGCACATTGCCGACCGAGACCGAGGCATAGGCTTTGATCAGGCGCGGCACCAGGGTGTCATACACACTCTCATGCACAAAAAGGCGGCGCATGGTGGTGCAGCGCTGACCCGCAGTGCCCATGGCCCCGAAGGCAATCGCGCGCAGCGCCATATCGAGATCGGCCGAAGGCGTGACGATGCCTGCGTTATTGCCGCCCAGCTCCAGAATGGTGCGGCCAAAGCGCTCCGCCACTTTCGGGCCGACGATCCGGCCCATGCGGGTCGAGCCGGTGGCTGAGACCAGCGCAACCTTCGGGTTCACCACCAGGGCGTTACCAACATCGGCGCCGCCGATCAGAACCTGGCTCAGCCCCTCAGGCGCATCGGCCCCAAAGCGCTTCAGCGCGCGGTCAAGGATCGCCTGGCTGGCCAATGCGGTCAGCGGGGTCTTCTCTGAGGGCTTCCAGACCACCGGATCGCCGCAGACCAGCGCCAGCGCGGCATTCCAGGACCAGACCGCCACGGGGAAGTTGAAGGCCGAAATGATGCCGACCACGCCCAGCGGATGCCAGGTTTCCATCATGCGGTGACCAGGACGCTCGGTCGCGATGGTCAGACCGTAAAGCTGACGCGAGAGACCGACTGCGAAATCGCAGATGTCGATCATCTCCTGGACTTCGCCCAAGCCCTCAGAGGCACTTTTGCCCGCCTCAATCGAGACCAGACGGCCGAGATCGTCCTTGGCGGCGCGCAGCTCTTCGCCCAGCAGACGGACCAGCTCGCCCCGGCGCGGGGCGGGCACCGAGCGCCACTTCAGGAAAGCCTCATGGGCGCGGTCGATGGCGGCATTGGTCTCGGCCTCGGTGGCCGGGGTCAGACCGGCGATCTGCTCGCCGGTCAGCGGGCTGAAACTGGCCATGGGACCGCCGGTAAAAATCGCGGCCTCAATGCCGAATTTCGCCATCAGATCGCGGGTGGAAGCGGGAAGCGCTGCGGTCATGGCAGGGTCCTTTAGTTGTGGCCCGGACTGTGCACGGGCCGAATGACTGGCGGCAGTGTAGCACCTGCTCCGCCAGAGAAAATCCAAAGTTTCCACCTGGGATGATGCGGGAACGGAATGATCTCAGGCGGTCCCCACGTTGCCCCGCCCGGGGTCAGGAGACAGAAAAGGGCCACACCCCGGTCAGAGATGTGGCCCCTTTTCCTCTGGTCTGTCAGACCTCATGCCTGATGGCGGCGGCTCTCCAGCACGGATTTCACCACCAGCGCCACCAGGGCAATCACCGTCAGCGTTGAGGCGGCGGCAAAGGCCCCCACGGCGTTCAGATCGTTAAACAGCAGCTCCACATGCAGCGGCAGCGTGTTGGTCTGACCCCGGATATTGCCCGAGACCACCGAGACGCCGCCAAATTCCCCCACCGCCCGCGCGGTGCACAGAACCGCGCCATAAAGCAGCGCCCAGCGGATGTTCGGCAGCGTTACCCGGCGGAAGATCTGCCAGCCGTTCGCGCCCAGCGTCACCGCCGCCTGCTCCTGCTCAGACCCCTGGGCCTGCATCAGCGGCAGCACTTCGCGCGCCACAAAGGGAGAGGTGACGAACATGGTCACCAGCACAATCCCCGGCAGCGCGAACAGCACCTGCATCTCATGCTCCATCAGCCAGGGGCCCAGCAGACCCTGGCGGCCGTAAAGCAAAAGGTAACAAATGCCTGCGATGATCGGAGAGACCGAAAAGGGGATCTCAATGGCCGTCAGCACCAGCCCGCGCCCGGGGAACTTAAACCGCGCCACCGCCCAGGCGGCCGCGACCCCAAAGGCCACGTTCAGCGGCACCACGATCAGCGCCACCAGCGTGGTCAGCCAGATCGCATGCAGCGTGACGGGATGGAGGATGTTTGAAACATAGACATTCCAGCCCCTGGAAAAGGCACTCCAGAAGATAAAGGCCAGCGGCGCCACCACCATCAGCAGGGTCAGCGCCACGGCCAGCCCGATCAGCAGGCGCGGCACCAGGCGGCTTTCTTTGTGATGCGCAATGCTCATGCCTGCCCCCGATAGCGCGCGGCCCAGGCCTGCAGCCGGTTGGAGATGACCAAAAGCACCACCGCAAACATCAACAGCACCAGCGCAATGGCGGCAGCCCCCTGGTAGTCGTATTCCTCCAGCCGGATGAAGGCGAGCAGCGAGGCGATCTCGGTCTTAAAGGGCAGGTTTCCGGCGATGAAAACGATGGCCCCGAATTCCCCCAGCGAGCGGGCAAAGGAGATCGTCACCCCCGCCAGAAAGGCCGGCAGGATCTGCGGAAAGACCACCCGCCGGAAGATCGCCCAGTCTGAGGCCCCAAGCGTGCGGGCCGCCTGCTCATAAGCGGGATCCAGATCCTCCAGCACCGGCTGAACGGTGCGCACCACAAAGGGGACCGAGGTGAAGGCCATGGCAATCGCCACCCCCCAGATGGTGTAAACCGGCGCCAGCCCCAGCGGCGCCAGGAACTGCCCGAACCAGCCATTGGCCGAGAACAGCGCCGTCAGCGAGAGCCCCGCCACAGCGGTTGGCAGCGCGAAGGGAATATCCATCAGCGCATCCAGCAGCCTGCGGCCCGGAAACTCATAGCGCACCAGCACCCAGGCCATCAGCAGACCGTAAAGCGCGTTAAAGAGCGTCGCGATCAGCGCCGCCGTCAGCGTGACCTGAAAGGCCGCCAGCGCGCGGGCAGAGGTGACAATGGCCCAGAACCGCTGCGGCCCGATATCGGCGCCTTTCAGCACCAGGGCCAGCACCGGGATCAGGATGACAACGGTCAGGTATAAAAGCGTTGTGCCGAGGCTCAGTGTGAACCCCGGCAGCACGCGCTTCGCCCGGATCGGAGCGGCAGCGGTCATGTATAAAGCCTCAGCGGTTAACGAAGACCTGGTCAAGAATGCCACCATCGGCCAGATGCTCAGCGCGGACTTTCGCCCAGCCGCCGAAGATCTCATCCACAGTGACAAGCTTCACCTCAGGCAGTTTGTCGGCATAGTCTGCCGCCACATCTTTGTCGGTGACGCGGTAGTAATGCTCTGCCAGCGCCTTTTGCGCCTCCGGCGAATAGAGCCAGTTCAGATAGGCCGTCGCCACCTCTTCCGAGCCTTTTTTCTTCGCGTATTCAGCAACAACAGCCACCGGGAAGGCCGAGAACAGCGAGATCGAGGGCGTCACCCGCTCAAAGCCTTTATCGGCATATTCAGCGGCAATCCCGCCGGTCTCAGCCTCAAAGGTGACCAGAACATCGCCGATTTCACGCTCTGCAAAGGTCTGGGTTGCGGCGCGGCCACCGGTGTCAAACACCGGCACATTCGAGAGGAGATTCTTCACGAACTCCTGGGTTTTCGCATGATCGCCGCCGAATTCATTCAGCCCCCAGGCATAGGCCGCGAGATAGGTATAGCGCGCATTGCCAGAGGTTTTCGGGTTCGGGAAGACCGGCTGCACGCCCTCTTTCGCCAGATCACCCCAGTCCTGAATGCCCTTGGGGTTGCCCTTGCGCACGAGGAAAGCCGGAAGCGAGTAATAGGGCGAGGCCCCGTTGGGGAAAGCCTCACGCCAGTTCTGATCGACCAGACCGCCCTCAACCAGGGCGTCGATATCGGTCTCCTGGTTGAAGGTGACCACATCGGCGGCCAGCCCTTCAAGGATCGCCCGCGCCTGGCGCGACGAGCCGCCGTGGCTTTGATCGATCGTCAGATCGCGGCCCTTATCAGCCTTCCACTGCGCGATGAATTTCGGATTAAGATCCTCAAAAAGCTCACGGGCGACGTCATAAGACACGTTCAGAAGGCTGTCCTGCGCCAGCGCCGGAGCGGCGGCCGTCAGGCCCGCAACCAAAGCAGCGACACGGAAAATCGAGCGTTTCATGCAATGTTTTCCTTTACCGGAGTCATCTCAATGAGGCCTGCAGGGCTGGCGCTGCGCGGTGCCGAAAAGACCGCTCCAGCCAGCGGACGCAGGCGGAAATTCTGACCAACAGCCACGCCGCGCGCCTGAAGGCGCGGCAGATCAAGATCAACGACGGGCAGTCCCGGGGCCTCAAGCGTCACGCGCAAAAGCTTGCCGGTGGAGCTGACAGCCGTCACCAGGAAGGGGCTGGCGGGATCGGCCTCCAGCGCCACCTGATCGGGGGCAAGAAAGAGCGTCGCCGGACCATCGCCCAGCGGACGGCGCGGCAGGGCCGAAGTGTCGACGCCCTTCAATTCCGCCCGCCCGGCCCGCAGGGTCACCGGAAGTTCAATCACCGCGCCCATGAAGCGCGCCACAAAGGGCGTCGCCGGATGGTCGTGGATCTGATCGGCGGTGCCGATCTGGGCGATGCGGCCCTGCTCCATCACCACCACGCGGTCGGCCAGCTCAAAAGCCTCTTCCTGGTCGTGGGTCACAAAAATCGTGGTCGAGCCGGTGCGCTCATGCACCTCACGCAGCCAGCGGCGCAGATCGCGGCGGATCGCGGCATCCAAAGCGCCGAAAGGCTCATCGAGCAGCAAAACCCGCGGCTCAATCGCCAGCGCGCGACCAAGCGCCACCCGCTGACGCTGACCGCCCGAAAGCTGCGCGGGGTAGCGCTCGCCCAGCGTATCGATCTGCAGCAGGGTCAAAAGCTCATCCACCCGCGATGTGATCTGCGCCGCAGAGGGGCGCTGCGCTTTGGGGCGCACCGTCAGGCCAAAGGCCAGGTTCTCGCGCACCGTCATATGGGGAAAAAGCGCATAGCTTTGAAAGACAAAGCCGATGCGGCGGTCTTTGGCCCCCAGCTGCATCCAGTCCTCGCCCGCCACCACAAGCTGACCGGCATCGGGCCATTCAAGCCCCGCGATGATGCGCAAAAGCGTGGTCTTCCCCGAGCCCGAGGGGCCCAGCAGCGCCACAAGCTCACGGTCCATGATCGACAGATCAATACCGCGCAGAACCTGCGTTTTGCCGAACTGTTTGCTGATATCGCTGATCTCAATGGCCATGGGGGCACCTCCGGGAATGGGAAATAGTTCCTGAACTATCGCCAATCAAGCAAAACAGACTGGAATATTGGCATTAAGTTCCCGCATGAGAGGGAAGTTTTCCCCTTCACGGCGCGACTTTCAGAGCAGTTGCCCGACCCTGTGCATCCCGGCCGGGACGTCTGACCAGCCTGGATGCTGCGGACCAGCCCTTGTTCTGATTTGACAAGGGGGCGCCTCAGGGCGTCATTTCCATCACCCGCACGCTCCAGACCCGCGGATCACGCCCTGCCATCAGTTGCGCCGAAGCCTCTCCGATTCCCGAAGGCGGCACCCAGGAGGCAAGCGGGCGACCATCGACGCGGTGCACCGCCCCCGTGCGCCGATCGGTCAGCTGCACCAGAACCAGAGCCTCAGCGCGGGGGCGTGGTCCAGGTGCCGCGTAAGCTTTCACATCCCTGCCTGACATAGCCCATGTCTCCCCTGTCAAACCGCATCCGCGGCGTTCCGGAAGCAAATATCGACTCGTCTGGTCGTCTTTGGCAACAGAATATTCACGTCTAAGTTAATCGTCTTTTAGGTGGAATCTTCTCCACCCCCGAAAGGCCCATTCTCTTTTCCGCGTTGCAACGCGGCCGCGCGCCCTTCGCAGCATAAAAACAGCACGACTCACGGCCGCCGGGAAAGTTTCTTCCCGCAAAGACCCGTCAGAGAGCAAATTCTGGTTCTTTGGCGAATGAAACTGGACATTTTCAGGCCAAATGTCATCTTTCCGCCCGCGCAGGCCAGATCGGCCTCAGCCTCAGGAGAGTGGCAGCATGGACGATCTTGACCTCATAGACCGGAAGATCATCGCCGAACTGATGCGGGATGCGACCCTTCCCGTGGCCCAGATCGCGGATCGGGTGGGACTGTCACAGACACCCTGCTGGAAACGCATCCAAAAGCTTGAGGCCAATGGCATTCTGACCGGGCGCGTGGCGCTGGCGGACCCCAACAGACTGGGCTTCGGGCTGACGGTCTTTGTGGGGATCGAAGCCCCGGATCACTCCACGGAGTGGCGTGAGAACTTTGAGAATGTCACCACTAACATCCCGGAAATTATGGAAGTTTACCGGATGGCGGGTGAGATGGATTATCTTCTGCGGGTCGCTATTCCCGACATCCGCTCTTTCGACGGGCTTTACAAACGCCTGACCGATGCGGTGCCGATTAAGAACGTCACCTCGCATTTCGCGATGGAGCGGATGAAGTTTACCACGGCCTATCCGGTCAACACCCGCGACCGCTGAGGGAATTTTATTCTCTTTTCAACATTTTCTTTGAAAGTGCCGAAACACGACTTCCGGAGTAGAGTCAGGCCGTAGTGAGCAGACTGTACTCCGGAGACCGCCATGCATCGCACCCTTCTGGTTCCTGGCCTTGACGGATCAGAGCCCCCCCACTGGCAGCACTGGTGGGCGGTGACGGACCCGACCGCGCTGATGGTGGATCTGTCAAACCCCGCGCATCCCGACCCCGAGACCTGGGAGGCCGAACTCGCGGGGCTTTTGCTGCAACATCCTGATTCCATTCTGGTCGGTCATTCGCTGGGCGCGGTTCTTTCCGCCCGGGTGCTGGCCCGCTGGCCGCAGCTGCGCGTTCGGGCCGCGCTGCTGGTCGCCCCGGCAGAGCCTTCGGTCAGCCCCCGCACCTCGCCTTTCGGCGGCATTCCCCAGGTGGCCCTTCCGGGGCCGGTCACCCTGGCGGGCAGCCGCAATGATCCCTGGATGTCCTTTTCTCAGGCCGACAGCCTTGCGAAAATCTGGGGGGCTAACCTTCACGATCTGGGCTTTGCCGGCCATGTGAATGTGGCCTCGGGCTTTGGCCCCTGGCCTGAGGGTAAGGCGCTGCGCGATGACCTTCTGCGCAGCTTTGATCCCGAACAGCAAAGGGCAGCGTCATGAAGGGGTTTTTCCGCAATCCCAATCCGGATTTCCCGGATTATGCCGGGCTCGCCATCGCCGTTGTTACGCTGATCTCTCTGGCGGACTTTATCCTGCTGTCCTGAGTGATCGGAAATGCCCGTCCCGCCTTGCTTTTCCCCTGTCGGCAGGGCCAGAATGGCCGCACCGCGGGTCCCGCTGCGGTTGCGCCGGTGGCAGTCCCTGCCCTGCGGCCCGCTGTGGGACCGCTCAGCCAGACAGGAACTCCGATCTTATGACGCCCAGCCCCGCTGCCCCACCGATGACGCCCCTGCACGCCGGGGCGCGGATCACGATTATCGGCGGCGGTGCCACGGGCATGCTGATCGCGGCGCATCTTCTGTCAAAAGACACCGCGCAGTTTCACGTGACCCTGATAGAGGGCCGCTTTGAGCCTGGCCGCGGCCTGGCCTATTCGACCCGCGATCCTGACCATCTGCTGAACACCCGCGTCATGCAGATGTCCGCCTGGCCTGAGGCGCCCGAGCATCTGCTGACCTGGCTGCGGGCGCGCCCCGAGACCTCAGATAAAGGCCCGCAGGATTTCATCAGCCGCTGCCTTTATGGCGATTATCTCACCGAACTTGCCAGCCCCTGGAAAGACAGCGGCCGGCTGGAGATCATCGCAGATCAGGCGCTGCATCTTTCAGAAGATGGCCTCAGCGTGACCCTCGCCTCCGGGCGGGTGGTGACGGCGGATCTGACGGTGCTGGCCACCGGCCATGCGCTGCCCGAAAGCAATCCCGATGATCCGGTGACCGGCGCCTGGGATTTCCGCGCCCCCGCCGACCAGGAGGCGCAGGTCGTCATCATCGGCACGGGGCTGTCGATGGTCGACCAGGCCCTGTCGCTTCTGAACAAAGGCCACCGCGGGCCCATTCTGGCGGTCTCCCGCCGGGGGCTTTTGCCGCTGGCCCATGCGCCGTCGCAGCCGCTGAAGCTGGTGCCTGAGGATCTGCCGCTGGACCAGGGCGTCTCGCAACTGCTGCGCTTTTTGCGCGCCAAAGCGCGGGCGGCAGAGGCGGCGGGCGGCACCTGGCGCGATGTGGTGGATGCGATCCGCCCCTTCATCGCAAAAATCTGGCAGGCCTGGCCCGAGGCAGAGCGCCGCCGCTTTCTGCGCCACGGCAGCTCCTGGTGGGAGGTGCACCGCCACCGGATCCCCGATGCCTCTGACCTGCGTCTGCGCCAGGCCATGAAGGACGGGCAGTTGAGCATTCTGCGCGCAGGCTTTCAGAGCGCAGGCCGCGCCGGGGACGGCAGCCTGACCGCCACTCTGCGGCCGCGCGGCAGTGGGGTTCTGACGGAGGTTCCGGCCGCCTTTATCGTCGACTGCCGCGGGATCCGCCGCGATCCGGTCGCCCATGCTTCGCCGGTTCTCGCGGATCTCTTTGCCCGTGGCTTCGCGCGAAAAGACCCCCTGAGCATTGGCCCGGATGTGACGACGGACGGGCGGCTGATCACCCAAAGCGGGGCGCTGATGCCCGGTGTCGTGGCCCTGGGCCCGCCCACCCGTGCCGCGCTGTGGGAGATCACCGCGATCCCCGATATCCGCGCCCAGGCCGCCGCGCTGGCCGCAGCGCTGGCCCCCGCCTGAGCCCTTGGCGGGGGCGGGCAAAAGGCGCATATCTGGCGCATGCCCGCCCTTTGCCGCGACTGCCTGACCCCGCTGACGACCGGCCCGCGCTGCCCGAAGTGCCGCAGCCCGCGGGTGATTGCGCATGAGGAACTGCATGACCTCAGCATCGCGCATCTCGATTGCGATGCCTTTTATGCCAGCGTTGAAAAGCACTTAAACCCCGAGCTGCGGGATAGACCGCTGATCGTGGGGGGCGGCACGCGCGGCGTGGTCTCGACCTGCTGCTATATCGCGCGGATCTATGGCGTGCGCTCGGCCATGCCGATGTTTGAGGCGCGAAAGCGCTGCCCCGAAGCGGTGATCGTGCCGCCGCGGATGTCGGTCTATGCCGAAGTCTCACGCGCCCTTCGCGCCCGAATGGAGGCGCTGACCCCCGCGGTGGAGCCCCTGAGCCTCGATGAAGCCTTTCTCGATCTGACCGGCACCGAGCGTCTGCACGGTGCCCCCGCCGCGCATCTTCTGGCCCGTCTCGCCCATGAGGTGGAGCGCGATCTGGGGATCAGCCTCTCGGTCGGGCTGTCGCATAACAAGTTTCTGGCGAAGATCGCTTCAGACCTCGATAAGCCGCGCGGATTTTCGGTGATCGGGCGTTCGGAAACCGCGGCCTTTCTGAAGGGCAAACCCCTGCGCATTCTCTGGGGCGTGGGGCTTTCCACCCAGGGCGCGCTGGAGCAGGCCGGGATCCGCTCGGTCAGCGACATCCTGGATTGGGATCTGCGCGATCTGACCGACCGCTTCGGGCAGACCGGAGAGCGGTTGTGGCATCTGGCGCGCGGCATTGATACGCGCAAAATCAGCCCGCATGACCGGCCGAAATCCATCTCAAAAGAGACCACTTTCGACCAGGATCTGACAGATACCGAACTTTTGTTCAGCCACCTTTGGCGCTTAACCGAACAGGTGGCCGACCGCGCCAAAGCCAAAGAGCTGGAAGGCAAGACTGTCACCGTCAAAGTAAAACAGGCCGATCACCGCATCCTCACCCGCCGCCGCAGCCTGCGCGAGCCTGCGCAGCTCGCCGATGCCATCTGGCGGGTGGCGGAAGATCTGCTGCGCGAACTGGCCCCCAAAGCGCCCTTCCGGCTGCTGGGCGTGGGGATCTCGGATCTTACCACGGCATCGGGCCGCGATCCTGCGGGCGATCTGCTGGATCCCGACGCCGCCCGCCGCGCCGCGGCCGAGCGGGCCGCCGACCGCATCCGAGCGAAATTCGGAGCCGATGCGATCATCAAAGGCCGCGCCCTGCGCTAAAACCTCCCGCTGCGCCATAATCAGGCCACAACAGAGCAGGATGCTCGGGAGCGCACTTCGCCCGAAGGGACTCGCGATGATCATCGAAGGCATCCGCTTTGACATGTCCTGGCAACAGGGTCACAGCCCGGAAGCGGCCTTGCCAAAACTTCACGGTATTTACTGCGAGGTGCTTTGGCCGGTGCGCGGCATCCGCATTGGCGTGTCGCAAAACATCGCCGCCCGGCATCGGGGTCATAAGACCTGGATGCGCAGCATGAAAAAGGGCACCGGCAACCGCAGCCAGCGCTCTGGTCCGCTGGCCAATCATGCGAAGGACTGGGGAGACCTGGGACTGGAAACCTTTGCGCTTTCCACCGATCCGCGCCTGGCAGATCCCGCTCTGCGCCTGCAGTGCGAGACTGTGCTGCACCGCTGGGCTGAAACGCAGCGCGACTGGAAGAATTTCAACGGCGAGAAATGGCGGCCCGCGAATTACGGGCATTCGGTGCTGGATGAGCAAAAGGCCGCAGATCAATACGGCATCCTGCTGCGGCACTCGCGCGCCGCAGCGATGCTCTGAGGCTCAGACCTCTTCCGGCGGGTCGACGATCATCCGGCCACCGGCCAGATCCACCGTCGGCACCACGGCCAGGGTGAAGGGCAGCAGCATCGGCGATTTCATCCCCGGGCCCATGATCTCCAGCAGGTCGGACGCGCCGTGATTCAGCACAGCCTTCACCTTGCCAAGCTCCGTGCCGCCGGTATCAAGCACCGTCAGACCGATCAGATCGGTGTGATAGAACTCGTCATCCGGCAGCGAAGGCAGCCGCGAGCGATCCGCAAAGAGACGAAGGCCACGGGCGGCCTCGGCCTGATCGCGGGTGGTGATCCCGCTCATCCGGGCGGAGAGGCCATTGTTGAGAATGCCGGTCAGAACCAGGTCAAACTCCCGCTTGCCGTCTTCCGAGTAGAGCGGCGCGTAATCCGCGATCGCGGCGGGGTCCGCGCAAAAGCTTTTCAGGCGCACTTCGCCTTTGACACCAAAGGCGCCCCCGATGGCGCCGACGCAAATCCGATCCGATCCGGCCATTTGTCCTGTCCTCAGAAAGCAGAAAGCCGGGCGCCCGAAGGCACCCGGCAGATATCACTGATCCGCAGGGATCATTATTCAGCAGCAGCTTCCGCTTTTGCAGCTTTTTCAGCAGCGCGTGCGGTGGCTTTTTTGCCCGGAACAGCCGATTTCGGGTTGTTGCGAACAGCTTTGGTTTTCAGGCCTGCAGCTTCCAGGAAGCGTGCAACGCGGTCGGTCGGCTGTGCGCCCTGCGACAGCCAGTACTGAACGCGCTCAACGTTCAGTTTGACGCGGTCTTCTGCGTCTTTTGCCAGCAGCGGGTTGTAGGTGCCCAGCTTCTCGATGAAGCGGCCGTCGCGCGGCATGCGAGCGTCAGCAGCAACGATTGCGTAGTGCGGACGCTTTTTCGAACCACCACGGGCGAGACGGATTTTCATGGACATGAGGGTATCTCCTTAAGGATGTTAGGACCGGCAACACCGGATTACTGTTGAAAGGTCTCGTGATGCCGGATGACTTCCGAGATGATGAACGCCAGGAACTTCTTGGCGAATTCGGGGTCCAGATCGGCCTCTTTGGCCAGCCGTTCCAGACGCTCGATCTGACGCGCTTCGCGCGAGGGGTCCGAGGGGGGAAGCGCGTGTTCAGCCTTCAGTTTCCCCACGGCCTGGGTGTGCTTGAACCGCTCCGCCAGAGTGAAGACCAGAACGGCATCGAGCCGGTCGATGGATTCACGATGCGTCCGCAAAATCTCTGCGGCACGGCTGACGGCGTCGGTCATAGGGGCCCCTCCCTGGGTCATGCGTAAGCCTCGGGGCTGCCATCGGCCAGCTGATCGGCTGACGGATGACGCCAGATATCGACCACAGTGCCGCGCAGCTCAAACTGCCCGTCCGGGCGCGCACCCATCCGGCGCGCCAGCGCAGCAGAGGGGGCATTATCGGGCGCAATCAGGCTGATCGCCGTGCTCCAGCCAAGCTGGCCATAGACGAAGGCACGGGCTGCTTCAGCCGCTTCGCGGGCGATGCCTTTGCCTTCAAACGCCGGATCCCAGAGCGTCCAGCCGATTTCCGGCTCCGGCCAGCCCTCGGGGCACCAGGGACCAACGGTGCCGATCGCCCGGCCCGAGGCCTTATCCGTGATCACAAAGAAGCCGTAACCGCGCATCACCCAATGGCCGATGATATGGCCAAAGCCGCGCCAGGCCAGATCCGCCGCCAGCGGCCCCCCAACAAACCCGCCGCGATCGCCCGCCATAAAGGCAACGTAGGGCGCGAAATCATCCGCCTGCGGTGCCCGCAGGATCAGACGTTCCGTCTCCAGCACAGGGGTGTTGGCGAGGGTGATCATTTGCGCTTCATCAGCCCCGAAAGGCCCGAAGGCAGCGACATGCCGCGCGGCAGGCCAGGCATACCGCCGCCCATACCGCCGAGACCCGGCATATTCATGCCTTCCTGCATGCCCTTCGACAGCTCTGCCAGCTGATCGGGGCTCATTTTCGACGGGTCAGGCATGCCCTTTTTGGACATCATCATTTTGATGGCCTGTTTCATCATGCCACCCTTGCCCATCTTCTTCATCACATCCGCCATCTGACGGTGCATTTTCAAAAGACGGTTGAGTTCAGCCACATCAAGGCCGGCACCGGCCGCGATCCGCTTTTTGCGGCCCGCCTGCAGCAGATCGGGATTGGCGCGCTCTTTTTTGGTCATCGAGTTGATGAGAGCGACCTGGCGCTTGAGCATGGTGTCGTCAAAGCCGGCACCTTCCGCCGCTTTGGCCATTTTGCCCATGCCCGGCAGCATGCCCATGACGCCCTGCATGCCGCCCATTTTCATCATCTGTTCGAGCTGCATTTTCATGTCGTTCAGGTTGAACAGACCCTTGGCGAAACGCTTCGCCATGCGCTCTGCCTGCTCGGCCTCAAAGGTCTCGCGGGCTTTTTCCACCAGGGCAACGATGTCGCCCATGCCAAGGATACGGCCTGCAACGCGCTCTGCGTCAAAGACTTCCAGGGCTTCAGACTTCTCACCCAGACCGACAAAGCGGATCGGCTTGCCGGTCACAGCGCGCATCGACAGCGCCGCACCGCCACGGCCATCGCCGTCCATCCGGGTCAGCACAACGCCGGTGATGCCGACTTTGGCGTCGAATTCCTGGGCCACTTCCACGGCGACCTGACCGGTCAGGCCGTCGACGACCAGCAGGGTTTCGCGCGGCTGCGCGACCTGGCTGACCTGCGCCACCTCATCCATCAGGGCAACGTCGATCTGCAGACGGCCCGCGGTGTCGAGGATGTAAACGTCATAGCCGCCCAGCGTCGCCTGCTGTTTGGCGCGCTTTGCGATCTGCACGGCCGACTCACCCGCCACGATCGGCAGGCTGTCGACGCCGATCTGCGTGGCCAGAATCGCCAGCTGCTCCATCGCGGCCGGACGCTGGGTATCCAGCGAGGCGAGCAGGACTTTCTTGCCCTCACGCTCTTTCAGACGGCGGGCCAGCTTGCCCGAAGTGGTGGTCTTACCCGAGCCCTGCAGACCGACCATCAGGATCGGTGCGGGCGGGTTGTCGATCTTCAGCTTCTCGGTCGGGCCATCGCCCTGCAGCATCGCCACCAGCTCGTCGTGGACGATCTTGATGACCTGCTGACCGGGGGTCACCGATTTGGTAACAACCTGACCCGTCGCCTTTTTCTGCACCGCTTTGATGAAGTCACGCGTGACGGCCAGCGAGACGTCCGCCTCCAGCAGGGCCACACGAACTTCGCGCAGTGCGGTGATGACATCGGCCTCGTTCAGGGCACCCTGACGCGACAGTCGCTCGAATACGCCGCCAAGGCGCTCTGAGAGATTCTCGAACATGCGGGGCCTCCTTCGTGGCACGCGGATCACAAATTCCCAGGGACCAAAGCGGTAACGCACCCACGGGCGCAACGCGCTGGCGGATGGCGATCCCGGCCGAAGGCCATGGGACCGGAATGTTCACTCATTCCGGATTTGGGGTCAGCCATAGGCCGGAAAGCGCGAAAGAGTCAAGCTTTCCAGGGGCTGCAAAGCAAAGGGGGCGAAAAATCGCCCCCTCACGTTCCTGTCAGTCCGGCTGATGCCAGCCCGACCGCCCACCCTGCCCGGGCAGCGGAGGCGCTGCGCTGCGGATCTCGGTGGCCTCTCCGTCGATGATATCGCCCTCGGCCGCAGCCCCCGGCGCCGCGGTGCGGGGACCAGGGCCCGGACCGCGCTCAAAGCCGCGAAAGGTAAAGACCCGGCTCTGTCCGGCCATGAGGCGGCTGACGATCCAGCCCCCGATCAGGCGGCGCACCGGCGGCAGCAGCAGCAGGAGCGCGACAAAATCCGACAGAAAGCCCGGCAAAAAGAGCAGCAGCCCCACAAAGCCGCGCATCACCCCCGCAGCCCCCGCATTGGGGGGCCGCCCCACAGAGCGCATCATCGACGAGCCGATCAGCAGCGCCGCCACAAGCCACAGCACTGTCGGCCAGAAACCCAACAGATCTCCGGCAATCACAAAGAGAAAGATTTCGGCAAGGGGCCACAGAAGGAGGGGCAGCAAAACGCGCAAAGACAGGCCTTTCATGTCAGTTTTCCCGAGCCGCAGGTGGACTTGCGGGGGGGCGTCCCCTACATATGGGAACAACCGCTGTAAGACCAACCCCTCGCCCCCGATTTCAGGACCTGAGACCGGAGGCGATACCCCAACCGAGGCCCCATGAACTCTGCATTGATCCAACTTCTGGTCCTGGGCGCGATTGCCGTGTTCCTGATCCTCAAGCTGAAATCGGTTCTCGGGACCCGTGACGGCTTTGAACGCCCCAAAAAACCGATCGGCACTCCGGCTGAGCCCGATGCGGAACCGGCGCGCCGCGACCTGCGCGTCATTGAGGGCGGCCCCGATCACGACATCGTTGACCACGTCCCCGCAGGCTCCTCTGCCGCCACTGCGCTCACCGCGATGAAAAAGGCCGAGGCGGACTTCTCTGCGACCGAATTCCTCAATGGTGCCCGGGGTGCCTATGAATGGATCCTGATGGCCTTTGAGAAAGGCCGGATGGATGAGATTGTCCCCTTTCTCTCCAAAGAGGTCTACGACAGCTTCCAGTCGGTCGTCGATGCGCGCGAGCGTGAGGGCCTTTCGATTGACGCCACCTTCATCGGTATGCGCGAGCTGACGCTGCAGGATGCGACCTTCAATCCTGCCACCCAGGACGCCGAGATCACCGTGCGCTTTGTCGCGGAGCTCACCTCTGTGGTGCGCAACCGTCTGGGCGAAGTCGTTGAGGGCAGCCCGACCGAGGTGAAACGCCAGCGCGATGTCTGGACCTTTGCCCGCCGCCTTGGCAGCGATGATCCGAACTGGCAGCTGGTCGCCACCGGAGAGTGAGTTTGCGCGGGTGCGGGCTCTGGCCTCCGCCGCGGTCTTCGGCCTCAGCCTTGCGATGAGCGGCGCTGCGGCCCAAACCGTGAGCTTTGATGATCTTCCCGGCTGGGCTGAGGATGATCACACTGAGGCTCTGGCGGTATTCACCGAGACCTGTGATCTGATGCGGGCGCCTGACTGGGCGCCCCTTTGCGCTTTGGCGCGGGACGCCACCGATGCCCGCGCTTTCTTTGAGATGTTCTTTCGCCCGGTGCTGACCGGAGAGCCGCCCGCCCTGTTTACCGGCTACTATGAGCCGGAACTGAGCGGCTCTCCCATCCGCACCCCGCGCTTCGCCTGGCCGGTTTACGCCCGCCCGCCTGAGTTTGACGGCAAAGGGATTTGGCACAGCCGCGATGTGATCGAAGACCGCGGGCTGCTGCGGGGCCGCGGGCTGGAACTGGCCTGGCTCGACGATCCGGTTGAGGCTTTCTTTCTGCAGATCCAGGGCTCAGGCCGCATCAAGATGAGCGATGGCTCAGTCCTGCGCCTGGGCTTTGCCGCCAAGAACAACCACCCCTACCGCTCCATCGGGGCCGAGCTGATCCGCCGCGGGGCCATGGCTGCGCATCAGGTCTCGGCCCAGGGCATCAAGGCCTGGGTGCGGGCCAATCCGGGGCCGGGACTGCAGCTGCTGCGCCATAACCCTTCGTTTGTGTTCTTTCGCAAACTGCCGGATCTGGCGGCCCATCGCGGCCCGATCGGGGCCATGGGCCGCAGCGTCACCACGCTGCGCACGCTTGCGGTGGACCCGGAGTATACGCCGCTGGGCGCGCCGGTCTGGATGGAGAAAGGCGGGGCCGCTCCGATGAACCGGCTGATGATCGCCCAGGACACCGGCACCGCCATCAAAGGCGCGCAGCGCGCGGATATTTTCTACGGCACCGGCGCTCCTGCCGGTGAAGCGGCAGGGCGCATCAAAGACCCCGGCCGGATGATCACTTTGCTGCCGATTGAGCAGCTGATGGCGGGAGACTGAGCCATGGCCCGCCGCCGCACCCTGCGCCCCGATGAGCGCGAGCTCTGGGACAAGGTCGCCCGCACCGCTGAGCCGATGCACAAGACCCGCAAAGCCCCCGAGCCGCCGGAACCTGCCGCTGCGCCGGAGGTCTCGGGCCGCCCGCTGATCCCGCCGCCCCTGCCGAAGCCGCAGCCTTTCCGGCTTCCGGCCTCTCTGCGGCTGGGCACTAAGGCGCGCCCTTCTGCCACAAAGGTCGATCTGGCCCCCACGCCCGCCGAGGCCCTGGCCGCTGCACCGATGCGCATGGATGCGGGCACGCATAAATCCATGACCCGCGGCAAGGTCAGCCCCGAGGCGCGGCTCGATCTGCACGGGCTGACCCTTTCGGAGGCGCATCCCGAGCTGATCCGCTTTTTGATGAACGCACAAAGCGATGGCAAACGTCTGGCGCTGGTCATCACCGGCAAGGGCAAGGACCGCGATGACGGCGGCCCGATCCCCTCACGCATCGGGGCGCTGCGCCATCAGCTGCCGCATTGGCTGGCGCTGCCGCCGCTCAGGCATATCGTGCTCCAGGCCTCTCAGGCGCATCTCAAGCATGGCGGTGCGGGGGCCTGGTATATTTACCTGCGCCGTCTGCGCTGAAGGTTTGACCCAAAGCCCGGCCCGCGTCAGACTGCCCGAAGAGATGCAGTCAGAAAGTGCGCGGCATGGAAGAGTTCATTGGCAGAAACCTGGTCTGGATCGTCCTTGCGGTCCTTCTGCTCTTCGTGGCGCGGCTCACGATCCGCATCGTGCCCCAGGCCGATAAATTCGTGATTGAGCGCTTCGGCAGGCTGCACAAAGTTCTGGGGCCGGGGCTGAATGTCATCACCCCTTTCCTCGACCGCGTGGCGCATAAAATCTCAATCCTTGAGCGGCAGTTGCCGGTTTCACGCCAGGATGCGATCACCGCCGATAACGTGCTGGTCCAGGTGGAAACTTCGGTCTTCTACCGCATCATCGAGCCGGAAAAGACCGTCTACCGGATCCGCGATATCGACGGGGCGATCACCACCACGGTCGCCGGTGTCGTGCGCGCGGAGATCGGGATGATGGACCTTGATGAGGTGCAGTCGAACCGCGCGCGGCTGATGGCAAAAATCCATTCCAGTCTTGCAAGCGTGGTCGACGACTGGGGCATTGAGGTGACGCGGGCTGAGCTTCTGGACGTCAATCTTGATGATGCCACCCGTTCGGCCATGCTGCAGCAGCTCAATGCTGAGCGCGCGCGCCGCGCCCAGGTGACCGAGGCCGAGGGGCTGAAACGCGCGGTCGAGCTGCGCGCCGATGCCGATCTTTACGCCGCCGAGCAGCAGGCCAAGGCCCGCCGCATCAGCGCCGATGCCGAGGCCTATGCCACCGGCGTGGTGGCCGCCGCGATCCGCGAAAACGGGCTCGAAGCCGCGCAGTATCAGGTCGCCCTGAAACAGGTCGAAGCGCTTGGCGAAGTGGCCAAAGGGGCCGGAAAACAGACCATCATTCTGCCCGCCGATGCCATTTCGGCCTTTGGCGATGCGTTCAAACTGCTGAAGGGACGGGGCTGATGCTGAGCGCCTGGTGGCTCTGGGTATTGGGCGGGCTGGTGCTGGCCGGGCTGGAACTCGCAGTGCCTGGCTATTTCTTTCTCGGCTTTGCGGCGGGGGCCGTCCTGACCGGGGGACTGGCTGCGCTTGGGATCGCGGGGACGCATACTGCGTTAACCCTGGTGATCTTTGCTCTGCTTTCAGCGGTGGCCTGGGCGGCGCTGCGCTATGTCTTTGGCGTGGCAGAGCGCGATGTGAAGATCATTCGCCGCGATATCAACGAGGACTGACACCATGCGCCTGATGCCCTGCCTCTTCGCGATGTCCCTGATGAGCGCGCCTGCGCTGGCGGCGGGCGGCACATGGGAGCTTCTGGCGGAAACGGGCGGATGCACCGTCACCCTGGTCCCCGAAATGATCGATGACGGCATCTTTTTCGTCGACCGCGGCGAGGCCGACTGCGGTCCCGATATCGGCCGCATCACCGGCTATGCGCTGAATGATGAGGGCGGCGAGATCGTCTTTTACTCGACCCTCGAAGGGGTCGATCTGGTCGGGCAGATGGCGCGCGAGGCCGAGGGGCTGTACCGTGGCACCCTGCGCAATGGCGTCGCCCTGCGGATGGAGCATACATCCGGGCCCAAAGGCATCGCCGATCCGCGCACCGGCCTGACCACCGGCGAAGACCTGGCTCCGGCTTTTGCCGAAAGCGGGGACGAGACCACCCCGCCCTCCGCCGAGATGCCCGAAGAAACCGCGCCCCCTGGCAACTGCCGGACCTATGCGGGCGGGCGCAGCTGTGCCGCGGAGGAAGACATCGACGCCCCTCCGGGCGGGCAGCTGCAGACCCTGACGCGGATGAACCTGCGCGACATCGCCGGCACCAGCGGCTCAGGCGTGGTCGGCCAGGCAGAGGCCGGCACCTGCTTTGATGTCAGCCTTTGCGACAGCGATGCCGAAGGGCGGCTCTGGTGCAGCGTCAGCACCGCCGCACTCTCAGGCTGGATCCTGAAGCAGGATGCCGGGACGGTCTATTCGCGCAACAGCTGCCTCTGACGAAAAGGGGGCCCGAAGGCCCCCCCTGACGCTTCAGCACCTCAGCGCTTCAGCGCCGCCAGTTCGGCGTTGATCGCCAGAACGGCCTGGCGCGGATCTGCCGCTTTCCAGACCGGACGGCCAACGACGATATGATCAGCCCCGTCAGAGATCGCCTGCGCAGGCGTGGCGATGCGCTTCTGATCGCCCAACTCTGCCCCGGTCGGGCGCACACCCGGCGTCACGATCAGCTTGCCTGCCGCTTCGGGCAGCGCGCGGATCAGCGCGGCCTCCTGGGGCGAGGCGATCACGCCATCCGCCCCGGCTTCCAGCGCACGGGCCGCACGCTCCAGGGTGATCTCACGAATATCGCCCGGAACGATCAGATTGTTGTCGAGATCCGCCCGGTCAAGCGAGGTCAGCACGGTGACAGCCAGGATCTTCGTCGCGCTGCCCTTACGGCCTTCGGCCGCCGCCCGCACCACCTGCGGATCGCCATGCACCGTCAGGAAGTCGAGATCGAACTGCACCAGACCGCGCACCGCCGCCTCAACCGTTGCGCCGATGTCAAAGAGCTTCATATCGAGGAAGATGCGCTTGCCATGCTCCTGCTTCAGCTCATTGGCCAGCGCCAGACCGCCACCGGTCAGCATGCCAAGGCCGATCTTATAGAAGGAGGCCGCATCACCGATCTTTTCGGCCAGCTCAAGGCCCGCAAGCGCGTTGGGCACATCCAGCGCCACAATCAGACGATCATCCGCAGTCATCGGGCTCTTCCTTTGGGTCAGGGGGCAAACGGCTGAGGCGATAATCCCCGCCTGCCCCCCGCGCAAGCCTTTTCAGCCCGGGATCATGGCGGCAATCGCCGCAGCATGACCGGGTTTCCCCTCCAGCACCGGCGCAGCGAGCGCCTTTGCGGCGTCCAAAAGCGCCTCTCGGGCGACGAGGCGGTCCAGAAGCCCCCAGGCCAGCGCCTCCTCAGCGGGGATTTTCTCGCCGCAGACCAGCACCATCTTCGCCCGCGAGGGCCCCACCAGCGCGCGCAGCCGCGCCGGATCTGAGGGTTGGGGCAGATAGCCCAGCTTCATCACCGGATAAAACACCGACATCCCCGGCACGCCCAGACGGATATCACAGGCCAGTGCCATGCCATTGGCCCCGCCCGCAAGCGTGCCGTTCAGCGCCGCGATGCTGAGGCCCGGAAAGGCGGCAATGGCCCCCGACACTTCCTCCCAGAGGGGAGAAACGGCCAGCCCGGCCTTTGCCTCCTCGAGATCGGCCCCGGCGGAAAAGACTTTGCCCTCTCCGGTCAGGATCAGCGCCTTTGCCCCGGCCTCTGCTGCCCCCCGCACCGCGTCGCGCAGCGCAATCAGCATCTCAGACGTCAGCGAATTCGCCTTATCGGGCCGCGCAAGGGTCAGGAGGCGCAGCCCGCCCTCATCCGCGACGCGGATCACGCGATCAGCCCCACGGCGCGGCGGATCTCATCGTCGCGCAGCGAAACCTCTGCGCCGTCAAAGCGGGTGGCTTCGGCGCCGCACATCCACACCAGGGTCTTTGCGGGCCATTCGGGCGGCACATGAGCTGACCAGTCCAGCTGGCTGACCGGATTGATGCCGCTGGCCTTAATGGCGCGCTGCATATCGGTGGCCACGGTTCCGGGCGACAGCGAGAGCACCCGCACACCGGCGGGACCCGCCTCAAGATGGGCGGCGCGGGTCAGCATGAAAGCCCCGGCCTTGGACGCGCAATAGGCCGCCCAGCCCTCCAGCGGGTTATAGGCCGCCCCTGAGCCGACGGTCAGGATCACCCCTCTGCCCCGGGCGATCATGCCCGGCAGCACCGCCTGCATGCCGTTATAAACCCCGCAGATATTGATCGCGAGCGTCTGGTTGAAATCCTCAGGCGAACCATCGGTGATCCGCGCCACCGGACCGATCACCCCGGCATTGTTGATCAGCACCTCTGCCGGGCCAAAAGCGGCCTCAGCCTGCGCGATCGCCGCTTTCAGCGCGGGCGCATCGGCCACATCACAGGGCAGCGCCAGACCGCCGGTCTCTGCGGCCAGGCTCTGCAGCGCATCGGCTGAGCGCGAGATCAGCGCCAGCCTGGCGCCCTTTGCGGCGAACTCCCGCGCGGCGGCGGCCCCGATCCCCCGTGCCGCGCCGGTGATCACGACCAGTTTACCCTTCAGCTCCATCGTCTTTATTCCCTGCTGTCGCTTTGCTGCCAAGGTTAGGCAGCCCTGCCGCCCCGCCGCAAGCAAAAGCCGAAAGGCTTGACCGCTGCCGGGGCGGCTGAAATGATTTCGCCGGAAAATTGCCCCCAGTGGCCTGAAAGGTTTCAGAATGTCCTTAATGCGTCAGAGTGTGTTTACCGGTGCTTTCGTTCTCCTCTCTGCTCCGGCTTTTGCACAGATCAGTGCCGATGAGCTGTGGAAGAACTGGCAGGCGGTCAGCGCGGATATGGGCTATGAGCTGGCGGCCGGGGATCTGGTGCGCAGCGGTGACCGGCTGGTGGCGAAGGATGTGACCTTCAACATGTCGGCTGACGATGTGAAGATCATCAACCGCGTGCCCGAGATGGTGCTGCGGGAAACCGGTGGGGCGGTGGAAGTCACCACCTCTCCCGACTGGCTCAGCGAGACCACCGTGAAGGTCGAGGATGAGACCCAGACCATCACCACCACCCTCAGCCAGACCGGCTATCTGATGACCGTAACCGGCACCGCCGCTGAGCCTGCCTATCAGATCAAAGCCGACAGCCTGTCGTTCGCGCAGAAAATGCCGATCACCGAAGGGGGTGCAAAGACCCCGGGCTCAGTGAACACCAGCGGCACCCTGAGCGGGCTTGCCGGGGATTTCACCCTGACCGGCAGCGGTGAGGCGCAGCAGATGCGCTATAACTTCATCGCCGCCGATATGAAGATGGTGCTGAAAGCCGATGGCGGCGCCGATCAGCGCAGCAGCTTTACGCTGGATGTGAAAGACATCGCCTCGGATTTCCAGGGCAGCCTGCCCCCGAAAGCGGCAGCTGAGACCGATCTGACCGCGCTTTTGAAGTCCGGCCTGAACGGGGTGTCGAACAACAAAAGCGGCGCTGTGGAGTTCACGGTGGATGTCACCTCGCCCGATCTGCCCTTCAAGGGGGAGGGGCGGTTCAGCTCAACCTCCAGCAGCTTTGGCATGACCGATTCTGAGATTAAACTCGATCTCGACCTGAACGGCATTCAGGCGGGTCCTGCGGGCGACAAGCCCAGCGCCTCGGATCTGCTGCTGCGCGGTCTGGCCCTGCTGAACCCCAATGCCACCGATGACGATGAGGCCTTCAAATCCGGCACTCTGACGGTGACGATCAACGACAGCCAGGCGCTGCTGGACAACCTCAGCGCCACCGGCCTGATCCCGGCCGATCAGATGATGGGCGTTCAGATGATGCTCGCGATGTTCTCAAAAGCCGGCGAGAAGCCCGGCTCGCTCACCAGCACCCTTGAGATCACCGAAGCCGGTGACTTCCTCGTCAACGGACAATCGATGCAGTAAGCCCGCTTGCCTCAGAGCATCCCCCGCGCTACGCCGGGGGTGCTTTTACGTGAAAGGACGGCCCCATGTCCGGCAACCGCTTTGACCCTGCCACCCTCGAAGGGCTGACCGCCCGCCTGCTCGACGCCGCCCGCAAAGCCGGGGCAGAGACGGCAGATGCCGTGGCGGTGGCAGGCGATGCCGTCTCCATTGATGTTCGCGGCGGCAAGCTGGAACAGGCCGAACGCGCCGAGGGCTTTGACATCGGCCTTCGGGTGCTGATCGGGCGCCGCCAGGCCTCGGTTTCGGCCTCGGATATTTCCGATGATGTGATCGCAGGCATGGCCGAGCGCGCCGTCGCCATGGCGCGCGAAGCCCCCGAAGATCCGACCGCTGGCCTCGCCGATCCCGCGCAGCTGGCCCGTCACTGGAACCAGGCCGCCCTTCAGATGATCGACCCGGCCTCTGCCCCCACGGCGGCAGAGCTGCAGGAAGATGCCCTGCGGGCTGAGGCTGCGGCACAGGCTGTGGCCGGGATTTCCCAGGTCGACAGCTCTTCGGCCAGCTATTCGCGCCGCGCCTTTCATATGGCCGCAACCAACGGATTTTCAGGGGGTTACGGCCGCACGGGCCGCGCGATCTCCTGCGTGGCGATCACCGGCACCGGCACCTCGATGGAGCGCGATTATGCCGGCGAAAGCCGCGCCTGGGCGGCGGATCTTCCCTCGCCCGAAAGCATCGGCCTGCTGGCGGCAGAGCGCACTCTGGCCCGTGCGGGGGCCAAGCGCCCGCCGACCGGGCGCTATCCGGTGCTTTTTGATGAGCGGATTTCCGGCTCGCTGATCGGGCATCTGCTCTCGGCGATCAATGGCACCGCGATTGCCCGCGGCTCCAGCTTTCTGCGTGATAAACTCGGGCAGCAGGTTCTGCCCAAGGGAATGGATCTGATTGAAGATCCCTTCCGCCCGCGGATCTCCGGCTCGCGCCCCTTTGACGGTGAGGGTCTGGCCACGCAGCGCCGCGCCTTTGTGCGGGACGGTGTGCTGGAAAGCTGGATCCTCGATCTTGCGACCGCGCGCAAACTGGGGATGGAAAGCACCGCCAATGCCGCGCGCGGCACCGGTGGCCCGCCCGGTCCCAGCGCCGGGAATATGACCCTGACGGAAGGCCGTGTGAGCCGCGAAGATCTGATCCGTCAGATGGGCACCGGGCTGATCGTGACCTCGATGATCGGCTCCACCATCAACCCGACGACGGGGGATTATTCGCGCGGTGCCGCAGGCTACTGGGTTGAAAACGGTGAGATTACCGGCCCGGTCAATGAATGCACCATCGCCGGAAATCTGATCGATATGCTGGGCCGCCTGATCCCGGCCAATGACGCGCGACGCCATCTTTCGGCTGTGGTGCCAAGCCTTCTGGTTGAGGGAATGACGCTTGCGGGGGCCTGAGGCAGATCTCTCTTTGCTCAGCGACACTTTGCGCGAAGCGGGGAAACTCGCTTTGCGCTACTGGCGGCATAAGCCGAAATTCTACGACAAACCCGGCGACGCAGGGCCGGTCTCTGAGGCCGATCTCGCGGTCAATGATCTGCTGCTCGCAAAGCTGCGCGCGGCGCGGCCCGATTATGGCTGGCTCTCTGAAGAGACGGCCGATACCCCCGACCGCCTGAGCCGTGACGACTGCTTCATCATCGATCCCATTGATGGCACCCGCAGCTTCATCCAGGGCGAAGACACTTTCGCCATTGCCGCCGGGATCTGCCACCAGGGCCGCATGACCTCGGGGGCGGTCTATCTGCCCGCGCTGGAGCGGCTCTATACCGCCCATGCCCATGGCCCGGCCCTGATGAACGGCCAGCCGATCACCGCCTCAGAGCGCAGCGAGCCGGATGGCGCCACCATGCTGACCGCCACCCCCAACCTGACCCCGGCACAATGGCCGGGCGGGCTGCCGGATGTGCGCCGGGCCTTCCGCCCCTCGCTGGCCTATCGGCTCTGCCTCGTGGCAGAGGGGCGCCATGACAGCATGGCCAGCTTCCGCCCGACCTGGGAGTGGGACATCGCCGCCGCCAGCCTGATCGTCGGGCGCGCAGGCGGCACCGCCAGCAGCGGCAGCGGCGCACCGCTGCTCTTCAACACCCCCGAGGCCCGCATCCCCTCGGGCGTTCTCGCGGCGGGCGCGGCCCTGCACGCAAGGCTGCTCGCGCTGCACCTGCCCTCTTGAAACCCGCCCCGGGGCTTCCCAGATCATCCTCACCGGAGGCCGCAACGGGTCCGGACAGTGACCGCTCTGCCCATCATCGGGAGAGCATCTGACTCTGACATCGCTCAATGAGGATGACCATGCGTAATATTGATTTTGCTCCGCTCTATCGTGCCACCGTCGGCTTTGACCGCCTCGCCGATCTGATGGACCGCACGCTGAGCGCAGATAGCGTGACCAGCTATCCGCCCTATAACATTGAGAAAACCGCTGAGAATGCTTACCGCATCTCGGTGGCTGTCGCCGGCTTCTCGCCCGATGAGCTCTCGGTTGAGGTCAAGGAAAGCACGCTGCATATCACCGCCCGCAAAGGCGCTGAGCCTGAGGGGCGCAGCTATCTGCACCGCGGCATCGCCACCCGCGCCTTTGAGCGCCGCTTCGCGCTCGCCGATCATGTGAAGGTCACCGGCGCTCTGCATGAAAACGGCATGCTGCATATCGATCTGATGCGGGAAACCCCCGAGGCGCTGAAACCGCGCCGCATTGAGATCGCCACCACCCGCAGCGCGGAGACCAAAGTCCTCACCGCTGAGCCTGTCGAAATCTGACAGCGCCTCCATCGCGACCGGCCTGCCTCGTAACAGACCGCTTAAATGACCAACGGGGCGCAGAGATCTGCGCCCCGTTTTGGTATTCGGGGGTTCCCGAAGGGGGCGCTGCCCCCTTCGGCGGGGGTCGGGGGCAGCGCCCCCGCGTCCCCCTTCACTTTTTCCCCAGGGCCTCCGCCAGCCGCATCAGCTCCACCGCCGCCGCGCGGTACCCAAAGCGGTCCTCGCCCTTGGCGCCCTCTGCCAGCGCCACCGCATCCTGGTAGCCCCAGGCCCCCAAAAACCGACTGCCGCTCAGCAGCTGACCAAAGCCCGCCACAGCCGCCGCAAAGCGGGCATCCGGGTCCGGCTCTGCTGAAAGCATCGGCACCGCCCGCTCAATCAACCGGCTCACCGTCTCGCCCGGTGCCTTATAGCGCAGCTTCAGCCAGCCCGCCTCCTCCGCCGCCCCGCCCAGGGTCTCGCGCCCATAGCGCAGCGGCTCACTCAGCCGCGCGGCACTGCCCACCGGGGTGATCTCATAAAGCGCCGTCACCTGATGACCCGCGCCAATATCCCCGGCATCCACTTTGTCATCGGCAAAATCCACGCGGGCGAGGGCCCGGGTCTCATAGCCAATCAGCCGGTATTCAGCCACCTGGGCCGGGTTCCATTCGACCTGGATCTTCACATCCCCCGCGATGGTAAACAGCGCCCCCGCCGCCTGGTCCGCCAGGACTTTGCGGGCCTCTTCCGCGCTGTCGATATAGGCGGCCTGGCCATTGCCGTTCTGCGCCAGCGCCTGCATCAGCGCATCATCGAAATTGCCGCGCCCAAAGCCCAGAACCGACAGCGCAATCCCCGAGTCCCGCTTCGCGCTAATATAGGTCTTCAGCGCCTCGGGATCAGAGATGCCGACATTAAAATCGCCGTCCGTGGCCAGAAGCACCCGCCCTGTCCGCCCGTCACCCGCCATCTGCCCCGCCAGGCGATACGCAAGCTCCAGCCCCTCCCCCCCCGCAGTGCTGCCACCGGCCTGCAAAGCGCCAAGCGCATCGAGGATCTTCCCGCGCTCCGCCGCAGAGGTGGGCGGCAGAACCTCTCCCGCCGATCCGGCATAGGCCACGATCGCCACCTGATCTTCCGGCCGAAGCTGCCCCAGCAGCAGCGAGAGCGAGGTTTTCAAAAGCCCCAGACGGTCCTCTCCCTCCATCGAGCCGGAGGTATCGACCAGAAACACCAGATTCAGCGCCGGGCGCTCCGCCAGCGGCGGCAGTTTTCCCTGCAGACCAATGCGCACCAGGTCTTTCCCCTCCGCCCAGGGGCTGGCGAAACGCGCGATAGTCAGACTGAAGGGCTCAGGCGCCTCTGCCGCCGGGGCCGCGTAGTCATAGGGGAAATAATTCACCATTTCCTCAACCCGCACCGCGGCCGGATCCGGCATCTGCCCGCCGCGCAGGCTGCGCCGGATCCAGGACCAGGAGGCAGTGTCGACATCCACCGAGAAGGTCGAGACCGGCTCTTCCGCCGTCACCTTCACGCCTGCGCTCTCAAATTCCGCAAAGCGGTCCGAGCCCGCAGGCGGCAGGGCTGCCACGTCAGACATCTGCGCCGCCGCCCCCGCCGCAGGCCGCGCCATGCGGTGCATCGAAGGCGCGGCCCCTCCCCCGTTCGCCATCTTCGGCGCGGGCGAAATGGGGGCCGGCAGGGCCATGGCATCGGCGTTGCTGATCTCGCTTTGCGCCGCCATCGGAGCGGCAGCCTCCGGGACAGGCACGGCCTCAGGCAGCGCAACGGCACCGGGCCGGGGCTGCTGCGGCAGGGTCACAAGCGTCACACCCAGGGCCAGGACCGCTACGGAAGTCGTGGCTGCAAGCGCCGCACGAGAGGTCAGACGGCTCAACATATCTTTCACTCCTGAGAACAATCCGCCCCACTGCGGGCGGTCCTTCTCAGGACGCAGCCGCCCGGCCTGATCCTGGGCGAGGGCGTCAAAATTCTCCATCGCGCGGGCCAGGATTTCGGCGCGCCGCGCGGCATCAGCCTGCGGGGCCGCCCCCTTCAGGGCAGCGCGCAGGCGGTCCATTTCATCGCGGGGCTCTGTCATGCCTTCGCCTCCCGGGCCGCGAAGTCGCGCAGCCGTTTTTTCACTTCAGACATCCGCCAGGACACCGTGCCCTCGCCAATGCCCAGCACCTCTGCCGCCTCTGCCTGGCTCAGATCTTCGCCAAAGAGGAGTGCCACAGTGTCGCGCAGATCGCCCGGCAAAGCGCGCATCGCCTCATAAAGCCAGCGCTCGGCCTCGCGGCCCGTCGCGATCTCATCCTGGCGGGCGAGTTCGTAATCGCCCCAGCCGCTCGCCGCCTTTGCCTGCACCGCCTGACGGCGGCGGCGGTCATGGGCGGCATTGACCACCACGCGGTAGAGCCAGGTCGTAAACTTTGCCTCACCGCGCCAGCCCGAGAGCTTGCGCGGCAGGGCCATGCAGACGTCCTGGGTCAGATCCTCGGCCTCTGCCTTTGTGCCCGTCAGCCGCCAGCACAGGGCATGAATCCGGTCGTAATGACGTGAAATCAACGCACTGAAGGCCGCGCGGTCACCCGCTGCCGCCGCAAGAGCCAGGTCACTGTCAGCTGTTTCCATCCGCATAATACCACTGAGACGCAGGCCGGAGCAGAAATCCTGGCGTCCCTCCAATAAATTCAAAAGAAAAACGCGCCGGAAATCCGGCGCGTCTGAAAGCTTAAAAATCGACGGCGAGGCCCTTTTTCTCCCAGTCGCCGTAGCGCACGGGCTCGGGTCCGCTGCGCCCGCCCAGTTCAGGCGCCAGGTTCAGATCCTGCGCCAGGCGGCGGCGTTCAGCCGCTTCGGCCAGCGCACGCTGCGCGGCGGGGGGAAGGTCAGGGCGGGGGCCGTCCTGGGTGTCGTCGCTCATGGGCCGCGTCCTTTCAGACATTTCCTTAAAGGGTCTGCTGCGTTATATGCGCCAAAACCCTGCCGGGAAAAGACCGGCCGGGCCAGGTGTGTTTCACGAAAGGATCAGGAACATGGCAGAAGGTCAGGCAGCCCGCCGTGGCGCAGTGGTACTTTTACAGGAAGTGACCGCCAAAGGCCGGACCATTGCTGAGATCCTGTCGGATGCAGAGAACCCGCTGAAAGAGCTGTCGCCGCAGGATCGCGCCCGCGCCCAGCGGCTGGCGCTGGACACCCTGCGCCGCATCGACAGCTGCGATGAGGTGATCGCGCGCCAGGCAGAGCGCCGGCCCGGCCTTTTCGTGCTGAACATCCTGCGTCTGGCCACGACGGAGCTGTCGCTGCGCCCGAAGGATGCCCATGGCATCGTCTCGGAGGCCGTGAACCTGGCGCGGGGCGATGACCGCTCGGCTCAGGCGGCGGGTTTCGTCAATGCGGTGCTGCGCAAAGTGGCCTCTTCGAACCTCCGGTTTGAGCCGCAGCGCCTGCCTTCGTGGCTGCGCCAGCCGCTGGTGCAGCGCTTTGGCAAAGCTGCCGTTCGCGCCATGGAAGAGGCGCATATGGCGGGCGCGCCGATCGACATCACCCCGAAAGATCCGGCCCGCGCGGCGGAACTGGCGGAACGTCTGGAGGGCGATCTGCTGTCCACCGGCTCGATCCGGCTGAGCGCCGGGGCCCAGGTCTCGGCTCTGCCGGGCTTTGCGGAAGGCGAATGGTGGGTGCAGGATACCGCAGCCGCCCTGCCCGCAAAGATCCTGGATGTGCAGCCTGGCGAGAAGGTTCTCGACATGTGCGCGGCACCTGGTGGCAAGACCATGCAGATGGCCGCAGCCGGGGCCGATGTCACCGCGCTCGATATGTCGGCCAAACGGATGGAGCGTCTGGCCGAGAACCTGGCGCGCACCGGTCTGAGCGCGCAGCAGGTGGTGGCGGATGCCCTGGCCTACGGCGTTCCGAACCAGTTTGATGCGGTGCTGCTTGATGCGCCCTGCTCGGCCACCGGCACGATCCGTCGTCACCCGGAGCTGCCTTTCATCAAAGATCCCGCGGATCTGAAAGCACAGAGCCGTCTGCAGGCGCAGATGATTGATCAGGCGGTTTACGTGCTGAAACCTGGCGGGCGGCTGGTGTTCTGCACCTGCTCACTGCTGCCGGAAGAGGGCGAAGAGCAGATGGCTTCGGCGCTGTCGCGGCACAAAAACCTGCAGCGCGACCAGAAAGCCGTTGCGGGCTGGCCCGGTGCCTGGGATGCCAAGGGCGGCGGGCTGCGCCTGCGCCCCGATCACATGGCGCAGGAGGGCGGCATGGACGGCTTTTTCATCGCAGCCTTCCGGAAAGACGGCTGAGAGTCTGCACCCCTCGTGACAGCCTCGCAACCTGCGGTTATGATTGCGGGGCATCCGGGAAGTAGCGGCCTATGGCGGATCTGAAAGACGGCAACGGCACTGGCAGGCGGCAGCCCCTCGCGGACCGCTGGGCGACCTGGCGCGCGGGGGCAGGCCCGGTTGCGACGGGCTTTGTCTCTCCGCCTGAGCCGCGTTTTATCGGGCTGGTGGCGCGGGGGCAGCAACTCCTCAGCGGCACCTTCGCGCTTGGCGGATCAGAGGTTGAGGCCCATGGTCAAAGCCTTTGGGACATCCCCCCGCCAGGTCCGCTTTTTGAAGAAGCCGCACAGAGCTTTGCCTGGCTCGACGACCTGGCCGCCTGTGGCGATGCCGCGGCAAGAGCTCTCGCGGGCACCTGGGTCAGCGATTGGATTTCGCGCTTCGGGCGCGGGCCGTTCTGGCCCCCCCAGGGCACCGGGCAGCGGCTTTTGCGGATGATTTCACACGGACAGATGCTGACCGAGGGTCAGATGTCCGACGAGAGCGCGCCTTTACTGCGCAGCCTCAGCCGCCAGGCGCATTACCTGGCGCGGCGCTGGAAAACCGCGCCGCCAGGTCTGCCGCGCATTGAAGGCCTGGCCGCGCTGGCAACGGCCGGGCTTCTGCTCGACGGGCTGGAAGCCCTGAGCGCCCCCGCGCTTGCGGCGTTGATGGCAGAGGCGGGCGCGGTCGTTGATTCCGAGGGCGCCATCGCCTCGCGCAATCCCGAAGAGCTTCTCGATATCTTCACGCTTCTGACCTGGGTGCGGATGACGCTGGAGGATCTGGGCCGGGCTGTGCCGCCGGAACTCACCACCACAGCGGGGCGCATTGCGCCGGCTCTGCGGGCGCTGCGCCATGCGGATGGCAACCTCGCCAGGTTTCACGGCGGCGGGCGGGGGCTGGAGGGGCGGCTGGACCTGGCGCTCACCGGATCGCGGGTGAAACGCGGGCCGAGCATGATCCACGCCATGGGCTATGCGCGCCTCAGCGGCGGACGGACGTCGCTGATCGTCGATGTGGCCTCACCGCCTGACGGCGCGGCTGAAAGCACTGCCCATGCCTCAACCCTCGCGCTGGAGATGACCTCAGCGCGGCGGAGCCTCATTGTCTCCTGCGGTTCGGGAGCGCCCTTTGGTCCGGACTGGCATCGGGCGGGGCGTGCAACGGCCAGCCATTCGACCCTGGTCGTTGAGGGCTTTTCCTCCTCGCGCTTTGGGAAGGGACAGACCCTCTCAGACCGCGCCGCGACCCTGCCGCCACGGCTTTTTCAGAGCGTGGACGGGCAAAGCCTGATCTCGGGCCATTCCGGCTGGGCGCGCAGCCACGGCCTGCAGCATCTGCGCGCGCTGGAACTGTCGCAGGACGGGCGGGTTCTGGTGGGCCAGGACACTCTGGGCGCGCGCGACGCCGCCATGAAAGCGCGGCTTTCCCAGGTTCTCGCTCATGCCGGAGAGGGGGGCATTCCCTTCAGCCTGCGGTTTCACCTGCATCCCGATGTGGATGCGCGCCTTGATATGGGCGGCGCGGCGGTCTCGCTGGTGCTGCGCTCGGGCGAGATCTGGGTGTTTCGCCATGACGGCACCGGGCGGCTGACGCTTGAGCCCTCGGTCTATCTTGAGAAGGGCCGCCTGAAGCCGCGCCCGACTTTGCAGATCCGCCTTTCTGCGCAACTCACCGCAGATCAGGCGGAACTTGGCTGGACCTTGGCGAAAGCACAGGATACCCCCCTGGCCATCCGCGATCTTGACCGGGACGAGCCTCCCGTCTGACAGAAGGTACAGAGAAATGACTGATCTGGTTCCTATTGGCCGTGCGCTGATTTCGGTATCCGACAAAGGGGGGCTCATCGAATTTGCGCGTGCGCTTGCAGCCCAGGGCGTTGAGCTGATCTCGACCGGCGGCACCTCGATTGCGCTGCGTGCAGCCGGGCTGAAAGTACGCGATGTCTCTGATGTCACCGGTTTTCCGGAGATGATGGACGGCCGCGTCAAGACCCTGCATCCGATGGTGCATGGCGGTCTGCTGGCCCTGCGCGATGACGATGAGCATCTGGTCGCCATGGCCGCCCACGGCATTGAGCCGATCGACCTGCTGGTCGTGAACCTTTATCCCTTTGAGGCCACCGTCGCCAAAGGCGCGTCCTATGACGACTGCATCGAGAATATCGATATCGGTGGTCCGGCGATGATCCGTGCAGCCTCGAAGAACCATAAATTCGTCACCGTGGTCACCGATCCGGAAGATTATGCCGCCCTGCTGGCGGAAATGGCTGCGAATGACGGCGCAAGCTCGCTGAAGTTCCGCACCCGTCAGGCGCAGATCGCTTATGCGCGCACCGCGGCCTATGACACCGCCGTTTCGACCTGGATGGCCGGTGCGATCGCGGAAGACGCACCCCGCCGCCGCAGCTTTGCCGGTGGTCTGGCGCAGACCCTGCGCTATGGCGAGAACCCGCATCAGTCGGCCGCTTTCTACACCGATGGCACCAACCGTCCGGGCGTGGCCACCGCGAAGCAGTGGCAGGGCAAAGAGCTGAGCTACAACAACATCAACGACACCGATGCCGCCTTTGAGCTGGTCGCCGATCTGGACCGCGCGAACCCGGCCTGTGTGATCGTGAAGCACGCGAACCCCTGCGGTGTGGCGGTGGGTGAGACCCTGGCAGAGGCCTATGAGCGCGCGTTCGACTGCGACCGCACCTCGGCTTTCGGCGGCATCATCGCGCTGAACCAGACCCTCGACGGTGAAACGGCTGCGAAAATCGCCGAGATCTTCACCGAAGTCGTCATTGCCCCCGATGCGACCGATGAGGCAAAGGCGATCTTTGCGGCCAAGAAGAACCTGCGTCTGCTGACCACCGGCGCGCTGCCGGATGCGACCGAGAAAGCTCTGGCCTGGCGCCAGGTTTCGGGCGGCTTCCTGGTGCAGGACCGTGACGTCGGTCAGATCTCGCTGGCAGATCTGAAGGTTGTGACCAAACGTGCCCCCTCTGAGGCTGAGCTGGCGGATATGCTCTTCGCCTGGAAAGTGGCGAAGCACGTGAAATCCAACGCCATCATCTATGTTAAAGACGGCGCGACCGTCGCCGTGGGTGCCGGTCAGATGAGCCGTCTCGACTCGACCCGGGTTGCGGCGCGCAAATCGCAGGATATGGCCGAAGTGCTGAACCTGGCGCAACCGACCACGGTGGGCTCGGTCGTGGCCTCGGACGCCTTCTTCCCCTTCGCGGATGGTCTGCTGGCCGCTGCTGAGGCGGGGGCTACGGCGATCATCCAGCCGGGCGGCTCGATGCGTGACGCAGAAGTGATCGCGGCGGCAGATGAAGCCGGGCTGGCGATGGTGTTTACGGGTATGCGCCACTTCCGTCACTGACGGGTGAAAACGGCCGGGGGGTCCGCCCCCCGGTTTTTCGGAGCCTGCAAAGGAAAGAGACAGCATGAAGCTTGCCGCATTGGTCGCCACGGGTGTGTTTCTTCTCGATCAGGCCAGCAAATTCGCCGTGGTGCACGGGCTGGAGCTTGACCGGGTGCGCGGCATTGATGTCTGGCCGCCTTTTCTGAACTTCCGGATGGCCTGGAACCAGGGCATCAATTTTGGCCTGTTTTCCGGCCAGGATGAGCTGACCCGCTGGGTTCTGATTATCATTTCGCTGATCATTTCCGCCTGGGTCTGGATCTGGGCCAAACGCGAGGCGGATCGCCCGCTGGTGCAGATTTCCACCGGCCTTCTGATTGGTGGCGCGCTTGGGAATGTGATCGACCGGCTGATCTATGGCGCGGTGGCGGATTTTCTGAACATGTCCTGCTGCGGCTTCAGCAATCCCTATTCCTTCAATGTCGCCGATATCACCATTTTCGCCGGGGCTATCGGCCTTGTGCTGTTTTCAGGCGGCAGCCCGCGCGGGGAAGCAAAGAAGCCGTGACGCCTGCGGCATGATGCGTTAAGGCTTGGCGAGAGCGCGAAGATCGGGACAGGAGAGTTCGATGACGGCAGGGAAAACGCGGGTGGCAGCTGTGCTGACGGCTGTGCTGCTGGTCTCAGCCTGTGGCGGATCAGATGAGGCCCCTCGGCTGATGCGTCTTCAGGCCAGCGGCGATGGCCCGGATGAATTCTCGATCCTGCCGACGAAGCCCCTTGAGATGCCCTCAGACATGCGCGCCCTGCCCGAGCCGGTGCGTGGCGCACCGAACCTGGTGGATCCGCGCCCGCTCGATGATGCGGTTGTAGCGCTTGGTGGCCGACCTGGCGCAGGCACCGGCGATGCCGCTCTGGTCGCAGCCGCAGGCCGCAACGGGATTGATCCCAACGTGCGCCAGACCCTGGCAGCCGAGGATGAGGCCTTCCGCAAAACGCAACGCCCGCGTCTGCTGGAGCGGCTTTTCAACCGCTCGTCCTATCATCGGGCCTATGGCGGTCAGACCACCCAGTCCTATCAGGAACTTGAGCGCTGGCGCGCCGCCCAGGCCCGCACGCCTTCGGCACCGCCGCAGGGCTCGGGTCGCTGAGCCACTTTATCTGATCACAATCCCGTCTCTGCCCTCCGGCTGCGCTTGACGCCGCCTCTGTCTGATTTAGCCTCGCACCGGGCTGATCTGAGGAGACCCGGAATGCGGTTATTGCTGGCTCTGGCATTGTCTTTCATCGCGCCACTGGTGGCGCAGGCGGAAGAGAAGGTCACCGAACTCCGGCTCGACAACGGGTTGCAGGTGGTGGTGATCGAAGATCACCGCGCCCCGGTTGTGGTTCATATGGTGTGGTATCGGGTCGGCTCTGCCGATGAACGCTCGGGCGAATCCGGGCTGGCGCATTTTCTTGAGCATCTGATGTTCAAGGGCACCAAGACCATGGCACCGGGCGCGTTCTCGCAGCTTGTGGCCGCCGAAGGTGGCTCGGATAACGCCTTCACCAGCTATGATTTCACGGCCTATTTCCAGCGCGTCGCCGCGGATCGCCTTGAGATGGTGATGCGGATGGAAGCCGACCGCATGGTCAATCTGACCCTCGCCGAAAGCGATGTGGTGACTGAGCGCAATGTCGTTCTGGAAGAGCGCACCACCCGCACTGATGCCAGCCCGGAGGGGCTGTTTTCTGAGCAGATGTCGGCCACGCTTTATCTCAACCACCCCTATGGCCGCCCCATCATCGGCTGGCGCCATGAGCTGGAGGCGCTGAACCGCGAGGCGGCGCTGGATTTCTACAAGCGCCACTACGCCCCCGATAATGCCATTGTGGTCATCGCAGGCGATGTCACCCCGGCTGAAGTCGAGCGGCTGGCGAAGGAATATTACGGCCCGCTCAAGGCCTCTGAGCATATCACCGGGCGCGAGCGGCCGCTTGAGCCGCCGCAGATCGCGGAACGGCGGGTGATTATGCAGGATGACCGCGTGGGCCAGCCCTATGTGATCCGCAATTATATCGCCCCCTCGCGCCAGAGCGGTGCCCAGGATGAAGCGGCGGCCCTGGTGGTTCTGGCGCAGCTTCTGGGCGGGGCCGGGGTGAATTCGGTGCTGGGACGTGAGCTGACGGTGAATTCCAAAACCGCGGTTTCGGCTTCGGCCTTTTATGATCCGACCGGCTATGACGGCACGACCTTCGGGGTTTATGCCATGCCCGCGCCAGGTGTCTCGCTGGAAGAGGCCGAGACCGCTGTCGATGCGGCTTTGGCGAAATTTCTCGAAGACGGCATCGGCGAGGATGAATTTCGCCGCATCAAAGCCCAGCTGACCGCGAGCGAAATCTACGCCCGCGACAGCGCCATGGGCGTCGCGCGCCGCTATGGCACGGCGCTGACCACGGGGCTGACCGTGGGGGATCAGCAGTCCTGGCCGGAGGTTCTGCAGGCGGTGACGCCTGAGCAGGTGATGGCCGCGGCAAAGAAAGTTCTCGACCGCAAACAGTCGGTCACCGGCTGGCTGCAAAAGGAGGCTGCGCAATGATCGCGCGACTGACAGCATTTTTCGCCCTGATTGCCCTGCCGGTTTTCGCCGATGTCCCGGTGAAAGAGGTGACCTCTCCCGGCGGGCTGAAGGCCTGGCTGGTGGAGGCGCAGGAGATCCCCTTTGTGGCGCTGGAGCTGCGCTTTAAGGGCGGCGCCACGCTGGACCCCTCGGGCAAAGAGGGGGCGGTGACGCTGATGACCGGGCTTTTGGAAGAGGGCACCGGTGATCTTGACAGCCAGGGCTTTGCCGCCGCCCGCGATGATCTTGCGGCCTCGTTTTCGTTTAATCCGTCCCGTGAAATTGTCGGCGTTTCCGCAAGGTTTCTGACCGACAACCAGGACAAAGCCATCGATCTGCTGCGCCGCGCGCTGGTGGAGCCGTCGTTCCCCGCAGAGGCGGTCGAGCGGGTGCGGATGCAGATTTTGTCAAACCTCACCGCCGAAGAGCGCGACCCAGGTGCGGTTGCAGCAAAGCTTTTCAATGAGATCACCTTTGAAGGCCATGTCTATGCCCGCCCCTCGGAGGGCACCCATGACAGCGTGAAGGCGCTGACGGTGGAGGATCTGAAGGCCGCTCACAAAGCGGCACTGACGCGGGAGAATGTGATCATCGCCGCGACCGGCGATATCACCGCTGAGGCGCTTGGCGTGCTGTTGGATAAGCTGCTCTCGGGCCTGCCGGAAAAGGGCGGCGCGCTGCCCGGTCCGGCTGAGGTTCATCTCAGCGGCCAGGTCGTGACGGAAGAGTTTCCCGGACCCCAGGCCGTGATCCTCTTTGGTCAGGAGGGGATCAAAATCGACGATCCCGATTTTTTCCCGGCCTTTATCGCCTCTGAAATCCTCGGCGGGGGCCGCTTTGGCACCCGGCTGATGACGGAAGTGCGTGAAAAGCGCGGGCTGACCTATGGGATCGGCGCGGGGTTTTCTTCACTCGATCAGGCGGAACTGCTGACCGGCCAGGTTCAGACCGCCAATGCCACCGTGAAAGACACCATTGAGGTGATCCGCGCGGAATGGGCGCGGCTGCCGGATATCTCAGAAGACGAGCTTGAGGCCACAAAGCGTTATCTGACCGGCTCTTATCCGCTTCGCTGGGACGGCAATGCCAATATCGCCCGCGCGCTGGTGGGCCTGCAGCTGCAGGGCTGGCCGATCGATTACCCCTCAAAGCGCAACGGCTATATTGAGGCCGTGACGCTGGCGCAGGTGCAGGCTGCGGCGAAAGCGCATTTCCGGGCGAAGGATCTGTCGTTCATCATCGTCGGACGCCCTGTGGGGCTGGAGCAGGAGTAGAACTGCCCTCTGGCTTCTGCTAAATCTGAGGGATGGACCAGACCCTCCCTCAGATGCGGCCGGTGATCCGGCAGTTAGACGAATCCGCCATCAACCGCATCGCTGCGGGCGAAGTGGTGGAGCGCCCGGCCTCGGCCATTAAGGAACTGGTGGAAAACGCGCTGGATGCGGGCGCAAAGCGGGTCGATGTGGCCTATGCCCAGGGCGGAAAATCCCTGATCCGGGTCATCGATGACGGCTGCGGCATGACGCCGGAAGATCTGCCCCTGGCGCTCTCGCGGCATGCCACCTCCAAGATCGACGGCCAGGATCTGCTGAATATCCATACCTTTGGCTTTCGCGGCGAGGCTTTACCCAGTCTGGGCGCGGTGGGGCGTCTGTCGATCACCAGCCGGGCTGAGGGGAATGAGGCCGCCGTCATCACCGTCTCCGGCGGCCGGATGGAGCCTGTGCGCCCCGCCGCGCTGAACCGGGGCACCGTGGTAGAGTTGCGGGATCTTTTCTACGCCACACCCGCCAGGTTGAAATTCCTGCGCTCTGACCGGGCCGAGGCCATGGCGATCTCGGATGTGATGAAGCGGCTTGCCATGGCCGAGCCGGGCGTCAGCTTCACCCTGCGCGATGTCAGCGACGGCGGCGAAGGCCGGCTGATCTTTCGCGCCGATGCCGAACAGGGCGATCTTTTTGATGCTCTGCGCGGGCGGCTCGCCAGGATCATCGGGGCGGATTTCACCGAAAATGCGCTGCCGATTGATGCCACCCGCGACGGGGTGCGCCTGACCGGCTATGCGGCTTTGCCGACCTGGTCGCGCGGCACGGCGGTGGCGCAGTTTCTCTTTGTGAATGGCCGTCCGGTTCTGGACCGGATGCTGTTTGGGGCGCTGCGGGCGGCCTATCAGGATCTGCTGTCGCGCGACCGTCACGCGGGGGCGGTGCTGTTTCTGGACTGTGATCCGCAGCTTGTCGACGTCAACGTACACCCCGCGAAATCAGAAGTGCGCTTTCGCGACCCGGCGCTGACCCGCGGGCTGATCGTCTCAGCGCTGCGTCACGCCCTGGCAGCAGAGGGGCACCGCAGCTCCAACACGGTTGCCGAGGCGACCCTGTCAGCCATGCGCCCCGAAGCCCCGGCGCAGGCGCCCCTCTCGGGGGCTGCCTCCTGGACCACCTCGCCTGCGGCGCGGGTCTGGCAGATGGACCGCCCCTCCCAGGGCGCTTTGCGCAGCAGCTTCGCCTTTCAGGCCCCGGATCCCGGCCTCTCCGAGATGCCTTCCGCCAGGTTTGAGCCAGCCCCCTCCCCCGAGGTCGCAGAGGATCTGAGCCGCCGCCCCTTAGGGGCTGCGCGGGCGCAGGTGCATGAGAATTACATCATCGCCCAGACCGAGACCGGCATGGTCATCGTGGACCAGCATGCCGCCCATGAGCGCCTGGTCTATGAGCGCCTGAAGCGCCAGGCCGCCGTGAAGGGCATCGCCGCCCAGGCCCTGCTGATCCCCGATATTATTGAGCTGGCCCAGGACGAAGCGGCCATGCTGCTGGAATTTGCGCCAGAGCTGGAAAAGCTGGGCCTGGTCCTTGAGGCCTTCGGCGGCAGCGCGATTGCGGTGCGTGAAACACCCGCCATCCTGGGCCAGGTGAACAGCCAGGGTCTGATCCGGGATATCCTCGACGAGTTGACAGACCAGGGCTCGACCACCGCGCTCCAGGTCCGGATTGATGCGATCCTCAGCCGGATGGCCTGCCACGGATCCGTGCGCTCGGGCCGTCAGATGCGCGCCGAGGAAATGAACGCGCTTTTGCGGGAAATGGAAGCCACCCCGCATTCCGGCCAGTGCAACCACGGTCGCCCGACCTATGTTGAGCTGCGCCTCAGCGATATCGAGCGGCTTTTCGGCCGCACCTGACGCTTTCCGGATTAGCTGACGACCACGCCTCCCGGCACGCCATGTGCCGGGGGAATGATCTATATTCATTAACGCTCAATCGCAATATAATCATAATTACAAAATAATGCCTATAACATGTATCTATAAATTACCTGCGGAAAGGGCGATGATTTTTACTCCCACAGGTGACGCCGGCATTCGGGACCTGCCTTTCTCTTCCCTCGCTCACTGCAGTCTTCAGCTTTGAGTGATGGCGAAACAAATCCCGCTGCCTGTCTGGCGCCTTATTGATGATGCCCCGCAGATCGAACGCCTCCGGCCGGACCGGGAGGCGGCTCAACGAAACGGCAGCGCGGGATGACATAAGGTGATGATTGCCTCATGCCGTCCCTCACAGCATGATGCCGCATCTTCACGGAGGTGATTGTGCTGCGTCTGATCGGGATTTGTGCGTTCGTATTGCTGGGGGCCTGTGCCCCACGCGGGCAGCTTCTCTTTATGCCGGAGGCAAAGGGCGTCGGTGAGGTGCAGAAAGTTTTCGTGGCCACCACCCGCGCCGATGACGGCGAGGGGGATTACTGGTCCGCCCAACGCACCTATATGCCCCGCTACGCCAGGTTCGACGTCTCCATTCCGCCTGAACGAGAGCCAGGCACCCTGCCCTGGCCGCCAAAAAACGGCGTCGCAGATCCCCGGAAGCATATGGTGACAGTGAACCGCGACCTCTATCCAGGCTCTGCTGCCTTCCGCAGGGCGCTGGCGAAAGAGATGTCCGTCTCGCAGCGCGGCACGCGGGAGGCAGTGATCTTTGTCCATGGCTTTAACAACACCTTCGCCGAGGGCCTCTATAGATTTGCACAGCTTTATCATGACCTTGAGATGCCGGGTGTGGCTGTCCACTACTCCTGGCCCTCGCGGGGGTCGGTGCTGGCTTATGCCTATGACCGCGATTCAACGCTTTTTGCCAGGGACGGGCTTGAGACGCTGCTGCAGGATGTGGCTTCAGCCGGGGCAGACCGCATCCTGATCGTCGCGCATTCGATGGGTTCGGCCCTGACGATGGAGACTTTGCGCCTGGTCGGGCAGAACCGGCAGATCCGCAGCCGCCTTGCAGGGGTGGTGCTGATGTCGCCGGATCTGGATGTTGATGTGTTCAAATCGCAGGCCGCGCGGATCGGGGCCCTGCCGCAGCCCTTCGTGGTGATGACGTCAAGGCGCGACAATGCGCTGGCGCTCTCGGCCACCATCGCCCGAGAGTCCGCCCGCCTTGGCAATCTGCGCGATCCTGCCGTTCTGGCGGGGCTCAATGTGACGCTGGTGGAGACCGGGGCCTATTCGGACGGCGACAGCCACTTTACGGCTGCAACCTCGCCTGCGCTGATCTCTATTCTCAGGCGGGCGGGAGATATCGACCAGGCTCTGGGCCAGGATGCCCGCTCACGCGTGGGCTTGCTGCCCGGTGCGGTTTTACGGGTTCAGGGGGTGACACAGATGGTGCTGACGCCGGGCAGCCGTTGGGGAGAATGAGAAAGGGGCGCCCGGAGCGCCCCTTCTAAGTATTTGATACATCAGCCGATTTTGCAGGCGGCCATGACAGCCATATTGACGATGTCATTGACCGTCGCCGTGGTTGAGCAGAGCTGGATCGGTTTTTTGACACCGGTCAGGATCGGGCCGATCACGGTCGCGCCGGCCATCTCCTGCATCAGCTTGACCGAGATGGAAGCCGAGTGACGCGCCGGCACGACCAGGATATTCGCCGGGCCGGAGAGGCGGGTGAAGGGATATTGCTTCATCTGATCGGGATTGAGGGCGACATCAACGGTCATCTCGCCTTCATACTCAAAATCGACGCGGCGGCGGTCAAGCACGTCAGCGGCGCGGTACATCTTCGTCGCGCGCTCTGAGACCGGATAGCCGAAGTTTGAGAAGGAGACGAAGGCCACCCGCGGCTCAATCCCAAGGCTGCGCGCCACGCCGGCAGCACGTTCCGCAATGGTCGCAAGGTCCTCCGGCTCGGGCCATTCGTGCACCAGGGTGTCGCCCATCAGCACGATCTTGCCCTTGTGCAGCAGTGCCGTGACGCCCACCGCACCGTCTTCGGCCTTGGCGTCGAAGACATGGTTGATGAGGTTCAGCACATGCGCCGATTTCCGGGTCGCGCCGGTCACCAGGCCATCCCCATGGCCATGCTGCAGCATCAGCGCCGCGAAGACATGGCGGTCGCGGGCGGCCAGGCGGTGGATGTCCTGACGGTCAAAGCCATCGCGTTGCAGGCGCTTGTAAAGGAAGTCCTTATAGGCCTCGAGATGGCGGGTATTGGCGGCGTTCACCACCTCCAGCTCGCGCACCGCATCGGCAAGGCCGGCGGCCTCCAGCTTTTCGCGCACGTCATTCTCACGGCCGACCACCAGGGCACGGCCAAGGCCTGCACGCTGATAGGCCACGGCAGCCCGCAGCACGCGGGGATCGTCGCCTTCAGCGAAGATCATCCGGGCCTGAGCCTGCCTGGCGCGGGCATGCACCCCCTGAAGGATGGAAGCGGTCGGATCCATCCGGCTTTTCAGCGATTGCTCATAGGCCTTCATGTCGATGATCGGACGCCGGGCCACGCCGGTATCCATCCCGGCACGGGCCACCGCCGGCGGGATCACATAGATCAGACGCGGATCAAAGGGCGTCGGGATGATGTAATCGCGCCCGAATGAAAGTTTGCGGCCATAGGCCATAGCCACTTCATCCGGCACATCTTCCCGGGCCAGGCGGGCCAGGGCTTCGGCGCAGGCGATCTTCATCTCATCATTGATGGCACGGGCATGGATATCCAGCGCGCCCCGGAAAAGATAAGGAAAACCAAGGACATTGTTGACCTGGTTCGGGTAATCCGAACGCCCGGTCGCCACAATCGCATCCGGCCGAACGGCATGGGCCTCTTCCGGGGTGATTTCCGGATCAGGGTTCGCCATCGCAAAAATGACCGGATTATCCGCCATCGAGGCGACCATGTCCTGGGTCACAGCGCCTTTGGCCGAGACGCCGAGGAAGACATCCGCGCCGCGCATCGCCTCTTCGAGGGTGCGGTGATCCGTACGGGCGGCATGGGCCGACTTCCACTGGTTCATCCCCTCGGTGCGACCCTGATAGACCACGCCCTTGGTGTCGCACATGATGCAGTTATCGGGGGTGGCCCCCATGGATTTGATCAGCTCAAGGCAGGCGATGCCCGCAGCGCCCGCCCCGTTCAGAACGATCCGCACGTCCTGGATACGCTTGCCCGAAAGCTCCAGCGCATTGATCAGGCCCGCAGCACAGATCACCGCCGTGCCGTGCTGGTCATCATGAAAGACCGGGATATCGCAGATCTCTTTAAGGCGCTGCTCGATGATAAAGCATTCCGGCGCCTTGATATCTTCAAGGTTAATGCCGCCGAAGGTGGGCGACATCAGCTTGACGGCCCGGATGATCTCATCGGCGTCTTCGGTATCCAGCTCGATATCGATCGCATTGACGTCTGCGAAGCGCTTAAAGAGGACGGCCTTGCCTTCCATCACCGGCTTGGAGGCCAGCGCACCAAGGTTGCCCATGCCAAGGATCGAGGTGCCGTTGGAGACCACGGCCACCATATTGCCCTTAACCGTATAGTCATAGGCGGTCTCGGGATTGTCGGCGATGGCCTGAACGGGAACGGCAACACCAGGGCTATAGGCGAGCGAGAGATCACGCTGGGTCGCCATAGGAGTGGAGGCGACAATGTCGTATTTACCCGGACGCGGCTCAAGGTGATAGGCGAGCGCCTCTTCCGGCGTGATCTTGGTGCGGGACATGGAAAACCCTCTCTGAACGCTGCTGCGTCCTTATCACTCATGGACTTGAGGCTGCAATGAATTTGCCACGCTTTTCCCCCCGCACCGGCTGGGTTAGGGTCGCGCGGATACCAAGGGGATGCTGATGACCGCTACCGTCACGCCGATGATGGCACAATATCTGGAAATCAAAGCCGGCTGCCAGGATGCGATCCTGTTTTACCGCATGGGGGACTTCTATGAGATGTTCTTTGACGATGCGGTCAATGCGGCGGCGGCGCTGGATATTGCGCTGACGAAGCGCGGCAAGCATCTGGAAGAAGACATCCCCATGTGCGGCGTCCCCGTCCATGCGGCCGAAGGCTATCTTCTGGCGCTGATCCGCAAGGGCTTCCGGGTGGCCATTGCCGAGCAGATGGAAGATCCGGCAGAAGCGAAAAAGCGCGGCTCTAAATCCGTGGTGAAGCGCGATATTGTGCGGCTGGTGACGCCGGGAACGCTGACAGAAGACAGTCTTCTGGAAGCGCGGCGTAACAACTTCCTGGCCGCTTTTGCCGAGGTCCGCGATGAGGCCGCACTGGCCTGGGTCGATATTTCGACCGGGGAGATGCGGGTGATGCCCTGCCCGGTCCTGCGCCTTGGGCCGGAACTGGCGCGGCTTGCGCCGCGCGAAGTGCTGCTGCCGGAAACCCATGTGGCGCTGGCCTCTCAGGTCGCCGAGAGCGGTGCGGCAGAGACGATCCGTCCCCGCTCGTCCTTTGACTCGGCCTCGGCTGAGAAGCGGCTTTCGGCGCTGTGGAAGGTCACCACGCTGGACGGCTTTGGCGCCTTTGACCGGGCGGAACTGGCGGCCATGGGGGCGCTGGCGGATTACCTGGATCTGACGCAGCGCGGCAAGCTGCCGCTGCTGCGCCCGCCCGTGCGGGAGACCGCTGGCGGCGTGATGCAGATCGATGCCGCCACCCGCCGCAGCCTGGAGATCACCCAAGGCGCCCAGGGCGGGCGTGAGACCTCACTTCTGGGCAGCATCGACCGCAGCGTTACCGCCGCGGGTGCGCGCCTTCTGGAGCGCCGCCTCTCAGGCCCCTCGCGCGATCTGCGGGTCATCCATGAGCGCCTGGAGGCCGTGCGCTTTCTGCGCGGGGCGGCGGGTCTGCGCGATAAGCTGCGGGCGGCACTGAAGGCGGTGCCGGATATGGACCGCGCCCTCTCGCGCCTGGCGCTTGATCGCGGGGGCCCGCGCGACCTGGCGGCTCTGCGCAGCGGGCTGGAAAAAGCCGCCGATGTCTCGGATCTGCTGGGCCAGGAGGGTATTCCCCGCAACCTGGCGCAGGCTGTGCTGGCCCTGCACGGCCATGAAGAGATCACCGATCACCTGGGCACGGCCCTGGTGGCCGAACCGCCGCTTCTGACCCGTGATGGCGGCTTTATCGCGCCAGGTTTTGATACCGACCTCGATGAGACCCGCCGTCTGCGCGATGAGGGGCGCGGGGTCATCGCCGGAATGCAGGCCGATTACATCACCGAGACCGGCATCCAGGCGCTGAAGATCAAGCATAACAACGTCCTGGGCTATTTCATCGAAACCACCGACCGTCATGCCGAGCGCATGATGGCCCCGCCGCTCTCTGAGCGCTTCATCCACCGGCAGACCACCGCCAATCAGGTGCGCTTCACCACGGTCGAGCTGAGCGCGCTGGAGACCCGCATTCTGAACGCAGCCAACCATGTGCTGGAGACCGAAAAGCGCCACTTCAGCGCCCTGCAGCGCTTTGTGCTGGATCGTGCCGGGCCGATTGGTCTGGCCTCTGCCAGCCTTGCCGAGATTGACCTGGCCTGCGCCTTTGCGGATCTCGCGTCCGAACTCGACTGGTGTGAGCCCGAGGTGGATGACAGCCGCGCCTTTGAGATCAGCGGCGGGCGTCATCCGGTCGTTGAGCGCATGCTGAAGCGCCAGGGTGAGGCCTTTGTCGCCAATGACTGCGCACTCTCGGACGGGCATACCCCGGCGATCTGGCTGCTGACGGGCCCCAACATGGCGGGTAAATCGACCTTCCTGCGCCAGAATGCGCTGATTGCGCTGCTGGCCCAGGCCGGATCCTTTGTTCCGGCGACCAAAGCGCGGATCGGTCTGGTGAGCCAGCTTTTCAGCCGTGTTGGTGCCTCGGATGACCTGGCGCGGGGCCGCTCGACCTTTATGGTCGAGATGGTGGAGACGGCAGGCATTCTGAACCAGGCCGATGACCGCGCGCTGGTGATCCTTGATGAGATCGGGCGCGGCACGGCGACCTGGGACGGGTTGTCGATCGCCTGGGCCGTGCTGGAGCATCTGCATGGCTCCAACCGCTGCCGTGCGCTTTTCGCCACCCATTACCATGAGATGACGCAGCTGGCGCAGCGCTTGGATGGTGTTGAAAACGCCACCGTTTCGGTGCGGGAATGGAAGGGAGAGGTCATCTTCCTTCACGAGGTCAAGAAAGGCGCGGCGGATCGGTCTTACGGGGTCCAGGTCGCCCGCCTGGCCGGGCTTCCGGCGACGGTGGTGGAGCGCGCCCGCGTGGTCCTGGAGGCTCTGGAAAAAGGCGAAGGCGGCCAGGGCAGCACCCGGCGGCAAAAGGCCGTGATCGATGATCTGCCGCTCTTTTCGGCGGCGGTTGCTCCGCCCCCTGCCCCTGTGGTGGTGGAGAAAGCCTCTGTCGTGGAAGACCGGCTGCGCAGGATCGCCCCCGATGATCTGAGCCCGCGAGAGGCGCTTGATCTGCTATATGAACTGCGCGGCCTGCTGCCCCGGACATAAAAAAGGCCGGCCCTGCGAGGGGCCGGCCTTTTTCGTTTTGTGTCCGCAGATCTCAGCCCGGGAAGGACGAGACACCCACCTGGGCCGGGCGCAGCAGACGGTCATGCAGCATGAAGCCGTCGCCCATAACCTGGAGAATGGTGCCTTTGACGGTGCCGGGAACCGGGGCTTCAAACATCGCCTCATGCTCCTGCGGATCGAAAACATCGCCCACAGCCGGAGAAATCACGCGCACGCCGTGCTTGGTGAAAATGCTGTGCAGCTCGCGCAGCGTCAGCTCTACACCTTCGACGAAAGCCGCCGACTGGGCGCGTTGCTCGTCGCCCAGGGCTTCAAGCGCACGTTTCAGGTTGTCGTGCACCGGAAGCAGATCGCGCGACAGACGCGAGCCACCGTATTGCTCCGCCTCACGGCGGTCGCGATCTGCGCGGCGGCGCGAGTTTTCGGCATCTGCCAGCGCGCGCATATATTTATCGCGCATCTCATCACGTTCAGCCTTCAGGGCGTCGAGTTCTGCTGCATCGATGTAGCCGAACTCCTGCTCGGCCCCGTCCGCCACGATTTCAGCTTCAGGGTTGAGCTTTTCGTCCTGCATTTTCCTCATCCTTTCGTTCGATCTGACAATACGCGTCCGACCAGTTGTGCGGTGTAATCGACTATCGGGACAATGCGACCATAGTTCAGCCGGGTCGGCCCGATGACGCCGATCGCACCCACGATTTTTCTTTCAGCGTTCATATAGGGCGAAACCACCAGAGAGGAACCCGAAAGTGAAAAAAGCTTGTTTTCTGAACCGATGAAGATCCGCACACCTTCACCGCTTTCCGTCAGATCGAGGAAGTCAGCGATGTCCTGTTTGCGCTCCAGGTCCTCAAAAAGACTGCGAACCCGCTCCAGATCGTCAGAATTGTCGCTTTCCGGCAGCAGATTGGCCTGACCGCGCACGATCAGCCGCTCTGACACCGTTCCAGCGTCCTCCCACAGCGCCAGACCGCTTTCGACCAGGCGCCCGGCCAGAACGTCCAGCTCCTGCCGCCGGGAGGTCAGTTCCGCGCGCATCTGCTTGCGCAGATCGCTGAGATTGCGCCCGCCCGCCCAGGCATTCACGAAATTCGCAGCCTCGCGCATGGCGGATGGGGTCATCCCCTTCGGCGGCACAAAAACCCGGTTCTCCACATGGCCATCCGCCAGCACCAGCACCACAAGTGCGCGATCCGGCCCCAGGCTTACAAATTCGATATGACGGATTTCAGCCTCATGCTTTGGCGCCAGCACAAGGCTGGCCCCGCGCGTCATCCGCGAGAGCGTGGACCCGATCCGGTCCAGCATCTGCGTCACATCGGGGCTGTTGCCGCCAAAGGTCGCATCAAGCTTTTCGCGGTCCTCATGCTGAAGCTCTTCAACCTCCAGAAGGCCATCGACGAACATCCGCAGCCCAAGCTGTGTCGGCACCCGTCCTGCGGAAATATGCGGGCTGTTGAGCAGACCCAGATATTCCAGATCATTCATCACATTGCGGATGGTCGCTGCCGAGACACTCTCTGACATCGAGCGGGTGAGCGTGCGCGAACCGACCGGTTCGCCCGATTGCAGATAGCCTTCCACGACCCGACGGAAGACCTCTCGCGAGCGGGCATTCATTTCTGCCAGCGGATTGGGTGTATCTGTCATGGGACCTGCCTTTCGTCTCCAATATGGAAGTCCCGGCGGCTGCGTCAATGCACCCTGCCCCGCACAGCCTTGTCTCAGGGGGGGTGGAGGAGTAACTCCGGGGGAATGTGCTTCGAAAGGACGGATCATGCGCCCCTCAGGACGGAAACTCGACGAAATGCGGACGGTCTCAATTGAGACCGGTGTGGTCAAACACGCCGAAGGCTCCTGCCTGATCAGGGTGGGTGACACCCATGTGCTGTGCACCGCCACGATTGAAGACCGCCCGCCGCCGTTTCTGAAAGGCACCGGCCTTGGCTGGGTGACCGCGGAATACGGTATGCTGCCCCGCGCCACCGGGTCGCGCACCCGCCGTGAGGCCGCGACCGGCAAGCAGCAGGGCCGCACCGTTGAGATCCAGCGCCTGATTGGCCGTGCGCTGCGCGCAGGCGTCGATCGGGCCGCCCTGGGTGAGCGTCAGATCGTGATTGACTGCGATGTACTGCAGGCCGATGGCGGCACCCGCTGCGCAGCCATCACCGGCGGCTGGGTCGCGCTGCGCCTTGCAGCGAACCGTCTGCTGCAGACCCGTGCAATCGTCTCGGACCCGTTGCTGGATCATGTGGCGGCGGTCTCCTGTGGGATCTATGCCGGCCAGTCGGTGCTGGATCTGGATTATGCCGAAGACAGCGCCGCGGGCACCGATGGCAACTTTGTTCTGACCGGCCGCGGGCGTCTGGTCGAAGTCCAGATGTCAGCTGAAGGCGCGACCTTCGCGCGGGATGATATGAACCGGCTTATGGACCTGGCGGAGGCCGGCGTTCAGCAACTGGTCGCCGCGCAGAAGGCAGCCGTAGCATGAGAAAGTTTACCGGCTCGGAACTGCTCGTCGCCACCCACAACAAGGGCAAGCTTGAGGAAATTGCAGCCCTTTTCTCTGACCGCCAGATCAGCGTAAAAGGTGCTGCAGACTTTGGGCTGCCCGAGCCGGTCGAAACCGAGACGACCTTTGCAGGCAATGCCCGCATTAAGGCCCATGCAGCGGCCCGCGCGACCGGATTACCTGCGCTTTCCGATGATTCAGGGCTGATGGTGGATGATCTGGGGGGAGAACCTGGCGTTTACACCGCAGATTGGGCCGAAACACCAAATGGGCGGGACTTCGCGATGGCTATGCGCAAAGTCTATGACCGCTTAGTGGAATCCGGTCGCCCCCAGCCGTGGCGGGCTCAGTTTGTCTGCACTTTTGTCCTGGCCTGGCCCGATGGACATGATGAGGTCTTCGAAGGTAAAGTGGACGGAGAAATTGTCTGGCCCGGACTCGGACGTAATGGCCATGGCTATGACCCCATCTTCACACCCGAAGGCTATGATGTGACCTTCGGCGAGATGGACCGCTGGGAAAAAAACCGCATAAGCCATCGTGCCAGAGCGTTTGAAAAGCTCCAGGCATGTTTCACGTGAAACACATCTGAACTGAGGTGACCTATGGCCTTTGGCCTCTATATCCACTGGCCCTACTGTCAGACGAAATGTCCGTATTGCGATTTCAACTCGCATGTTGTGGCACATATAGATCAGAAGCGCTGGATTTCGGCCTATCAGAACGAAATCCAGCGTCTTGCTGAGGAATGCCCTGACGAGATTCTTGAAACGATCTTTATTGGCGGCGGCACGCCCTCGCTTATGGATCCGGAGGTCGTCTCTGCAATCATCGAAAGCGCCCGAAAGGCCTGGCGCTGGAGCAATGATGTTGAGATCACAATGGAGGCCAACCCCGGCTCCGTCGAAGCCGGGCGTTTTGCGGGTTACCGTGCCGCGGGTGTAAATCGCGTTTCTCTTGGAATTCAGGCTCTTAATGATGCCGATCTGAAGCTTTTGGGTCGCATGCACAGTGCTGAAGAAGCAAAAAAAGCCATCGGGATCGCGCATTCAACCTTTGATCGGGTGAATATTGATCTGATCTATGCGCGGCAAAATCAAACTCTGGACCAGTGGCGCGAAGAGTTGCATGAGGCCCTTAGCCTTGGGGGCCGCCACCTGTCACTGTACCAGCTGACCATCGAAGACGGCACGGTCTTTGGCCGCCGCTTTGCCGCAGGACAACTGCGGGGGCTGCCCGACGAAGACCGCGCAGTCGATATGTTCATGGCGACTCAGGAGATCTGTGATCGCGCGGGCCTTCTCGCCTATGAAGTGTCAAATCATGCCATTCCCGGCGAGGAATCGCGCCACAACCGCCTGTACTGGCAGGGTGGCCGCTATGCCGGGATCGGACCTGGCGCCCATGGCCGAATTGGCCTTAAGGATCAAAGACGCGCCACGGAAGCCATACGTGAGCCCACGCTCTGGCTCAGCGCTGTTGAGCGTAAAGGCAGCGGAGACCTTCTCAGCACGCCCCTCTCGGCTATGGATCGCGCTGAGGAACTTCTGATGATGGGCATGCGCGTGCGGGAGGGGTTGAGCTGGGATCTCCTGGCGCGGGAAGGCATCGCGCGTGGCCCCTGGCCGAAGCTGGATCTGATGATTGACGAAAAGTTCGTCATCGCTGACCAGCATGGCATCCGCACCACGCTGGAAGGTCGCCTGCTCCTCAACACTCTGGTTGCTGAACTGGCGACCGACGTCCCGCTGATGTCAGTGTAATTTTTCGGCCGGTATCTGCGAAAGAAGTCCGCAGAGCCGGTCGAGTTCTTCCAGTGAATTATAGGCAATCGTCACGGTACCCGCACCGGTGTTCGGTTCGTGCCGGATCCGAACTGCCATTCCCAGATTTCCGGAGATATCTGCTTCCAAAGCAACCGTATCATCGTCACGGGTATCCGAGCGAACGGCATATTTCCGAGCCTCGCCTTTGCCGGTTTTCCCTTCCCGAACAAGGCGTTCGACTTCCCTGACGCTCATTCCTTTATCGACGATGCGCCGCGCCATCGTCGAGGCATTCTCCAGCGCCACCAATGCGCGGGCATGGCCTGACGAAAGCGAGCCGTTCTCAATCAACTCAACAACATCTTCAGGAAGGCTTAGCAGACGAAGGGAGTTCGCAATATAGCTGCGACTTTTTCCAAGACTTTCAGCAACTTTATCCTGCGTATGACCGAACCGGTCGATCAACTGCTTATAGGCCTGCGCCTCCTCAACTGCACTGAGGTCCGCTCGCTGAATATTCTCAATGATCGCGACTTCCAGCACTTCCGTGTCAGAATACTCGCGCACAATGACTGGCAGAGTGTGCAGCCGGGCAAGTTGCGATGCGCGCCAGCGACGCTCACCCGCAACAATTTCAAAACTTCCGTTCACCTCCCGAACCAGCAAAGGCTGAAGAACGCCCTTTTCACGGATCGAGTTCGACAGGTCTTCCAGGGCATCTTTATCGAAGATGCGCCGCGGCTGATCCGGGTTGGGGTGCACTTTTTCGATGGGAACTTCGCGCACGCCGGGCGCATGACTGCCACGCCCGGTCGACTGCTCCATCATTCCGACGTCGGCCATCAGGGCTGAAAGCCCGCGTCCGAGGCCACGCCGCTCCGCTCTGCGCTCACTCATCCCCGTTCTCCCCGTTTTTGTCCATCGTGGCGTTCCAGCAGTTCCCTTGCAAGCGCCCGATAGGCCAGAGCCCCTTTTGATAAGGGGTCGTAGTCCAGAATAGTCGTTGCGTAGGAGGGCGCTTCGCTGATGCGCACATTGCGTGGAATGACAACATTAAAGACTACTTCACCAAGGGTTGCGCGGACATCCGCTTCGACGTGCTGCGACAGACGGTTCCGCATATCGGCCATGGTCAAAACCACGCCCTCGATCCTCAGGGCGGGATTGGCCTTTGCGCGGATCTCACGGATCGTCCTCATGAGCTGGGACAGCCCTTCAAGCGCGAAAAACTCTGCCTGCAGCGGAACCAAAACCGATGTCGCTGCGACCATCGCATTAACAGTCAGAAGGTTCAGTGAGGGCGGGCAATCGATCAAAACAAAGTCGAAAGACATTTCGATCAATGCTTTACGGCGAAGAGCCTGGCTTAGCAGGAAGCTGCGCTTTTCATGCGCGTGAAGCTCTATATCTGCCGAAGCCAAATCCGTTGTCGCAGGTACAACCCAAAACGAGGCCGTCGAGGTTTTCACCTCCAGCGGCACTGGCTTGCGGCCACTCAGCAGCAGATCGTAGCTGGAAAAGCCCCGTTGCTCTGGCTCAATCCCGACCCCGGTAGAGGTATTTCCCTGCGGATCAAGATCAATGAGAAGTACGCGTTTGCCAGCCTCCGCTAAAGCCGCTCCGAGATTGATGGTCGTTGTGGTCTTACCCACGCCACCTTTCTGGTTCGCAATCGCGATAATTCTCATTCCCGCCTCGGTTATGATCGTCTGCTTAATGCGGTCACGCATAGAATGCGCGCCAGGGGTTCAGTCACACTTTTGTGCACTGAAAGGTCAAACTGCCACTTTTCCAAAGCCGCGTCGACTTCCGATTGGAACGCCTCACCCTTTGGCAGGATGGCGACGGCCGATGGCGCCATATGCGGAGAAATCCAGGCAAAAAGTTGAGGCAAGGCCGCGAGGGCACGGGCCGTTACAACCTCAGCGTTGAGAGGTGCGACACTCTCAATCCGATCACTGATGACCTTCACGTTAACCTGGCAGCTGCGGGCCGCTTCACGAAGAAAGGTGGCCTTCCGCTGATCTGACTCTACCAGAATATGCTGTGCCTTAGGCGCAAACTGCGTCGAGAGGATCGCCATAATGATCCCCGGAAGGCCGCCGCCACTGCCAAAATCTGCAAATTTTAGCGCAGTTTCAGGCATATGGTCGTAAAGTTGGATGGAATCCAGCACATGCCTTTCGCGGATATCCCCAAGAGTCGATTTGGAAACCAAATTGATTTTAGGGGACCAGCGAGCCAGCAAAGCTTCAAAGGTCTCAAGACGTTCGCAGGTTTCAGCGGTCAGGGATTGGCCCCGAACCTTAACAGTCCAGGTCAAGCGGAGACCTCCTGGCGTGCACGGGACAGCATTTTGATCCGAATATGAATGAGTGCAATCGCTGCCGGTGTCATGCCTTCAATTCGCGCCGCCTGTGCCAGGCTTTCGGGGCGCGCACGCTGCAGCTTCAGCTTCAGCTCATTGGACAGACCTGACACCGTGTCATAATCGAACTCTGCCGGAATGATCTGTCCCTCTTCACGACGCATAATCTCAACCTGTGCGCGCTGGCGGTCTTCATAAGCCGCGTAAAGCGATTGCGAGTGAAGTTGCAGGAAATCCGCACCCGAAATCTCTGAAACGGCAGGCACCAGAGTTTCAATTTGCGCGCGTGTCACTTCAGGAAAGGCCATAACTTCAAGCGCTGTGCGGCGGACACCGTCTTTGCTGACCGATATACCAACAGCTTCCAGGTCTCGCGGAGAGAAGCCCTGCGCCGACATCGCCGCCTTACCCGAGTCGAGGCGGGCCATTTTCTCGGCAAAAGCCAGGGCCCGGCTCTCGCCCACCAGACCCAGTTCAACGCCAAGCGAGGTCAGGCGCTGGTCCGCGTTATCAACACGAAGCGTCAGACGATACTCCGCACGGGAGGTAAACATGCGGTAAGGTTCAGTGACCCCACGGGTCACCAGATCGTCCACCATGACGCCGATATAGCTGTCCGAGCGTTGCAGAACGATTTCGTCTTTTTCACGGGCATAGCGGACAGCATTCATCCCAGCCAGCACGCCCTGGGCGGCCGCTTCTTCATAGCCTGTGGTACCGTTAATCTGCCCGGCAAAGAACAGGCCACGCAGCGAGTTGACCTGGAGACCCCGGCTTAATCCGCAGGGGTCAAAGTAATCATACTCAATGGCATAGCCGGCCTGGAGTATCTTAACCTCTTCCAGGCCGTTGATTGAGCGCACATAGGCCTCCTGCACATGAGCCGGGAGTGAGGTGGAGATACCGTTCGGATAAACCGTATGATCGTTCAGGCCTTCCGGCTCGAGAAAAACCTGGTGGCTGTCTTTTTCAGAAAACCGAACGATCTTATCTTCGATGGAAGGGCAATAGCGCGGACCGACCCCCTCGATATGGCCACCATACATTGCGGAGAGCGAGAGGTTGTCCCGCACGATCTCGTGGGTACGCTCATTGGTATGGGTAATGCCACAGGCGATCTGGCGAACCAATGGCCGCTCGTTCAGGAACGAGAGCATCATCGGCTCTTCATCGCCCTGCTGAACTTCAAGGCGGTCCCAGGCGATCGTCCGACCGTCCAATCGGGGCGGAGTGCCGGTCTTCAGGCGACCGCGACCTGGAGCAATTTCCCGCAGCATTGAGGCCAGTCGCTCTGACGCGGGGTCACCCACTCGTCCACCCGCAGACCGTTCCGGGCCAACATGGATCACCCCATTCAGGAAAGTACCAGATGTAAGAATGACGGACTTTGCCTGAAGAAAGCTACCATCGGCAAGCTCAACACCGGTGATCCGGTTTCCATCCAGGCCAAAGCTGACAGCCTCACCTTCAATGATATCAAGGCCCTGGCGCCGGCTGAGCAGTGTCTGCACCGCCTGACGATAAAGTGCTCGATCCGCCTGAATGCGCGGGCCCTGAACGGCAGGGCCTTTGCGGCGGTTGAGCAGACGATACTGGATCCCGGCCATATCACCAGCCCGCGCCATAATGCCGTCGAAGGCATCGACCTCGCGCACGAGGTGGCCCTTACCCAGGCCTCCGATCGCCGGATTACAGGACATAACACCTATACCATCCCGCTTCAGCGAGATGAGTGCCGTCACCGCGCCCATGCGCGCAGCAGCATCTGCAGCTTCCACACCGGCATGTCCGCCGCCAACCACGACCACATCATAGTGTTTCATGTGAAACAATCCTACTTTCCGATGCAGAAGGACGAGAATATCTCACCCAAAAGCTCTTCAACACCAATCCGACCGACAAGATCATCCATTGCAGCAATGGCGACACGAAGCGCCTCAGCGGCCAGTTCTTCGCTCAGGTTTCGGCTTTCTACCATTTTCAGCGCGGTTTCCAAAGCTCCGATGGAGCGCAGGACTGACGCACGGTGACGCGCACGGGTAATCGTCGCGGCTGAAGCGGACAGTCCGGTAAGGCGCTCGGTGAGCATCGAGACCAGTTGCTCAACACCCTCTCCGGTGCGTCCGGAAACCGAAAAGCCCTTAACCGGGGCTACATCTGCTTTTCCTGAAACGACGATGTCTCCCTCTTCCGGAGCCAGGTCGAAGCGGTCGTCATCACCGCCCAGCAAAAAGACCCGCAGATCCGCTGACCTGGCGCGATCGATGGCCCGGGCGATACCCATGGCTTCAACGGGATCGCTGGCCTCTCGCAACCCTGCGGTATCGAGAAGCGTCACAGGCAGTCCACCGAGGTCCATGCGAACCTCAATGACATCACGTGTGGTTCCGGCATATTCAGAGGTCAGCGCAGCCTCGCGCCCGGCCAGCCGGTTGAGCAGTGTCGATTTCCCGGCATTCGGGGCACCCAGTATAGCAACTTCAAAGCCATCCCGGATCCGCTCGGCAGCCTTATAGCCGTCCGCTTCCTGCCGCAGCTCGCTCAGCACGACGGTTATCAAATCCCTGACCTCAGGCCGCACATCAACCGGAACGTCTTCATCTGCAAAGTCGATGACTGCTTCAAGCAGTGCTGCGGCGCGCAACATGCGCGACCGCCAGGTTTCGACCCGATCCCCAAGCGCACCAGAGAACACCCGCATGGCCTGCCGACGCTGCGCTTCCGTTTCCGCCTCAATCAGATCGGCAAGGCCCTCGACCTGCGCCAGGTCCATCCGACCATTCTCAAGGGCGCGGCGGGTAAACTCTCCGGCTTCGGCCATCCGCAAACCTGGCAGTTGCGCCAGGATATCGAGCACGGCGCGCACGATTGCCGTACTGCCGTGCAGATGCAGTTCGACCACCTCTTCGCCGGTGAAACTGGCTTCTGCCGTAAAGCGCAGGACGAGCGCCTGATCGATCACCTCACCCTGATGGCGAAGGCGACGGAGCGCGGCAACCCTGGGGGCGCCAAAGCTGCCGACCAACGGCAAAAGCCCCTCGCATGCGAGGGGCCCTGAGATGCGGATGACGGCGACACCGGCTTTGCCCCGGGCAGTCGCCAGGGCATAGATCGTGTCCATTCCCCGGTTCCTCAGCTGTTCATTGACTCGAAAAATTCCGAGTTCGATTTCGTCTGCTTCAGTTTCGAGATCAGGAACTCGATGGCATCCGTGGTGCCCATCGGGTTCAGAATCCGGCGCAGCACATAGGTCTTCTGCAGGTTGTTGCGATCAACCAGCAACTCCTCTTTCCGGGTGCCGGACTTCAGAATGTCCATGGCCGGGAAGATGCGCTTGTCGGCAACCTTGCGGTCCAGAACGATCTCAGCGTTGCCGGTGCCTTTGAACTCTTCAAAGATCACTTCGTCCATACGTGAGCCGGTATCGATCAGCGCGGTCGCGATGATCGTCAGCGAGCCACCTTCTTCGATGTTCCGCGCGGCACCAAAGAAGCGCTTCGGACGCTGCAGCGCATTGGCATCCACACCACCGGTAAGCACTTTACCCGAGGACGGCACCACAGTGTTGAAGGCACGGCCAAGTCTGGTGATGGAATCCAGAAGGATCACAACATCTCGCTTATGCTCGACCAGGCGCTTCGCCTTTTCGATCACCATCTCGGCCACGGCGACGTGACGGGTTGCGGGCTCGTCGAAGGTCGAGGAGATGACCTCCCCCTTCACCGAGCGCTGCATATCCGTCACCTCTTCCGGGCGCTCATCGATCAGCAGGACGATCAGATAGCACTCAGGATGGTTCTCAGCGACCGATTTGGCGATGTTCTGCAGCAGCACGGTTTTACCGGTGCGCGGCGGCGCCACGATCAGCGCACGCTGGCCTTTGCCGATCGGGGCAACCAGGTCGATAATACGGGCCGAACGGTCTTTGATGGTGGGATCTTCGATCTCCATCTGCAGACGCGATTCCGGATAAAGCGGGGTCAGGTTGTCGAAATGAACCTTGTGACGCGCCTTTTCAGGGTCATCAAAGTTGATCTTCGTCACCTTGGTCAGGCTGAAGTAGCGCTCATTTTCGCGCGGGGCCTGGATCACGCCCTCGATCGAATCGCCGGTGCGCAGAGACCACTGGCGGATCATATCGGGGCTGACGTAGATATCGTCCGGACCTGGCAGGTAGTTGGCCTCAGGGCTGCGCAGGAAGCCAAAACCGTCCTGGAGCACCTCAAGGACGCCGTCGCCGCCGATCTCAAAGCCTTCTTCCGCATGTTCCTTCAGGATCTGGAACATCATCTCGCCCTTACGCATGGACGAGGCGTTCTCAATCTCCCATTCCTCAGCCATGGCCAGCAGGTCTGCCGGGGTCTTGGCTTTCAGGTCCGAGAGTTTCAGCTGTTCCAGGACGTCCTGGCTCATGGGCGGGCCTCAAATACAAAGGGGCCACACCGAAGCGCGGCCAGAAGGGTCAGAAATGGGAATTGGCCTGGCCGGACGGCCGCCAAACCCGCTGATAGCCTGGTCGGACCTGGCGAGTCAACGGAGCCTTCAGAATTTCACGATCACAGAGGCGACAATCAGCACCATCAGCAGGGTCGGAACCTCATTCATCAGCCTGTAAGTCCGTCCTGGCCGCTGGTTCTGCCCCAGGGCAAACTCTTTGCGCCTGGACGACAGCCAATGGTGAAACCAGGTCATCCCGAGGACAGAGGCCGCTTTCGTCCAGGGCCAGGCCATCGACCAGTCCACAATTCCTGGAGTGAAAACGAGGCAAAGGCCAAAGAACCAGGTCGCGATCATCGCCGGGTTCATAATCCCGCGCAGAAGCTTACGCTCCATCGTGCGAAACATCTCCTCAGCCTCAGGGAGGCCCTGAGAGACCCGCTCGGCGTGATAAACGTAAAGTCTGGGCAGATAGAAGATCCCTGCCATCCAGGAGATCACCGAGATCACATGCAGCGTTTTGGTCCAAGGGTAGAGATCCGAGAGCACCGCGGCCAGCCAGGTCATCCGTCTTCTTCTTTATAATAAGAAATAAGAATTAAAGATGTAGTAGATAGTAGGGGCAGTGGAAAACAGGAAAACACAAATTACCAGGTTTCTTTCCCACAGGCCTGGCCAGCTGTGGAAAAACCTGGTAGGGATTCACAGAATCAGTCCGTCCGGAAGAAATTCCGTCGGAATCTCAGTGTATTACACAACCATGGGCCTTCACCAGGCCTGTGGACATGTTTATGGAAACTTTTTCGCCGACAGGGTTTTCAACCCAGGGCTTGAGAAGTTATCCGGCTGTGGATTTTCAGGGGTCAGACTTGACACTTATCCCACAGTATCGCCCATTCCCGCGGGCAGCGCCAGGTTCCGCGAACTTATGAGGTGAAAATAACCGGGGTTTTCCACAGGTTTTATGATGACAGAACTGATCCTCGCCTCCGCATCTGCGATCCGGGCTGAACTGCTGGCACGGGCAGGCGTTGACGTGACGCTTCATCCCGCCCGCATCGACGAAGAGGCCATCCGCGCGGCCCTGGAGGCCGAGGGCGCCACCCCCCGTGATCAGGCCGATGCCCTGGCCGAGATGAAGGCCCGCAAGGTGGCCGGGCGCTTTCCTGGCGCGGTGGTGATCGGTTGTGACCAGGTTCTGGACTTCAAAGGCCAGGTCTTTTCCAAACCTGGCGACCGCGATGCGGCGCGGTCACAGTTGCAGACACTTCGCGGACAGACTCACAAACTTCTGTCAGCGGTGGTAGTCTATGAGGGGGAAAAGCCGGTCTGGCGGCATGTGGGAGAGGTGCGGCTGACGATGCGTGAGTTTTCAGACGATTATCTGGAGGCCTATCTGGCGCGCAACGGCACCTCCGTGCTCGACAGCGTGGGAGGCTATAAGCTGGAGGAAGAAGGTGTCCGGCTTTTCTCAGCGGTTCAGGGCGATTACTTCACCGTCCTGGGGCTGCCGCTTGTCGCCCTTCTTGGTTACCTGGCTCAACGCGGAATGATTGCAGCATGACCTCTCAGATCCCTGCCCCGGTCCAGATCCCTCTTGCCGGTGTCATTGGCCACCCGATCGCGCATTCGCGCTCGCCGGCGCTGCATGGCTTCTGGCTGAAGCGCTATGGGATTGCGGGACATTACATCCCGCTTGATATTGCGCCCCAGGATTTTGCGGCTGCGCTGCAGATGATGCCGAAGATGGGTTTCGTGGGCTGCAATGTGACCATCCCGCATAAAGAGGCTCTGTTGTCGGTGGCCGATATCGTGACCGATCGTGCGGCGCTGATCGGTGCGGCCAATACGGTGATCTTCCGAAAAGACGGTAAAATTCAGGCGGATAACACCGATGGCATTGGTTTCCTGAACAATCTTCGCCAGGAAGCGCCAGGTTGGAATCCCGCCCTCGGTGCGGCGGCGGTCTTCGGCGCGGGCGGTGCCGCGCGGGCGGTGATTTCCGCACTTCTTGAGGCCGGAGCGCCGGAGGTTCGGGTTGCGAACCGCACACGAACCCGCGCTGACATCCTGCGCCATGATTTCGGCACCCGTGTCGTTATCGTGGACTGGAATGCCGGCGGTGAGATGATCGAAGACGCGGCTACCGTGGTGAACACCACCTCGCTGGGGATGGTGGGCAAGTCGGATTTCAGAACGCCGCTGCACCGGATTAACAGGGACGCCCTGGTCACCGACATCGTCTATACTCCGCTTGAGACGCCCTTCCTGAAAGCGGCAGCCCAGGCCGGTTGCCGGACTGTCGACGGCCTGGGGATGCTGCTGCACCAGGCCGTTCCCGGCTTTGAGCGCTGGTTCGGGACCCGCCCTGTGGTTGATGACGAAACCCGGCAGGCGGTGCTTTCGGCATGACGCCCTATATCCTTGGATTGACGGGTGGCATCGGCATGGGGAAATCCACCACGGCTGCGATGTTTCGCGCTGCAGGCCTGCCGGTCTGGGATGCGGATGCGGCTGTGCACCGCCTCTATGAACCTGGCGGGGCGGCGGTTGCCCCTCTGGCGCGCCTCTTGCCAGAGGCCCTTGTGAACGGCGGAATTGATCGCGGCGCTTTGAAGGCGGCGATTGCGCGTGAACCTGGCGTGCTCCGTCAGATCGAGGCGATTGTGCATCCTCTGGTCGCGGCGGATCGCCAGGTTTTCATTGAAACCACCGATGCGCCTGTCCTCGTGCTTGATATCCCGCTTCTGCTGGAAGGCCCGTCGCAGGAACTTTGTGACGGGATTGCCGTGGTCTCGGTGCCCGCTGAGGTACAACGCGGGCGGGTGCTGGCGCGGGGCACCATGACCGAGGCGGAGTTTGAGCGGATCCGCAGCCTTCAGATGCCGGACGCCGAAAAACGTGACCGCGCGACCTGGGTGATTGAGACGATGACCCTTGATATGGCGCAGGCGAAGGTGGATCAGATCCTTTCAGAAATTCGTAAGGATCTGGATCATGCGTGAGATCGTTCTCGATACGGAGACCACGGGGTTTGAGCCCTCTGAGGGGCACCGTATCGTTGAAATCGGCGCGGTTGAGCTGTTCAATCACATGCCGACCGGCCGCAGCTATCATCAGTATGTTAACCCGCAGCGCGACATGCCGGTTGAGGCTTTTAACGTCCACGGCCTCTCAGAAGAGTTTCTGCGCGACTATCCCCTCTTTCGCGAAGTCGGTCAGGCTTTCCTTGATTTTATCGGCGATGCCCGCCTCATCATCCATAACGCCAGGTTCGATATCAAGTTTCTGAACTTCGAACTGGGCAAGGCCGGGCTGACGCATCTTCGCTGGGAGAACGTCACCGACACCCTGGCCATGGCGCGGCAAAAATTCCCCGGCTCGCCGGCGACGCTGGATGCGCTGTGCCGCCGTTTCGGGGTTGATAACTCGGCGCGGGAAAAGCACGGCGCTTTGCTTGACAGTGAAATCCTGGCGGAGGTCTATCTTGAGTTGATCGGCGGGCGTCAGCCCGACCTGGTTCTTGCACCGGTTGCCGAGCGGCGCAGCAGCGGCGCGCTGACGATGGATGAAAACTGGCGCGCCCGGCCGCGATCACAGCCTCTGGCCTCCAGGCTCAGCGCGGAAGAGACCTCAGCCCATGAGGCTTTCGTGTCTAAAATGGGTGAGAGTGCGATCTGGAAGAAATTCGCGTAATACGCAGAATTTCAATCTTCTGATCTTCAGATGCCAGTGAAAAGGAAGGGCACCGCAGCGCCCCTCCTGAGATGGATCAGGCGTGTCCGACCTGGGCGCGACGCGCCAGCTCCTGGCGGTAGAGGGCCAGGAAGTCAACCGGATCCAGGTTCAGCGGCGGGAAGCCACCGTCACGGGTCACATCCGACACGATGCGGCGCACGAAGGGGAAGACCATCCGCGGGCATTCGATCAGAAGGAAGGGGTGCATCTGGTCTTCCGGCACGCCTTCGATATGGAAGACGGCGCCATATTCGATTTCCAGCAGGAACAGGTTTTCGCCGTTCACTTTGTTGACCGCGGTGATCTTATATTTCTGGATCACTTCGAACTGGTTGTCGACCGGACGCTTCGAAGCATCCAGCGAGACCTGAACCTGGATATCCGGCTGCACATCGCCCGAGTTCGCGCCTTTGCGGGCCAGAACGTTTTCAAAGCTGAGGTCACGGACGTATTGAGTGACAACATTCATCCGGACCTGCGGCGGTGCGGCGTTCTCTTCAGACATCGGGGTCTCCTCGTGAAATTCCGTTACCCGAAGTGTTAGCAGCCGATTCAACGGGCCTCAATGCCGCAGATGCAGGTTGTTAAACCCGCCGACGGCCTGGGCGCAGCGGCGGTTTTCCTTGTATCTAAGGCCAAAATGCACTAGATGCGCCCCATCCCGATGGCATGACTAGCCGGGGCCGGAGTTTTCCGGACCTTTCAGCTTTGCGAACGGGACCATGAAAGACCGGCGGAGACAACCGCCTGGCCCGTGAAACAGATTAAAAGGACTGCATACGCATGTGCGCTAAATCGACTATGGAAGAATTCGAAGCCCTTCTTAACGAGAGCTTTGAGCTGGACACCCCCGAAGAGGGCACGGTTGTCAAAGGCAAGGTCATTGCTATCGAAGCTGGCCAGGCCATCATCGACGTCGGCTACAAAATGGAAGGCCGCATCGATCTTAAAGAATTCGCAAACCCGGGCGAAGCGCCTGAGGTTGCTGTTGGCGACGAAGTCGAAGTCTATCTCGACCGCGTTGAAAACGCTCGTGGCGAAGCTGTTATTTCGCGCGAAAAAGCAAAACGCGAAGCGGCCTGGGATCGTCTGGAAAAAGCTTACGCTAAAGAAGAGCGCGTCGATGGCGCCATCTTCGGTCGCGTCAAAGGCGGCTTCACTGTTGATCTGGGCGGCGCTGTTGCGTTCCTTCCGGGTTCGCAGGTTGACGTCCGTCCGGTGCGTGATGCCGGCCCGCTGATGGGTCTGAAGCAGCCGTTCCAGATCCTGAAAATGGACCGTCGTCGTGGCAACATCGTGGTTTCGCGTCGTGCGATCCTCGAAGAGTCGCGTGCAGAACAGCGTGCTGAAATCATCGGCAAACTGGCTGAAGGTCAAATCGTTGACGGCGTGGTCAAGAACATCACCGAATACGGTGCCTTCGTTGACCTGGGCGGCGTTGATGGCCTGCTGCACGTCACCGACATGGCATGGCGCCGTGTGAACCACCCGTCGGAAATCCTCGCAATCGGTGAGACCGTGAAGGTCCAGGTTGTGAAGATCAACAAAGAAACCCACCGTATCTCGCTCGGCATGAAACAGCTGCAGACCGATCCGTGGGATGTTGTTGAGAAAACCTACCCGCTGGGTTCGGTCCACAAAGGCCGCGTCACCAACATCACCGATTACGGCGCATTCGTTGAGCTGGAAGCCGGTGTTGAAGGTCTCGTTCACGTCTCGGAAATGTCCTGGACCAAAAAGAACGTGCACCCCGGCAAGATCGTTTCGACCTCGCAGGAAGTCGACGTCATGGTCCTCGAGATCGACTCGGCAAAACGTCGTGTTTCGCTTGGCCTCAAGCAGGTTATGCGCAACCCGTGGGAAGTGTTCGCTGAGAACAACCCGGCCGGCACCCAGATCGAAGGCGAAGTCAAGAACATCACCGAGTTCGGTCTGTTCGTTGGCCTCGAAGGCGACATCGACGGCATGGTTCACCTCTCGGATCTGTCGTGGGATCAGCGCGGCGAAGACGCGATTGCCAACTACCGCAAGGGCGACACCGTCCGTGCAGTTGTTTCGGAAGTCGACGTTGAGCGTGAGCGCATCTCGCTCTCGATCAAAGCTCTCGGCGAAGACACCTTCACCGATGCAGTTGACGGCGTGAAACGCGGTTCGGTCATCTCGGTTGTCGTCTCGGCGATCGAAGAGGGCGGCATCGAGGTGGAATACAACGGCGCCAAGTCGTTCATCCGCCGTTCGGACCTCGCACGTGATCGTGGCGACCAGCGCCCCGAGCGCTTCCAGGTTGGTGACACCCTGGATGTCCGCGTGACCAACATCGACCCGAAAACCCGTCGTCTGGGTCTGTCGATCAAAGCACGCGAGATCGCAGAAGAGAAAGAAGCTGTCGAGCAGTACGGTTCGTCCGATTCGGGCGCGTCGCTGGGCGACATCCTCGGTGCAGCACTGCGCGGCAACAACTGATTGCCTGACAGCGTAAGCTGAGACATGGACGGCCCTGCCCCTTTCGGTGGCAGGGCCGTTTTCGTTTCCGCCCGACAAAGTTTGTAAAATGCAGCAAACTCTTTACAGGTAAACAGAATTGTGCAGGCTGTAGTTCTGCTTACGTCTGTGCCAGGCCCGGCCGAACAGGGTCCGTATATAATCCGGGGGGATTTGATGATACGCTCTGAGCTGATCCAGAAGATCGCGGACGAAAATCCGCACCTGACCCAGCGGCACGTTGAGCGCATCGTGAACACGGTTTTTGAAGAGGTCATTTCTGCGCTTTCGCGGGGTGACCGCGTCGAATTGCGCGGTTTCGGTGCATTCTCGGTCAAGGAACGTGATGCACGGACCGGTCGCAATCCGCGAACGGGCGAGTCAGTTGAGGTTGACGAAAAGCGCGTTCCCTTCTTTAAAACCGGGAAACTGTTGCGCGACCGACTGAACGGTCATGACACCGGACCGGATGAGGATAATGATTAAATATCTCCGCTGGCTCGTCCTTGGGGTGATCGGGCTTTTCCTGATCACCGTTGCTTTGGCGAACCGCGATACTGTCACCCTGAACGCCCTGCCCCATGACATTGGCCAGGTCGCCAGGTTCAACACCTCTGTCGAAGTGCCGCTTTTTGTGGTGGCCTTCGGCGGGATCCTGATGGGGCTGCTGATCGGCTTTGTCTGGGAATGGCTGCGGGGGCACCGTCACCGCGCCGAAGCCTCAGCCCGCGCGCGTGAGGTGGCTCGTCTGCAGCAGGTGGTTGCCGTCAACGCACCCCAGGCCGTCCAGAAGGACGAGGTTCTGGCGCTGCTGGAATCGCCGCGCAAGGCGATCTGAGATGCCCGTTCGTTTTGTAGCGCCCGGGCAGCTGCCGGGCCAGGGCGGCGCTGTGCGCGCCAAAATCTGCGGATTGCGCAGCCCTGAGGATGTGGCTGCGGTGGCGAAGGCCGGCGCAGCCTATGCAGGCTTCGTGTTTTTCCCGAAATCTCCGCGCAATCTGACCATTGATGAGGCTGCCCTTCTGGCGCTCGAAGCGCCGGTTGGCCTTGCCAAGGTGGCGCTGGTGGTCAACGCAGGGGATGATCTGCTGGATGCAATCACCGCGCGCGTGCCGCTTGATATGCTGCAGCTTCACGGCGCGGAAAGCCCGGAGCGGGTGGCAGAAGTGCGCGCCCGCTATGGCCTGCCGGTGATGAAAGCGATCGGGGTTGCAGAGGCAGAGGATCTGGCGGCTCTGGCGCTTTATGAAGCCGTGGCCGATCAGATCCTGGTTGATGCGAAGCCACCTAAGACAGCGGACCTTCCCGGCGGCAACGGCCTCGCCTTTGACTGGCGTCTGCTGCAGGGGCGTCAGTGGCGCAGGCCCTGGATGCTCGCCGGTGGTCTGACCCCCGGTAATGTCCTTGAGGCTGTGCGCCTCACAGGGGCCCGCCAGGTCGACGTCTCTTCCGGGGTGGAGGCGAGCCCGGGCCGCAAAGACCCGGGCCTCATAGCGGCCTTTACGGCGGCGCTGGCCCTTACCGGGGCACCAAAGCTCTGAAACTTAATGGCGGCCGCAGCCGCAGTCGTGCCGGGGATCACTTCCCGGCACCGGATCATAGCCGCTGCCGCCCCAGGGGTTGCAGCGCGCAATGCGCCAGGCCGCCAGCCAGCCCCCCTTCAGCCCGCCATGCAGCCTTAAAGCCTCCAGCGCATAGACCGAGCAGGTCGGCTGAAAGCGGCAGGCATAGCCGATCCAGGGGCTGAGGATCAGCCGATAGCCCTTAACGGCCCAGGTCAATACATGGGCCAGGGGGCTCATGGCTTCGCAGCGCCTTCTTTCGGGGCGGGCTCTTTTGGGGTGTGAACGCGGCGGATCGCGAAAGCCAGGTCGTTTTTCAGCTCAGCAAAGTCGCGCACCACGGTCGCGCCAGGCCGCGCGACCATCACGTAATCCCAGCCCGGTTTGCCATCGCGCACCAGAATTTCGCGGGCAAGCTCGCGCATCCGCCGCCGCGCCAGGTTGCGCATCACGGAATTGCCAACCTTCTTAGAGGCGGTGAAGCCGATCCGCATCAGGTCAGAGCCATCCCCGCGCTCGCGCGCCTGAAGAAGGAAGCCCCCCGTTCCCTGACGACGTGCCTGGGCTGCACGCAGAAAATCAGAGCGGAGTTTCAGAACATTCATCGGGAACCTGTCAGGGCTTGAAACGACAAAAAGCGCCGCATGCGGCGCCTTGCCTGCCCCCGAAGGGGCGGGTCAGTCCGGTTCGGGCCAGCAGGCCGGCCCTTACCAAGGTCTTATGCGCAAAGGCGCTTACGACCTTTTGCACGACGTGCTGCCAGAACGCGTTGACCACCGTTGGTCGCCATACGCGAACGGAAGCCGTGGCGCCGCTTGCGGACCAGCTTCGAGGGTTGATAAGTGCGTTTCATCGCGCTCTCCATTCGGTTGACAGGAGCCCGGGTGGATTCGGAACACTGTCGTCAATAAGGCGCAGTCCATACCTGGGCTTAGACATCAAGTCAATCGCGATGGCCCTGTTTTTTCGCGGAATCCTGCCGCTAAATCTCCTTGCTCTGTTGTGGATCCGACCTATCTGCTAGGCAGTTGTTCAAACGGCCGTGATCGGATCATCCGCAGGGCCTGAGACGGACGGAGGATATGCTGAACAGCCTTTCCGGGCGGTTCCTCGGCCTGACCCTGACCTTTGTGCTTCTGGCAGAGGTGCTGATTTTTCTGCCGTCCGTTGCGGGTTTCCGCGAGGACTGGATGAAGCAGCGCCTTGATAAGGCTCAGATTGCTGCGCTTGCGCGGCTGACGACAGACGGACCGGTGGACGAAAATCTGGAGGCCGAACTGCTGGCGAATGCCGGTGTGTTCAACGTCGTTCTGCGGCGCGATGAGGCACGCCAGCTGATCCTGTCCTCCCCGATCCCCGCCCCCGTTGCGGCCACCTATGATCTGCGCTTCTCGGGGGTCTGGGATCTGGTGCGCGACGCCATGGCTGCGATGCTCGGTCGCGGCAATGAGGTAATCCGCATCATCGGGACCCCCTCAAATGATGCCGGGCTGCTGATTGAGGTCACGACGGAGAGCGCCCCGCTGCGGGAGGCTTTGCTGGAATCGGGTCTGCGCATCCTGCTGACTTCGGCGCTGATCGTTGCGGCAACGGCGCTTTTGCTTTTTATGGCGGTTCATGCGCTGATGGTGCGCCCTATCGGGCGTGTGGTCGAGCATATCAAGGCCTATGCCGCCTCGCCCGAGGATGCCCACCTCGTCATTACCCCCACGTCCAGCCTCCGGGAACTGCGCGAGGCCGAGGAGGCCCTGCAATCCATGCAGACCCGCCTGACCGGTGCGCTGCGCCAGAAAGAACGTCTTGCGCAGCTTGGGGCAGGGGTCGCCAAGATCAGCCATGATCTGCGCAATATCCTGGCTTCCGCACAGCTCTTTGCGGATCGCCTGGAAACCAGCGAGGACCCGAAGGTGGCGCGGATGGCGCCGAAACTTCTCAATTCGATCTCCCGCGCGGTGACCCTGTGCGAAACCACTCTCTCCTTCGGCAAGGCCGATGAAGCAGAGCCGCGGCTCGGCCGGCTGCGGCTTCAGCCCCTGGTCGAGGAAGTTCTGAGCGGCGAGGGGCTGGATACGCCAGGTCAGGTGGCGGCCATCGTGGATCTGCCCCCGGATCTCACCATTGAGGCGGATGGCGAGCAGATTTACCGCGTCTTCGCCAACCTGATCCGCAACGCGCGCCAGGCCATTGAGGCGACAGGCAAGGGCGGAGAGATTGAGATCAGCGGCGCCGAAGATGAGGCAAGCGTCTGGATCCGCGTCGGCGACACCGGGCCGGGATTGCCGAAAAAGGCCCGCGAGAATCTCTTTGCGGCTTTCCAGGGCAGTTCCCGCAAGGGGGGCACCGGGCTGGGTCTCGTGATCGCGGCGGAGCTTGTTCGCGGCCACGGCGGCACCCTGGAGCTGCTGCGCAGCGACACGGATGGCACTGAATTTTTGATAACCCTGCCCGGGATCAGGAAAATTTCATGATCTGCAGAAAATCTGCGCTTTCCCCCTTGCGGCCCCGCCGTGAGGCAGCTAGATACCGCCTCACGAAGACAGCGCGCCCGTAGCTCAGCTGGATAGAGCACCAGACTACGAATCTGGGGGTCAGAGGTTCGAATCCTTTCGGGCGCGCCACTTTTTCCGTGTAAACACCAGGCAAAACAGCCTTTTGCGTCATGAGATTGCCTCATGGCGTTGTTTGCATTTTGGGGCTTGGGTTTTGTTTGCCTGAATTGCTTTTTCTCGCCCGAAAGCGTCCACGATTCTCCCGCCTTAGTCGGGCTGCACTTGGCTGCGCCATTTTCGAGTTGGATAGCCCATACAGATGCGGCGCCAGACCTCCAGGCACATAACGGGACCGAGGAGCGAGACGCTTATCGCACTCAGGCCTGTCAGCAGTGGCGCCCGCATCAACTCCGGCAAAAACGCTCCAACAAAGCAGATGGTTACAGCACCGTGTCCGTCGTCGAATGACTTGGAACAGCCGCGCTGATTTTGTAGCGGATGGCCTGGGCTCATC
>NZ_RRAZ01000029.1 GCF_003863335.1 Falsigemmobacter faecalis | reverse complement strand
CTTGATCTGGTTCGGATGAACGTCGAACTCCTGCGCCAACTCGATCAGCGCCTTCTCGCCCTTGATCGCGGCTACCGCAACTCAATCGTCGGGAAAACCAATCGCAGGGCATTTGATCCCCCAGATCAAATGCTTGTCATGCTCATACCCGGACTGTTTTCTGATCCTCCTCATACCTTGAAAGCCGGGCTGTGGTTCCGGCGCGGTCGTCTTGCCATGGTCTTCTCCTCACTCGCAGCAGCATGCTGCTCAATCGCCGGGAAATTGATCCACTGGATCAATTTCTGGCCCGGCTCATACGCGGAAAATCCACTTATCCCGGCTGTTCAGATTTCCGCAGCCACCTCAGTTGAGCTACTCCCCGGAAATCGGACAGTGACGGAAGCTACGATCTGACGTTTGCTGGTCTCCAGGGACGAGGAGATCAGGCATGCGGAAACGCAGGAACCATGACGCGGGCTTCAAGGCACGCGTGGCGCTTGAGGCCGTGAAGGGCGAGCGCATTGTGTCTGAGTTGGCGGCCGAATACGGCGTGCACCCGACGATGATCCATCAATGGAAGAAGGCGCTGCTGGACGGGGCTGCGGATATTTTCGAGCGTGGCGGCAGAAAGCCCGTTGCGGAAGTGGATGAAGAGACGGTCCGGTCGCTGCACGCCAAAATTGGGGACTGAGCCATCGAGGCGCCATCGGTTCGAGCCCGATGGCGAAGGCTGTCGCCAACGATTTTTGTCACGAAAGCTCAAGCCGTGGACCGGCAAGTGAGGCGAGGGATGATTGAGCGGGGCCATCCGGCGTTGTCGATCGGCGCGCAGTGCCGCCTGCTGTCGATCTCGCGCTCGTCGTACTATCATGAACAGGTCGGAGAGACGGAGCAGAACCTTGGGCTGATGCGGGCCATTGACCAGCAGTTCCTCGACACACCCTTCTACGCTGTCCGGCAGATGACCTAGCATCTGCAGAACGAGGGGCATGGTGTGAACCAAAAAACGCATCCGGCGGCTGATGCGGCTCATGCGCCTGATGCCGATCTATCAAAAGCCCAACACCAGCAAGCCGAGAAAGGGCCACAAGACCTATCCCTAACTGTCGGGCGGGCTGCGGGTGGATCGGCCCGGTCAGGGCTGGTGCGCCGATATCACCTATTTGCCGAGGCGGCGGGGCTTTCTGTATCTGGTGGCGATCATGGACTGGTTCACCCGCAAGGTGCTGTCCTGGCGCATCTCCAACACGCTGGAGGCCGACTTCTGCGTCGAGGCGCTGAATGAGGCCATCCACCGCTTCGGCGCGCCGGGGATCATGAATACGGACCAGGGTTCACAGTTCACGTCCCTCGCCTGGACTGACCGCCTGAAACGCGTCGGCACCCGGATCTCGATGGAGGGCAAAGGACGCTGCATCGACCATATCTTCATCGAGCGTCTGTGGCGGTCGCTGAAGTATGAATGCGCCTATTTGCAAGCCTGGAAGACAGGGTCGCAGGCAAAGGCCGCTATCGGCTCTTGGATCGCATTCTACAATCACCGGCGGCCACATACTGCCCATGGCGGGATACCCCCCGCCATGGTTTACTCCACAGGCTCGAAACCGACCGGCAGGCGCAGACAGTAGCTTAAATATCCCCGAAAACTGTCCAAGGAGCGGGGAGTAGCTCACTTTATCCAGGGACAGATCTGCCACGAGCTTGCGCAGCTTGGCATTCTCGTCCTCGAGCAGCTTCATGCGCCGCATATCCGTCGGCAGCATGCCGTCGTTTTTTTCTTCCAGCTGAAGGAGATCGCAGGGCTGATCCCGGCCTTGCGGCACAGATCCGCCACCGGCATACCGTCCGCGCCCTGCTTCAGGATGAACGCCTTTTGGGCATCTGAGAACTTCGGGGATTTCATCGCGTTTAACTCCTCCCGGCCATGGGGAAGGGGAGCCGGAAAACTCCGGTTTCAAATGATCCAGTTTGCTGGGCTCACATCAAGTGACGACACAGGCTGGTTTCCTTAGGTTCTGACTAAAGCGTCCCGTTCGCGCCCCACCCTGGCCCCTGAGATGCTGGTATCGGCGATCAGGGCGAGGTTCTCGCGGCAGCAATCGTAGTTGACTGCCAGGATGCGGAATTTGCGGCAGGCCCCGAACGTGTCCGACAGAAAGTCCAGCGACCAGCGCTGCTTCGGGCGCAGCGGCACCGGCATTGGAGTGGTTTGCCGCCACGCCAGTCGCTGATCCTGGAGCAGGCTTCGAAGGGCCGCTCATGTCAGGTGCCTGATCAGAAAGTCTGACAGACTGAATCTCACAGGATGACTCCAACCGTGGTTCGTCGATACAGGTGCCCGCTCGCGGGGCCGGGCGCGGCCTGTCAGCGGGTCTTTTCTTGCCGCGGGGCAGATGATCCGATAGGGCGGAGGCGGGCTGAGACTTCCGGGAGGGGCTTTCCGTGTATCGGATCTGGAATATTATCACGACCTACTCGCTGATGCTGATTGGCGGTGCGGTCATTGCGCTGATTTGGGCGAATACGGCCAATGACAGCTATCACCATCTCGTACACCTGGTCCTTTGGGATCACGCCCCGATCGGTGCGGCGAACTTTGCCGCGGATGGGGTCATTACGCACCGCACGCTCACGCTTCATTACCTGGTGAACGACCTGCTGATGGCGTTCTTCTTTGCCATTGCGGCAAAAGAAGTCTGGGAAGCGATTATCCTCGATGAAGGCTCGCTGCGCGGTAAAAAGGCCCTGACGCCGCTGATTGCGACGGCGGGCGGGGTTGTGGGTCCTGTGGCGGTTTATCTGGCGCTGGCGGCCATGATGGGGGCTGCGACCTTCTCGGCCGTTGCGGGGGGCTGGGCGGTGCCGACGGCCACCGATATTGCCTTTGCCTATCTGGTCGGGCGGCTGGTTTTCGGGGCAGGGCACCCGGCGGTGGGCTTCCTGTTGCTGCTGGCGATTGCGGATGATGCGGTTGGGCTGATTATTCTGGCGCTCTTTTACCCCTCAGCCCCGCTGGCGCCGGAGTGGCTTCTGGTCTCGGCTGCGGCTGCGGCGGGGGTCTTTGTGCTGGCCAACTGGCTGCCGCGCCGCCTTGATCGCGGCAATCAGGCCCGTCCCCGCTCTACCTGGATGCGCGAGAAACTCAGCTTCTGGCCCTATGCCATTGCCGGGGCGATCAGCTGGTATGCCTTCCAGGAGGCTGGGATCCATCCCGCGCTTGGCCTTTTGCCGGTGGTCCTGACCATTCCGCATGCGGACCGGGGCTTTGGGATTTTCGCCGAAGAAGAGGCGCATCAGACTGATCTTCTCAACACCATCGAGCATGGCATCAAAGCGCCGGTGCAACTGGTTCTGTTCCTCTTTGGCCTGTTGAATGCGGGGGTGGAATTTTCGGCCATCGGCTCTCCGACCTGGATCGTGCTGCTGGCGCTGCTGATCGGCAAGCCGCTGGGGATCACGCTCTTTGGCTGGATCGCGGCCGTGCCCATGCGCCTTGGCCTGCCCGAGGGGATGCGGCTGAACGATCTGCCGGTCATGGGGATCGTTGCGGCCATCGGCTTTACGGTGGCGCTCTTTGTGGCCTCGGTTGCGTTTGATCCCAATGTCATGCTGGGCGATATCCCGGTGCAGGCGGCGGCCAAGATGGGCGCGCTCTTTTCCTTCGGGGCGGCTGTTCTGGCCCTGATCGCCGGGCCGCTCTTTGGGGTTCAGAAGAAAAACTGATTACGGATCAGGCACTCACACGGGGCGCGGTGGGACATCCTGCCGCGCCTTTTGTCATTTCCGTTCGCCCCACTCTGTCCGGCGGATCCGCAGAGGTGTATGGCTGGGTCAGAATTGCCTGAACCGGAGCAGAGCCATGACGCGTCCCGTGACCCGTTTTTCCACAGCCCCTCTTTGGCAGATGACCCGCCAGCTTGCTGCCGTGGCCGGTGGCCGCGCGGCGGCAGATCTGGTCATCACCGATGCGCGGATCCTCTCGACCTATACTGACCGCATATCCGGCCCGAAAGAGATCTGGCTCTCGGGTGGTCGCATCGCGGCGGTGAAAGACCCTGGTGCCCATCGCAGCGCCCCGCAGCCGAAGGCGATCTATGACGCCAGGGGCGGCATCCTGGCTCCCGGCCTCGTGGATCCGCATATCCACATCGAAAGCTCGATGATCACCGCCTGCGCCTATGCCGAGGGCGCGCTGCTGAACGGCACCACCACCATCTTCTGCGACAGCCATGAGATCGGCAACGTCATGGATGTGGCGGGTATTGAGGCCATGCTGGAAGACGCCCGCCTTGCGCCGATGTCGATCTTCCTCACCGTGCCCTCGACCGTTCCGGCCACATCGCCGGAGCTGGAGACCGCAGGCGGCGATCTGACGCCCGAGAAAATCGGCGCGCTCTTTGATGCCTGGCCCGAAGCGGTGGCTCTGGGCGAGAAGATGGACTTTGTGCCGGTCGTCATGGGCGATCCGCGCAGCCATGCGATCATCGCCGAAAGCCTGAAGCGCGGCCGCCCGGTCTCAGGCCACGTCTATGGCCGGGAGTTTATTCCGGGCTATGCCGCCTCCGGCGTCACCGATACCCATGAAGCCATCGACCGCGAAATTGCCAATGACATGGCTGATGCCGGGATCTGGGTCTTCCTGCGCGGCGGCAATCCCTCCACCCCCTGGAACTCGATCGCTGAGGCGATTGGCGCGATCACCAAAGACGGGGCTTCGCCGAAACGCTTCTGCGTCTGCACCGATGACCGCGACGCTGATGACCTGCTGACCTTCGGCCAGGACTGGGTTGTGCGCGAAGCGATCCGCCTTGGGATGGCCCCCGCCACCGCCTGGGCCATGGGCTCGCTGCATGGTGCGACCCGCTTTGGCATGGACGGCGATTTCGGCGCACTTGGCGGTGGCCGCCGCGCCGATGTGATCCTGCTGAACGACGATCTGAAGGTGCAGAACACCTGGTATGGTGGCGAGCTGATGGTTGAGGGCGGCAAAATCACCCCGCTGCTCGATCACTGCCTTGAAGCGCGCTACACCTATCCCAAAGCCGCCTATCAGACCGTGAAGCTGCCCGCCGCGCGCAGCCTGCTGCCCGAGCTGCCCGCAGGTCCGGTCACCGTCAATGCGATCGGCATTGAGATGCCGGGCATCGCGCTGCCGCACCGCAAAGTGCCGGTCACCCCGGGCAAAGACTGGGCCGGGACCCTGGCGGCCCATAGCCTCACCCATGTCGCGGTGATTGAGCGTCACGGCAAATCCGATGGCAATATCGCCAAAGGGTTCCTGCACGACTTCACCCTGAAAGCCGGGGCCGTGGCCTCGTCGGTCGGCCATGACAGCCATAATATCATCGTGGCGGGCCTCAATGAGGCGGATATGCTGCTGGCCGTGGCCGAGATCGAAAAGCATCAGGGCGGCATCGCCGTGGTGCGCGACGGCGAGGTCAAAGCCTTTGTGGCGCTGCCGGTGGCAGGCCTCATGTCCGACAAGCGCGTCCATGAGGTGGCCGAAGAGACCCGTGCCCTGAAAGCCGCCTGGGAAGAGGCGGGCTGCGCGATCCCCTATATGGGCTTCAACCTGATCCCGCTCTCGGTCATCCCCGAGATCCGGATCACTGACAAAGGCCTTGTGACCGTGCCGCAGATGGCCATCGTCCCGACCTTTGAGGCCTGATCTCTGACAGAGATTCGCCCACGCGTCAGGCCCGGTAAAGCGCCGGGCCTGCGCATTTCCAGCCCGGAGAGGCCGCTTTCTCACCTGCAGCCACCGGGACGGCGAAAAAATCCTGCGCCCCGCGCAGAAGGGACCGGCCGGCGTGACGCAGCGTCCCTGACATCCGCCCGGAACAGGCCAGGCCTCCGGCGTGCTTTTACAGGAAATAATTCCACCCTGCGGGATAACTGCGCCCGGGTGCAGAACTGTTCTGCGGCGCGTCCGCTATACCCCTTTGAAATCGCCCGCTAACCTCGCGCAACTGAGATCTGGGAGGATCCCTCATGAATATTCAACGTCGCGCCATCCTCGGCGGTCTCTCTGCCCTCGCCGCCCTGCCGCTGACCTCGGGCCTGGCGCTGGCCTCGAATGATCCGATCACGCTGATCGTGCCCTATTCGGCCGGCAGCGGCATCGACGGCATTTCGCGCGTGCTCGCAGACGGCCTCTCAAAAGAGCTGGGCCGCTCGTTCCTCGTCGACAATAAGCCGGGCGCAAACGGCATCATCGGTGCGCAATATGTGGCCGGCACCCGCCAGCCCAATAACACGCTCTTCGTCGGCGGCACCGGCCCGCTGTCGCTCAATGTGATGATGCGCAAAAGCGTGCCCTTCAAACTCGAAGACTTCAAATCGGTCTCATATATCTCGAACGGCCCGCTGGCCGTAACGGTGCCGACGGCCTCCGGGCTCAATACCTTCGAAGAGTTTGTCGCCCGCGCAAAATCCTCCGACAAACCGCTGCGCTTCGGCACCTTCGGCCCCGGCTCGCTGAGCCAGGTCTTCGGCGCGATCCTGCAGCAGGAATTCGGCTTCAAACTCACCGAAGTCTCCTACAAAGCCACCTCGGAAGAGGTCCGTGACATCCTCGGCGGTCAGGTCGATTTCACCGTCTCCTCGCCGCTCGGCGTTCTGGGCCAGATCCAGGCCGGCACCATGAAGATGCTGGCCCTCGCCCGGGATGAGCGCATGGAGCGCCTCTCGGAGGTGCCGACCTTCAAAGAGCTTGGCTACCCGCAGATCACCACCTCCTTCTGGACCGGCATCTTCGCCCCCAAAGGCATGGATGACGCGCTCGTCACCCAGATCAACGCGGCCCTCGACAAAGTGCTGCAGCAGCCCTCGACCCTCGAGTTCCTCGACAAGATCGGCCAGTTCAAAGTCGGCGGCGCGCCTTCGGTCATGGACGACCAGCTTGCCGCTGATAAAGAGCAGTTCGGTGCCGTCATTGAGGCCCGGGGCCTGAAGCTCGACTAAGCTGCGCGCGACAAACAGATCAACAAAAGCCGCAGCGCTCCCGCCTGCGGCTTTTGGCTTTTTAGAAATACTCACGGGGGTCCGGGGGCCGTCAGCCCCCGGGGCCTGCCACAGGCGCAGACCCCCGCCGGTGTTTATCTCTTATGATAGGGCCGGGGGATATGGCTCATCAAAGTCTGCGAAAAGCCGCCATCCACGATGATCTCAGCACCGTTCACATAAGCTGCCCGCGAGGATGAGAGGTAAACCACCGCATCCGCCAGATCTTTCGGATCGCCGACCCGGCGCAGCGGCACCACCTCTTCGCGGCGCTGGCGATCTGCCGGATCTTCGTAAAAATGCTTCGTCAGCGGCGTCACGAAAAGCCCCGGGCTCACCGAATTGACCCGCAGGCCCTCCGGCCCCCATTCCAGCGCCATCTGCTGGCTCAGCATCAAAATGGCCGCCTTGCCACAGGCATAGCCACCCGAATTCAGCTGCGCATTGCGCCCCGCGATCGAGGCGATATTCACGATCGAGCCGCCGCCCTCCGGGCGCTGCGCCAGATAGACCTGGGCGCAAAGCAGATAGCCGCCCACATTGACCTGCATCTGGCGCTCAAAGGCCTCCATGCTCAGTTCGCGCAGCGGCGCCGGGTTCGACATGGCGGCATTATTGACCAGAAGATCAATCGCGCCAAAAGCCTCCCGCCCAAGCGCGAAAGCCGCCTCCAGCGAGGCTTTGTCGCTGACATCGGCAGCCGCAAAGCGCGCCGGTTTGCCGGCAAATTCCGCCATGGCCTCTGTCTCATCCGCCGGTTTGCGGTCGATCAGCAGCACATTGACGCCTGCCTCCAGAAAGGCCCGCGTGATGGCCCGGCCAATGCCGCCCAATGCCCCGGTCACAGCCACGGTTTTGCCCGCCAGTCCCAGCCAGTCGCTCATCAGATCCTCCCAGAAAGTGAAACGCTCCGGGGCCTTTCAGACCCCGGAGCGCGCTTTGGTTCAATGGCGGAATCTGCGGATCTGACCTGCGCCGCGCGCGGGGATCACTCCATCCCCATCCGCGCCAGATAGCCCTCAATCAGCGGCACATCGGAGGGGTTGTTCAGCTCCCAGAAGGCCGCACCAGGGGCCGAAACCTCAACCGTGCGAATGGGATGGCCGTTCTCCAGAAACCGCAGCTGCTCCAGCCCCTCAAGGGTCTCGAGCGGCCCCGGCTCCCAGGACATATAGGCCGCCAGCGCCTCGGGGCGATAGGCATAAAGCCCGACGTGGTGAAAGACCGGCACCTCGCCGTTGACCACACCCTTGCCATTGGTGAAGGGGATCACCTCTTTTGAGAAGTAAAGCGCCTGGCCCAATTGGTTTGAGACCACCGTGGTCGCGCCGACCCGGCCATGGGCGCGGTCATTGATGAAATTCTGCACGGCCTCGGCGTCACAGCGCAGCACCGGGGTCGCCATCCGGCACTCCGGCTCGTCGATCATGGTGCGGATCAGGGCGGTCACAAAATGCGGCGGCGTCAGCGGCGCATCGCCCTGCAGGTTCACCACGATCTTCGGCGCGATCCCGGCGTTTTTCAGCGCCTCAGAGACGCGCTCGGTGCCGTTGCGGCAGGCCTCTGAGGTCATGATGACCTCAGCCCCGATCCGCGCAGCCTCATCGGCGATGCGGGCGTCGTCGGTCGCCACATAAAGCGCCACATCGCCGCCGAACTCCTCAACCGCCTTGCGCCCGGCCATGACAGAGCGTTCCAGCAGCGTGCGCGCCACGCCCGAGGCCCCCTTCAGCGTCGCCAGCGGCTTCGCCGGATAGCGGGTTGAAGCATAGCGGGCCGGAATGATGATCGCGATATCAGCCATGGCTCAGATCCCCTTCGCCAGGGCATCAAAGGCGCGCAGATTGGCGATCAGAGCGCCCATCTGCTCAATCGGGATCATATTCGGCCCGTCCGAGGGGGCATTGTCCGGATCCTCATGGGTCTCAATGAACAGCGCCGAGACGCCCACCGCGCAGGCCGCCCGCGCCAGCACCGGGGCAAATTCGCGCTGCCCGCCCGAAGAGCCGCCCAAGCCACCCGGCTGCTGCACCGAATGGGTGGCGTCAAAGACCACCGGCCAGCCGGTCTGCGCCATGGTCGGCATGCCCCGGAAGTCGGTGACCAGCGTGTTATAGCCAAAAGAGGTGCCGCGCTCGCAAAGCATGATCTTGCGGTTGCCGGTGCTTTCCACCTTTTCCGCGACGTTTTTCATATCCCAGGGCGCCAGGAACTGGCCCTTTTTGATATTGATCGCGCGGCCGGTCTCGCCTGCGGCCAGCAGCAGATCGGTCTGACGGCAGAGGAACGCCGGGATCTGCAGCACTTCGCAGACCTCAGCCGCCGGGGCGCAATGCGAGGGCTCATGCACATCGGTCAGCACCGGGACGCCAAATTCGTCGCGGATACGGGCCAGGATTTCGAGGCCCTTTTCCATCCCCAGACCGCGCTGGGTTTTGATGGAGGAGCGGTTGGCCTTGTCGTAGCTGGCCTTGAAGATGAACTTCGTGCCGGTGGGGGCACAGGCCTCCAGGATCCGCTCGCACATCATGCGGGCGTGGTCATAGCTTTCCAGCTGGCAGGGGCCGGTGATCAGCGAGATCGGATTGTCCGCGCCAATGGTGATGTCGCGGATCTGAACGGTCTGAGGGGTCATAGCGGGTCCTTTCAGGGCTCACGCAACGCCTGCGCGCAGGCAGTCATGGATATGGAGGATACCAAGCGGTTTTGCATCCGCATCGGTGGCAAAAAGCGCGGTGATCTTGCGGGCATTCATCACCGCAAGGGCCTCTGCCGCAAGCTGGCCGGGGGTCACGGTGACAGGGCCTTTCGTCGCCACCTCACCGGCGCTCAAATCAAAAAGCCCCGCGATATTGCGCCGCAGGTCGCCGTCTGAGATCACGCCGCAAAGGCGTCCGGCCTCATCCAGCACCCCCGCGATGCCATAGCCCCGCGCGGTCATCTCCAGAATGACCTCCTGCATGGGGGTGGCCTTTGTGACCAGCGGCAGCGGCGCTTCGCGGTGCATCAGCTGCGCCACGGTGGCCAGACGCGCGCCCAGCTTGCCGCCCGGGTGATAGGTGCGGAACTGATCGGGCCGGAAGGCGCGCGCCTCCATCAGCGCCACCGCCAGCGCATCGCCAAGCGCCAGCGTCAGCGTGGTCGAGGTGGTGGGCGCCATGCCGATGGAACAGGCCTCGGGCGCATCGGGCAGCAGAAGGCGCAAAGTCGCCGCCGTCATCAGCGTGCTGCCCGCCACCCGGCTGATGCCGATGATCGGCACGGAAAAGCGCTTACAATGCGCAATCAGATCCCCCAGCTCTGAGGTTTCGCCCGAGTTCGAGATCATCAGACACAGATCATCCGGCGTCACCATCCCCAGATCGCCGTGGCTGGCCTCTGCCGGATGCACAAAGAACGAGGGCGTGCCGGTCGAGGCGAGGGTCGCCGCGATCTTCTTGCCGATATGGCCCGATTTCCCCATGCCCGAGACGATCAGACGCCCCTTTGCATTCAGGATCATCTGCACCGCGCCCGCGAAATCCGCAGGCAGCTCCGCGGCCAGCCGCTCAAGTGCGGCGGCTTCCACCCGCAGCACGCGCTGCGCGACAAGGCGCGAGGCCGTTTCCGGATCGGTTCCCGACATGTTCTGATCCTTTCTGAGCGCAGCCCGTTTCCCTGTGATCTACCTCAGGCGGGAGCCGGAGGCGAGGGTTGGCCGTTTCCCCCTATATCGGGTTTCCGCCTGCGCAGGGGAAGGGGCCGGGGGTCTTCTTGACAGCCAGGGCGTCATGGGGCAGCAGAAATCTGACAGGTTCACATGCTCCGGGAGAGCCAAATGCCCCGCAACATCACCATCGCTGGCCGTGGTATCGGCCCGGACTTTCCGCCGCTCGTGATCGCCGAGATCGGCATCAACCACGGCGGGGACCTCTCGGTCGCCAAAGAGATGGCCCGCCTGGCGGCTCTCGCGGGGTGTGAGATGATCAAGCATCAGACCCATATCATCGAAGATGAGATGACGGAGGAGGCGAAATCGATCTTCCCGCCGAATGCCGATGTCTCGATCTGGGAGGTGATGCAGCGCAACACCCTGACCCTCGACGAAGAAGCCGAGCTGAAGCGGTACTGCGAAGAGCTGGGCATGATCTGGATCTCGACGCCGTTTTCGCGCGCAGCCTGTGAGTTCCTCGAAACGCTCGACGTGCCGGCCTATAAGATCGGCTCGGGAGAGGCGGATAACCTGCCGCTGATCCGCCACATCGCGTCCAAGGGCAAACCGGTGATCCTGTCGACCGGCATGCAGACCATCGACTCGGTGCGGGCCTCGGTGCAGATCCTGGAAGATGCGGGCATTGAATATGCGCTGCTGGAATGCACCAACCTCTATCCCTCGCCGCCCGAGATTGTCTCTCTGAAGGGCGTGAGCGATCTGAAAGAGGCCTTCCCCAATGCGGTTGTGGGCTTCTCGGATCACTCGATCGGGCCGGAGATGGCGCTGGCCTCGGTCGCGCTGGGGGCCTCGATCCTGGAGCGGCATTACACCGACACCCGCTACCGCAAGGGTCCCGATATCATCAATTCGATGGACCCGTCTGAGCTGCGCCACCTGGTCGACCGCTCAAAAGAGATCTGGATCGCGGCCAATAACCCCAAACAGCGCACCGCGCCGGAGGAAGACGTCTACCGCTTCGCCCGTGGCTCGGTCGTGGCGGATAAAGACCTGCCCGAGGGCCATGTGATCACTGAGGCCGATATCTGGGCCCGCCGCCCCGGCTCGGGCGAAATCCCGGCCTATGAGTTTGACCAGGTGGTGGGCAAGCGCCTGACCCGCGCGGTCACCCGCAACACCCAGCTGAAGTGGGCGGATCTGGCGTGAGTAATGATCTGACGCGGCTTGCAGCCTGGTATATCAACCTCGACCGCTCGACAGAGCGCCGCGAAGCGATGGAGGCGCGGCTTGCCGCGCTGGATCTGCCCTTCGCGGTGTCGCGCTTTTCCGGGGTGGATGGCAGGGCGGACGCGTCACTGGCCGGGCGCTTTGTCGATGCGCCCGCCTTTTGCCGCCAGATGGCGCGCGAGATCCTGCCGGGAGAGATCGGGGTCTTCCTGTCGCATCTGCGCGTCTGGGAGGCCTTTCTGGCCAGTGATGCCGAAGTGGCGCTGGTCATGGAGGATGATGTCGTCTTCCACGACGATTTCAAAGCCGCCCTTGAGGTGGCTTTGTCGCAGCAGTCGCGCTGGGATATGCTGAAGCTGAATAAAATCCGCGCGAAAGTGCCGGTGACGCAGTTCAATGCCGGGGGCTATGATTTCAACCTCTATCTCGGTCCGGCGACGGGCTTCGGGGCCTATCTGATCACCCGCGCTCTGGCGCAAAAGCTGGTCGCCCGGGTGCTGCCGATCCGGCTGCCGGTCGATTATGAGGCGACGCGCTGGTGGGCGCATGATTTCCGCCTGCTGGGGCTGGAGCCTTTCCCCAGCCATGTCGATGACGGCGGTCTCAGCACCATCAACGGGCGCAACTTTGAAGCGGTGAAAAAGCCGCCAAAGCACCAGCGCTGGCGCAATTATGCCATGCGCGGCGGCAATTACGGGCGCAGGCTGGCCATGCTGCTGAAATTCAAACTGCTGAAGCGGATCTGAACGCCATGGCTCTGCCCCTCTGGAAAGTGAAACGTGAGCTGAAACGCCTGGTCTTTCAGCTGCAGGATCTGCCGCGCCGGTTGCGCCAGCTGCCGGGGCAGCTGCGCCATGATAAAACGCTGGCGGAATATGACGCCAATTTCGATCAGGCCACCCGCCTGATCCCGGGCGCGGCTCTGCCGGGGCCGAAGGTGGCTTTGTTGGTCATCTATCAGCCCCGCGGCCTTCCGGCCTCAATCTTTCACACCATCGAATATCTGACCCGCCACGGCTATGCGGTGCTGGCGGTGCTGAACACCCCGCTGCCAGAGGGCGATCTGGCGCGGCTGACGGCCCTGTGCTGGCAGGTGCTGGAGCGGCCGAATTTCGGCTATGACTTCGGCGGCTACCGTGACGGCCTGCGCATTCTCAACCGCCAGGGCGTAACGCCTGACCGGCTGATCATCATGAACGACAGCGTCTGGTTCCCCTTTCAGGGCGACCCGCTGGCGCAGATGGAGGCCGCGCTGGAGGCAGAGGGCCTTGACGGCCTGGGCCTCAACCAGGACCAGAAGCTGCGCCGCGACGCCAGTGGCGCGGAAAGCTTTGAGACCCGCCAGCTCGAGTCCTATTTCTTCCTCTTCTCCGGCGCGGCTGCCCGCAGTGAGGCTTTTCAGGCCTTCTGGCAGGGCTACCGGATGTCGAGCGACAAATCCTATACCATCAAACACGGCGAGGTGGGTTTCTCGACCTGTCTCATGGAGCGCGGTCTGCGCCTGAAGGGCATGATCCGCCGCCAGGAGTTCCTGCAGGCCATGGAGGAGGCCGGGGTCGAAGATCTGCGCCTTGCCCTCGATTACGCCGTTTATGCCGATGAACACCATGCCCGCGACGGCGCGGCGCTGCTGGCGGGCTATGACGGCTCGCCCGACTGGCGCGCTCAGGCGCTGGCCCATGTCAAAGCCGTGGCGCTGCGGCGGCCCTTCAATGTGGGCTTCCCGCTTGCGGCGGACCGGCTTTTCGGCACAGCCTATGTGAAGAAAAACTCGCAGGCCTTTTTCCACCGGATGCGCATGCAAATTCTTCGTGGCATCGACAGCGGGCTGATTGCGCCGCCGCCGCCTGACCTTCTGTCGGAGTTCCGCGCGATGGTCGAAGACTATGAGCGCAACCCACCCGCCAATGCGGAGCGTACTTTGTGACCCGTAAAATCCTCTTTCTCACCGGCACCCGGGCAGATTTCGGCAAGCTTGAACCCCTGGCCGCTGCGGCGCGGGATGCGGGCCATGAGGTCAGCTTTTTCGTGACCGGCATGCATATGATGGACCGCTACGGCCTGACCCGGCTGGAGGTCGAGCGGATGCCCGGCGTCAAAAGCCACGGCTTTCTCAACCAGCGCCCCGGCGATCCGCAGGATGTGATCCTGGCGAAAACCGTCATCGGATTTTCGGATTATCTCGCCGAGCATCGCCCCGATCTGATCGTCATTCACGGCGACCGCATTGAGGCGGTGGCGGGGGCCATGGTCTCGGCGACCAATTACATCCGCTCGGCGCATATTGAGGGCGGTGAGGTCTCGGGCACCATTGATGAGGTCTTCCGTCACTGCTGCACCAAGCTCTGCACCCATCACTTCGTCTCCTCTGAACAGGCGAAGCGGCGGGTGATGTCGCTGGGCGAGCCGGAGGATGTGATCCATGTCATCGGCTCTCCCGAACTGGATTTCCACGCCCGCCCCTCCGGGGTGACGCTCGATGAGGTGAAGGCGCGTTATGCAATTCCTTTCAAGGACTTCGGCATCGCGATCTTCCATCCGGTGACCTCTGAGCAGGCCACCATGGGCGCGCAGGCCGAAGCGCTTTTCGGCGCTCTGACCGAGTCGCGGCGCAATTTCGTGGTGGTTGCACCGAACAATGATCCCGGCTCTGACGGGATTTTCGCGGTGCTGAAGAGCCTGCCGGAAGAGCGTTTCCGGGTGCTGCCCTCGATGCGGTTTGCGCATTTCTCGGAGCTGATGAAAAACGCCTCCTGCATGGTGGGCAACTCCTCGGCCGGGGTCCGCGAAGCGCCCTTCCTGGGGCTGCCCTCGCTGGATGTCGGCACGCGGCAGTCGAACCGCTCGGAAGCCGGGTCGGTGACTTCTGTGAAGGCCTCGGACCGTGGGGTGATCCTTGGGTTTTTGACCAATCAATGGGGCAAAAACCATGGCCGTGATGCGGGTTTTGGTGAGGGGTTGGCCTCGGATCAGTTCCTTAAGGTGCTGAATGATCCCGGTTTCTGGACCCGCTCGCTGCAAAAGGCCTTTGAGGATCACAGCGCATGAGCCTGCAGCTTCAGGCCTATCTTGCGGCCTCGCGCCTTCTGCCGCTGGTCGCGCCAAAGCTGCTGGCCCGCCGCCTGGCAAAGGGCAAAGAAGAGGCCGCGCGCTGGCGTGAAAAGCTGGGAGAGCCGACACTTCCGCGCCCCGATGCGCCGGTCATCTGGCTGCATGCCGTGGGCGTGGGTGAGGTGCTGGCCCTGCGCGGGCTGATCGTGCAACTGGCCGATCTGCGCCCGGATGTTGAGTTTCTGGTGACTTCTACCGCGCGGTCCTCGGCTGAGGTGATGGGCGGGCAACTGCCGCGCCGCACCCGCCATCAGTTCCTGCCGGTCGATGCGCCGCAATATCTGGCGAAGTTTCTTGACCACTGGAAACCCAGCCTTTCGATCTGGGCAGAGCAGGACCTCTGGCCCGGTGCAGTGGTTGCGGCCGACCGGGCGGGGATTCCGCTGGCCATGGTGAATGCGCGGATGAATGACGCGGCCTTCGCGCGTCGCGAAAAGGCGAAAAGCCTTTATGGCAATCTTCTCAAGCGCTTCCGTCTGATTACTGCCCAGGATGCGGTGACGGCAGCCAACCTCAAAAAGCTGGGGGCGCAGGCGGTTGAGGTGACGGGCTCGCTGAAATCTGCAGCTCCGCCGCTGGCCGCCGATAAGAACGCCCTGGAGCTTGCACGGGTGGCGCTGGAGGGGCGCAGGCCCTGGCTTCTGGCCTCCTCGCATCAGACGGATGAGGCGATTGCCCTGAAGGCGCAGGTGCAGCTTCACGCCGGCGATCCGGCGCAGCTTCTGGTCATCGCGCCGCGCGATCCGCAGCGCGCCTCTGAGATTGCGGCGGCCGCCCGGGCCATGGGTCTGACCGTGGCGCAGCGTTCCAAAGGTGAGGGGCCAGGCCAGGCGGCGGTCTGGATCGCCGATACCTTTGGCGAGCTGGGCCTGTGGTATCGCCTGATCCCGGTGGCGCTGATCGGCGGCACCTTCTGCAGGATTGAGGGGCATAACCCCTGGGAGCCGCTGGCACTTGGCGCCGCCGTGCTGCACGGGCCGCGCACCGCCAATTTCGCCGCTGATTTCGCGCAGTTGGATGTCTCGGGCGCCGCCCTTCCGGTGACGGAAGGCAACCTTCTCGCGGCGCTGCAGGCGGATCATATGCCGCAGCGGTCGCGGGCCTCGCAGATCGTCCATGCGGCGCGGGGCAGCCTGCGGCCGCTGGCGCGGGATCTGCTGGATCTGGTGGCATAATGCGGGCGTTTTTGCTGTTCTGGTCCGCGCTCTGGACCGTCTCGCTGCCGCTGATCCGGGGCTATCTGCGCAAACGCGCGAAGAAAGATCCGCTTTACGCGCAGCATCTGCCTGAGCGCTTTGGCCGCTATGAGACCCCGCGCAGGGGTGCGGTCTGGTTTCACGCGGTCAGCCTTGGCGAGGTGCGCTCGGCGGTGCCTTTGATGCGCGCCATGCTGGAGGCCGGAGAGCATCTGCTGATCACCTGTTTCACCCCCGCCGGACGGCGAGAGGCCGAGCGGGTTTTCGCGGGAGAAGCCGTGCAGGTCGTCTGGGTGCCGCTGGAACTGGAGCGCTGCTTTAAACGCTTCTTTAATGCCTTTGCCCCCAAACTCGGCCTTGTGATGGAGGTTGAGATCTGGCCGCGCATGGTGCAATCGGCCCGCGATCATGGCGTGCCGCTGTTGATGTGCAACGCGGGCTATCCGCTGAATTCGATGATGCGCGACCGGGGTTTTCCGCTGCGCCCCGCCGTCATGCGCCGCTTTGCCGGGGCGCTGGTGAAGTCCGAGCTGCAGCGCGAGCGCTTTCGCGAGGTGGGCGTTGAGCCGATTTTTGTGACGGGTGAGTTGCGGTTTGATCAGCCGATCCCGCCCGCTCATCTGGAAAAGGGCGCGCTGGCGCTTGCCGCACTGGCGCAGGGGCGTCCGGTCATTGGCCTCGCCTCAATCGTTGAGGGGGAGGAGGAGTTGATCCTCTCGGCCATCGCGCGGGCGCTGACAGAGCTGACCCCGCGCCCGCTGATCGTGCTGGTGCCGCGCGCGCCAGAGCGCTTTGCCCCCATGGCAGAGGCGCTGACAGAAATGGGCGTCAATTTCGCCCGCCGCTCAGAGCTTTTTGACAAAGATCTGACGCTGAAGGATCCGGCGCAGATTGATCTGCTGCTGGGCGACAGCATTGGCGAGATGTATTTCTACCTCTCCCTGACCGACCGGGTTCTGGTGGGCGGCGGTTTCACCCCGAAAGGCTCGCATAATATCATTGAGCCGCTGGCGCTTGGCAAACCCGTGGTGGTCGGCCCCGATATTTCCACCATCGAATATCCTGCGGTCGAGGCGATCCGCGCGGGCGTCTGCCTGCAGGTCGGCCCCGATCAGGTGCTGCGCGCCTTCAGCGCAGAGGGCTGGCCTGGCCCCAGGCCCGATCAGATCACGGCTTTCCTTGAAGAACATTCCGGCGGCACCCGCCGCGCCATGGAAGCGCTGCAGCCCTGGCTGCAAAAATAAGAAAAGCCCCGGCAGAGTGATCTGCCGGGGCTTTCTTTACAAAGACTTACCAGCCCGAGAAGCCGCCATCCACATTGACCAGCTGCCCGGTCATATAGCCCGCGGCCTTCGAGGCCAGGAAGAGCATCGCATCGGCGATCTCATCGGGCTTTGCCATGCGGTTGAGCATGATCAGCTCGCCCACGCGGCGCTGGAATTCATCGGAGTGACCGTTGAAGACGGCCCCCGGCGCGATGGTATTCACCGTTGCACCCCGGTCCGCCCAATAGCCCGCCAGCCAGAGCGTCAGCCCGTGGATGCCCGCTTTTGAGACGCCATAAGCCGAGAAGTTCTTAAACGGCATGCCGTCATAGATGCGGTGATGCGCGCCGTTCAGCGCATACATCGAGGCCACATTGATCAGCGTGCAGGGATATTTGCCCACAATATCGCGGTCCATCTGACGGGCGACCATGAAGGGCGCGGTCAGATTGGTGCGCATGGTCTTTTCCCAGTCCTTCACCTCAAGATCGGCGAAATCCGGAAAGCCCTTGCCCGCGCCCATCAGGAGTTCCCCGGTGATGGCGGCATTGTTCAGAACGACATTCGGCTCCCAGCCGTCGGCCAGGATGCGTTTGAAGATCTCAGTGACCTGATCTTCTTCCGAGACATCCAGCTCATAAAAGCGGAAGTTCTCATTGCCGGCATGGGCCTCTTTCAGCGCCTCGGCGCGATGGCCGGGAAGATCCGACCCGATGACCCGCGCGCCCTCATCCAGCATGCGGCGGACATAGGTGCTGCCCAGCACCCCGCCCGAGCCGGTGATGAAAACGGTGCGGCCCGTAAGTTGCTCAGCCATTCTGCGCCTCTTTCAGCAAAAATTCGACAAGACGGAAATCAAACTCGCTGTCGATATCCACGCAGCGCTCAGGCGGCATCAGGAAGGGGATCACGCGCCCCTCCCACAAGCCCTTGGAGCGCCGCAGATACTCCGGCGAGACCACATAGGTCGAAGCCGCATGCTCATAGACCACCGGCGCCTGTTGGCGCGCAACCACGCCCCCCGGCAGCGGTTTTGAGACATGCAAAGCGCCGCTGGCATCGGGCTCAACGAGGTTGAAATAGGGGTTCTTGCGCGCCTCACAGCAGGACATCACCATATCGGGGTCCTGCTCATCAAAGAGGATCAGCGCATTGGTGATATCCTCCGCCAGCCGCAGCGGCGAGGTGCAGTCGAGGTCCAGAAAGGCCTCAACCGACGCATCCAGAAGCGGCTGAGAGACCTCCAGCGCATGTTGCCAGACGCCCCATTTGCCCGCCCCGTCGGTCGCCAGATGATCCGGGCGCAGCCCGATCTTCAGCGCGCCTTTGGCGATGGCATGCTCATAGATTTCCTCATCGTCGGTCGAGACCACGACCGCATCGACCGAAGGATGCGCGAAAAGCTGATCGAGCGACCAGTCGATCAGCGGCCTGCCGCAGATCTCACGAAAGTTCTTGCGCGGCACGCCCTTAGAGCCTTTGCGCGCGCCGATATGACCAAGGATCATGGGAGTTCCTTATCGATGGTTCCAATGAAAGAGCGGGTCTGCCAGCAGTCAGCGACCAGGCGGGCCGAAGCCAGCGCCAGATCCAGCCGGGGCAGATGTTCAATATCTGAGGGGGCGCGGCCTTCGACCAGCGCCAGAAAATCGCGCGAGATCGCCATGAACATGGCGTTGCGCTCCAGCGGGCGGTCATGCTGCGTCACGCCCGAGAGGGTCTCTGTGCGGTAGTCCTGCGCCACATAGTCAAACTGATGCCGCGCGCGGGTGCCGCGCAGGATCGCCTGGCGGTGCATGCGCGGCGTCAGGTAATCCATGGTCACCTCACCGGTCACCTGCGTATTGCGCAGTGAGATGCGGCTGGCCATATCCACCCCCGGATAGGCCGCATGACCCTGTGCCTCCACCATGACCGGTGCAAGGCCCGGAAACAGGCAGGCCGCCATATCCAGCTCATGACACAGATCCAGCAGCACGCCGCCGCCCTCGGCCCGCGCCGCATAGCTTTCTGAGAAGCGCCAGTTCTGCCGCCACTGCGTCACATCATGCCCGATGGTCAGGGAAAACTGAAAAATATCAGAGAGGTCCGTTGCCGCCAGCACCCGGAACGCCGGATGATAGCGCATCATATAGCCCAGCATCGAGCGATCGGCGACGGCGCGCGTCACATCGGCAATCACCGCCAGCTCATCGCGCTGAAAGGCCAGCGGCTTCTCGATGAAGAGCGGCTTGTCCATCCGCGCGGCGATCTCAATCAACGGCAGCCGCAGATCGGTGGCCGTGGCCACCACCAGCGCATCATGGTCTGCCAGATCGGCCTCAAGCCCCGCAAGTCCCCAGCCGCGCCAGCCCTTCAGCGTGACCTCAGCCCCAAGCGCGGCCAGGTTTTCCGCATGACGCCGCCCGATGGAACCCGCGCCCGCAACAAGAATTTTTGTGACCATAGACGGCCTCCTTACGGCGGCCGAGGTTACGCGCTTTCCGCCGCCGCCGCCAGCACCGCCAGCGAGGCCCGCGCCGAGGCCCGCAGGTGATCGCGCATGATCCGGCCGGCCAGCGGCGCGTCCCTTGCCGCAATGGCCGTCACCAGCTCCGCATGCTCCAGTGCCGAGCGCTGCCGCCGCGCGTCTGAGCGCAGCTGCGCCCCGCGCAGGGCATCAAGCCGTAGCCGCATCTCCCCGGCCACCCGTGCCAGCTCGCGATTGCCCGCCATTGCGCAGATCCGCTCATGAAGCTGCAGGTTCAGATCCGGATAATCCGCCGCCTCTGCAGCCTCCATCCGCCGCGAAAGCTCCTCCAGCGCCATGACCTCCGCCAGCGTCCCGCGATGCGCCGCCATCCCGGCCAAAAGCCCCTCCATCTCAGCCAGCGCCTCAAACTGATCGAGCAAGAGATCGCTGTCGGGCCGGATCACCTCCATCCCGCGCCCCGCGCGCCGCTGCGCCAGCCCGCGCGCGCAAAGCTCGCTCAAAGCCTCCCGTACGGGGGTGCGCGAACAGCCGAATCGCTCCGCCAGCGCGACTTCTTCAAGGCGCGCGCCTGCGGGCAGAAGTCCCGTCAGAATATCTGAGCTGATCTGATCGGCCAGTCGCAGAGCAAGCGTCTGAGTCATCGCGGAGTTTCCCTTGGAATGCATACATAACCAGAGTATCAGCGCTTCCAGCGTATACAACACCCGGATCGTCGGGTCTGCACAGGAGGCCGCAATGTCACTCAGCCGGATCGAGGGCGCACTCAGGCGCTTCGGCCTTGACCGCTATATGATGCTCCTGGTTCTCACCGTGCTGCTGGCCACCTTCGCGCCGGCCCGCGGAGAGTTCGCCGGGATCCTGCGCCAGATCACCTGGTGGGCCGTCTCGCTCCTCTTCTTCATCTATGGCGCAAAGCTCTCTACGGCGACCATTCTCACCGGGCTTGCGAACTGGAAGCTGCAGCTCGGGGTGCTTTTGTGCACCTTCGCGCTCTTCCCGCTGCTGACCCTTGCACTCAAGCCGATGATCGCCATGGGCCTGCCGGTCGCCATCGGCGTGGGCTTTCTCTATATTGGCTGCATGCCCTCAACGGTGCAAAGCTCAATCGCTTTCACCTCCGTCTCAAATGGCAATGTCGCAGGCGCGGTCTGCGCGGCTTCCATCTCCAACCTGATCGGGGTGATCCTTTCGCCCCTCCTCTTCATGACGCTGATCCCCGGCAACAGCGGTTATGGGGTTGAGCCTGCGGCGATCTGGAAAATCGTGCAACAAATCCTGCTGCCCTTCGCCATCGGCCAGCTTTGTCGCCCGCTTTTGGCGAATTTCCTCAATAAATACAAAACTCCGACCCTGGTGGTTGACCGCGGCTCGATCCTGCTGATCGTCTATTCCGCCTTCTCCGCGGGGGTGGTGAACGGCATCTGGCAGGTGGTGCAGCCCGCGCAACTCTTCATGCTCATTGGCTTTTGCGCCGCTCTTCTGGCGATCGTCATAGGCATCGCCATCAGCGCCGGCCGCCTTGCGGGCATGTCAAAGGCCGATCTTCTGGCGCTTTTCTACTGCGGCTCCACCAAAAGCCTCGCCACGGGCCTGCCGATGGCCGGGATCCTCTTTGCAGGCCAGGATATCTCTCTGATCGTGCTGCCGCTGATGGTTTTTCACCTGCTGCAACTCGTCGTCTGCGCCATCCTCTCCCAAAGGATCCGCGCCTGAGGCCCCCCGGCCTGCGGTTTTGGCTTTTTAAAAATACTCCCGGGTGGGGTCCGGGGAGGGCAGGCAGCCCTCCCCGGCGCTCGCCAATAAAAAGCCCCCGTGCCAGTGAGGCGCGGGGGCTTTTTTAAATCAGGCACTCATCACGAAATGCCCCGGTCCCGCTTCGCGGTAGCTGCGCACCGGCGGCACAAAGCCCAAAGGCCGCACCGGCGATTTCAGCTCATCCACCGGCGTGTTGCGGCGCAAAGCGCGGCGGTCCGGGTCCGGCACCGGCACGGCAGCAATCAGCTTTTTGGTATAGTCATGCTGCGGATTGCCAAAGACCTGCGCGCGCGGGCCGATCTCAACGATTTCGCCGAGATACATCACCGCCACCCGGTGGCTGATGCGCTCGACCACCGCCATATCATGGCTGATGAACAAAAACGCGATCCCCAGACGTTCCTGCAGATCCATCAACAGGTTACAGACCTGCGCCTTGATCGAAACATCCAGCGCCGAGACGGACTCATCCGCCACAATGACCTTCGGCTCCAGCCCCAGCACCCGCGCAATCGCCACCCGCTGGCGCTGCCCGCCGGAAAACTCATGCGGGTAACGGTCCATCATGGCCGAATTCAGCCCGACCTGGTCGAGAAGCTCCGCCGCCCGTGCCCGCGCCGCCTGACCCTTGGCGATGCCGTGTTTGATCAGCGGCTCGGCCACCGCCTGGCCCACTGTCATCCGCGGGTTCAGCGAGGAGAAAGGGTCCTGGAAGATCATCTGGATATCGCGCCGCATGGCCTGCATCTCAGAGCCTGAGAGCTTCAGCACATCGCGGCTTTGCAGCGAAATCTCACCGCCGCGCGGCTCGACCAGCCGCATGATTGAGCGGCCGGTGGTCGATTTCCCGCAGCCCGATTCCCCGACCAGCGACAGCGTCTCGCCAGCCCAAAGATCAAAGCTGACCCCCTCGACCGCATGAACGGCCCCCGTGGTGCGGTTCAAAAGCCCCGATTTGACGTCAAAGCGCGTCGCCAGGTTTTTCACAGACAGCAGCGGTGCCGCGGCGTAATCCACCGGACGCGCCTGGGGCGGCAGCGGCGAGATCGCCCCGCTTGCCATATCGACGCGCGGGAAGCGCAGCGGTTTATCGGCCCCCTCCATCGCACCAAGCGCCGGAACGGCGGCCAGCAGCGCGCGGGAATAGGGGTGCGCGGCGTCACGGAAGATCTTTTCCGTGGTGCCGGTCTCGGCCTGATCGCCGCGGAACATCACCACGGTGCGGTCCGCGATCTCAGCCACCACGCCCATATCATGGGTGATGAAAAGAACCGCCATACCCTCTTCCTGCTGCAACTCCTTGATCAGATCAAGGATCTGTCCCTGGATCGTCACATCAAGCGCGGTGGTCGGCTCATCGGCGATCAGCAGTTTCGGACGTGCTGCCAGCGCCATGGCGATCATCACCCGCTGGCGCATCCCGCCGGAAAACTCATGCGGATATTGGTCAAAGCGGCGGTCGGCATTGGGGATCCGCACGCGCTCCATCATGGCGATGGCGGCGCGGCGGGCCTCGTCTTTCGACATCTCTTTGTGGCGGATCAGCACCTCGGCGATCTGCCGCCCCACGGTATAGGCGGGGTTGAGAGAGGTCATCGGCTCCTGGAAGATCATGGCGATTTCATTGCCGCGCACATCCTGCATCCCGCGCTCAGAAAGCCCAAGCAGGTTGCGGCCATTGAGGATCACTTCCCCCTCAATCCGGCTCGCATGCGGATCAAGAAGCCGCATCACCGAAAGCGAGGTCACCGATTTCCCGGAGCCCGATTCCCCCACCACAGCCACGGTTTCCCCGGCGTGGATGTCAAACCCCATATTGCGCACCACCGATTTCCAGCCCGCTTCCGTGCGGAAAGAGGTGGTGAGGTTGCGGACACTCAGAACGGGTTCAGTCACGATACCATACTCCTCGCAAAGCCTCAGCGGCCTGCGGCATAGGCCTGCATCAGGCGGGGGGTGGCGGCGGCGCGCAAAAGGCCGTCCTCATCACGGCGGGCAGCGGTCAGACGACCAATGTCCCAGGGGCCCGAGACGGTGACCTTATGGCCGCGGGCTTTCAGATCGGCGATGGCCTCGGCACCGATGCGGTCTTCGATCATCATAACGCCCGGATCCATGGTGCGCGGATAGAACGAGGCCGGGAAATGCGAGCTGTGAAACAGCGGCCCGTCAATCACCTGCTGCAGATTCAGCCCGGTGTGGACATAGCGCAGGAAGAAGCCCAGCTGCCACTGGTCCTGCTGATCGCCGCCGGGCGTGCCAAAGGCCAGCGTCGGCCTGCCGTCTTTCAGCGCGAGCGAGGGGGTCAGCGTGGTGCGCGGGCGCTTGCCCGGTGCGAGCGAGGTCGGCAGACCCTCTTTCAGCCAGAACATCTGCGCGCGCGAGTTCAGGCAGAAGCCCAGCCCCGGAATGATCGGCGAAGACATCAGCCAGCCGCCCGAAGGCGTGGTCGAGACCATATTGCCCCAGCGGTCGATGACATCGATATGCACGGTATCGCCGCGTTTTTCGGTGTTTTTATCCTCAGCGGTCGCAAGATGCGCCATGGTCGGCTCATAGACCGCCTGGCCCTTCTGCGCGCCAAGGATCTCCATGGCCAGCGCGACCTGGGCTTCAAAGCCCGGCACCACGCCGGGGCGCAGCTCCAGCGAGGCCTGATCGGAGATCAGCTTTGCGCGCCCGGCGTTATAGGCATCCGACAGCAGATGCTCCATCGGGATCTCGGCAAAATCCGGATCGCCGTAATAGACCTCACGGTCGGCATAGGCGAGCTTCATGGCCTCGATGACGGTATGGACGAACTCCGCGCCCATCGGGTCCATAGTGGCAATATGGGTGTGCTTCAGGAGCGCGAGGGTCTGGGCGAAGACCGGGCCCTGGCCCCAGGGACCCTGTTTGCAGATCGTCCAGCCTTCGTAGTCATAGGTCAGCGGGGCCTCGATGGTGGCTTTATAGCCCGCCAGATCCTCCGCCGTCAGCACGGCTTTGTGCCTGCTGCCGCTGGCATCCATGACCTCAGCGGTCTTCAGCCATTCCGCCATCTCAGCCGCGATCTCACCCCGGTAGAAGAAGTCACGCGCGGCATCGATCTGCGCTTCACGGCCGTCCACTTTCTCGGCGGCCTCAACAATGCGGGTCCAGGTGCGGGCGAGTTCCGGCTGTTTGAAGAGCTTTCCGGCCTCAGGCGCTTTGCCGCCCGGCAGCCAATGCGCATGCGAGGTCGGCCATTCCTTCTCAAAGAATTCCGCCAGATCTTTGATGGTATTGGCGACGCGCGCCAGCAGCGGATGGCCGTCGCGGGCATAGCCGATTGCAGGCTCAAAGACCTCCCGCACCGACATGCTGCCATAATCGCGCAGCATCAGCATCCAGCCGTCGAAAGCGCCGGGGATCACGGTCGAGAGAAGCCCGTCGCCGGGGATCAGATCAATGCCTTCAGCCTTATAATGCGCGATGGTGGCACCTGCAGGGGCGGGCCCCTGGGCGCAGATCACCTCAACCTTGCCGGTTTTTTCGCTGTAGAAAATGGCGGGCATATCGCCGCCAAAGCCGTTCAGATGCGGCTCAACCACGATCAGCGTCAGTGCGGTCGCGACGGTCGCGTCAAAGGCATTGCCGCCTTTTTCGAGAATCGACATGCCAACGGCGGTCGCGATCCAATGGGTCGAGGTGGTCACGCCAAAGGTGCCGGTGATCTCAGGGCGGGTGGTAAAAGTGCTCATGTCAAATGTCCGTCTTCAGTGTTCACGGGGGTCCAGCGCATCGCGCAGACCGTCGCCCAGAAGGTTAAAGCCAACCACAACAAGGAAAATCGCAAGGCCGGGGAAGAGGGCATAGGTCGGGGCCTGGCTCAGGAAGTTCTTCGCCGTGTTCAGCATCGACCCCCAGGAGGGCGCGGGCGCCTGTTGGCCCAGACCGAGGAAGGAAAGCGAGGCTTCCGCAATGATCGCGGTGGCGATGGTCAGCGCGGCCTGCACAATGATCGGCGGCACGATATTGGGCAGAATATAGCGCGACATGATCTCAAAGTGGTTAAGACCCACGGCGCGGGCGCCCTCGACATAGTCTTCCGCCTTCACCGCCAGCACCTGGCCTCGCGTCAGACGGATGATGATCGGCATGGCCGAAAGCCCGATGGCGATCATGGCATTGGTCAGCGACGGCCCGAGGAAGGCTGCAAGCGCAATGGCCATGATCAGGAAGGGCATCGCCAGCAGCGCCTCGGTGATGCGCGAGATCACCATATCGACCCAGCCGCCGAAATAGCCCGCCAGAAGGCCCAAAGGCACCCCGGTCACCAGCGCAATGGCCACCGAAATCGTGCCCGCCAGCAGCGAGGCGCGGGCGCCCCAGATCATCCGCGAGAAGATATCGCGGCCGATCTCATCGGTGCCCATCCAATATTGCGCATTGGGCGCAAGGCGGATGGCGGTCCAGGAGGTGGCATTCGGATCGGCAATCGGCAGCAGCGGTGCCAGGATCGCCAGCAGCGCGATCGGCAGAATGATCAGCGCGCCGATGATGGCCGAAGGATTGCGCCGCAACGAGCGCCAGGCGCGGGAGGGCTGCTTTTTCGGCAGCGCGGGGGATTGAACAGCAGAACTCACAGCTGGGCCCTCAGACGCGGGTTGAGAAGGACGTAAAGCACGTCAGCGATGATATTGAGCAGGATGAAACCTGCCGCCGTGCAAAGCACCACGCCCTGGACCACGGCATAATCGCGGGTGAAGACCGCATCGACGATCAGCTTGCCGAAACCCGGAATGGTGAAGATCTGCTCGGTCAGAACCGCGCCTGCCAGCAGTTCGCCGAACAGCAGCGCCGTCAGGGTGATGATCGGCAGCACCGCGTTGCGGAAGGCATGGCCCAGCACCACATTGCGGCCCGCAAGGCCCTTGGCCCGCGCGGTGCGGATATAGTCGGACTTCAGCACCCCCATCATCGACGAGCGGGTGTGACGCAGCAGCGTTGCCGCCAGACCCGTGGCCAGCACCAGGGCGGGCATGATCATGGTCTTCATCGACAGCGCGAAATTCTCAAGCGGCGAGACATAGCCCGAAGCGGGCAGCCAGTTCAGGTTCACCGAAACCAGCAGGATCAGCATGATCCCCAGCCAGAAATTCGGCACCGAAAGCAGCGTCAGGGCAATGAAATTCGCGGTATAATCGCCCGCGCGGCGCTTGCGCACGGCGGCATAGATGCCTGCGGGCACGCCAAAGAGAAAGGCAATGCCAAGCGCCATAGTGGCGAGTTGCAGGGTCACGGGCAGCTTTTGCCCGATCAGTTCCAGCACCGGCTGTCCGGTGCGCAGAGAGGTGCCGAGATCCCCGGTCAGCGCCGCTCCGATCCAGCGCAGATATTGCACGATCAGCGGATCATTGAAGCCCAGCTGTTCGCGGATGGCTTCGAGAGTGGCGGGATCACGTTCTTCGCCTGCCAGGGCCAGCACCGGATCACCGGGCAGCAGCTTTTGCAGGAAGAAGACGAAAACGGAAACAAGCAGAAGGGTGGGGATCGCCACCAACAGCCGCTTGGCGAGAAAGATATGCATGGCCGGGGTCCGCACGGGCCGCCTTCGGGAAGAACCCGAAGGCGGCGGGTTTCAGGATCAGTCGTTCAGTTTCACGCCCTGCAGGCGGATCATCGCATCCGGATAGGCGGTGAAACCCTCCAGTTTTGCGGTGAAGCCATAGAGGTATTTCTGATGGCCGATGGTGATGATCGGCAGCTCATCGGTGACGATGGCGGCAAATTCATCATAGTTTGCTTTGCGGGCTACCGGATCGGTCGAGGCGCGGGCCTCATCGAGCAGGCGGTCCACTTCGGGGTTGTTATACTTCGGATCGTTCAGACCACCCTTCGAGTGGTAGAAGGTGTGAACGTTGCCATCCGGATCCGGACGGCCCGACCAGTCCGAGCGGGTCAGCTCATAATCACCGGCGGATTGGTTATCGAGCAGCGTCGCAAATTCGGTCGACAGGAGCGAAAGGTCAAAGCCTGCTTCTGCGACCATGGCCTGGATCATCTGCATGGTCTGAGTGACAACCGGGTTGTTGTGATGCTTCAGCGTCACGGCCACACGGTCAAAGCCTGCCTCTTTCACAAGGGCTTTGGCTTTTTCGATGTCGCGCGGCTCCACCGGCAGATCCTGGTTGTACCAGGGCGAGGTCGGCGGCCAGGGCTGGTTGCCCGGCAGCGCGCCGCCCGAGAAGACAACCTGGTTGATCGCCTCGCGGTCGATCGCCGCCGAAAAGGCCTGACGCAGCGCTTTGTGCTGGCCCATCGGCTTTTCAGCATTCGGGCCATTGCCCATGTTCACATACATGCCCATGGAGCCAAGGCCCACCGCTTCGGCATAGCCGAGCGAGGCATCGCCCTGCACGATGCCCGCATCGGTGGCGGCAATCCGGTCAACCAGTTGCACATCGCCCGAACGCAGGTTGGCCAGACGCACGGTGGTATCCGGGATCGGCAGGAAGGTCACCTTGTTCAGGTGGATCGCATCCGCGTTCCAGTAATCGGCGAATTTCTCCAGAACGATGCGGTCCTGCGCCACGCGCTCAACGAATTTGAACGGGCCTGCGCAGACGGGGTTCGCACCGAAGTTCGCGCCAGCCGCCTCTGCGGCTTTCGGCGAGACGATCATGCCGGCGCGGTCGGACAGCTGGGCAACCAGCGAGGCATCGGGCTTTTTCAGCGTGAAGGTGACCTGCAGCGGGCCGGTGGCCTCAACCGAGTCAATCGAGGCCAGCTCTGACTTGCGGCGGCTTTCTTTCAGGTTGATGTTGCGGTTGATGGTATAGACCACCGCATCCGCGTTCATCACTTCGCCGTCGTGGAATGTCACGCCGTCGCGCAGGTTCATCACCAGCTTCAGCCCGTCGTCCGAAAAGGCCCAGTCGGTGGCCAACATCGGCACCAGCTCAACATTTTCGTTCACATCCACCAGCTTATCGCAAAGCGACGCATAGACGATCCGCCCCACAAAAGAGCGCGACTGCGCCGGGTCGAGCATGTCAGGATCGTCCTGCAGCGCGATGCGCAGGTCCGCAGCCTGACCGGCAAAAGCGAACAGGCAGCCGGCAAGGGCGGTGGTGGCAAGGGTTTTCCAGGTCATGGTGAGACTCCTCAGGGCTCAGGACGGAAGGACGGGCGGGGCGGCATTCAAAGCAGGAATGCCCAGGCTTTCGCGGCTCAGACGCCGCAGCCAGCGGTGCTGAACGTCGAGAAGATGGTCACACATCGCCTGACCGGCGCGCTGGCTGTCGCGGGCCTCGATGGCCTCAATCAGGGCGAGATGGTGGAAATTGACCTGCTCGGTCATGCCAGCCTCGGTGCGGGCGTTTTCGCGGGTCATCTGCCAGAAGGGCTCTTCGCGGATGCGGTTCATCACATCAAAGAGCGACAGCAGGATCCGGTTGCGGGCGGCCAGCGCAATCTGGCGGTGAAAGGCGCCGTCCCACAGCTCACAGGCCTCAGGGTCAGAGGCCTCGATGCTGCGCCGGTTCAGCTCTTTCATGCGGGCGACGTCATCGCCGGTGGCGCGCAGGGCGGCCAGCTGCGCCAGCTGCGGCTCAATGCGCAGGCGGGTCTCAATCGCTTCCTCGACCGTGGTGCCGGGCAGCGTGGCATTGATCTGGCTTTCGAGATTGCTGCGCGGTGAGCCGATCCAGGTCCCCGCCCCCTGACGGCGCCAGATCAGCCCCTCGGTCTCCAGCACCTCAAGCGCCTGACGCAGCGCATGGCGGGTGATGCCCAGCTGCGCGGTCAGCTCGCGCTCGGTCGGCAGCTTCCGGGTGCCACCCGCCGCAGAACTGGCGATCAGCTGACGCAGTTCATTGAGCGCGAAGTTCGCGCCCTGGGTTTGGGACAGATCGGAGGTGCCGGGCATGAGTCAACCATTTCATTATTGGTTGCATTGCTTTTGTCCCGAAATCTCCGGCATGGGAATATGATAGTTTCAATTTCTGCAGGTTTCGGGTGATTTTATGACAATTAGAGGGTCATGATCTTGCTGATGATTAATTTTTAATCTTTTGCGGGGCTGGATGCTTACGCATCATCCTCGCGCCGTCGAATTGGTTGAAAATGGTTGCGGGCCTTTGCGCGGGGCTTTCGGACCTCTGAGGGGCGGTTGCCGGCTGCCTTCGGGAAAGGGTATCTCACCCCGTTTCCCCGCGTTTCCATCCGCTTGACAACCGAAGGGGGTTTTCCGCCCCCCGGGGTTGCGGCCTTCTTTCGGTGTCGCAGGAGCGGTGCTAGACTGCCCTGCGGCGTCTGACGGCGCCTGTCGGTTAAGCCCCTGAGGGGCAGGGGGCGATTGTGGTTTCACGTGTGATTCCGGTTGAAGCGTTCGATCTGGTGGTCTTTGGGGCCACGGGCGATCTGGCCTGCCGGAAGATTTTACCAGGTCTTTATCGCCGCTATCTGGGTGGTCAGGTCACAGAGCACTGCCGTATCATTGGCGCAGCACGGGGTCCGATGACCCGCGCGGACTGGCAGGCGATGATTGAAAAGGCGCTGAGCCAGCATGTCGCGAAAGACAAGCTGAAGGCTGAAAAAGTCGCGGGCTTTCTGGAGCGGCTGGAGTTTGTCACCGTCGATGCGCGGGGCGATCACGGCTGGTCCGATCTGGCCGCGATGATGCGCGAGGGCGTGGTGCGGGCGTTTTACTTCTCCGTCGCACCCGATCTTTTCGGTCCGCTGGCCGAGCGTCTGCGCGCCCATGATGTGGCCGATGCGGGCAGCCGCATCGTGGTGGAAAAGCCCTTCGGCCATGATCTGGAGACGGCGCGGGAGTTGAATGCCACGCTTGCGCAGCACTTTGACGAGACGCAGATCTACCGGATCGATCACTACCTTGGCAAAGAAACCGTGCAGAACCTGATGGCGGTGCGCTTTGCCAATATTCTTTTTGAGCCGCTCTGGAATGCGCAATACGTTGATCATGTTCAGATCACCGTGGCCGAAACGGTGGGGGTTGCCGGGCGCGGGGCCTATTACGACCGCGCGGGCGCGATGCGCGATATGATCCAGAACCATATGATGCAGCTTTTGTGCCTCATCGCCATGGAGCCGCCCTATCATTTTGATCCTGATGCGGTGCGCGATGAAAAGCTGAAGGTGATCCGCGCGCTGGACCCGGTGCGCCCGGAAGATGTGGTGCGCGGCCAGTATGAGGCGGGCGAGGGCTTGTCTTATTCCGATGAGGCGGGAAACCCCGACAGCCGGACCGAGAGTTTCATGGCCCTGAAGGTGCATATCTCGAACTGGCGCTGGAAGGGCACGCCGTTTTATCTGCGCACCGGCAAGCGGCTGAAGGCACGGGCCTCAGAGATTGCGGTGTTCTTCAAACAGCCGCCGCATACGATTTTTGATGATGCCTCCGGCTGGCAGGAGAACCTTTTGGTGATCCGGCTGCAGCCGGATGAGGGGATGAACCTTAAGGTCATGATCAAAGAGCCGGGCCCGGGTGGCATGCGCCTCGTGCGGGTGCCGCTCGATATGTCCTTTGCCGAAGCGCTGGGGGCGGAGGGTGCGGATATGCCCGACGCCTATGAGCGGCTGATTATGGATGTGATCCGCGGAAATCAGACACTGTTTATGCGCGGCGATGAAGTGGAGGCCGCCTGGAGCTGGGCGGATCCGGTGATCGCAGCGCATGAGGGGCGCCGCCCGCTGGCCTATGCCGAAGGGACTTCCGGTCCGCTGGCGTCAGACCGGCTGATGGCGCGGGACGGACGGGTTTGGAGGGAGCTGCATTAACATGGAATTTATCGAATACGCCGATCGTGAGATGCTGTTTTTGTCGCTGGCCAATCAGGTGGCTGGTGAGTTGGGGCAGGCCTTACGCTCTGCCGGGCGCGCGAGCTTTGCGGTGGCGGGGGGCAGCACGCCGCTGCCGCTTTATGATCTGCTGTCGGCGGTGGAGCTTGACTGGGAAAACGTCGCCCTCATGCTGACGGATGAGCGCTGCGTGCCGGAAGATCACCCGCGCTCCAACCTGGGTCAGGTGCGCAAACGGCTGGTGCGGGCAGCGGCCTCTGCGGCAAAAGTGGTGCCGCTTTATCTGCATGCCGCGGGAGAGACGGGCCGGATTGAGCGGATTGCCGAGGCCGTTTCCACCCGTCTGCCGCTGAGCACGGTGGTGCTGGGCATGGGCGAAGATCTCCATATTGCCAGCCTTTTTCCCGGCTCGCCGCAGCTTGCCGGGGCGCTTTCGCCCGCCGCTCCGCCGGTGATGGAGATGAGCGTTCCGGGCCAGCCGGAAGGGCGCATCACCCTCAGCCTGCCGGTGCTGCGCGATGCGATGAACATTCATCTGGTGATCCTGGGACACGCCAAACGCGAAGCCTTTGAGAGTTCAAAGGGTTTACCACCAGAGCTTGCGCCGGTGAGGGCAATCGCAGAGAATGCCACCGTCCATTGGGCGGAGTGATTTATGCTGAACGACCAGTCCTGGCGGAATTTATCGCAGGCCGCGCTGAGCCGGAAGGACAGCTCGATACAAGATCTTTTTGAAGCGGGGGGCCGCGCGGCGCGTTTTTCAGCGCGGCTGCCCTATAGGGATGACAATATTAACTCTGAGATGCTCTTTGATTTTTCAAAGACGCTGATCGACGATGAGGTGATGGCGCTTTTGCTGCGCATGGCGGAGGAGTCGGGCCTTGCTGCGCGGCGCGACGCCATGTTCACCGGCGCGCGCATCAATGAGACCGAAGGCCGGGCCGTGCTGCACACCATGCTGCGCGGCACGCCCGATCCGACGCTTCCCAAAGCAGATATCGCTGCGATGGAGGCCACCCGTTCACGGATGGCGGCGCTTTGTGAGGCGGTGCGCAGCGGGGCCTATTCCGGTCCCGGCGGGCGGTTTACGGATATCATCAATATCGGCATCGGCGGCTCGGATCTGGGCCCGGCGATGGCCAGCATTGCGCTGTCGCCTTTCCGCACCGGACCGCGCACGCATTACCTCTCGAATGTGGATCCGGCTCATGCCAACTGGATCCTGAGCGAGATGAACCCGGCGCGCACCCTGGTGCTGATCGCCTCAAAGACGTTCACCACCTCTGAGACCATGGCCAATGCCCGCATTGTGCGGAACTGGCTGCTGACGGCGGTGGCGGATCCGGCCGCGCAGATGGTGGCGATTTCTTCGGCCGCCGATAAGGCCGGGGAATGGGGCATTCCGCCCGAGCGGGTCTTTGGCTTTGGCGATTACATCGGCGGGCGCTATTCGGTCTGGGGTCCGGTCGGGCTCAGCCTGATGCTGGCCGTGGGGCCCGAGCGGTTCAACCAGTTCCTCGCCGGGGCGGCCCATATGGACCACCATTTCCGCACCACGCCTTTTGCACAGAACCTGCCGGTTCTTCTGGCGCTGAGCGGGGTCTGGCATGCCCAGGGCTGTGGCTATCCGACCCGCGCAGTTTTGCCTTATGATCAAAGGCTTGGGCGGCTTCCGGCCTATCTTCAGCAGCTGGAAATGGAGAGCAACGGCAAGCGCGTCGCCATGGACGGCTCTGATCTGCCCTGCGACAGCGGCCCCGTGGTCTGGGGGGAGCCTGGCACCAATGGACAGCACGCCTTTTATCAGCTGATCCACCAGGGCACCCGGGTGATCCCCTGCGAGTTTCTGGTCGCAGCGCGGGGCTGTTATCCCGAGCAGCAGGCCCAGCACCGTCAGCTGATCGCCAATTGCCTCGCGCAGGCCAAGGCGCTGATGGCCGGTCGCAGCCTTGATGAGGCCCGCGCCCGGATGGCCGCCGCCGGTCTGACCGGTGCTGAGCTGGAGCGGCAGGCGCGCCACCGCGTTTTCCCGGGCAACCGTCCCTCTGTGATGCTGGCTTATCACCGGCTGACGCCCTTTACCCTTGGCATGATCCTCGCGCTTTATGAGCATCGGGTCTTTGTGGAGGGGGTGCTTCTGGGCATCAACAGCTTCGATCAGTGGGGGGTCGAATTGGGCAAGGAACTTGCCCTGACCCTTGAGCCGATGCTGTCGGGCGACACCCGCGATGACGGTATCGACGGCTCCACGCAGCAGCTGGTGCGTTTCATGCGGAGCGAGAGCGCCGAATGAATTATGCCCCCGGGGTTGAACCTGAGGCCTGTGCCGTTAAAGTGTTGCAATCGGGGCGTGAGGAAGGAAGTGCGGGATGGCTGTGATATCACTGCTGGTGGCGGATGATCATCTGCTGCTGCGGGACACGCTTGTCGCGCTTCTGAATGCCCGAGGCGGCTTTGCCATGACCACCGCCGCCACGCTGGAGGAAAGCCTTGCGGCGATCCGCAGCCAGGGCACCTTTGATGTGGTGCTGCTGGATTTCGTGATGCCGGGGATGAACGGGCTGAGCGGCGTGGCCGAAGTAGTGGCTGCCAATGAAGGCGGCGCTGTGGTGGTGATGTCCGGCAATGTCGCGCGCAGCACCGTCGATCAGGCATTGCAGGGCGGCGCGCGGGGCTTTGTGCCGAAGACCCTGTCGCCCGCGCAGCTGGCTGAGGCGCTTCTTGAAGTGGCCGAAGGCGGCGTCTGGCTGCCGCCGGACTATGACCGCGATGCGGCGGCGGTCGTTCTGCCGGGGCTGACGCCCCAGGAGACGCGGGTGCTGCGCTATCTTTGTGAGGGGCTTTCCAACAAAGAGATTGCCCGCGAAATGGATCTGACCGAGATCACCATCAAAACCCATATGCGCTCTGTCTGCGTGAAGCTGGGCGCGAAGAACCGCACTCAGGCGGCACTGATCGGTGCGGCGCGTCTGGCACAAAGCGACGCTGCGGGCTGAAGGCTTCTGCACGCGCGGGTGGTTCCCGCGCGCTTTGATCCCGATCAAAGTCAGTCTTTAGCGGATCTGCTATGAAGGATCCGTAAACAGGAGCTGATGATGTATAAAAATATTCTCGTCCCCGTCATTCAGGACCATGAAACCACCATTGCCTCCTCGATGGCGGCGGCGCGGGTGCTTTGCGCGGAGGGCGGCAGGATCACTCTGCTGACCGTGCTGGCCGAGATCCCGACCTATGTCTCGCAATATCTTCCGCAGGATCAGCTGCAGCGCAATCTGACCGATGCGAAAGAGGCGCTTGAGGCCGAATTCGCAGGGCAGGGCGTCAGCGTTGAGGTGCGGGCCGGCCATGCGGCGCAGACCATCCTCGATGTGGCAGAGGCCGATGCCCATGACTGCATCGTGATCGCCTCGCACCGTCCGGGGCTGCAGGACTATTTTCTTGGCTCAACCGCTGCGCGTGTGGTGCGTCATGCGCAATGCTCGGTTCACGTTCTGCGCTGAAATCCCGCAGGGGGGCGTCAGGCCCCCTTCCCGTTCCGTGTTGCTTGGGCTATCCCTGTGCCATGCGGTGGACGGTTCCTAACATTCTGACGACCCTGCGCCTGCTCGCCGCCCCCGGCGTAGCGGTGATGTTCCTTTATTTTAACCGCCCCTGGGCCGACTGGCTGGCGCTGGCACTTTTTGTGACCGCCGCGCTGACCGACTTTGTCGACGGCTATCTGGCGCGGGCCTGGAAGCAGGAAAGCCGCTACGGCGCCATGCTCGATCCCATTGCGGATAAGGCCATGGTGGTGATCGCGATCATGGTGATCACCGGCTATTCCGGCATGAACCCCTGGCTGATCCTTCCGGCGGCGGTGATCCTCTTCCGGGAGGTCTTTGTCTCGGGCCTCAGGGAATATCTCGGCGCAAAATCCTCACTTCTGAAGGTCACGCGGCTGGCGAAGTGGAAGACCACGGCGCAGATGGTGGCGATTGCGGTGCTGTTTCTGGCCACCGGTCTGGCCTATCTGGAGGCCGGGCAAAGCCCGGTCGCGGGTGAGGGCGAAGTGCCCCCGGGCCTCAGCTATGCGGCCCTTGCCAATTGGGCGGGTCTGGCCCTTATCTGGCTGGCGGCCATTCTGACCGCGATCACCGGTTTTGACTATCTGCGCAAGGCTGCGCCCTATCTGAAAGACGATCCGCAATGACGCTCGATCTGCTCTATTTTGCCTGGGTGCGCGAACGCATCGGTGAGGCGCGGGAGCGGGTGGAGACGGAGGCAGCAACGGTGGCGGACCTGGTGGCGGAACTCGCCGCCCGCGAGCCGCGCTATGCGCTGGCCTTTTCGGACCTGACGGCGCTTCGGGTCGCGCTGGATCAGGAACTCTCTGAATTTCACGCGCCGCTGAGCGGTGTGCGCGAGGTGGCCTTTTTCCCGCCGATGACGGGGGGCTGAGCCATGTCGGTGCGGGTGCAGGCCGAAGCCTTCGATCCGGGCGCTGAGCTGAACGCCTTTTCCGCCGGGGTCTCTGCCTCGGGTGCGATCGTCAGTTTTTCCGGCGTGGTGCGTGATGTTGAGGGCGGCCTCAGCGTCATGGAGATTGAGCATTATCCCGGCATGACCGAAAAGGCGCTGGAACAGATCCGTGCTGAGGCCATGGCCCGCTGGGATCTGGAGGCGGCTTTGGTCATCCACCGTCACGGGCCCCTGCGCCCGGGCGAAGTGATTATGATGGTGGTCACGGCGGCACGGCACCGGGTGGCGGCCTTTGAAGCGGCTGAATTTCTGATGGATTACCTGAAATCCCGCGCGCCGTTCTGGAAAAAGGAAGTCAGCGGCAGCGGGAAATCCTGGGTCGCGGCAAAGGATGCCGATGAAGAGGCGCTTGCGCGCTGGGCGGGGCCGACGGACGCTGCGTAACCCTGTGGCGTTCACGTAAACTTCACGCTTTTGCGGAAGAACCTGTCGGAAATTCGATATACACCCCTGCCTGAATATAGTTTAGCCTTAAACAAAATCTCCGGAGGGGGCTATGGAAGAAAATCGCCACGAAAATCTCCGCCAGGCGGCGCTGGACTATCATGAGTTTCCCCGGCCGGGCAAACTTGAGATCCGCGCGACCAAGCCCCTGGCCACCGGCCGCGACCTGGCCCGCGCCTATTCGCCGGGCGTCGCAGAGGCCTGCCTTGAAATTAAGGCCGATCCCTCGACCGCGGCGCGCTATACCTCGCGCGGCAACCTGGTGGCGGTGGTCTCCAACGGCACCGCCGTTCTGGGCCTTGGCAATATCGGCGCGCTGGCCTCGAAGCCGGTGATGGAGGGCAAGGCGGTTCTCTTCAAGAAATTCGCCAATATCGACTGCTTCGATATCGAGGTGAATGAGAACGACCCCTATAAACTGGCCGAGATCGTCTGCGCCCTTGAGCCGAGCTTCGGGGCGATCAACCTTGAAGACATCAAGGCCCCCGACTGCTTTATCGTGGAAAAGATCTGCCGCGAGCGGATGGGCATTCCGGTCTTTCATGATGACCAGCACGGCACCGCCATTGTGGTGGGCGCTGCGGCGACCAATGCGCTGCATGTCTCGGGCAAGCGCTTTGAAGATATCAAGCTGGTCTCCACCGGCGGTGGTGCTGCGGGCATTGCCTGTCTGAACATGCTGCTGAAACTGGGCGTGAAGCGCGAAAACGTCTGGCTTTGTGATCTTCATGGTCTGGTCTATGAGGGCCGCAAAGAGGATATGAACCCCCATAAGGCCGCCTATGCGCAGCCGGGTGGTCCGCGCAACCTTGGCGAGGTGATCGCGGGTGCCGATATGTTCCTTGGCCTTTCGGGTCCGGGCGTTCTGACCCAGGACATGGTAAAGTTGATGGCGCCGCAGCCGATCATCTTTGCGCTGGCAAACCCGACCCCGGAAATCCTGCCCGATCTGGTGCGCGAAGTGGCGCCGGATGCGATTATGGCCACCGGGCGCTCGGATTTCCCGAACCAGGTGAACAACGTTCTGTGCTTCCCCTTCATCTTCCGGGGCGCTTTGGACGTAGGCGCAAGTGAGATCAATGATGAGATGCAGCTTGCCTGTATCGAAGGCATTGCCCAGCTGGCCCGCGCCACCACTTCGGCTGAGGCCGCTGCCGCCTATCACGGTGAGCAGATGACATTTGGGCCGAACTATCTGATCCCGAAGCCTTTTGATCCGCGCCTCATGGGGGTGATCGCCACCGCCGTGGCCGAAGCCGCGATGCGGACCGGCGTGGCCAAGCGTCCGCTGGCGGATGTGGCGGAGTATAAGCACAAGCTTGATGGCTCGGTCTTCCGCTCGTCGATGATTATGCGCCCGGTCTTTGAGGCCGCCCGCACCGCCTCGCGCCGCATCGTCTTTGCGGAAGGTGAGGATGAGCGGGTGATCCGCGCGGCCCAGGCGATCCTTGAGGAAACCACCGAGGTGCCGATCCTGATCGGTCGCCCCGATGTCATCGCCTTGCGCTGTGAGCGCGCCGGTCTGCCGATCCGTCCGGACCGCGATTTTGAGATCGTGAACCCGCAAAGCGACAGCCGCTACCGCGATTACTGGGAAACCTATCACCGGTTGATGGAGCGGCGCGGCGTCACCCCCGACACCGCCCGCGCGGTGCTGCGCACCAATACCACCGCCATCGGTGCCGTCATGGTCCATCGCGGCGAGGCGGACAGCCTGATCTGCGGCGCTTTCGGGCAATATCTCTGGCATCTGAAATACGTCCAGGAAGTGCTGGCCCGCGACGGGCTGCGCCCGGTTGGCGCGCTTAGTCTGATGATCCAGGATCAGGGGCCGCTGTTCATCGCCGATACTCAGGCCCATGCCGAGCCGACCCCGGCGCAGCTTGCGGATATTGTCATCGGGGCCGCGCGCCACGTGCGCCGCTTTGGTATCACGCCGAAAATCGCGCTCTGCTCGTCGTCGCAGTTTGGCAACCTGAATACCTCTTCGGGTCTGCGGATGCGCGAAGCTATGGCGCTGCTGGATGCCATGTCGCTCGACTTTGAATATGAGGGCGAGATGACGGTCGATCTGGCGCTGGATCCGGATCTGCGGGGCCGGGTCTTCCCCTCGGGGCGGATGGAAGGTGCCGCCAATGTGCTGGTGTTTGGGTCGACCGATGCGGCTTCGGGCGTGCGCAACATTCTGAAAACCCGCGGTGATGGTCTGGAAGTCGGGCCGATTCTCATGGGCATGGGCAACCGGGCGCATATCGTGACGCCCTCGGTCACCTCGCGCGGGCTGCTGAACATCGCGGCGCTGGCCGGGACGCCGGTTGCAAAATACGGCTGAGGCCGCTTGCACCTGTCGCAGGGCCTGCCATCATACCCCCGCCGTAACCACGGCGGGGGTTTTTCGTCCCGCCCGTGCCACTCAGAGGACTGCCATGCGTCTCTTCTACTCTCCGACCTCGCCTTATGTGCGTAAAGTTATGACGGTGCTGCATGAAACCGGCCAGCTGGCGCAGGTGGAGCTGGTGACCTCGGGCGGTACGCCCTATGAGACGGCGGCGCGGCCGGCCGCCTCGAACCCGCTTGGCAAGGTTCCGGCGCTGGAGCGCCCGGAGGGGCCGGCGCTTTACGACAGCCGCGTGATCACCCGCTATCTCGACGCCCGCGCGAAGGGCGGCCTTTATCCCGAAGGCGAGACGCTTTGGGAGGCGCTGACCCTGGAGGCGACGGCAGATGGCATCCTCGATGCGGCGCTTTTGATGGTCTATGAGGGGCGTCTGCGCCCGGAAGACAAACATGTGCCCGAGTTTGTCGAGGCGCAGTGGGTGAAGATCGACCGCGCCCTCGCCGCGCTGGAAGAGCGCTGGATGGCGCATCTGCACGGGCCCTTCGGCATCGGCCAGATCGCGGTGCTTGCGGCGCTTGGCTATCTGGATCTGCGCCATGCGGCGCGCGGCTGGCGTGAGGCCCGCCCGGAGCTGGCGGCCTGGTTTGACGCTCAGGCGGCGCGGCCCTCTTTTGCGGCCACCGCGCCCTGACGCGGCTTACGCCCGGCGCGGGCTGCAATGACCGCGCCGAGCGTGATGAGACAGGCGGCAAGCCCCACCATGGCCGTCAGCTCTACCTGGCCGGTCAGCCACAGGCCAAAGGTGGTCAGCAGCGGTGCGGCATAAGAGGCAACGCCCAGCAGCTGGATATCGCCGCGCTTCACGCCGATATCCCAGACGTAGAAGGCCAGCCCCACCGGACCGGCACCGAGCACCGCCACCGCAATCCAGCCGGTGCTGTCGGCGGGCCAGGCGGTGTCTTCAAAGCCCAGGTGCAGCAGGGCCGAAAGCACCGCCGTCCCAAGGCAGTAAAGCGCCACCGCCTCTGTCGGCACCCCGGCCATGCGGCGCGAGCCGAGCGAATAAAGCGCCCAGGTGATCGCCGCCAGAAAGGCCAGCAGCAGGCCAAGCGCCGCCCCCGGCTGCGCCTCTGATGGCGCGCGGGTGACGACGATCAGCACCGCGCCGGCAAAGCCCAGCAGCGCCCCGAGGATATGCCCGCGCTTCAGCCGCTCTCCCGGCAGCAGCCCTGAGAGCAGCACGATGAACAGCGGCCAGAGATAATTGATCAGGCTCGCCTCCACCGGGGCCGCCAGCCGCAGAGCTGAGACGTAAAGCGCGTGATAGCCGAACAGACCTGCTGTCCCGAAAGCCAGCGCCGACAGGCTGATCCCGCGCAGCTTGCCCAGCGAGCCCGAGACGATCAGCCAGCCCATGCCCAGCACGCCGCCGATCCCGAAGGTCAGCGCATTCAGCAGCATGGCCGGAACCGGCTGCGACAGCACCGTGAGGGCCGCCAGCGAGGCCCAGAGCAGGATGGCAGTGGTTCCGATCAGCGTGGCCTGGGGTCGTGTCATGACGGTCCTTTTCAGCACTCTCGCGCAGACTTTTGCCGGTTACACGGTTTTGTTTCCCCGGCCGGTTGCAACCCTCTGGCATTGCGGGCAGGGCTCGGTCAATCCTGTGTTAGCGGGGATCGGAGAAAGCGCAATGGAGCAGGCAAAAATCACCTGTCTGACCTGCCGTCAGATTAACAGGCTGGCGGTTGAGAAACTGCCCGGCAAGCCGCGCTGCGGAACTTGCGGGGATCCCCTGATCACCGGGGGCGTGGCGGAGCTTGATCCGGTCTCGCATGACAAGGCGATCCGCAATGATGAAGTGCCGATCCTGGTGGATTACTGGGCGCCCTGGTGCGGTCCCTGCCGGACCATGGCGCCGGAGTTTCTGCGCGCGGCCAAAAGTCTGGCGCCCTGGGTGCGGCTGGCCAAGCTGAACACCCAGGATCACCCGGCCATCGCCACGCGCTCGCGCATTCAGGGCATTCCGCTGCTGATCCTTTATCACCGCGGCAAAGAGATGGGCCGTCTGGCGGGCGCGCGTCCGGCCCGCGATATCGTGGCCTTTGTGCAGACCACGCTTGAGCCGCCCGCACCAGCCCCGAAGAAGGGCTAAAAGCGGTCCGGCGCAAAGCGGGCCATGGGCACCGGCGGGGTCTCTCCGGCCATGTCCGCCGCGATCATCTGTGCGGTGATCGCTGAGGTGGCAAAGCCGATATGGGCATGCCCGGTCGCCACCCAGAGATTGCTGAGCCGCGCCGCCCGCCCGATCGCCGGAAGCCCGTCCGGCAGCGAGGGGCGCATCCCGCTGCGCGGCGCTGTGGTGGCGGCAGCCGTGATCCCCAGCACCTGCCTTGCACCCTCCAGCGCGGCGGTGATCTGGCTCAGATCCGCTGCCCGGCCGGGCAGGGTCAGCTCTACCCCGCTGGAGACCCGGATCCCCTCGCGCATCGGGGTCATGACAAAGCCGCGCGCCACGTCATAAACCGGCCGCGACAACCGCAGCGTGCCCTGCGGCAGATGGGCCGACCAGCCGCGCTCGGCCACCATGGGAAGCTTCAGCCCCAGCGGGCGCAAAAGGGCCGCACTCCAGGCTCCGGCGGCAATCACCACCGCTTTACTGCGGATCTCGCCCGCGCCTGTGCGCAGCACCCAGGCCTCGCCCTCGCGGTGAAGCTGTGTCAGGGCCGCCTGAAGGAAGGCCCCGCCAAGGCGTTGATACTGCCGGAAATAGCTCAGGCCGACCTCCTGCGGGCTGTCGACGGAGAGGGCGCTGTGATAGTGCAGCGCGCCCGCATAGACCGGGGCCAGATCCGGCTCCAGCGCCTGCACCGCCTCGCGTGAGAGGCGGTGCACCGGGATGCCCAGCCGCTCCATCAGGCGCATCTCGCCTTCCTGAGCCGCGCCCGGGGGGCTGCGGTAGAGTTTGGTCCAGCCGGTGGCGCGGAAATGGCTGCCCGCGCCGGACAGATCCGCCAGCCGCAGATGCGCGGCGCTGGCCGCCGCGGTCAGGGGGGCCAGGGCCCCGGCGGTATCGGTGACGCTGCGGGCATTGGCGCGGGCCAGAAAGCGGATCAGCCAGGGGCTGAGGCCCGGAAGATCGCGCAAAGCGAAGCGCAGCCCCGGATCGCGCCGGGTCAGATAGCGCGGCAGCGCCCGCCAGAGGCCCGGCCCCGACAGCGGCAGCACCGAGCCCGGCGACAGCACGCCCGCATTGACGCGGGAGGCGGCATCACAGGGCGGGGCCGGATCGATCAGCAGAACCTCGCGCCCGCGCAGGCGCAGCTCAAGCGCCAGGGCCACGCCGATGATGCCTGCCCCGGCGATAATGACATCGGGGCGCGCCGGATGCGGGCTCATCGCGGAAGCTCCATCCCGAGCCCGGCTTCGCGGGCCAGCGCCTCAATCCGCGCGGCAAGCGCGAGATCGCAAAGCGGCGTCCCGGCAAAGAGCAGCGCGCGGCGTCCGTCCGGGGGGCTCAGCCGGGCGGTCAGCAGATCACCTATCTCGCCGTCAAAGGGGCCGCCGTCCAGAAGTTTGCCCTGTTCGATCAGCGCTTTGCTTTGGTCGGTGTCATCGGTCACCACAAGATCAAAGGCCGCGCGCCAGGGTGCCTGATGCCAGCTGCGCCCCAGATCGACCGCCGAGACAAAGGCGCGCTTCGTCAGCCAGCGCGGATCGAGAAAGGGCTGAAGCTGCGGGGCAGGCGGGACAGAACTGACCACCACATCCATCTCCCGCACGGCCGCTTCCGGTGTTGGTGCCATTTCGGCCCGCAGGCCAAGCTCGTGCACCCTTGCGGCAAAAGCGTCACGAGAGGCGGCACCGCGCCCGAAGATCCGCACCCGCTGCAGCCCCGGCAGCGCCAGCAAAAGCGCATCCAGATTGGCATGGGCCTGCAGCCCGCAGCCGATAAAGCCCGCGCTTTCGCTTTGGGGATCGGCCAGATGCACGGCGGCAACCCCGGTGCAGGCGGCGGTGCGGGTGGCGGTGATCCAGCCCGCATCAAGGATCGCGCGCGGCAGGCCCGTGGCCGCATCGCTCAGCACGATCACCCCGTTGATGGCGGCAAGCCCCGCTGCCGGGTTCCCCGGGCAGACCCCCACCCATTTCACCCCCGCCAGCCCGGGCGCTTCCAGCATCCCCACCATGGCCATGGCCACATCGCTGCCCTGCAGTGCCACGGCGGTTTTTGGCGCCATCCGCGTGCGGCCTTCGGCCTTCAGGCGAAAGGCCTGCGCCACCGCATCGCGGGCAAGCTGCGGATCAGGACGCAGGGCGGCGATCGCAGCAGAGGAGAGATAAAGGAGCGGCGTCATGGCAGGGTCGGTCCCGAAAGAAAGGCCCTCCGGGCTTAGGCGAGTGACGGCGCTTTTGCGACGGCTCTCTCACCTTATGAAGCAGTTTCAGGACGGGTGTGGCCACCGCAGCACCTGCGCGTCAGGCAGAGTGCCATTCTTTCAGGCAGCGGCTGCGCCCCACCGGGGTCGCTCAGCCCCGCACGGCGGCTTCAATCGCCGCGACGTCGATCTTTTTCATGCGCATCATGGCGGTAAAAGCGCGCCGGGCCTCTGCGCCGCCGCGGGCCAGAGCCTCAGTCAGCACCCTGGGGGTGATCTGCCAGGACAGCCCCCAGCGATCCCGGCACCAGCCGCAGTCGCTTTCCTCGCCACCGTTTCCGATGATCGCCTGCCAGTAGCGGTCGGTTTCTTCCTGACTGTCCGTGGCGATCTGAAAGGAAAAGGCCTCGCTGTGGCGAAAGACCGGGCCGCCGTTCAGGCCAATGCAGGGCAGGCCCGCGACGGTGAATTCTACCGTCAGCACATCTCCGGCCAGGCCGGAAGGGTAATCCGCAGGGGCATGATGCACCGCCGTCACGCGGCTGTCGGGAAAGACCTCTGCGTAAAACCGCGCGGCCTCTTCGGCGTCGTGGTCAAACCAGAGGCAGATGGTGTTTTTGGGCATGGCGCGCTCTCTGCTGATGTCCTTGCCGGGGGCACCCCCGGCTATTTGTCTTTGCCGATCAGGGCAAACCAGGCCCCCTGAGGATCCTGCGCCACAGCGATAAAGGCGGGGCCGGGCACTTCCATCGGGCCGTGATGCACCTGCCCGCCTTCTGCGCGGATGACCTCAATCGCCTTCGTTATCGGAAGATCGCTGCCAAAATAGGGCAGCCAGACAGAGGCCGGAGCCTCATCAAGGCCCATCATGGCACCGATATCGCGACCCTCATGGCGGAAAAGCTGATAGTCGCCCGCCTCGCCCATTGGCATGGCTTCTCCCCGCGTCCAGCCAAAGAGCCCGGTGTAAAAGCGAAAGGCCGCCTCCGGATCAGCGCTCATCAGCTCATTCCACTGCGCATGGCCCGATGCGCCCGCGCTGAAAGCCCCGCGACCGGCCTCGGCCTTTGCGCGGTCGCTTTCGGACATATTGCTCATATCAGGCTGCAGGAGGCCAAATCGGGCACCCTGCGGATCGCGCACCACGGCAAAGCGGCCGGTGCCGGGGATATCTGCCGGGGCCTGCAGGATCTGCCCGCCGGCCTGGGTGAGCGCTGCGGCGCTGCGGTCACAATCCTCCGCCGCGAAATAGATGAGCCACTGCGGCGGGCTGTCGGGTCGCTCTGCGAGGGGCATCAGGCCGGCCACCGTGTCCTCACCGCTGCGCGCAAGGCGGTAGTCAATGCCCGTCATCCCGCTGTCGCTGATCTGCCAGCCCAAAAGACGGCTGTAAAACTTTGCCGCCGCCTCCGGATCCGGGGTGCCGAGTTCATACCAGCAGGGTGTGCCCTGAAAGCCCATTGACGCCTCCTTTTGCACGGGCCGCGTGCCTTCAGCCGCGGTCGGAATCGTAGATCACCTCAAAGCCGCCCCAGATCATCCGCTGCGGATCAAAGGGCATCTCTCCATAGCGCTCTTCGCCGTTGCCCGAGGACATGGCAGAGGTCGCAGCATCGCAGGTTTCGCGGTCCGCCCAGGCGGTCCAGCTGAACAGCGGCACCTCACCGGGCCTGGCCAGAGTGGCGCGCCAGAAATCGGTCTTTTGTCCATGCGGGACATCGCGGCCCCAGGTCTCAACGGTGCCCAGACAGCCATTGGGGCGGAACTCCTCCTCCCAGACCCGGCGGGCAAGGGCGGTATAGCGCGCCTTTGCACTCTCCGGCACCGCAAGCACAAAGCCCTGAAGCCAGCCCATCCCGCGGTCCGTCCCCGCGGTGAGAATGGCCTCAAAAGTGCCCATAATCATGCGGCTGCCGTCAAAGGGCATCTCAGGAAGCGCGGCCATAGCGGGATCTGCGGCCATCGCCTCCCAGGCAGTGGCAGCGGTGGCGGCGTCAGGCCATTCGACGAAGGAAAAGGCCACGGCCTCCTCTTCAGTCGCCTGCACAGCACCGGGCAGATCGTTAATTTTGCCTTTCGGGATATCCACGCCCCAGGCCTCAACAATGCGCCTTGCGCCCTGCTTTCGGATCAGTGGCCAGGACGCCCTGCTCAATTCAAGATAAGCCGCCCTGCTGGTCAGAGGCACGGCGATCAGCGAGCCTGTGTAGCAGTTCATCCTGCCCTCCTCCGGTCAGATGTCGTCAGGGAAAGACTGCGGACAGCGCGACTGAAAATCAACTGAGTCCCGCGCTGGCGCAGCGAGGCAGGCGGGGTTTGGCGCATCCCGAGGGGCCCCGGGGATTGGGCGGCCCGAAGGATCCGGCTTTCCTCGTGCTGTTGCAATGAAACGGGCCTGCCCGCCAGCGATCATGCGATACGGGGGGTGTCAGGTGGTCTGGGGGGAAACCTTAGGTGTTTGATCCCACGGTTTGATGGTGAGATCTTTTCAAGGGAATGGAAGGATGTCCTATGGGACAAATTCGTCATGGAAGCGCCACGATCGAGCCATGGCATGCCACTGATTCGAGTGACCATGGCGAGGGCACGCCGTCAGAGCAGCAATACTGAGGGCTTGCCCGCCATCGGCTCAACGGCAGGCTTGAGTGCTCGCGGAGTTGAGCCGGGAGCTCGGAATAAACTCCAGGACAGTCGCCAAATGGCATAAGCGAGCATCGGTTGAAGATCAGAAAACGGGGCCAAAGGAGCCCCGTTCGACCGTTCTGACCGAGGGAGAAGAGGCTATTGTGGTGGCCTTCCGACGCCACACTCTTCTTCCGCTGGACGACTGTCTCTATGCCCTCCAGCCCGGCATCCCGCATCTCAGCAGATCGGCACTTCATCGGTGTTTGCAGCGCCACGGGATCTCAAAGCTGGAGGATGTCAGCGGCGATAAGCCCAGGCGGCAGAAGTTCAAGCGCACCCTGATCGGCTTCTTCCACATCGACATAGCCGAGGTGCAAACGGCGGAGGTATGAGGAGGATCAGCAAACGATCCAGGGGATCGTTTGCCCGACGATTGGCTGTATCTCTTTGTGGGCATTGACAGAACCAGCAGGTTCGCGGTGACCCAACTGGTCGACAAAGCCGATCGGAAAACCGCCTGGGAGTTCCTCGAACATCTCCTCAAGGCCGTGCCATATCGGATCCACACCCTCCTCACTGACTGCGCCATTGAGGCGCCATTGGCTCAAGCCCAATGGCGAAGGGGATCCAATTCGCAGATCAGCCGCGCAACAGAAACCAGGTCTGGTCCCGCCCCATGCGCTTCGACATGATCTGCGAAGCGCATGGTATCGAGCATCGGCTGACGAAGCCCAACCACCCCTGGAGTTTGGAGAATCAGAAAACAGTCCGGGTATGAGCAGGGCAAGCATTTGATCCGGGGGATCAAATACCCTGCGGTTGGTTTTCCCGACAAACGGTCAGGTCGAGCGGATGAACCGAACGATCAAAGACGGTGAAGCAGATCAGAAACCGAGCCGGGGGATCGTTTTCCTGCTGAACGTCAAGCGCTTCCATTATCAGGATCATCAGCAACTCAGGGCGCATCCCGGCGACGACATGGCCGCCTATAACTACGCCCGCCGGCTGAAGACCCTGAACGGCCT
>NZ_RRAZ01000028.1 GCF_003863335.1 Falsigemmobacter faecalis | reverse complement strand
AATGGTCAGGACAGCGAAATCAGCGCCTTACTTGGGAAATGTGGGTTACCACGGTTGCAGAGAACACTGGGGTCATTGGTATCCACTACGATGAATGCCAGCATGTTTTCGTGAAGGGCAGCCGCAATAGCGCGGCGACCAATGCCTCAATCCTCGACAGCTTCAAAACGCTGCTGAAAGATCGAGGTCATCCCCTCATCCTGATCCTATCTGGCGTGCCTGAATTGGCGGAGTTCGTGAACACAGAGCCTCAGTTGGCCCACCTGCTAAGACCCGTGCATTTCGATGACATTGTGCTGGCCCGTAGCAGTGACAAAGACGAAGTGACCGCTCTCCTCTTCGAGTATGCCGATCTCGCCGAAGTTTCGATGGACGAACTCATGACCGAAGACTTCCTGGGAAGGCTGGTCTTTGCCTGCTGCAACAGATGGGGCTTGGTGATCGAACTGATCTGCGATGCCTTGGAGCGATGCATCAGGGCGGATGAAAACCACTGCGGTCTTCATCGGTTCAATGAGGCCTTGTGCGATAGAACCGGTCTCTCCCCCAGTTACACACCCTTTGTGGTGCCGGACTATGTTTCCGCTTTTGATCCGGCGCAACTCGAACAGCTGCGTCTCTGATCAGGGCGCCAGATTTACGGAATTCCGAGCCCGCCAATGGCGGGCTTTTTCGTGTCCCAGACGCGTGGAGCGTAAGGTGTGCAAACTTATCCTGTCATTCGTGCAGCCTTATGCAGGAAGCCCGAATGAATGTCCGCATCTGTTTGATTTTAATTAAAAATAATCAGGATTATTTGATTCGAATGCAAAGTGTGCAAGCTTATGCCTTATCGACATTTATCCAATAAAATCAATGGCAGGTGTCCCGCTTTTCGAAGCTGCGGGACACTTTACCATTCGAGTGATGCCAGAGCCTGCATCGCATCTTCCGACAAAACCCGCCGCTGGGCGCCGCGCGTATAGATCTCCGAGGTCTTCGCCTGGCTGTGCGCCATGATCGCCATGATCTGATGCTGCGAGCATCCGGCCTCGGCCAGCAGCTCAGCCACGGCCTTGCGAATGCCGTGCGATGAGCGATCGGTGAGGCCAGCGGTCTGGCACCATTTCCGCACGCGGTTGCGCAGGCCCTCAGGTGTGCTGAAGGGCTTGCCCGCCTCGGTGAGCAGATAGGTCGGCCCCCGCTGGCCCACCGCACGTGACGCCCGCACAAGCGGCGCCAGCATTGGGATCGTGACCCTGACAGAGCCTTTCTTCGCAGGCTGCCAGTCCAGCCAGAGCATACCATCGCGCTCGACTTCATGCGCCGGGCCCAGCCAGATCGCATCTGAAATCCGGCAGGCGGTGAACATATGCAGCGTGAGCCAGAGGTGCGCCATGGTGCCGAGCGGGTGAGCCGCGCGGAACCGGCGCAGATCCTCGGTGGTCCATGCTTCGGCGCCGCCCTGTGAGCGATGCACCTTGCTGATCCCCTTAACGGGGTTCTGGCTGATTTCTTCGCGCTCGACGGCCCAGGCATACATCGCGCGAGCTGTCTTCATCATGTTGTCGGCCTCAGCCGGTGTGGCGATGAACGCGTCTCGCAGCCGCACGAAAGCCGCGGTTGGCGCGTCTATGTCGAAATCGCCGTAGCGCCCGTCACCATCGTCAAAGTCGCAGATCCGCCGCAGTTGCGAGCGGCGCTGCTTCAGCGTCAGAGGGGAGGCGAGCTTCGCTGTGACCAGCTTCTCCAGATGGGCGAGGTATCCCTGCGCCAGCCAGTCGAGCGACCTCACCACCAGCTTGACTGGCACCTCCGGCGAATAGATCACGCCTGCTCTGGCAGCAGCATAGTATTCGCCGAAGAGAGGGTGATCCGGAGGGACCGGAATATGGATCCGCCGCTCCGCCCGCCGCGCTACGCGGACGCGGTAGCGCAGCGAGCCATTGCGATGGCGCTCGATCAGCAGGCCCGGGAAATTCACCTTCATGGTTGTTTGCGCCATTGGCGCGGGGCACCCGGAGCAGGGGCGGGAATTGTCGCTTCTGCGGGTGGGGTGGCGCTGATGATGATCCGTCCCTCGGGGGTGACCTCCATCTGTCCGACCGAAAGGCCGGCCTCTTTCCAGGCAGTGATGACCCGGCGCATAGCAGCCTCAGTGGGGCGTGGTGCGCGCATTGCGTTGGCCTCCTTTGTTTAATCGCTTCTCTGAGTGAAGCGTGGTTTCTTGTTTTCGCAGATGGAGCGGGCGGCGTCAGAGACGCGGCCATTTTCCGTTCACGCTGTGAACCGGGTTGTGTGCCGCAAGCCGTCCGGCCCAGTCCTTCACCTGCAGGAGCTGTGCAGCGCTGATGCAGAAGCCGTCCGGGCTGGTCACCTGCTCTGCAAGGTTGAGGATCTCCAGAGCTGCTGCGCGAAGGGCCATATCCCGGTCTCCAGCAAACCGGCCCCATTTCGGGCCGACCTTGAAGCTGCTGCCGGCGGCAGAGGCGGACCACATCCAGCGGCCGTCCGTGTGCCGGTGCAGCTCAATGCGCGCCAGCGGCCAGGCCATGCGCGGATGGGGCAGGATCAGTGTCTCGTCCGGTGCGCCCTGTATGACCGTGCCGTGGGGATCGACCGGAAGCCGTACCGGGACCGGCTGCCACAGGTCAAACATGCTGAACTGCTGGCTCATGAGAACCACCAGAGCAGCAGACCCGCCAGCGTGGCCAGAGCTGCGATGATCACCAGCGCGGCGACCGAGGGCAGGGGGAGCGTGTCGTGATGCTCCCGGCCTGCTTCGAAAAGGCTGCGGCGTCCTCTCATGTCTCTCCCCTCAATCTGGCCACCTTGTCCTGCGTGATGGCGATGTAATCTCGGTCGCTGGAGTAGTGGTCCACCCACAGGGCCTTGTCGGCGTGGATGGCGATCCGCCCGGTGCCCGTGTCGCCAATGTGGTGGCAGCGGCACAAAGCGATGGCTTCGCGGTCTGGTGTCTTGTCCTGCCCGAAGCGGCCGCAGATCGTGTGGTGCGCTTCGGTCGGGCTTTGCTGGTGAAACCCGAAGGCATCACAGATCACGCAGGGCAGGCGGCGCACATCGGCCAGATACTCGCGGTCGATCTTGCCTTGCCGCTGCCGGCGCGTGGTCTTCGGCTCGCGGGTGGTGCCCTTGAGGCCCCTCCGTGGGGCCCCGGTCAGGTTGCCGGGGTGGATGCTCACCGGATCACCTCCCGGACATGCCAGCCCCCGTGGCGGGTGCAGTAGACCGCGCGGAATATGGCGTGGTGCTTCCTGCACATGGCCTTGGCGTCAAACTCGGCGCGCCTCTTATCCGCCATGGGGTAGACCTTGTTGTCGTCGCAGTCCGTCTGGAAGCTGTGGCGGGCGAAGGTCATGCCGAGCGCTCCGATGCAGTGATCCGCTCCGGCGGTGTCATTTCAGCGAAGGTGCTGGCGTGAAATGAGAGACCGTGTGCCTCTTGCCATTCATCGCAGGCCCTTTTGACCCGTGCGGCCAGATCCTGCTGTTGTGCTTTGGTTGCGGTGAAAACGATATCATCGAATTCAGACGAAACGCGGTCGCTGTCGAAAATGCTTTCATCAGCGCGTTCGATCAGATCGTCTGCCCCGATCCAGTCAGAGAGTTTGATCGGAGCGTTGATGGCCTGCGCCACATAAAAGCCGCTGTCTTCGCGCTCCTGCTTTCCGGCCTCAATCGCCAACTCGCGGCTATCGAAGGGCCCGACCCAATATTCGTCTTCGAACGGTGCCCAGTGCCACGGCCAGCTTTCGGTTGCTTGCTTCTCGGTCATTCCACATTCCCCCCATCGGACCAGCGCACGCCGTGGCGGTCGCCGTATGATTGAACAAAGGTGATCAGGTCCGCGAACTGCGCCTTGCTCATGCGCGAGGTGCGGAACCCTGCCGGAAATGGCGGGGCATTCTCGATGCCCGGCTGCCAGATGATTTCGTGGCCCAGAGCCGACATGAATGCGGCCTTCCAAAGCTCCGGGGCCATAGAGCGGCCCTCGGGCTTGGCGCGGGCGATATCTGAGAGCAGGGCCCAGAGCTTCGCGTTTTGATCAAGGCTCCGGGTGCCCTCTTTGATCGTCACCACCGCATCTGCCGGTGCCCGCTCGATCAGGGCCTTCGCCAGATCCCGCTGGCGGTCGCCGCGAATGATGATCGTCTGGCTCATCAGACGGCATCCCAGACGCGCAGATCGCGGTCATAGACCTTGCGCACTTCACTGGAGCTGGTGCTGTGCGTGGCGGCCACGGTTTCGCAAATCGCGTCCATGTCGCCACCTTCCGGCAGAGAGCCGTGGGCGCGGGCATAGGCCTGGATGCAGTCGAGCAGGGAGGATTTGATGCGGTCGGTCATGCCATCCCCAGAGCGGCTTTGTACATTTCGAGGATAGCTTCCTCTTCGCTGATCTCGTCGGGCTTGCGCTTCCGCAGAACGATCAGCTTCTTCATCACCTTCGTGTCGTAGCCCCGGCCCTTGGCCTCGGCGAAAAGCTCTTTCTCCTGCTCAGTGATGTCTTTCTTCTCAGCTTCCAGCTGCTCTGCGCGCTCGATGAGCTGGCGCAGTTCGTCGCCCGTCACGGCATAGGCGCCTGACGGATTGCTCATGGCTTTCTCTCCTGTGATTGGCGTTCAGGATGCTGGCCCGCACGGGGCCAGGCACCAGAGCGTCAGAAAGGGATTTCGTCGTCGAAGTTTCCGCCAGATGGGCCGGGCGGGATGTTGCCGCCGCCATAGGCCTCATCCTGCCCGCGCGATGCGCCGCCGCCCTGACCTTCCGGCCAGTCGATCACATCGAGGCGGGAGCCAAAGCCGGAAAGCACCACCTCGGTCGAGTAGCGATCGTGTCCAGCCTGATCCTGCCATTTACGGGTGCGCTGAGGGCCTTCGACATAGACGCGGCGCCCCTTCGCCAGCCACTTCTCGGCGATCAGGGCGAGGTTGCCCCATGCAACCACCGTGTGCCATTCGGTGCGCTCTTTCTTCTCGCCGCTGTCGCGGTCCTTCCATTGCTCAGAGGTCGCGATGCGGAAGGTGGCGACCTTCTCACCGCCCTGGGTGCTGCGGATTTCAGGATCCGCTCCGAGGCGGCCCAGAAGGGTGACGCGGTTCAAATCGGCCATCAGAATGCTTCCTTATCCTGCCAGACGCGGAGGCCGTTCGCCTGCGGGTCCGGTTTGTGGTTCTTGCGCGCCCAGTCCTCGATGAAGGCTGTCAGGTCGTCGCGGCGATTGGTGGCGATCCAGTGCAGGAGCGCCTTGTGGTCGGTGATTTCGTAGCGGGTGACGGTGCGGGTGCCGCGGCTGGCTTCCTCAGTCGCCTTGCGGGTAGCAGCGGCTGCACGGTTGGCCTCGTCGGCTTCCCGCATTGCCTGAGCCGCGGCGCGCTGCGCTTCCAGATCAGCGGCATTCGCGGCGCGGGCAGCTTCCTCAGCCTCACGGCGCTTGCGGGCGGCTTCCATTGCGGCCTGACGCTCGGCCTCTGCCCGCTCGGCCGCCAGCTTGCGCTTGAAGCCATCCACGGAGGCGACCAGGCATCCCTCGATGCGCTTGGCGTCCTCAATGGTTGGCAGCCAGCGCGCGCCCTCGGCCTTATAGGCGTCATAGAGCGGGGCGGTTGCAGACTTCTGACCCTTCTCCAGCGCCAGTCGCCACTCGCGGGCCTCTTTGCGCAGACGGTCGACCTGCTTCATCTGGGCTTCGTTCTCGACCGGCGCGCCATCGGTCCAGTTTTCGGCCTCGACTCGCACGCCCTCATAGAGCGCGCAGATCTCGTCAATCGGATCGGGAGGGTTGTTTGCGCCAATGAAGGCGCGGGGGTTCAGGTCGCTCATGGCTTTGCCCTCAGAACATCCGGTCGATGATTTCGGTGAGATAGGTGGCGTCGACGCGGGTCGGATCCTTCTCCGCGACCTTGGCAATCACCTCGGAGAAGTATGCGACATCCACGCCGGTCAGCTGCTCCTCAAGGACGCGGTGATCCTTCAGATCCAGCTCGGAGATTTGCATAGCCATCTTGAGGTATTGGCCTGCATTGATACGCCAGCCACGCTCGATAAACTTGCGGGTGCGGATCACAGAGCAAAGCGGATAGCGCGACCCCTTGTAGACCAGCACGCGGCTCAGGAGGCTTTCCAGCGCTTCTTGGCGGAGAACCAGATTTGACGTGCCGCTCTCCCAATAATTCATGCAGTGCACGAAGTCATAGCTCTGGTGGATCGTGTCTGGGTCGCCGTAGAAGCGCAGGATTAGCTGCACCTTGCCACGCAGGCTGATCGCATTGCTGCTGAGGAACGCGGGCGAATAGATCGGCGCGGTCTGATCATCGGGCGTTGCGCCGACCTCATCGCCCAGCGGGTCAAATACTTCGCGGACGTATTCACCAGCGTCATGGTCGTTCCCGTGCTCGAAATACTGGTAGTCCTGTTCCTGTCCATCAGCAGCCACGCCTGCTGATTTCACGACAATGCGGACGCGCTCCTTGCCTTCGAGATCCTCCATCTCCTCTACGAAGATCGGAACCGCCACGCCGCCCTGAACCTTGCGATGCGCTTGGAACTCCTTGACGTAGTAGTCGGCCACGCGGCGCACGGTTGCTTTGGTGCGGAAGTAGATGTCGAAATCGTTGACATCCTCGCCCAGAAGCATTGAGGCGATGCAGCCGCCGGTGACGATTGCCTCACGCTCACATGCTTTCCGCAGATCCTCGTCCTTGATGCTCGCCAGCCAGGCGTTCACTTTGTTGCGCAGGATCGACTTGATGGTCTTCGATTTCAGGCCGTGCTCAGGTTTGTCGTGATTATTCATTGGTTCGGGCCCTCATATGGGATGCTATCGTCGAGGATTTCCCCGGTGAGGGGCTGTGCCTGGAGCGCTTTCTTGCGCTGTGCCGCAGCCGCTTTGACGCGGTCGTATTGCGCGGGGTCGCCTGCATGGATGCGTTTGCGGGTATCGCTCTCAGCGTCCCAGATTTCCTGCAGCTCGGGCTCAGAAGCCGCGCTGTTCAGAGCGGTAATCAGAGCTTCCGCCTCAGCCTCTGCGTGGCTTGGCTGCTTCTGGCGCTCTTCGTGGCGCGGGGCCGCGCTCTGGCCATCGTCGTCGACCTCAGCAGAGAGGCCGAGCGCTGCTTTCAGGGTGTAGCGCTGCAGATAGGTCACCGCAGAGCCGACGGCCTGAAAGGCGTTCTTGCTGCCGGAGCCGTCCGGGCTGCAGGAGAGCGAGGTTTCCTCGCTGTGGCCGGCGGAATGGGCGATGATGCAGGTGACCGTGACGCCGCCGCCGTTCTGGCCGGTGCGGAAGCGATAGGACAGGCCATATTGCGCCAGCACCGGGTCGATCACCTTGGCGATGCCCGCCAGCGTCTCGTGCTGGTAATGGGTGCGCTTGCCATCCTTGGTTTTGAAGTCGACGGTCGCATCCTTGACGATGGGCGGGATCTCGGCGCGGGCGGCGGACAGCGCGCCAGCGAAGGCCACACGGGCGTTCTGGGCGTCGAGGCGCTCCTTCATCGCCAGCATGCGCTCCAGCTTGTCGAGGTCGGCCTGCGGGTTCATCACCACCCGCTCGATCATCGACACCATGGGGTCAACTGCGACGACCGCCGTGCCCTCTTCATTGATGGGGGTCAGGTCGCTCATCAGAGCACCGCCGGCACGAAGATAGCGAGAGTCAGCGCCAGCAGGCCGAAGCCCGCAGCGAAGCCGAGCAGCTCCCAGAAGCCAATGGCGGGCTCAGAGGGACGCACCGGAGCGCGGCTGAGAACGGTATCCATGTCCTCAGCCATGGCGCGGGCTTCGGCTTCACGGTCGAGGTCGGTGAGAAGGCGGGGGACAGGCGCTGCGGATGCGCGGTCAATCGGGGCAAGGAAAGTCATTGGATCATCCTTTGCTGGAATGGGGTGCCCGCCCGGCACGATGTGGGACATGGGGGAACCGAGCGGGCCAGCGCGGGGGAGTTGCCGCGCTATGCGAAATCAGCGGGTGCCGGAGCCGAGGCAGTAATCGCAGCGGTGGATTACGCCGCTCTCGCCCCGTACATAGTCGTAGTGGTCCTGAACGATGCGCTGGCCGTGGCATTGGGGGCAGGGCAGGTCGCCGGGGTGGAACTCACCGCGCGGCGGGCCGTTGTGCTTATCAAGGAGGGCGTGAAGCCTCGTCGCGTCCTCCCGTTCCCAGATGAGCCTCTGCGCATCGATCTCCAGCGAACGGTCATGCCAGGAAGGGCGCGCATCTGCTGTGGGGGCTGCGCGCCAGTGCTTCATCGCGAGGCACCCGGGAGAGCGTCCACCAAAGCATCAGAGCGGGCAGCCAGACCGCGAAGGGTAGTAATCTCATCGCGAGGGCGCTGCGCCTTGCGGGCTTCGGAGAAAGCGCGGTGCGCTGCTTCGTTCAGCGCGCGGAGGGTGTCAGCGTAGCCCATCAGTGCACCCGGATCGCCTGGGCCTCGACAGGAGCAAAGCCCCGGAGGCGGTTGTGGCCGAACACGGTGAGCGGTGCAGGCAGGGTGACGTCACTCACCGGGCGGGCCCGATAGGCGCGGTATTCTTCAAGCAGCGCGGCGCGGATAACGGCGCCAGCCGGGGTTACAGAGAAGTCGGTCTTGCGGGGCATTTCGGATCTCCATCTGGGGTGTCAGGCGGCTCGTGTGTCGCGCCCTGATGAGATGAAGATGCACATTATGCATCACAGCGTCAATACATTTTATGCACATTGTGCATCAGAATTTTCACAGCCGTATATAAGCAAAAAGCCCGCCGAAGGGGCGGGCTTTGGGCGGATTGTTTTGGGCAGTTACGTCACGCGTTAGGAATGAACCTGATCATAATCCCAACTGCAGCAATGATGAAGCCAGTCACTGCTAGTAGCCCTCCCCAACCGGGCAACATGCCAACCTTTCCCTTGAGTTCAGCGACATCAGATCTCAGAGCCTTAAGGTCTGACCTGACTTCACTCATGTCTTCCTCAAGTCTTTTCACCCTTGCTTCTAGCATGGCGGCACCTCCGTTTCCTCCCCCCGAGCCGCGGCCCGCAGGGGACGGGAATGAGTGAATGTTATCATTAGATGTCATCGAAGCCCATCCACTTCAATAAAGGAGAAAGGTTAAACAAACGCAAATATCCACATACCCGACACGCTTGGGATAGTTGCTGATCTCTGATGTAAAGGTGGTGCCCCATAAAAAGAACCTTCTCTGGGTTCTCCAGGTGGGAGGCGGGGCCGAACTGTGATGATGCCCCGCAGGCCGTGCAGGCTTGATTAGCCGGCATGCCAATATGCTTAAAGAATTCGTTGATATTCTGTGCACTTATGGAGACGTGGTGGTCTCGGTCGCTTACTGATGTCATGCTCTCCCCCACTTTATTCTAACATCTCACGGCCTCATGCGATTCCGCAACATATCGAGGGGTAAAGTTGGCACTGGGAGTTGACAGCCCTGCACCTGTTCCTGCTATGTTCTCATTATCGAGCCGGGCAATGACACCGAACCGCCAGCATAAGCTGCCGCATGACCCGATCTGCAGATTATGGACTCCCGCGCCAACGGGAGCGCTTATGTTTCAAAAGATGGAGTTAAGATGCGCGGTTACGGCAGGTCACAAGAAAACCCAACCCCTTCACGGGAGGTTGGGTTCGAACAAAAACTCTCTGGGCTCTCAGATGCTCAACTGAGTTGGTTTATTCGTCGTGCTCAGGAGGAAGGGCTGCTGCCTCTTCCGCAAGTTTCATCAACAGCCTGCGCCCACGCTCATCAGCGTTACGGTATGCTCTGACCAGGGCTATCTCGGCCACATCGCGATCTTCGGCAAAGATATCCTCCAAGGTGACGCCCAGCACTTGGGCGCACAGCTTGTAGGTATCGAGTTTCGCCGTGTGATGCATGGTTTCGGCACGCTGAATTGTCGACTGATCAACGCCAGCCAGCGCGGCAAGTTCGCGCTGTGACATCTTTCTGGCGGCTCTGATGTGTTTCAAATTCATGCACAAATCATGCATCATGTGCATGTGTGATGCAAATGCACCACGTGCATTAATGCTGTTGACTGATTGATGCATATCGTGCATCTTAATCCTCATGTCAGATTTCGCAAAATTTCTCGAAGAGAACGGCCTGTCTCACCGCGATTTTGCGCGGTCCGTCAGTGTTGACCCCAGCATTGTTTCTCGACTTGCGGCAGGGAAAATGATCCCCAGCTTGCGTCTTGCGGCGCGAATTGAGCGGCAAACCCGCGGAGCAATTCAGGCGACAAGCTGGGTTAAAGACGAGCCTTCCTCCTTTCGGGGTGGTAGGTAATGTTGCACAACATGCATCACAAATGGCCGTTAATCGGCCGTTTTCAAGGCCGCAAGCCGCAACGGGGCGCTTAAGTGTGGGCCCTTGTCGCCTCTGCCAAGCGCCTGGCTGCCGTGGTTATCGGCTGCCCGGACTGCTCTCAGAGCAAAAGCAGCGCGGCTATGTCTGGGCCTGTCTCGCCCACGTCGACGCTGTCGAACAGCTTTGGTCCGAGCGTCGATCTGGGACGCCGGGCCGAGCGCCAGTGCAATCGCAACCCCGATCTGGTGGCCCGGTATCTCGACCGGCACCGGATCCTCGCCAGGGGAGCCTGATCTGATGCGGATCGTGCTCCCCTGGCCCCCGACCGCGCTGTCAGCCAATGGCAGCCAAGGCGACTTCCGAGGCAAGGCCCGCGCGGCCAAAGCCTACAAGGCAGATTGCGTTGCTCTCTGCCGGGAGCAGGGTAAGGGGCTTCGCAGCCTCCCGGCCCCTGCCATTGTCGCCAATGTATCGCTGACCTTCTGCCCGCCTTCGGGCCGGAGGTATGACCTCGACAACATGCTCAAGCGCATGAAGCACGGCCTCGATGCGGTGGCGGAAGCCATCGGCGTGGATGACGCGGACTGGCGCTCCATGACGCTCCTGCGCGGTGATCCGAGCAAGAGCGGCGGCGTGATCGTCGAGATTAACCCGACGCACCAGGAGTTGATCCCGTGAGCAATACCGTTCACGCCATTTGCAAACATCGCAGGGTTGGGCGGGCTGTGTCTAAGACCGTCCTGCTGCTCATGGCTGACTTCGCCAGCGATGATGGCACTGGCATCTGGGCCAGCAAGCCGAACATGGCTGCCGATCTGGAGATCAGCGAGACAGCCGTGCGTGATGCAATCCGCCACCTGATGGCAGAGGGCATCATTTCAGAGGTTGGCCAGCGCAAGCATCAGAACGGCTACACGGTCGAGTACCGGATCGATCTGGCGCGCGTTTCGGCACTGCCTGTCACCCGCGAAAACGCCCCGGTTCTGACCCCTGCGTCTCCCGCACCCCTGCGCCAGACGCACCCCACCCCTACGCCTCCCGCACCCCAAGACCTACGGGAGACGCAGGTAAACCATCATAGAACCATCATAGAACCACCAGAAGGCAATACGCCCGCGGAGCAGGTGACGCGAAAGCCTCCCAAGCGAGCCAGCGCCCTCCCCGAAAACTGGGTGCCTTCTGACCGAAATCTCGCAGACGCCAGATCCCGCAATTTCACCGACGAGGAAATCCATGAACAAGCCGCTGCTTTCCGTGATCACCACCTCGCCCGCGGAACAACCTTCAAAGACTGGGACGCCGGCTGGCGGATGTGGCTTGGCAATGCTCGTCGCTTCGCCCGACCTGCCGCAGCACGCAACGCCCGAGCTCGCTCAGCGCATGATGTCATGCTCGCAGGCTTTCAAAGCGCAGCGCTGCGAGACCGAAGCTGATCTGAAGGCCGTGAGCCAGGCAGCGGATTACCTCGGCCGCCCGGCGCCCCGGAAGTGGATCGCTGGCCGCGTGGTCTCGCTTCTCAGCCATTACTTCGTGAGCCAGCAGGACGAGACGCTGGCCGCTGCCGTGGCCGAGGATTGGTGCGCGATGCTGGCGGACTATCCGGCCTGGGCCATTGCCAATGCCTGCCGCTGGTGGATGAGCCGTGAGAACCCGCGCAAACACTGCAAGCCGCTGCCGGGCGACATTCAGGACCGGGCGCATATCGAGATGGAGCCGGTCCGCGCTGCTCGGATCACCATCGCCCGCGGCGTGGCCCTCCCGAAGCCGCAGCCTGCAGCCCGGCCGGAAATCACCGAGGAAGAACGCGCCCGCCGCGCTGCTGTCGTCGCGAGCCTCGGCCTGAAACGCATCGGAGGTGAGGCATGAGCGACACCGTCACCATCCACAACGGCCACTGCAGCTACCACGGCCCGGCAGACAAGGCCCCGGCGTGGGTTATCCCTGCGCCAATGACCAGCTTCGAGGACACCACCCACGCATGGGAGGAAGGCTACCGGGCGGGGCGGAGCGATGTGCAGAATTTGCACAATGCCCGCCTAGGCTATGCCCAGAGGATCCACCAAAAGCTGCAGCGGTTTGCCGAGTGCGCCGATGATAGTGAGGGCGTCGATATTGGCCGGGGTTGGCTGGACGCCCTGACCACGATGGGACTGATCGAACGGTCTCAGCGTAGCCCGGCACAGTGGGCGCTGACGGAAGTGGGTGAGTGTGCTCTATCCGCCGCGCCTGCAGTGAAGCAGGCCGCCCAAAGCCCAGCGGTGCAACAGGCGCTCTATCTCGCCCGCGATGCCCGCCCTGCCGGATATGCTTTGGCGCTTAAGCGGATCGAGCTCCTACTCGCTGGCATTGCCCAGCCCGCCGCGCCTGCGGTGAAGGTGAAGCCGCTGGTGTGGGATACAGACCGGTTCCGCACCCAGTGGACCGTATGCGGGCTGTACCATTACCAGAAAAGTCAGTTGTCTGATCGTTATTGCATCAAGTGGGCGCAATGGCCGCTGCGGGACGAGGGGGGCGCCACCATTTGGCACGACACGATCGAAGCCGCAAAGGCCGCCGCCCAGGTTGATTACGAGGCCCGTATTCTCTCCGCTCTGGAAGGGGGTGATGCATGATCTTCGCCCGCATCATGTTCCTGTTCGGGATGTTCACAGCAACCGCGCACGGCTTCGGCTGCCTGTTCCTGGGCTGGGAGTTCACCGCAGCAGAAACGGCGATGAATTACGCTGGGTCCATCCAGATCATGGTCATGGCTATCGGGTTGGGCCTGCTTTTCCCGATCCGCCGCAACGAACAGGAGGTCCGCGAGTGAGCATCACCATCTACACCGCCCCAATCGTCATTGCAGGCGACCTGATCTGGTCCGGCATGCGCCCTGACATGATCAAGCGCGCTATCGAGGAGGTGTGAGGGGTGAGACGTATCATCACGCACGCGCTCGCTGCGTACGTCGGGGCGGGTTTGTCGCTGGGCCTAGTCATGGCGCAGGTACTCCCTCTGACCGCTCTGGGAGTGGCTTTCTACACGGCTACTTGGCCGCGGCAGATCTACTGTGCGCGTGTCGAGGCGCAGCATTGTTTTGGGTCGCCAGAGGATGTGCCGATCTGGCTGCTGTCCGTGCTCTTTGAAGCTGGCGCCGTAAAGTCGGAGCAGGGCCACTAAGGCCCGCCCATAAAAACACCACAGGACAGTGAGACATGAACGCTATGACCTTCCCGAGCCGCAAAGGCCGAAAGGCGAAGGCTGCCCCGGTCACGCTCCCGCAATGGGACCGCGGCGCAGAGGGCCCTGCAAACCAGATCCGTCTGCGGGTCGAGCCTGCCACGGCTGAAGACAAGGAAACGGGCAGGGAGGTGCTGACTGGTGGCAAACGGAAGCGCCGGCAGACATGGGTTCAGCTCTATGCCCGCAAAGGCGACCTGACCGAGACCCAGCTTCTGGCAGCAGAACGCCTGGCCCGTGCTGCAGAAGGCTTCCCGGACCGCGACCCGCTGGCTGCCATCTTCGGGGGCAAGGCAACGGACGGCTTTGACCCGCAGGCTGCCAAGGTCGACGCTCGCGAGCAATTTCGAAGGGCATGGGCAGAAGTGCCTGCCGCCAGCAAGCCCGTGATGCAGCGCGTGGTGCTGGAGGATCAGCCAGTCTGGCACGGGAACATGCCGCAGCGGGAGCGCCACATGCAGCGGCTTCGGGCAGGGCTGGACGCAATCAGTTGACAGGCGCGTCTAAAGGTGCCAGAAATGAAAAATCGCCAGAGGCGCGACCGAGAAAGGTTGCATCTGGAGCCGCCCGAAGCAGAGCCCCTGCCTCGGGCGCATTACATCTTACGCGATAGATCGAGCCGCCTTGTTTTAATTTGATAGCGGTAGATACTCTAGGCTGTATTCAGCCAGGAGAAGTAAGATGCAGTTTATTGAGACGGAGCGGGGGCTTCTGTCAGTAGCCGATATCAATGAGATCCGGAGGCTTGAGTCAGGCTACGGTGAGGCGATTTTTAATAAAGGCAATAACCGAGCGCAGACTCACGACAAATATCAAGATTTAGTGGAATTCATGGGGCCAGTGATAGCCGATACTACGGGCATCTTTGGCTTAATGACCACCCATGACAGCGAAACCGATGAAGTCGTTGGATGTAGTAGGATACCAATTGTCGCGTGGCGTTTGACTGCAGTAGGTGCGCGGCCAATCTTTGCGGATAACAATAACCACGATGCTATTCTTTATCCGTCGGGCGAAGTTGAATGTCATTTCAATTTTTATAATGGCGTCGAGGAATTCCTTGAGCAGATGGAAGAAAACCGGAAAAGAAAATCTGGCCAGTGATCACCTAACTAATTGATAATAAATGCCATGACGCCCGAATGGAAAACTCCGCTCGGGCGCTTTGCGTTTCCGGCTCTGCGCGGTCTCATCTCCGCAGCATCCGGGTTTGAGTCCAGCTACAGCTGGCCGGGAGGACGGCCTATCCCGTCGTCATCCTCAAGAGGAGTGTCCGATGAAGGCTTGGAGCGCCATTCGCCCTATGAAGCGGGCTTACTTAGTCAGCCTGTTTTCGGTAGCTCTTAGCGCTACCTCCATCGCTCTGTCCCTGTGGTCGGGCGGTTACTTAGGTTGACCGTCAAGCCATTCCCAGTCGAGCTTAAGATCTGATGGAGCCAGCTTCGACTTTGAATAAATCAGCGGATATACTGCGTCACCGCCCGATGGCTGGCGGTGTGGCGTGCCAAACACTTCGATGCTGTATCCCAATCTAATTTTGGAGCGGAACGCGTCACTCGGGAGTGGAAACTGAAGCGGCCGATCATAGGATGGTTTGTCCGGATCTTCTAAGCTAGGCCGATCTGAAATCAGAACGCCGCGACGCGCTGCAATCGCATTAATCTTGAGCCTAGCTGTTGGCTCCAAATTCCTGATTGTGACGCGTGTTTCCCAATAACCCTCGATGTCAACATATCCTCCGCCACGAAGTGGACTTCCGATCATTCTTCTTAGTGGGTTAGAGCTTAAAACCTCCAAAATCGGCGATTTTCTTTTCATCCTTTGAGCATCCTGCACTGCCATTCGCCGCGTATAAAACGCGCTGGCAGTCGCAGCGCAGAAGCTCAGGATAGAAATCAGCAGAGCCCAATCCACTTTTTCCATAGTTGCCCTTTAATCGATGGTATAAATTCGAGACAGCGTGCGCGCGGCAACTGGCGCCTCTTAAAATTTTCCCCCTTCCAGCGACACGCCTCCCTGCGGTCCCCTTCCGGGCGTTCGGCTTTGGCCACTTCGCGGGTAGCAGGCGTGTCTCTTGAAGGGGATCAGGCCCTGTAGTGAATCAGAGGATCTTCAGATCGAGTCATCGCCTCATGGCTGGCCCAGAGCGTGAAGGCCTGAATTGGCGCGTAACTCTCAGGTCTGATCTTAGTGCCAGTATTTGAAACAAGCTCGTGGTATAGGACGGAGCTCACGCCTTCGGGCGATGCGCCTACACGCAAGATGATCCCCTCGCTAGTAAGCGCTAAAGGGAAATCCCAATCGGCATATTTAGAGCTGGCTTGACCGACTGCGCCAACTCGAATGAATGGCTTCACGAGCCGCGTGACATGCCGCGACCTGAAGCGACTCCAGCAAGTCGAAACCGCCCTGCCGCTCGGATCGATGTCGGCCAGCACAAGACTATCCTCTTTGGGCGGGTCGCTAAGCACGAGGCTCAGGCATCCATCGGACACCTTGATCCAATCTCCAAGCTCGACCTTGCTCGACAAAACAAACTCATAGTCGCAGTCCATAGCGATCTCCCCTGGCGAACTTCGATCAAACTAATCGCGCTATGATTTAATTCAAAGCAAATCGCAGGCGGAGGTTGATTGATGGCTCTGGCACCCGGCCGCCACGGCCTCCCGAGGTCAGGGTCGGCGCACAAGCCCGTCCCCCGTCACAAACCAAAGGCACGTGAGGATCGCGGCAGCGCCCGCGAGCGTGGCTACACTGCAGAGTGGGAGCGCTTCCGCCTGCAACAACTGAGGCAGCAGCCCCTGTGCGAGTACTGTCTGGCCGATGGGCGCGTGGTGCCAGCCACAGTGCTCGACCATGATCTGCCCCACGAGGGCGACCCGGATCTGTTCTGGCGCAACACATTCACCAGCCTGTGCAAGCGACACCACGATGGCGAGAAGCAACGGGCAGAGGCCCGGCTCACCGGTGAGGCGCTGCTGGCGTGGGTAAGGAAACGAAAGGGCAAGGATGAGAGCTCTCAACGGATTTATCGAAATGCCGGGTGGCGTGATCATTGGCCCCAACGGACGAGACGCACTGCGCGTGGCTGTTGATGAGCTGACCACAGCTGAGGCGGGCCGCATCACACGGACAGTCATCGCTGCACTGAACGCTGAGTTCGGCCACGAAGCCGAGACTGTTGAGGTTACGGTCGACACTCGCGAACTGGGGGAGACGGTAGCACAAGCCGTTGCCGACAAGATCAAAGCCGCGCTGCCCGGCATCGTAGCTTGCGGCAGCCGCGCGAGATGAGCGCACAGCCGGCGCTCAATGCTGCGGGGCAGCACGATGCTGCAGTGCCGCTATTTTATCACTCCCATACGACCTGAAACTCTGACCCCGAAAAATCGGCCGATCTGAGGGCGGGGGGAGGGTCAAAGTCCAGGACATTCTGTTCGGGACCGGCGATGGGCGTCACCTTTTTGCGCGTGCAAAATGAAAACATTTTTTTGGAGGTCGGAATGGCGGGCAGGAAGCGCAAACCTGACCACCTGAAAGTGGTCTCCGGAACTGCCCAGAAGAGTCGGATGAATCCGCAAGCGCCGGCTGCAAACAAGGGGTGTGCTGTCGCTCCGGCGTGGCTCTCAGGTCGGGCAGCCGAGATCTTCGACCAGATCAGCGGGACCTTGCACGGCATGGGGATCGCCTCCCCGGATGATATGCACGCGCTGGCTATTTGCGCGTCCCGGCTGGAAGAGATCGAGATCCTCACCATCGTGGTCGAAGATGAGGGCCGGACCTACACCAGCGACGGCGGGCTCGTAAAAGCACGACCCGAAGTGTCGATGCGCAACGAAGCCATGCGCCACGCTCAAAGCCTGTTGGCAGAGTTCGGCCTGACACCCTCGGCGCGCTCCAAGGTCAGCGCAGGCAAGGCCCCGGAGGCCAACCCATTTGCAGGGCTGGATGATGCGATATGAGAAGGGCTCAGGCGAGGTATTTCCGCCAGTGCTGCTCAGAGACGATGTTGATGGGAACACCCCTGTCGCGCCATTCAGCGGCCTGCATGATTTTGTTACCGAATGAGGAGAACTTCCAGCTCTCTGTCGCGTACTCACCGATCACGAGATAACGGGTCTTTTGGGTCAAGTTCCCGCAAATCGCCCCCAAGGCCGCAGCCGCAGTTTCGCATTCGTGTCGTTTGCCAAACACAAATGTTCCGGTGAAGGAGATGCGGGCATCCGTGAAATTGAGCGCAGGCGCGGGTACGCACAAAGGAAGTGAGGTAGCCTTAAGCACTTCACCCAGCTCAAAGTCGTTTGCAGTCAGGGATGTCATAATAGCTGTGAGGTCGGTCCTCTCCTCCTCACTGATCAGCCCATCCGCAACGGCTTCTTTGACCCGCTGAACCAGCCTGGAGACGAGTGGATTGGTCTGCGCGGCTTCACTGGCCACCAGGTACTTATGCAGAAAGTGAATCTCATGATCGCTCAGATGGCCATCTGCCAGTAACCCCCTGGCGAGCCCAATGACTTCATGAGTTTGTTTTTCATTAATTCGCTGGCCCAGAAATTGTCCCGCCCGTGCTGCATCCGTCATGATTCCCCCCGTTTTCTCCACGCTCTCAACGTCGCCGCTTGGTGAGCGTTGTGTCAATCAAAGCGGCACGAGAGGGCGGCAAGACTGAAGGTCTTCGACATGAAGGTTGGATATGCCGCGACCGCTGAGGCCTACGCGCGTGACGTGATCGCAGGGCGCATCCCGGCGAACAAATACATCCGCCTCGCCTGTCAGCGTCACCTCGACGATCTGGACTGGCAGTCGGACAAGGATTTCAAATTCACCTTCGATGCGAAGAAGGGCGCAAAGGTCGCCAAATTCATCGAGATGATGCCCCATACCAAGGGCAAATGGGCGGCGAAGGGCGAGAAACTCAGGCTGCAACCCTGGCAGATCTTCTTTATCGTCGCGGCCTTTGGCTGGGTCCGGAAGAAGGACGGGCTCCGGCGCTTTCGCAAACTGCTCCTGCTGGTGCCCCGGAAAAACGGGAAGTCGGCGCTCGCGGCCGGGATCGGTCTTTACATGCTGGTGGCAGACGGTGAGCACGGCGCGGAAGTTTATTCCGGCGCCACCACTGAGAAACAGGCATGGGAGGTGTTCCGCCCCGCGAAGCTGATGGCCCAGAAGTCGCCGGCGCTACTCAGCCACTTCGGCCTGAGCGTGAACGCAAAGAACCTGCACGTTCTGGGCAATGGCTCTCGCTTCGAGGCTGTCATCGGGACACCGGGGGACGGGGCTTCGCCCAGCTGCGCCATCGTCGATGAGTATCACGAGCACCCGACCGACGTGCTCTACTCGACCATGGAAACCGGGATGGGCGCGCGTGAACAGCCGCTGATGCTGGTGATCACCACGGCGGGCGACAATATCGCGGGCCCTTGCTACTCGATGCAGCAGGAAGCCCAGGCGATGCTGGAGGGCACGCGGGCGGATGATGAGCTTTTCGCGCTGATCTATGGCGTTGATGAAGGCGACGACTGGACGGACCCACAGGTGCTGCGTAAGGCCAACCCGAACTTCGGGATCTCGGTCTTTGAGGACTTCCTGCTGGCGCGTCAGTCGGAGGCCATGACCAGCCCCCGCAAGGCGGGGGCGTTCAAGACCAAACACCTCAACATCTGGATCTCGGCAAAGGAGGCTTACTTCAACGTCCTGCGCTATCAGGCTGCCGCAGATCCGAAACAGAACGGCGCGCCGGTCAGCCTCAGCCAGTTTGAGGGGCAGGAATGCATCATCGGCATCGACCTTGCCGAGAAGACCGACCTCACCGCTGTTGAGCTGACCTTCCGCCATCTCGATGGCTATGCGCGCTTCGGCTTTTATTATCTGCCGTCCGAGACCATCGAGCGGCCGGAGAATGAGCATTTCCGGACATGGCGCGATGAAGGCCTGCTGATAGAAACCGAAGGCGCGGTCACAGACGACCGGGAGATCCTCGCGGATATTCTGGAGTTTTGCGCCCGCTTCAAAGTGCGGGAGGTCGCCTTTGACCCGCTGCACTCGCGGCAGATGGCGGTGGAGCTGATGGAGCAGGACGTGGCCTGCATCGACTTCCCGAACCGGCCCACCTTCATGAATGAGCCGATGCGCAAAATGGATGCGCTGATCGTTGACCGGAAGCTTTACCACGACGGCTCCGCGCCCTTCGCCTGGATGCTCTCCAATGTGGTGAGCCGCTCGCGGACAAGCGACATCCACAGCCCGACCAAACAGCGGGCTGAGAACAAGATCGACGGGCCGGTGGCCTGCATGATGGCCCTCGGTCGCTGGCTTCTCGATGAGGAGGGCGCCGGGAACCTCGATGACTTCCTCTCTGACCCGGTGGTGAGCCTTGGCTAATATTCCTCAACGCCTGCGTGCCGCGGCGCGGCTGATCACCGGCAAGGTGGATCCGGTCCGGCACGTCAAAATGGACCCGGTGGTTCGCCCCACCGGGACATCAACCGTGGCGCGCAAAACGGTCACCGTCGACAGCGCCATGCAGCTCTCGACCGTCTGGGCCTGCATCCGCCTGATCTCAGAGACGGTCGCGACCCTGCCGCTGGTGCTCTATGAGACCTCGGACGACGGGCAGCGCATGGTGGCAATGAATGACCCGCTGCATCCCCTGCTGCTGCGCGCGCCCAATGCCGACAATACGGCGGTCGAGTTCTGGGAAGGTGTGACGATCTCGCTTTGCCTCTTCGGCAATGCCTATGCCCGCAAGGAGATGATGGGCGCCCGGCTGATCGCCCTGACTCCGCTGGCAGCGGATAAGATGGCGGTGAGCCGGAACACCCAAGGGGCGCTGGTCTACCGCTATACCGGCAAGGAAGCGAAGGGCGAATATCGCGAGGATCAGATATTCCACGTGCGCGGGTTTGGCGGGGCGGGCGATACCGGCCTTTCGCCCATCGCTTTCGCGCGCCAGACCATCGGCACCGCGATTGCGACCGAGGAGCTGGCGGGTTCTATCTTTGCCAATGGTGCGCGGCCCTCGGGTATCCTCACGTCAGAGCAGCTCCTGAAGCCCGATCAGCGCCAGCAGCTGCGCGAGAACATCGTCGAGCCCTTTATCGGATCGGAGAAGGCCGGCGGCATCATGGTGCTGGAAGCGGGGCTGAAATTTCAGACCGTCACCATGACACCGGAGGACAGCCAGTTCCTGCAGACCCGGGCGTTTCAGGTCGAAGAGATCTGCCGCTGGTTCCGGGTCCCGCCCTTCATGGTCGGCCATACCGAGAAAAGCACCAGCTGGGGCTCCGGGCTGGAGCAGCAGCTTATTGCATTCCTGACCTTCGCTCTCGGCCCCTACCTTCGCCGGATCGAACAGGCGGTTCAGCGCAGCCTGATCGCCCCCGAAGCGCGCGCGCGTCTGAAGCCGGAGTTTAAGGTCGAAGGCCTGCTGCGGACCGACAGCGCTGCCCGCGCCGGCTTCTACACCGTCATGGTGCAAAACGGGATCATGACCCGAAACGAGGTGCGGCGGCTGGAAAACCTGCCGCCCATGGACGGCGGGGACACCCTCACAGTCCAGTCGCAAAACGTCCCGCTCGGCAAGCAGCCGCAGGAGTAATTCACATGCACACCAAAGCGTTTGACCTGCACGTCAAAGACGTGTCGGAGGAGGGCACGTTTGTCGGCTATGGCGCGGTCTTCGGCAATCTCGACCGGGTCGGTGACATCATCGACCCCGGCGCCTTTGCGAAGTCTCTCGCGCGCCACACCCGCGAAAAGACCAGCCCCCTCATGCTGTGGAACCACAACCCCTCGGAGCCCATCGGGGTCTGGGAAGATCTGGAGGAGGACGGCAAAGGGCTGCGCGGCAAGGGGCGTCTCGTGCTCGAAACCACCAAGGGCCGCGAAGCGCATGCGCTCCTGAAAGCCGGTGCGGTGCGCGGCCTTTCCATCGGCTATCGCACCATCAAGGGCGAGCCGTCGGGCAACGCCTATAAGCTCAAAGAGGTCGATCTTGTGGAGATCAGCCTCACGGCAATGCCCGCGAACCCCAAAGCCCTGATCACCGGCGTGAAGTCGGAAGCGCTGGCCGCCGATCTTGAAGAGTTTGCGCGACGCCTGCGCGACGGCGAGCCGCTGCCGGTGAAGAATTTTGAGGACATCCTGCGCGAGGCAGGGGTTCCGAAAGCCATGGCCACACAGATCGCCTCTGTCGGCTATGCGAAAGCCATTCGGGGTGAGCCCGAGGGTAAGGCGAATGAACCGGAACTGACCGCGCTGAAAGAAGCGCTGGCGTCCCTCAAATCCCTGTCCAGCTAAGGATCACCCAAACATGGACGACATCAAACAACTGGCCGTCGAGCTGAAGACCGCAGCCGACGAAGTGAAGCGCGTGGCCGAAACCACCAACACTGAGGTCAAGAACCTCGGCAAGGTGACGGCAGAGACCAAACAGAAGGCCGACGAGGCCATGGTCAAGCACAACGAAATTGCGGCGCGTACCACCGAAATTGAGCAAAAGATGGCGCGCGGTCCGCAGGAGCCCGAGCAGCGCAAATCCTTCGGCGCCCGCGTTGTCGAAACCGACGACGTCAAGAATTTCATGGCCTCCTCGCGCCGTGGCAGCGTCTCGATCGATGTGAAGGCCATCATCTCGTCGCTGACCACCGATGCCAATGGCTCGGCCGGCGATCTGATCGTGCCCGACCGGCGCGGGCTGATCGATCCGGTGCAGCGCCGCATGACCATTCGCGACCTGCTGACGCCGGGCAACACCAGCTCGAACGCGATCCAATATGTGAAAGAAACCGGCTTCACCATTGCGGCCGCGACCCACACGGAAACGGCGGGCACCCGCAAGCCGCAGTCCGATATCAAATTCGATCTGATGACGACCGGCGTGACGACCATCGCGCATTGGGTGCAGGCGACGAAGCAGATCCTCGACGATGTGCCCATGCTGCAAAGCTACCTGGACGGGCGGCTGCGCTATGGCCTGATGTACAAAGAAGAAGATCAGCTTTTGAATGGGGATGGTTCGGGGACTGAACTGAACGGCATCTTCACGCAGGCCACCACCTTCAGCTCACCGATCACCGGGCTTGCCGGTGCCACCAAAGTCGACGTGATCCGCCTTGCCATGCTGCAGGCCTTCCTCGCGGAATATCCCGCAAACGGCATCGTGCTGCACCCGACTGACTGGGCAGGCATTGAACTGACCAAGGACATGGGCGGCAACTATCTGATGTCAGACCCCTCGGGCAGCATCGCCAAGCGTCTGTGGGGCCTGCCGGTGATCGACACCCAGGCGATGGTCGCAGACGACTTCCTTGTCGGGGCCTTCCAGCTTGGCGCGCAGGTCTTCGATCGCGAAGAGGCCACCGTCACCATCTCGACCGAAGACGACCAGAACTTCACGAAAAACCTCGTGACCATTCTGGCCGAAGAGCGTCTGGCGCTCGCGGTGTACCGCCCCGAGGCCTTCATCAAGGGCTCGTTCGAAGACGCGCTCGACGATGTGACCGCCTGACCAGCCCGACCGCAGCAGCGGCCCTGAGGGGCCGTTGCTTCCCATGCGAGCAGGAGACGCAAATGCGCACCAAGCATGACCACAAACGCAACTATGCCAATGTGATGGGCTATCTCGGCGAACATGGCGAATTGCCTGCTGCGCCGACCTTCACCTCTGAGGGGGTGATCACCGGCACGTTGAAAGTGGGGCAGACGATCCACTACACAGCCTCGACCTACAAAGGGCACCCCGATCCGGACTATACCGCCGTCTGGCTGACCGATGGCGAACCCGGAGAGCCCGTGGACGAGGCCGGGCTTTATCTCGATACCGAGCACATCGGTGCCGTCATCGGCGTGCGGGAGCGGCTTCGGAACAGCCAGGGCAGGGCCGTGTATGAGTATCACGCTCTCGCGCCGATCCCCGACCCCGACGCTGAGGTATAGCCATGTCGCTGACCCCGCTATTACTCTTCAAAGAACACCAGAGGCTGAGCGGCGATGACGATGAGCTGGCCCAACATTATCTCGATGCCGCAGAGGAGGCGATCTCTCAGCGCATTGGCGTTGCACTCGGTGACGGTGAGGGCCAGCAGGCTCTGACCTCTGCGCTGAAATCGGCGGCCCTGCTGTGGGCTGGTCACCTTTACGAGCACCGTGAAGCCGTGGTCACCGGCACAATTGCCACCAGCCTTCCGCTGACAGTTGATGCGCTGATCGCCCCCTATCGCAGGTGGGATCGGGAGCAAACCAGGTGAGCGCGGGCGCGCTGGACCGGCGCATCGCCATCCGCCGTGCGGCCCTGACGAATACAGGGCTCGGGACCGTCACCACCTGGTCCGAAATCGCCACCCTCTGGGCGTCCCGCAAGGATGCCTCAGATGGTGAAAAGGCCGTGGCCGGGACCGTGCAGAGCACTGTGGTCTCTCGCTTCGTGGTGCGGTCCTCAGTGATGTCGCGCGGCATCAGACCGACGGATCGCCTCACCGAAGGCGGGCTGACTTACGAGATCACCGGGATCAAAGAAGTCGGGCGCCGCGACCGGCTGGAGATCACCGCAGAGGCGAGGCTCGATCATGAAGATAACAATCAGGACCAAGGGCTTTAAAGAAATCGAGCAGGCGCTGAAGGGCATTGAAAAGAAGGCCACCGCAAAGGTCGTCATGCGCAGATCCCTGATCAAGGCAGCGAAGCCGGTCGCGGACAAGGCGCAGGCTATGGCACCCAAAGGGCCTAAGCCAGAACTGTCCCCTTCGGTAGGGGTGAGCACAAAGCTCTCTAAGCGGCAAAAGAAGCTGCACCGCAAAGCTTTTCGGAGCGACAAAGCCTCCGTCGAAGTGTTCGTCGGGGCCGGGCCGTTGTCGTCGGCGCACAACCAGGAGTTCGGCAACGAAAACCACGTAGCGCAACCCTTCCTGCGCCCGGCCTGGGATGCCGAGGGGCGCGCCACCCTGGATCGGCTCGGCGATGAAATGTGGCGACAGATTGAGGCACAGGCCCGCCGAACGGCCAAAAAGAACGGCTGGGAGGTTTGAGCCATGGATGAAGATCTTTGGTATCTGCTGCGCTCAGACGCGGCCGTATTTTTACACATGAAAGAAAGGATCTTCTGGGGCCGCGCGCCGCAGGGGACGGCCTATCCCTATCTGGTCCTCACCCTTGTGGGCGGCGGAGAGGGGGCGGATCTGGCGGGGCCTGACGGGCTTCACGAATACCGTGTGCAGATCGACAGCTATGCGCCCGATCGGGGCGACGCGCGGGCGCCCTCGCGCGCGATTGCCGCTCTTCTGAACGGCTATTCAGACGACAAGTTCCGGGGCGTCTTTCTTGAGGGCACCCGCGAGACCAGCGCGGAGGCGGCCAGCGGTCGCCCCTGCCGATTTTCTCAGGATTTCAACATTTTCTGGAGGGCCTGATATGGCTAAATCAAAAGCTTCGATTGGCTTTAATTCGAAGTTCGGCATCAAAGGGGCCGGCGACACCTATGTCATGGTGGCGGAGGTCGTCTCGATCTCAGTCCCGAACATGAGCCGCGAGACGATCGACGTCACGCACCTCGGGTCGGATGATAAAACAAAGGAGTTTATCGCCGGGCTGAAAGAAACCGGCGAGGCGGTGATCACCATCAACTTTGTGCCCATGGTGGCCGATGTGCTGGTGACGGCCTTTGAGGCTGAAGAGGGTGACTATCGTATCCTGTTTCCCAGCGGCACCACCGCGCTCGATTTCCACGGCATCCCGACTGAATACGCCATCGGCGAGCTGGTGAAGGACGACAAGATGTCGGCCACCTTCACCGTGAAGGCCTCGGGCAAGGCCACCCTCACCACTGTCTCCGCAGGTTAATCCATGGCCAATCCGTTTAAGGGCGAGATCGCCCTGACCCACGCCGGGCGCAACTGGACGCTGCGCCTCGACTTTAACGCGCTGTGCGACTTTGAAGGCGAGACCGGCAAGAATGCTCTGCAGGCTCTGGAAGGCCTCGAGCGCGGGGACGTCACCGCCAGCGATCTGCGCGCGCTGATGTGGGCGGGCCTGCGGCAGGAAGCCCCCGAGATCGATCTGCAGACCGCAGGCCGCATCCTCGGGGAAAATCAGGATGCCCTGATCCGCGCGGCCACCGCTGCCAGCCCGGAGGACGAACCGGGAAACGCCCCGCGCCCGCGCGGGAAAGCGCGGGCGAAATAAACTACCTCTCCCTGCTGTCGGACTATGTGGCGGCGGGGTTTGATCCGGACGGCTTCTGGCAACTGACCCCGCGCCTCTTCTCGGCCCTGATGCGCGGGGCCAGGGGCCGGATCGAGCTGCAGATTGATCTGCAGAACCGGCTGGCATGGCAGACGGCAGCGCTCTCAGGTGCGGCCTTCGTGGGCAAGCTCCCGGCCTTTGAGAAGGTCTTTCCGGAGCACGGCGGCAGGGAAGTCCAGCCTCAGACGCCCGAGCATCAGGAAGGGTTCCTCCGGGCGCTCGCCGCAGCCTGGGGCGCAACCGCGATCGAGGCTGCCTAGCCCGATCTTCAACAAATCCCCCGGAGGCCTGACATGGCATCTTCTGTGATTGGCGCTCTGCGCGTTAACCTTGGATTGGATAGCGCTCAATTCAGCAGTGGCATTAAAAAAGCTGACGGCCAGATGTCGGGCTTTCACAGCTCGCTGGTCAAAATGGCAAAGTCTGCCGGGGGGCTGCTGGCGGGCTACTTTGCCGTCAACGCGATCAAGGATGCGGCTGATAAATGGTCGGATCTGTCCTCGCGTGTCGGCATGGCCGTGGGGAGTCTGGCACTGGCCCCTGAGATTATGGACCGGATCTCTAAGATGGCGCGGGCCAGCTATTCTGATCTGGGTCAGACCGCTGAGGCCTTCATTGCAAACCGCACCGCGCTGGCGGATCTCGGCTATACCACCGACAAGCAGCTCGATTACACCGAAGCCCTCAACAATGCTCTGGTGGTGTCGGGCGCAAAAGGTGAGCGCGCGGCCAGCGTCCAGAACGCGCTTGCAGTCGCCATGGCGACCGGCAAGCTCTCAGGCGATGGTCTGAACTCGGTGCTGGCGCATGGCGGGCGCGTGGCTCAGGCGCTGGCCGATAAGCTCGGCACCACGGTGAGCGGGCTACGCGCTGTCGGATCTAAGGGCAAGATCACCGCCTCGGTGATCTCGGGTGCGCTGATCGGCAGCCTCGAGCAGCTGCGCGAGGAAGCTGCAGAGATGCCCGCGACCATCGGGGATGGCTTCACGCTGCTCTCTAACGCCTTCCTGCGCCTGATTGGCGTTTTTGATCAGGTCTCCGGGGCGTCGGGGAGCGTGGCCAATGCTCTGGTGACGATCGCGGATGGCATCGAATGGGTCGCGAGTGCGATCTCGGATAACTCCGGCGTGATCATTCTTGCGCTGCAATCGCTGGCAGGGATGGCAGCGGTGGTCGGTGTGGCTTTTGCCACCCGCTATGCGGTCAGCATCGGCGTGACGGCTGTGGCTGCCATGCGCGGAGCCGTACAGCAAAGCATCGCGCTGGAAATGCGCCTTGGCGCGCAGAGCCGTGCGGCGGCACTGGCCGGGGTTTCGGTCAAGCTGCTGGCGGGTGCATGGAACACGCTTAAAGCAGCTATTCTGCCGACACTCTTTGGCGCACTTGTGGTTGGTGCGGGCACCCTCGTAGGCGCGCTCATGACCCTGACCAGCAAAATGGGAAGCTTCTCGGCGGCCTGGGGGCTGGTGACTGAGGTGGGCGGTCAGGCGTTCTCGCGGCTGCATTCTCACCTCATGGCCATGAGTTCCCGGGTTCAGGCGGTCTGGCTGGTGATTAAGGCCGGGGCGGTGGAGATCTTCTCCGGCATCGTCGTGGCGGGCGTCGGCTTCGCCAATCGCTACATCGGTGTCTGGCGCGGTGCGATCGATGTTGTGAAAGTGCTCTGGGACAGCCTCCCGACAATCGTCGGGGCAGCGGCGATCGGTGCGGCCAATGCGATGATCTCTGCGGTGGAGACCATGCTGAAAGGTCTCGCAGGCGCGATTGACAGCTTTGCTGCCAGCATCTCTGACAGCTGGATCGGGGATAAGCTCGGGCTGCCTAAGCTGGATCTGGCGGGCAAGGTCAGGCTCGATGAGTTTGACAACCCCTATGCAGAGCAGCTGAAGGGGCTCGGCGCAGCAGCCTCCGGCGCATTTATCGAGGGCTTCAATACCAACACTTTTGACCCCAGCGGCATCACCTCGGGGCTCGAGGGCGTATCGGAAAGCCTGCGCAGCGAGTCTGCCGCCTGGCGCGAGGCGGGCAAGATGCTGGAGGCGGAAGCCGCCCGTCCGATGCCTGCCTGGCAGAAGATGAAAGATCTGCTGTTCGGCGTCTCGACGGAAGCGGCAGCGATCCCGCCTGCGATCATTCCTGCAGGCGATGCTGTCGCTGCGGCAGGCAAGAAGGGGAAGGAAAAGATCTCCGACCTCGCCAAGGTCATGAAGGCCCTGCGCGAGGAAGCCGAAAAGCTTTCCGCCACCATGAACATGTCGACGCTCGATGCGGAGATCTGGGACAAGCAGCGCGCGGCAGGGGTGCAGGCGCAAAGCGTCCAGGGCCAGCAGATCGCCGGGCTGGTGACGCAGATCGACCGCATGAAGCAGCTGAAGGAGGCCACGGAAGAATGGCGCAGCTCGATCACCGGAGCCTTTTCCAATTTCATCACGCAGGGCGGCAGCTTCAAAAAGGTGCTCTCGAGCATCATCGCGAAGCTGGCGGAGATGCTGGCGCAAAAGGCCTTCACCTCGCTGCTCGGTAACGGCACGGCAGGCGGCGGCTTCCTCACCGGCGTGATGAAAATGTTCGGCTTTGCCAACGGGACGCTCTCCGCGCCCGGCGGCTTCGCCCGGGTGCATGAACGGGGCGGCGAGATCATGAACCTGCCACGCGGCACGCAGGTGATCCCGCATGACATCAGCAAGCGCATGGCCGACAGCATGGCCGCTCAGGGTGGAGCCAGCGTCCTGCAGGTGCAGCTCTCGCCCGATCTGGTCGGGCAGATCCTGCAAAAAGCTGAGCGGCAATCGGTGCAGATCGTTCAGGCCGCAGATCGCGGGCTGAACGACCGCGTGAAAGACATCCTGGCAGATCCAAGGAGGTATTAATGACGTCCTTTCCCTATGCGCTCGCAGCCCTGACGGATCATCTGCGCGCCGCAGAGGCGACGCAGGAGCTGAGGCGCTTCGATGAGCAGTCCGGCAGCGGCGACGGGCGGGTCTGGGCTCAGGAGCTCGCCCGCCCGCTCTGGCAGGCCGGTATCAAACTGGTGCCCTGCAGGACGCTCGAAGCGCGCCGGATCGATGCCCTGCTGCGCTCGCTGGCCGGTTCGCAGGGGACCTTTCTCTGGGCGGATCCGTCCTATGCGCCGCCCTATGATCCGGGCGATGCGGTGGTGGTATCGGCCATCGCTTCAGATCGCGCGAGCGTCACGCTCACCGGCCTGCCGCCGCATTACGTCCTGCGCCCCGGTGATCGCTTCTCGGTCGCCTGGGGCGGCGGCCGTCAGTATCTGGCGGAGGTCTCAGATGAGACATGGGCCTCCAATACCGGTGTGGCCTCCGGCGTGGCGGTCTATCCTTACCTGCCCCTCGGGATCTCGGCCGGGGCCTCGGCCAATCTCCTGCGCCCGGTGATGACCGCCTTTGTCCCGCCCGGTGGTCACACGCCCTTCACCTCTCTGCCCGGCGGCATTTCGTCGGGCGGCGCGCTGCAGCTGCTGCAACGGATTTAACCCATGCGCTTTTATGATCCGGCCTTTGCGGCCTCTCTGGCGGCGGCCCGGGAGGGCGGCATTGCGCCTGCGATGTTTGTGCATTTCGCCGCCCGCGATCGCGAGACCGGCGCGGTGGTATCGCTGAACGTCTGGTCGGGGGATGAGGATCTCACCCTGGCGCTGCAGGCCGCAGACGGCAGCACCGTTTCGCGGACCTATGTCGGCGGCTGCGGGCTGCGGGTCGAGGATATTGTCTACAGCGCCGATCTCAATGACCGGCCCGTCTCGGTGACGGTCTCGCAGATCGCGCCCTTCGCGCAACTGCTCGCGCGGGGCCATGATCTGCGGCTCGCCCATTGCGAAATCCACGCCACCACCTGGACGCGCGGCGCGCTGACCTCAGCCCCGCAGATCGAATGGATCGGCATTGTGGACGCCGGGCCGATCTCGACGCCCTCGGCGGGCAGCGAGGGCGGGGTCACGATCACCATCCGCTCTGAGCTGATGACGCAGCTCCTGGCGATTAACCCGGCGAAGTCCTCCGATGAGCATCAGCGGCGGCGCTCGCTGCTCGACACCTTCAGCCGCTACTCGGCCAGCATCCGATCGAGGTCTGTGCAATGGTTCAAAGACTGACACGCCGGTCTGACTGGCGCGGGCGGCTCAGCGCAGAGTTGGACCGCCAGCGGCGCGCCCCCTTCGCCTGGGGGCGGCAGGATTGCGCCCTCGGCCTCGCGTCCGGCGCGGTGCTGGCGCTGACCGGCGAAGATCTCGCCGCTGCCTGGCGCGGGCAATATCGCAGCGAGCGCGGCGCTTTGCGGGCCCTGCGCGCCGCGGGGCATGAGAGCCTCGGCGCGGCGCTGGCGGCGCGGCTGCCGGAGATCTCCCCCGATGAGGCGGATCTCGGGGATATCGCGCTGGTCGCCTCAGAGGGCGCGATCGGCGAGGCGCTCGCGCTTTTCGACAGCGCCGGGCTGATCGCTCTTACCGAGCACGGCCAGGGTCGCATCCCGCGCGAGCGGGCGCTCAGAGCTTTTAAGATCGGATAACGCTTCCATGTGGCAGGTTCTTTTGTTTGCGGTGGTCTTCGGACTGGCCGCCGATCCCGCACAGGCCGGGCCGGTCGGCGGGGCGATTGCGGCCGTGGGCGCGGCGATTAAAGGCTCGGCGATTATGTCGGCGGTGGCGCGGATGGGGGTCAGCATGGCCCTCTCGGCCATCGCGCGCAAACTCGGGCCGAAGCCGCAGGACAGTCGCGCCAGCACCGATGTCAAAGTCGATGTCGCAATGGGCGATGATCTGCCCCTCACCTTTACCCTCGGCGATTACGCGACCGCCGGGCGGCGCAAATACATCGGGAGTTGGGGCCGGAACCTGCGCTTTGTCACCGATGTGATCGAGGTCTCGGCGCTGCCGCAACCCGGTCTCGCGGCGATCTGGATCGGCGATGAGCGCGGCGGGATCGATCTGAGCAAGCTCGGCGTGGTCAGCGGTGCGCCGGGGTCTGTCGAGGCGGTCACGGAGCAAAGCACCGCGCTGCCGGTCTCGGGCTACAGCCTCGGGCATCCGGTCGATATCGGGCCGCTGAGCGGGCGGCGGCGGATCTGGGTCCGCTGGGTCGATGGCACTCAGACGGTCGTCGATCCGCTGCTCGCCTGGGCCTTTGGCTCGGATGCCGATTACCCGTGGTCGGGCATCGGCACCGGCAAGAGCTATGCGATTGTCACGCTACAATACGATCAGGACGGGATGAGCGCGCTGCCCGCGCTGCTGTTTCAGCCCGAGCCGCTGCCGCTCTATGATCCGCGCAAGGATGGCTCAACGGGGGGCACCGGGGCGCATCGCTGGGGCGACCGCGCGACCTATGAGCCAAGCCGCAATGCCGCCGTGATCGCCTATAACGTGGCGCGTGGGATCTACTTCGGCTCTGAGTGGGTCTTCGGGGGGCGCAATCTGCCCGCCTGGCGGCTGCCGCGCGCGGAATGGGTGGCGGCCATGGCGGCCTGTGACCGGGCCATCGCGCTGGCGGGCGGCGGCACAGAGCCTGCCTATCGCGCTGGCCTCGAGATCTCGGTCGATCAATCCGGGGCGGATGTCCTCGAGGCGATCGGGCGCGCGGCCAATATGCGCTTTGCCGAAGTCGGCGGGCAGCTGAAGCCGCTGGTCGATCTGCCCGCCGCGCCGGTCTTCTCGATCACCGACGGCGATATCGTGGTGACCGAAGGCCAAAGCTTCACGCCGTTTTATCCGGTCAGCCAGACCTTCAACGCCATCTCGGCTTCCTACCCGGAGCCGGGCGAGAAATGGGCCACGAAAGACGCGCCGCAGCGCATCGATGCGGTGGCCACGGCAGAGGATGGCGGGCGCTATCTGCCCACGTCAGTCTCTTACCCCGCCTGCCCCTGGGGCACGCAGGTGCAGCGGCTGATGCTTTCGCAGATGAGCGACTATCGCCGGATGCGCCAGCACTCCATGACCCTCTCGCCTGAGGCCTGGGCGCTGGAACCGATGGACATGATCAGCTGGACCTCCGGGCGCAACGGCTATGCGGACAAGAAGTTCCTGGTCGAGATGGTCACGAAGCTGCCGGGGCTCTCGGTGGTGCTGGCGCTGCGCGAGGTCGATCCGGAAGACTATGACTGGGACAGCGATCTGGAACTGCCGGTGGTGATCACCCCGCCGGTCAATCCGGTGCCCTTCACGCAAACGATCTCCGGCTTTGCCGTGGTGCCGGTGCTGCTCGCGGGGGATGACACGCTCGGGCGCAGGGCCGGGCTGCAGATCAGCTGCTCCGGCGCAGAGGCCGGGGTCGGTCAGATCCGCATCCAGATTGAGCAGGGCGGCGATCTGCAGTTTGACATGCTGCGGCCCTATGCGGCCCCGCATGTCTGGACGGTGACCGATATCGTGGCCGGCACCACCTACCGGGTGCGCGCGGCGCTGGTCTCCGATCTCAGCCCGCGCTTTACCTGGTCGCCCTGGATCACGGTCACCACCCAAGCCGTGCCGGTCTGGGCGGCGGATCTCTCGGCCGAGATCCGCGAGGAGTTCGAAGAGATGGCCAATGCTGCCGGGATCGCGCTGGTCGATGCGCTGCCCGCTGAGGGCGAGCGGCCCGATCAGATCGTCATGCTTGCCGCCACCAAACAGCTCTGGCGGTGGGATGCGGAGGCAGAGGGCTGGTCCGATCAGATCGAGGTCGCGATCGGGGACGGCAAGGTGCTCAGCCAGCACATCGCCGCGAACAACATCCTCGCGGGCCATGTCGCGGCGGGGCAGATCGATGCCACCCATCTCAACACGGAAAGCCTCAGCGTGGCGGGGCTGGCGGTCTTCGGCGGAGAGCTGAAGTCCGGCGGCTTTGTCGCGGGGGCCAGCGGCTGGCGGATCAAAGAGGACGGCGCGGCAGAGTTCAACGATGTGACGCTGCGCGGCACACTCAGGGCCTCGCGGATCGATCCGTCTGAGCCGCTGCTGTTTGATGCAGGCAGCGGGCGGCTTGCGCCCCTCGGGGTCTATCTCTTCGCCAGCGGCACCGGACCTGCCAGCGGGGCGGTGGTCGAGGTCAATCTCGGCACCCTCTATGGCCCGACATGGGGCAGCGGGTTCCATGAGCGGCGGCTGTCGCGCGGCAGCATCCCGATCGTGATCGATGTGAACCTCAGCCACGCCAATACCTCGGGCGGCAGCATGGTGGTCGAGGTCAGCATCGATGGTGGCAGCTGGGCCACGATCTACTCGGTCGGGCCGTCTTCCTTCGGCGCCAATGCGGCCTTCGCCTATACGGCCCCGGCGAGTTTTTCGACGCTGCAGTTCCGGGCGGTCTCTTCGTCCAACATGCGCGTCACCAGCCTGTCGCTGAAGGCCACCGCCTTTAACTGGTGAGCATCGGCTGCCCCTCAGGGGGCGGCCTTCACACTCTCAACAGGAGCATCTGATGCGTCAGATCACCATCACACCGGGGCTGGCGCGGCCCTCGGTGACGAATATCTCATTGATCCGCGATGAGCCTTTGCGCGTTCTCATGGGGGGCGAGACATTGGCCCCGTATTCTTTCACGGTGAGCCAGACTGAGGGCGGTGCGCCGCTGGTCGAGATCTCCGCGATGGCGGGAATACTCGACCTCGAGCCTGCCGCGCTGCAGGCGCTCGGGGAAGGGGCGAGCTACTTTTACAACATCTGGCAGGGCGACGCCCCGGCGCGGTTTCTCTGCACGAAGGGCATGCTCACGGTGGTGCCCTCGATCGTGCCCACGGGCGCGGATCCCGCCACGGTGCTGCTGAACAACTTCGGCCAGCAGGGCGGGCCACAGCAGCTGATCGTGCTGACGAAGTCCGAGTATGACGCGATCACCGCGCCCGATCCTGCCACCCTCTATCTGATCCGGGAGGGCCTTTGATGTATTTCACCATCGGGCCGCATCTGATCCTGGCCGTGATGCGCGGCGCGGAGCCGGTCTGGCTCTGGACGCCTGCCGCCCTCAACCCCGGCTTCTGGGCCGGTGGGTTTGAGCCGAAGTCCTGAGCCACCTCCCCCTGCCTCTCTGACACCCGCCCGCCATCGCGCGGGCTTTTTTATTGGAGTGCTCGATGAGCGACCCTTTCCGCAATCACAGCTTCGGCCCCACCGGCCCCGCCATCGGCGCGCTGGCCGTCACGCCCTCCGACAGCGCCGATCTGGCGCAGGCGGTGCGCGCCGTCACCATCGGTGGCGAGGGTGGCCGTCTGAGCTTCATCAGCTCGCGCGACGGCCAGACCTATACCACGGGCGAGCTGCCGCCCGGCACCTATCCGCTCTGCGCCCGGCGCATCCGCGCGACCGGCACAACGGCCACCGGCCTGACGGGGTGGATCTGATGCTCGGGCTGAGCCTCAGTCTGACCAGCGTGCTGCGCAACGGGCGGGGCACGGGCTGGTCTCCCGGCGCTCTCATCCCCGGCGGGCAACCCGGCTTCTGGGCCGGTGGTTTTGAGCCGCCCCCGTTCTCACCGGAGCTCCTGCTGACGATCGCTCAGCCGGGCTTCTGGGCCAATCTTCAGGAGGCACAGCAATGAGGCTGTTTCAGGATGCTGCCGGGACCATCCCGGCTTACGAGGCTGGCCAGCCGGTCGGCAAGGTAGCGCGGGCGGCAGGCACGATTGATGCTACCCAGGCGACCGCGCTCTCGCGCCCGACGCTGGCGCGGATGCCGAAGGGCGGGCGGCGGAATTTGCTTATCACGACGACAAGCTTTGATGCCTGGGGAAAGGCGAGGGCTATTGGCTACCCTGCGGTCGATGGCTGGCTGTCTTTTGGTCCCACTGAAGCCAACGCACAGCAGCAGGTGCATACGGCGGTCGGACAGGGAGCGCGGTCCTATTCGTTCTATGTCCGTAGGGATAGCAAGCCGTTTCGCGTGGGTTTTCGCGCCGCTCATAACACGGGCACCAACTTTGGCGCGGCAACCCTGTATCCGGCGACCGCACAGGCGGGGAACTCTGCGGTTGTGATTTCAGAAGTCACGGAGACTTCCTTCAAGGTCACCGGTGCGGCGGTTCATGTGAACGAAGGGGCAAGCCCCGTATTCTACCTGCGCTTTGACAATGTCGAGGATAACGCTGCCCGTGTCTGGTTGAGGGATCTGCAAGTGGATGCAGGGCCTGCCACGCCTTACCAAGTGGTCGTCAGCGCCAGCGACATCATTGAACCGGGCATCCCTGACGTCTGGCACCTGTTCAACGACGGCGGCGACAGTCTTCTCGCCCCTCTTCCGACCGGCACCTATGAGGTCGCCACGGTCGGGATCGACGGAAAGCCGCATTATGCCAGCCTGACCGGAGATGGATCGGGTAAAAACATCCTGCTGGGCGCGGATCGCATTGCGGATATTTTCGTGCGTCCCGGCGCGCTGACCGATGCAGAGCGGCTGCGGCTCGAGGAATACTGGCAGCAGCGGTATGGGGCCGGGTATCTGATCCCGCCGGGGATGCCCCCTGGCGCACGCCTTATGAGGCAGGAAAGCACCGGAAACACTCCTGCGGCAGTCAGCCAGCCCGTGGGCCTCCTGGCTCTCAGTGCCTCAAACGTATTTGGCCCCGAGCTTCGCGACGGATCCGTAGCGGCAACCACCGGATCGCCCACTGTCGCGTCGCAAATCAACACCATGACCGGTGACGGCAGGGTGCATCGCGATGATGCCTCGAATATCGGCTCTGTACGAATGCCTGATCTCGAACCGGGTGCAACCTATGAGATCAGTTTTTCGCAGATTACCGGCGGAACGCTTTCCTTCCGTCAGGCCAGCTCGTCCGGATCGATCGTAGGGTCGGCAACCGAGGCGAACCCGCGCGCGGTGTTCACCGCGGCCTCGACTGTGAACTTTGTGTCTCTTTCTGCAAACGGCACGACCATCAGCTTCACCGGCATGTCACTGCGCAAGGTGAACGCACCCATAACCCGGCAGGAGACGGCGCTTTCCCGGCCAACGCTGGCGCGCTGGCCGAAAGGCGGGCGGCGGAATCTGATCGCCAATACTTTTGGGATCGCCACTGTGGCGGGCGTCACCGCGACGATAGTTGAGCCCGGTGTGTGGGAACTGAACAATCTTGGGGCTGCAGCGGGTCAGCGGGCAGACTGGAGCGTTCCCGCAGACCGTGCTCCGCCGGGTTCAACGCTGACCTTCAGCGTGGAAGTCAAAAGCGCAGGGGAATACGGCTCACTCGCTATGACCGGTATCCGTAACAGCGCAGGCGCATCCGTGTCTCAGGCCGCCTATGTCGAAAGACTGACGGACAGCTGGCAACGGATGGTAGCCACCCTGACTTTGGGGGCGGATAACACGAATGGCGCTCAGCTCCGCATCAACAATCGCTCCGGGGATGTAAACAAGGTTCTGGTGCGCAATCCGCAGATCGAGATTGGTCCTGCGGCCACGCCGTACCAGGCTGTCGCGTCTATCACCGACATCACCGAAGCGGGCGTCCCTGACGTCTGGCACCTTTACAATGACGGCGGCGACAGCCTGCCCGCCGTCCTGCCTGCAGGCGCATACGAGATCGCCTGGGTGAACCACCTCGGCGTGATCGGCTATGCCAGCGTCACCAGTGACGGCACCACCGGCACCGATCTGCTGCGCGCAGAGCGCATGGCCGATGTGGCCGTGAAGCGGGGGCGCTTCACCTCTTACGAAAAAGCTCAGCTCGAAACCCAATGGGGGAAATATAAGCCATGATCCAAGTCACCATCGCCTGCCCGGTCGCACTCGTCAGCGCGGCCAATCAACTCGCCCGCGTTATCGGCTACGGCGAGGCAGACGGATCCACCTTCACCCTCGCCCCGGTCGTTGGCGGCTATGCCGTTGCCGCCGGGCTGGTGGCCCCGGCCTTCGTCAGTGACGCCTTCCAGCCGCTCATCGAGCCGGAATGGGGCGCCGATATGGTGGCGGCCGCTGCCGCTCAGGCGGAGGTGGTTCTGATCGAGCTGCCCGCCGCCGATGAGCCGCCCCCGGAGATCCCGCAAGGTAAGATCCTCGCGGTGGTCGGGCTCGATCCCCCGGCCGCCCGGGCGCTGCTGGGGCTCGAGGGGATGCCCGCCGCGATCGAGCCGGAACCTGAAGCGTAAACCAACGGCCCCGCCTCGTGCGGGGCCTTTCTTTGCGCGGAGGGCGCCCTTGGAAGACATTGCAAAAACCTACTGGCCGCAGCTGATCACGCTGCTGGCCTTCGTCGCCTGGCTCATCCGGCTGGAGGCGGCAGTAAAGGGGCAAGCCGGTTTCATTGCTGAACTGCGCCGGGAGCAGGCCGAGATCACCCGCCGCGCTCAGGATCAAGCCGTTACGCTGGCGCGGATGGATGAGAGCCTGTCGGCGATCAAGCTGACACTGGATCGGCTGGTTGACCGGATGGAGCGGCGGTCCTGAAACGAAACAAGGCGCCTTCATTGAAGACGCCCTGTCCCATCACATCTGGCTTTAAGCATGTTGTGACGGGACCGAAGTCACCTGAAACGCGATGCGTTGTAACCAGCTGATCTGAACAGCCTGCCATAGATTGGCGACAGGTAGTGTCACGATTAGCGCACAGCATGTCACAGAACCGAAATCGGTCGCGACTGATCTGTGACATATCCCGGCCACCGCGCCGGGTTTCTCATTTGATGGAGGCAGCGATGCTGCAATTTCTGGTCCGGCTTTTAGCCGGTCTCCGGGCGATGCTGAGTGCGCGCCCGAAATCCACCGTTGGCGGCGTGACCGCCGTGCTTGCGGCAGCGGCGATCTTCGTCGCACCCTGGGAGGGCGAGCGCACCGAGGCCTATCTCGACCGCATCGCCAGCCCGCCGGTCTGGACGGTCTGTTACGGCGAAACGAAGGGCGTGAAGCCCGGCGACAGTTACACGCCCGAGCAATGCCTGACGATGCTGATGCAATCGCTCGGTGGCTATCACGCGCAGCTTGCCGCTTGCCTGCCAGGCCTGACCTCGCAGCCGCAGGGCGTGCAGGTCGCGCTCACCTCCTGGACGTACAACGTCGGGGCAGGGGCGGCCTGTGGCTCAACCCTCGTTAAGATGGCACGGGCAGGGGACTGGGCCGGCGCCTGCCGTCAGTTGCCCCGGTGGGACCGGGCAGGCGGCAAGCAGATCCGCGGGCTCACCAATCGCCGGGCAACTGAGCAGCGCCTCTGTCTCGAAGCTCTGGGGGTGAAGGCATGAGGCTCATTCCAAACTGGCGGGCGCACCTGCGCAGCTATTCCGCCATGGCCCTCGCTGCACTCGCCGCCCTGCCTATGATCTGGGCACAGGTGCCGCCCGAACTGATTGCCCTGATCCCGGCGGACTGGCTGAAATGGATCATCACGGGCGTGGCGCTGGCGGGCTTTGTGGGCAAGTTCGTCGATCAGGGGCTGCCGAAGTGATGGGCGCGCTGATCCGGGCGCTGTGGAAGCCGCTGGCGGGCGTTCTGTTCGCCGCGGCCCTCTACTGGCGCGGGAGGCGAGATGCGGCTGACAAGTCGGGCGCCAACGCTTCACGCGATTATCGTGACACAAGACGGAGGATGGACGATGCGCAAGTCGATCGCACTGACCCTGATGCTGCTCGTGACTGGTTGCGTGCGCGTGGATCCCGCCGCGATCTGTGACGGGAGCCGGGCAGCACGGACCGAACATGCCGCAGCGCTGGCGGCGGATGGCGGCGCGCGGTCGGTAGTGACCGGTGTCGCGCTGATCGAAGCTATTGATGCCGGCTGTGGTGCGCGACGTGCTGGCTGAAACCGTTAAAAGCTGCGGGACAAGTCGCCCGTAATGCATTGATTCTACTAGCTTCGGAAGTGTGTCCTGCGGGACAACGAATTGCTGATCTTAAAGGGAAATTCCGGCGTTCAGTCATACCCTCCGGGCCTACCAAACCCCATCATTTTTCACTCTCCTTTCAAATGGTTAGTGGAATTTGTGGCGAACCGAGCTTGAAGGTTCACCACGGTTTGTTCGCGATTTGGGCGCGAAAGCAGCTTTTCCATCGCGGAATCTGCTAGTCCTTCACGCAATGCGGCCTCGGTGTATCGCTGCACTTCAGCCAGAGTTTTGTGGCCGGTGATCGACATAATTTCGTGCGCCGTAGCACCTGCCTCAGCCAAGCGACGAGCGCATGCCTTGCGCAGGCCATGGGCCGAGCACTCAGGCAGCTGCGCAATGTCGCACCACTCTCTCATCTTATTGCCGAGGCCTGCGGCTGAGCGCCCTTTTCCATAGGCCGTGGCGAGGAAAGGACGGTCTTTGGGTAAATCACCGATCACCGCCCATAGGTCTGGGTGGATGGGAATGCTAACAAGGATACCGTTGCTCTTCTGGGTCTTCTGACGCCGGTATTGCAGGCGCGGACCCTCAGCGGTCTCTTTAATATTCGCCCAGCCAAGTGCCACGGCATCGACTCGGGCCGCGCCGGTGTAGAGCATCAAAGTTACCGCAGTGTGCGGGACTGTGCCCTGAGCGTGATGCTGAAAGTATTGGCCGATCTCAACTTCGTTCCATGTATGGAAGCCGTCACCAGCGATTTTATAGGCTTTGGTCAGGCGCGCGGGGTTGGACTTGATCCAGTCAAGAGCGATGGCGTGATCGAAAAGCTGGCCGAGCCGCTTGCGCAGGTTGTTGGCCGCTGCCGGGGTATCTGCCTTCTTTCCGAGGATCGCCATTACATGTTTGCGCTCAATACGCGCAACAAGCTTCGTGCCGTGCTCCACACGGAACGGCTCGATTATCCCGCGATAGGTTTTCGTGGTCAATTCGGCCAGCCCGCGCCATTCCGGTGTCCGGTAATAGCTGGCGACCAGATCATTGATACTTTCGGGCACTGTCTGGGATGCGCCTGCACCCGCTTTACGGCCCGTCCGGTGTTCCGTCTGCGCGGCTTCATAACGGCGCAGAAACTCTTCCGAACCGTAGTCCGTTCCAAGCTCGCGGCTGAACGCGCCCTTACGATAGCGCCAGCGCCGAACGCCGTGCCTATCTTTGTATGGGGAAGCGCCGGGAAACTGCCGCTTGTATTTCATTTCAACACTTCGTCCCATTCGTTCGGGGTCTGCTGCGCGGCCTCGGATGCAGGCTTTGCCGTAATTTTGCCTGGCTCGATGACCAGCGATGGCGCAGGGTATCCCGCGTCACGATACGCCTTAAGAACCTTGGTCAGGTCAGATTGGGTGAACGTGGCGCGGGGATTGGCCATATCAGAGGCCCTTTGAGCTAGAGAAGCGGACGGTTGCTGGGCGGTGACTGGAAGCGCGATTGATTCGCATTTCCAGATCGGCAATGGCCGCAGCCATTTCAGTATCGGACCGGTACTCGACCTTTTCTTCGCCCATTTGGAGCGAGCGCACACCGCGCGCCCGCTCCAATATCAGCTTGTCGCGCAGGGCGATCATATCAGCGGTCGGGATCGACATCAGCCCACCCGGAACCAGCCGCGATGGTCCAGCCAGCCGCTGCCGAAGTCGAGCCGGACCTTCATCTGGACGCCATCAACCTCGAAACCCACTTTCGTGTCGAGCTGCGGGCCGGGCGCGCCTTCCAGATAGCTGTATTCCAGGCCGTCAACCTTCGCCGGATCGGCAACCACGTACCAAGTGGTGGCCGAGGTCAGGCGCGGCTCGATGATCAGCGACAAGTTCGAGAACGGGTTGGTGTCGCTGGTGCGGTTAGCCTGAATTTCGGACAGCTCCTGTTCCAGGGCTGTTTCCAGCTCAGGCGGGGCCAACACATAGCGTGGGGTGACGTCGATCAGGCCACCGGAAAGGCCGGTCTGCTTCCGCATCGCCAAACGAGCTGCGGACAGGTCCTCCTTGATTGTTGCAGTCGGGGCCTTCGTGTTGCCGTGGCTGGCATGGAACATCGTCACACCATCACTCATCACCGGGTTTGTGATGATTTTTGTCACGAGCTGAGCGGCTTCAAAGGCGCGAGCGGCGGCACCGAGCCGGGCCGGGATCGCGCTGAAAGCGTCCAGATCGTCGTTGATCATGGCCTGACGCGAGATCGCAAAAATCTTGCCGAAGGTGGCGAGGCTGTAATGCTCTTGCGATTCCGCGAAGGTGCCGTGGCGGAATTCACCACCCTCTCCGACTGCTTCCAGCATGGGGGCCTCGCCCAGCATCAGCGAGCGTTTGGGGCGGAAGTCGCGGATCGTGCCTTGACGGGCGAGCTGGCGCGCACCAGACGGGGCTTCTTCATAGCTGCGGCGCAGCTCACGACCGACCTGATCACCAAGGATCAACGGAAAATCAGAGGTCGTATGCAGCGCGCGCGTGATCACCTGATCCGCCGAAATACCCGTGACCGAACGCCCGGAACGGAGCAGACTGGCGCGGGCATGGTCCAGAACCGACATATGGGCGAACTCACGCGCCGGGGCCGACAGCCGATGCTCAGGATGCATCCGGGCATAGAGGGCCTCACCTGCGCGGGTGGCAATCATGGCGGGGTCCGTATGGTCCATGCCAATCTGCGCGCGGATGGTGCGTGGCTGTGCGCTGCGAGTGCGCACAGCATCCAGTGCACGGGCGCGGACTTCCTCTGCGGGGGCACCTTCGGCAACTTGCGCTTCGGTCCAGGCGCGGTCCAGCCCTGCGGCTGCGGCGATGGTGGCGACGACTGATGCGCCAAGCGCCTCGGTCATGCGGCCTTCCGGCGCTGCGGCCTCGGTGATGGCTTCTTCAATCTGATCTTCCGGCATATTCTGTTCTCCTGCTCGGAAATGTGCTCCCGGATCGGCCGGGACCGGAACAATGGACACCTCGATGGGCGTCCAGCTAATGGCGGTGCGGATGCGGTGATCGCCCTCCCGCGTGTCCTGCCAGTCGGCAACGTGATAGCCGATCGACAGCCCGCGTAGCGTCCCATCTCCGATATCGGACAGGACCGACCGCGCGGCCTCGTTGCTGCGGAACCGCATCTTGACCCATAGGCCTTCGGGGCGCAGTTCTGCTGCCTCGATCACGCCGAGCTGATCGGCGGTCGAGGCGGCACGGTGCGCGTCCAGAACCGGGGCACCGACCAGCCGCGACACATCGCATCCCGCAAGGTCAAGGCGTTCGATGAAACCCGGACGGGGCGCATCCGCCCCGGTGGACACGATAGCTTCCACGGTGCGCGCTTGCGCATCGAGGGTGGACGGCTGAGGCCGCAACTGGCGCAGGTGAACGGTCATTGCGTCACCGCCTTTGCCTGCGTATCGCGCGCCAGCTCTTCGTCCAGATCGTCGATATCGCGACCGCGACCGGCCACGACTTCTTCGCGGGATTTCAGGCGCGCCTCGATGGCCGCGACCTCTGCAGCCACTTCGTTGTGAGGATCGACCCATGCCCAGCCGGGGCTAACAAAGCGCGCTGCACGGAAGTCGGATAGGCCTTGGGCATCAGCAGGGATAACGCCTGCCAGAACCTGCGCATCAATCCAGCGATCCCAGAGAGGGCGCAGGAAGCGCGCCTCGATCAGGTTGCGTTGCAGCATCTCGGCGCGGCGGCGGAACTCGATGAGGCCGACACGGGCCGAGGAATAGTTGGTGCGCTCCAAATCGCCGGTCAGTGCCTCGAAGGTCAGACCAACACCGGATGCGATTTCGCGATCTTGACCACGCAGGAAGTCTACCGCTTGTTGCAGGCCTTGACCGGGCTGCGAGAAGGTCACTTCGGCACCGGGCGGTAGAATGCGCATTGCGCCGGGTTCAAGCGACACATTGACCGAACCATCACCGTTGTCACCGAAGCCCGCCGCGCCGCCCTCTGGGTCGCGGACATAGCCGGTGATCAGGCTGGCGACCTTCAACTGCATCAGCAACGCGTCCGAGGCCTCGTCGCGGTCGCGGAGCTTCAAAAGGACGGGCGACAGCCACGAAAGCCCCCGCACCTGACCGGGGAAGAGCGCGTCGAATAGATGCAGCATATCCGAGGCGGGAACGCGGATCGGAGCACCGATCATGCCGAACGGGGTGCCGGGGGCCTCGGGCAGGACGTGATAGGCCTGCACCTGATCGTCGCCGTCGAACTCGATCCCGGCGATGATGCGCGCGCCGTTGCCAAGATCGCGGGTCAGGGTCGGGTCGATCTGGTCGGACGGGATCTGGCGCAGGCGCAGTTTGCCGTCGAGATCGGTCACGAGCTGCACGAAGGCTTCACCATCGCGGACCATCGCGCGGATGATCGTTGGCAGATGGGCGTTCGCCAGCAGTTCAAAAGCGGTATTGAGCTGATAGGCGATGTTGCGGTCAGGGTGCTGCGAACGAGCATGGAAGCCTTTGCCGACCAGCGCGGCGGTCCACGCCTCGACAATGCGATTGCCCTGCGGGGTGTTGACGTAGAGCGCAGCGGCTCGGGCCATTGCCGGACCGCGCGCTGCAAGGGTGGACTGGGTCGGCGCGCCCAGCATCGGCGCACCCTGCCAACGGCGACCGCCGCCCCCAGCCTCGATGCCGGAGCGGCGGAAGAACCGCGAAACGCTGCGCAGGAACTGACGCGGGGGGCTGATCATTCGCCCACCTCCCCCACGCTAGTCAGCTTGCCGATAGCGGTCTCGATCAGCTCTTCGAGGTCGATAACCAGCATCGAAACGGCATGAGGAAGATCGTCAGCCGACTTCGGTCGATAGACACTCTTATCTTGATAGGTCGAGCCATCTTTCCAGACAAACTTCGTTCTGCCTCGGAAAATAGCGACGAAGGCTGCGACCGGCGTATTCTGGTAGCCGAGCAGCGCGTGAGCCACTCCCATGAGCGTCTTGAAGGCAATCTCGTTGGCGCGAGTAACTGGCACCCCGAAATCGGTCAGTTGCTTCATGAGGGCAATGATACCCACGTCGAAAACCGTGAACTCTGTCCAGCCATCCGCCCCGTAGTCAGCGACCAATTGGAGTGGATAGCGGTCCATCCAGTTGCGCAGCGTTTTGGGTGCAACGCCTGCCGCGTTTGCCGCCGCAGTGAACCGGATTTTTTGCTTAAGGTGGTTCATAAGAAAATACCCGCATGAGGAACTTTATTCAGAAATACTCAAGTGGGTATTTTCTGTCAAGCTGGTATCACCTAAGTTCCGCAAGCGGTGAGCGGGGCAATCACGTTCATGCTTCGCCGCTTTTCCCTGTGAACCATTCCAGCCGCCGCTCGCAATCCGTCAGGATCATGCCGCGCAGATCACCTACGAAGATGAAGTCAAGGCTCGCCCCGGTGTGTCGAACAAAGTCCATAACCTCTGGTGAGAGACAATCTTCCTCATCAACCAGTCGCGCTGGCGGATCGACCCCCAGCACTTCGGCAACATAGGCGGCGCGACGGGCGGAAACTTCGAGGTTGTGGGTCTCGCCATCATCGAAAAGATTAGAAAAGTTGGATTTGCGGAGCGAGTTGCAGGTATCGACTGGCAAAGCGGTATCAGGCCCGGAAAGCGGGTTCATGGCGTTCATAGCTATCTCCTAGTTTCAGGTGGTTTGAAGTTCAGAACGCGCCATTGCGGCGCGGATGGCTCGTATCACTTCGCTGTTCTGGCTCGCGCCGTTCTTCTCCGCCTCGGCTTGGAGCCAAGCTTTCAGGTCTGGCGGCAAACGAAGCTGTAAGGGTTTACGGTCAATCATCGAACACTCCATGATGTCCATATGACATTATATGTCCAAAGGACACCATTGCGTCAATAAAAATATCATGTCCATTTGACATCATGACCGAGATCGAAAGCCGCTCACTAACTGACAAGTTCATGCTTCGCCTTCCCGATGGGATGCGCGACCGGATCAAAGCTGCCGCTGAGACAAACAATCGTTCAATGAATTCTGAAATTCTGGCGCTGCTGGAAGAGAAGTTCCCGGTCAGAAACCTCATAGGTGACGCCGGGAAGTGGGTGGATCACATTCATGCTGCCGACACTGACGCTGAGTTCGACAAGCGGCTGGCGGAAGCGAATGCCTGGGCAGCGCAGGCCCCTGACCAGAACGTCATTCGGTTCCAGAAAAGTGCGCTAGGCGATGGATGGACGGTGGCAATCGTCGTTGATCGCTACCGCTCTGCACCCGTCAAATAGCCCCGAAAACAGCTTCAAAACTGTAACGCTATCAATATGCCGCTAACACTCTGGTGACGCTCACTAAAAGCGCCAATCCAGAGTGTAACGATGACAAATTGCATTTCCTGCTACTGTTACACGGATTAGCGGCTCATCCAGGCCGATTGGAGCACCGGGCCCTTGCGCGAGACGATAGGCGCTGAGGATGAAAGTTCAGTCCTGCGGCGCTCCCATTCCGTGGTGATGATCTGCCGAGCGGCGAGTGCATAGACAAGGCAATCCAGCGCCTCAGCCCTGCGGCCAGGGATGCGCTCGAAGCTGCGGATGGGCTGGCCGCGACGATAGCGCAGGACTGCGCGCTCTGAGGCCACCTGCTCATGCCAGACGCGGGGCAACTCTTCGGAAAGCCGGATCGAACCGGGCCGAGCAAGGCGCGGGAACAGTTGTTGCTTGGCGGTATCGACACCTATGATCCAGAGCCGCGCCCCGGTCTTTGTCTTGCTGCCCGCCCGCTCGATCAGGGGACGATTGCCGGATGCGCCCTTGATCGCCATGATCTTTCGCCGCGTCCTTGGGGTGCAGAAGGCGGTCACGCGGTTCATTGTGGTGCCGTCCCCTGCATCTACCGCGCAAGCATCAATGCCGATCTGACCGCCCAGCTCATGCGGGAACCGCTGTTTTAGGGCTTCGTCCAACTCTTCCCAAGTATCGGCGCTATCCCATGCCCCCCAGATCACCCGGTGCCCCAGCACGAAGGCGGTGCCGCTCTCAGCCCAGCCAACATAGGTCAGTTCAAGCCGATCATGCTGCACATCGCAGCCGGCGGTCAGCGCCAGCACATCAGCTGGGATCGGCTTCGACAGCCCGAAGGTTTCACCGCGCGAAGCCAGATCATCGTCGGCCAGCTCGTCGCCATCGCCGCGCCAGCCTTGCCCGAGGATGGTGTTGACGAAAGTTTGTAGCGTGGTCGGATCATCCTTGGCGGTAATAAACTCGGTCGCGAGCTTTCCCCATGCAGCATTGGCGTGGAGCGATACCAGAGCATTGAGCCGGAACCCGGCATGACCCGAAACATGCGGGCGGGTGCGCCGCCAGATGCCGTCTGCGACCATCGCAGGCTTATGGCGTTCATCGACTTCGGTTTCGCAATGGGGACAGCGCCAGCGGGCGGTCTCGGGCGCGGTATCATCCCAGATAATCGCATCCCAAGTGATTTCCCCGAAGGTGCCGCACTCTGGGCATGGCACCTCGAACACGCGGGCATCGGATTGGGCATAGGCGCGCAGGACGTGGCTTGTATCGTCATGCACCGGGGTCGATCCCATGACGATCTTGCGATCCGGGAAGGACATTGTGCGCCGCTCGGCAAGGAGGATAGGCGAGCCTTCGGCAGTCGGGTCCATGCCGTCTGCCTCGTCGATAAATAGGACGCGGACGTTGTGGCGACGAAGGTTGCGGGGGGACTTTGCGGCAACCACCTTGAGCGAGCCACCGGGGAACCGGCGCGACAGCAGGGTGTTTCGCTCGCCTTCCTGCCGATCATCGGCAAGCGCATCGGCCACGGCTTTCGAGGCTGCGAAAATCGGCTCAATGTCGCTAACCACATAGTCCCGGCAATCGGCCTCTGCAGGCAGCAGGCAGAGAATTGGCGCAGGCTCATTGGCGACGAAGGAGGCGACTGCCGAGGTTAGCAGAGTGGTGAAGCCGACCCGGACAGGCTTGACCAGCGTGACACGCTCGATCAGTGGATCCCCGATGGTGTCGGCTATCTCGCGCTGGAAGGGCCAGAGACGCACAGGGCCGGGCTGGGCGGACACGCCCTGCGGTAGCGCAATGTTGGCCTCGATCCAGTCGGAGAGGCGCAGGCGCGGCGGCGGGATCAGCGCACGGCGGGCTTTAGACAGCACAAGATCAATCGTTGTCATGGCCGAGTTCCTCAAGGGCTTGGCGAAGCTCGTGGTCGATGGTGTCGATGGTGGCCGCGTCCAGGGGCAGCATGGAGCGGACACGGGCGGGAACGGCAAGGATGCGAGCGCGGACTTGCCGAAGAAGATCGGACCATGTGCGCTCGACCTCAGCCGCTGCGACCAGCTCACCGCGCAGTGCCGCATTGCGAAGAGCCTGGGCATCCGCTTGCTCACGGGCCAGCCGCGCGCGTTCTGCAGTGAGATTGCTAACGTGTTCCTCGCCACCACGACCGCTGGCAACGCCGCGCAGGTGAACAACGTAGGCGCGGACGGTTTCGCCCAGATCGTAAGCATCATGGCCGCGATGGACAGCGATGCCGCGCTTTTTTAGATCGGACAGGGCAGCGGGCGAAATCGACAGAAGATCGCAAAGGTCAGCGCCGTTGATCCGAAGCGAGGGCTTGCCGTCAAACGCAAGTTCTTCAAGGATGCGCATCTTTCACCCCATTGATTTCATTTGCAAAGCCTGACGTCTCGGGGTGCGAATTACCCGCAGAGGGACCTCCCCGGAAGGACCCACGATGCTTGCGAGAAGGCGAAGCTCATGCTCGATCTCGCTCTTCTCGACATGGAAACGCTCAGGGCCGCGGTGATCTGGGCGAAGGCGGCGCACTCTCTCGGCCAGTTCGCCTATGTGCTGCCATGTGTCTGTTCTGATTGTTGCGTTCATCTCTCTATCTATCCTGTCCTGCTCAATGGTGAGGTTCTGAGCGAAGGGCATAGGGAGACCAGCCCGTGTCTTTCGACACAGGTTGGTCCCTAGCCCTCTGCGTGAAGATCTGCTCAACGGAGCCGGTCCATCGCTTCTGGGCGCCGAAGTCGTGTGACCCCGCTTCGGCTTGCTCGCTACTTAAAGGCACCGGGTCTGGTGCCTGATCCCCCGCTTCGAGCTTTCGGGCTGCGGTTGGCCGTATTGGGATCGCCCGCTGGTCGGCCATAGTGCTGTGTCGTCGCCATCGTTCTGCACCTCCCGACGACACAGTGAAGAGGTCAGGCGGCTGCACCATCCTCCCTGTCGATCAGGTCCAGTTCGGGTTCAGGGGCGTTGCTGAGGTCAGCCACGAGCCTACGCATGAGGAAGGCCTGCTTCTCGCTCGGGTGCCACTTGGCGCGCTTGCCATGCTTCGCGATGGAACGCGCAAAGCTTTTGACCCATTCGTCGCTGCCAGCCATCGCGCGGCGAAGCACCTTGGGCCACCAGAAGATCATGATTTCATCCAGCTCACTGTCGGTCATGCTGCGACCTCCACCGTGCTGATGTGGTTGTAGAATGCTGCCTGGTCCTTGGGGTCCATCGCCTCGAAACAGGCTAGCGCATAGGCCTTCAGCTCGGAGCGCGAAGCCCACGACGCCCATGACCGTGCATCCTCCATGCCCCCGAGGAAGGATGGCAGGGGGTCGCCCGCAGCGTTAACCGCCGTGGCCGCAATATCCTGCACCGTGCCCGCGTCCAGCGTGGCAAGCAAGACGGCTGCCATGAACGCGCGTTCTTGAGGTGTAAGGCGAACAGCGGCAAGGAGGCCAAAGCCCTCCCAAGCATTGGCCGTGCCCAGAAGCAGGCTGTAGCCCAGCATCCGGGACATTTGCTTGTACTGGGGCGGCATGACCTGAGCGACAATGTTGCCCGATTTAAGATTGGACGCAGAGTCAGGCTTCTTGTATGATTTGGCCTTGAAGTTACCGACTTCGTATTCAGCCCCGGTCGCGCCCGCCAGCGCGCCGGGGTTTTCCTTTTTCCGATCTCCGGAATGGTTCGCCAGCGTCGAGAATTCTTCAATCTTTTCAGCACTGGAAAAAACTGAGTTCGTCAGGCTATCAGTTTGAAAACTAACGTGTTGCTGCAGCCCTCCGGGCCTACCAAACACCGGTTTTATTGCCGATAAGGCATAAGTGTGCACGAAACACGGTTTATTCTTGCACACCCCTGTCAAGGGAAATTTCACCTAGGTTAGATCTGCTCTACCCACCAAGCTGGGTGTACAGATCCGCTGCGGCAAAAACTTCCCACTGCAGAATATCGATATAAGCTCACATAGGGCGAACTTGCTGCGCACTTCACCGGCTGACCATATTTCGACAATCTCGGGCCGCTGCAAATTCAACAATATCTAACAGGGTGCTGAAAAAGTCAGGCGATAAGAAAAATCTTACTG
>NZ_RRAZ01000027.1 GCF_003863335.1 Falsigemmobacter faecalis | reverse complement strand
TTCCACACAGCCTCGGCCGGCAACAGCCCCTGCACACTGCATATCCTCTCTGTCATCCTGCTTACAACGCTGTTTCGCCGCGCGGAGCTTAGCTTCCTCCAGCCGGGCGCTAACGGCCTTCCGCAATCGGCAAGGTCTCCAGATGAGCATCAATAGTCTCGGCCACATCTTTTGACATTGGAAGATCTGCTTTTGTCGATCTCCAGGCCTGAAAGAAGAGCTCGACGGTCTCTTGCGCCGCATCCAGGACAAGGCGGCGCGGCAAAGAAGCCTTCGCCGCAAGGTGCTCGAGTTCATCCACAGTATAGTCCGCGAAATCCTTGGACCGGCTAAAGTTCAGGGCCGATCTGTCGCCTGGGATGTAGGGGATTGTTGATACAAAATCATAGGCGGGCGCCAGCCGGGCGCGTTTGCCGTCCGGATAGATGAGGGACCAATTTTTCAGGTGCATATCGCCGTTGCCGATCAGCGTGTTAAAGGTGAGGCGGCGGATAAACTCAGCGATATCGGCGCCCTCGGTCTCGGCCGCGATGACACGCGCAATATTCGCGGCACTGGCCCGCTTATACTTGTCCTCCGCGAAGACCCCAAAGATCTGCGCAAAATCTTCGATATGAACCCGCTCGCCATCCGCCGCGCGATCAAAGCGCTCAATGGTGAAGGCCTTGTCACCCAATCGTTCAATTCCGGCCGGCAGGTTCGCGATTTGATCGACGTCGACCAGGCCGATCGCTGGCACATCGATCCCCACCTGCCTTGCCAGCGCCATCATAGAATATTCATTCTCCGGCACACCGCGGTATTCGGCAGAAGGCAGCTTAACGATGTGATCGCCGCCGACACCGTGAGCCGGAATGGTCAGTCCTCCGGCTTTGTCGCCCACGGCAGAGAACTTGAGTTGAACGCCCGCAAGAGAAAAACGTAAAACGTCACCATAATCTGGCGCCTGCTGATCGGGTGCAGGCGGCAGAAGCGGCCAGGCATCTCCCTCAGCCGGCTCGATCCGGACAGCACCCGGCAGATCACGCCCAAGCACCCACATCAGGAAAAACTCCCGATCCGGATGAATATCAACCGTTCGCGCGAGGTACCGGCGAAGATGTCCCTCGGGCAGCAGGTTTGAGAAAAACGGCATCAACTTCATTTTATAAGGCCGATGGTCGGTGATCAGATCACCATGAATGTCCTTGAAGCTCAGGCTCAGGACGGACCGGTCAGCATTGTTGATGTAGTCTTCTGTGAAGCTGAAGACGCTCTTCTCCCCCCCCAGCCAGGTGAGTGTCCCGACGTTCTCATTGCCCAGGCTGACTTTCAGCACGGAGACCTCAGGCATCGTCTTCCCCATCCAGTGTCCAGGCAGCACGCGGCTTATGATCCGGGTCAGCACCTTCAGGCATCACCCTGTCAGATTTAGCTGCCTTTTCCAGCTCATGCAGAGCTTTTTCAAAAGCCTCATGCAGCTGGCCTGCATCTTCTACCTTCTTCAGTGCTCTGCCTGCGCGTTGCAGCGCATCAACAGCCGTCGCCGCCCCCCCCTGCTGCGCCAGTTCGGACAAAGCTTTTCTCAAGCGTTGATTCAAAGGAACCTCAGGAAACCTGCGCTGCAAATCCCGCAGGGTCTCTTCCAGCCTTCGGCGCAGTTTCGCCTGACGTCCGTTCAACTCAGAATGCGCCCCGGAGATTTGCCGGCTCAGAGATTTAACTGCTGGCAAAGCCTTACGTGGCACCAGTTCCAGCTCAAGGTCGAGCGCATGAGCGAGTGTAGTCAAGGTGCTGAGGCGTGGATCCACAGTGCCAGCTTCAATTCGCGAGATCTGCGCCTGAACAAGTCCTGTTATCTCACTCAGCTCGCGCTGAGAGAGCCCCTTGGCAAGGCGCGCCTGCTTCAGGCGATCGGACAGGTTTTGAAGGACGAAGGCCATCTTGATGCTTTATAAGCAATTACGTTGATATTTTTATACACGCAAATATATCAAAGTAAATTCATAAATTTAATGTATCATCATATATCAAATCACATATTGATGCATATTAACATATCGAAACTGTCATAGGTTACAGCGACATCATCCCCGTGCATGCTGCGCCAGGATCTCTGACGTTTTCAGCACGGCCCCCTTCAGCGCCAGCAGATCTGCGTCTTTCCCTGAGCCTTTGGGCAGTTCTAACCGGATCGGGACCGGCACATTTGCCAGCCCTTCCCTGCGCGCAGGGAGACGCGGCCTCCTCGCTGGAGCCGCCTCCTGCGCGGGCACCGGTGCTGCAGGCACGCCCCTCATCCCGCCGGCGCGACGCAGCTCGCTTAAATCGCGGGCCAGCCGTGTGACCTGAGCCTCGGTGTCCTTCAGCCGCCTCTCAACCTGCAGCTGCTGCGCATCCGGCCAGGGCAGCGGCCCGCTTTGCGCCGCATGCAGGGCGCTCAGCTTTGGGTCCTCATAGTATTTGATCCGCCGCGCCCGAACCGGCATCTGCGCATCGACCACAAGGATGACCTCATCAAGACTGAGGCGGCGGGCCTCATCTTCGCTGAGCAGCGGGGTCTCCTCTGTCCGTTCCGAGACGCTGCGCCCCTCGAACGGATTGCGCCCGACTGCGCGTGACCGGGTCACCACGCGCCTCGTGGTTTTGCCCACCGCCTGTGAGAGTTCTTCGATGGTCTTTTGATCTGAGGGCGTGAGGTAGAGCTTCACCCCTGCGCCGCCCTGCAGCGAGCGGCGGGTGTTCTCCCCGTAGATCTCATCGAGCGCCGGAATGGTCTGAGTGACGATCGCCAGATTACCGCCAAAGGAGCGCAGGGTTTTGATGCTTTCCGCCACGATCGGCATTTTGCCCAGCCGGTCGAACTCATCGAGCATGATCATCACCGGCCAGGGCTCATCGGCCCCCGGCTCCGCCGCCTGCAGCGAGGCAATCAGATCCGAGAAGAAGAGCCGGATCAGCGGTGCCAATGGCCGGATCATCTCACTCTCCACCACCAGATAGATCGCATGCGGCAGCCGGCGAATGTCGCGGAAGGAGAAGTCTGAGCGTGCGGTTGCCGCATCAATCGCCCGGTTGTCCCAGGTATCGAGCCCCGAGGTCATCAGCAGCGACAGATAGGAGGTCAGGGTGTCATTATTGGTCGAAGCCATCCGCTCAAAGATCAGCTTTGCGGAAGGGTTCTTCACCTCTTCAGCCCGGAGCAGATATTCCTTCTGCTTGTCGCCGCCTGAAGCCGTGATGCGGTAGATCTCGCCGATCGTCGGCACGCCGCGCTCAAAGGCCAGGAGCCCTGCCGCAACAAAGAGATCAATTCCACCGGCTAAAAGCCCGCTCAGCTTTTCATTGTCGGTCTGCAGAAACAGCTTGGCGGTGAGTTTCAACTCCATCTGCTGACGGTCGGGGTTTTGGATCTCAGCAATGCGCTGCAACGGGTTGTAGCGGTGGGTTGGCTTGTCCCAATCCGTGGGAGCAAAGCGGAACACCCGATCGCCCATGGTCTGGCGATGCCGCGCGGTTTCGCGGAAATTCTCGCCCTTCACATCCAGCACCACCGCCGAGCCGCGATAGGTCAGCAGATTGGGGATTACAAAGCCCACGCCCTTACCGCGCCCGGTCGGCGCTACCACCAGCGCATGCGGGAAACTCCTCGAGACGATGAAGGCGCGCCGAGATTTCGGCGTGCCCATCTTCCCCAGCAAAAAGCCCGACCCCACCGCTGCAAAGAACCCATTGCCGCGCATCTCCGCCCGGCTTTGCCAGTGGGTGGTGCCAAAGCGCGTCAGCGCATCGCCAAGCATGGTCGCACTCAGCAAGAGCGCGATCAGCGCGCCGCCTCCGATCAGGCTGAAGCCCCAGAGCTGTTCGCCGGGGCTGCCGGACAGCAAAATCTGCCCATAGTGCAATGCCAGCCAGAGATCCGCATCGGCCATCGCAATGCCCTGCCGGATGGCAAAGGCCCCGGTGGCGAGCACGAAGCCAATGAGCGCGCCGAGGAGCGTCAGGCTGGTGCCGGCGAGCAGCAGACGCAGCTTATCCATGCCGCGGGCCTTTCGAGCTGTGCTCCTGCCTCACGCTCTGCGCTTCCACATGCCGCAGCTCAGTGAGCTCATTCAGTACCCGGTCCAGTGCGCCAGGCTCCGCATCGCCCGGGTTGGCCTGCAGATAGCTCTTCGCAAGTGCCAGTTGCTCGCGCGGATGATCGGTGATGGCAAAAAGCGCATCCGGATCCCCGGCCCGCAGGTTCTGCAGGCTGGTGGCGCCAATCCGCGCCTCAATCTGCCCGGTCAGCCGCGCGTCTTCCGCGCGCGTCAGGGGCTGGCCCGGGCCCTCCCAGGCTTCACGCAGCACCTGCGCGAGCTCAGGGGCATCGCGTTCAAGCATCACGGCCTCGGCCCAGGCGGCGCGGACACCCTCCTCGATCTCAGAGCTGCGCTCGCTGATCCAGGCCCGTGAGGCGCCTTCGGCCCGCAACTCGTTGATCTCTGTTGTCACTGCCGCCTTCAGGAGATCCGCGGGCATTTCAGTTTTCAGCTTCTCAAGATCCCGACGTTCCTCCGTAATCGGGCCCAGCTCCTCAGTCGGGTGCCGCAGCGCCAGCGCCAGATCCCCGGCATGGAGCGCGCGATCTTCCGGCTGCACGGCCGCTTTCGGCGCCGAGATCAGATCCGTCGAGCGTTCCCAAAGCAGTGAAGCGAGATCCGCGTGCTGCGGCGAGCGGGCCGCCAATGTGTCAAAGGCAGCTCTCGCCTCCCCAACCTGCACCTCACCTGCTCTGCGCACCTCCGGGTCATCGGAGAAGGGGTAGTTGAAGTCAGTGCGTTCCAGCCTTTGCGCGAAGTCGCGCAGCTCTGCGCGTTCTTCCGGGCTGTAAACATCGGCAGCCGCTTCCGCTACGGTCCCGGCACTCCGCTCTGAAGCTTCGCTCCCGTCGCTGAGCTTAAACAGTTGCGCCTCGCTCAGCACCTCGCCCAGCCGGTCATGCACAGCCTCAAGCTTTCCGAGCGCAGCCTCACGTCCCGCAGGCTCCCGCAGATTGAACCCGCTGTGATCGGCGATGGCTTTGAGATCCTGCGACAGCCATTGCTCTTCCAGCGCCGCTGAGCCCGCCCCTTCCTGCACCCGCGCCAGCACCGCCTCAGAATCAATCCCGCTGCCCTGCAGCGCAGCGCTCAGTTTTTCCCGCAACTCCGGTGCTTCCATCTCTTCACGGACCGTCTCCGCCAAATTGGGCGCGGCATAAATACCATCCCGCGAGGGCGCCTCATGCAGGCGGTCTGAGCGATCGCCAAGGGGGCAGATGCGAAACCTCGCGCAGCACTTCCGAGAGCTTGCGTTCAATCACCGGCCGCTCACCAACAGACGCACGCTCAATCGCCGCCTCGATGCCACGGATGTTTTCGCTGAAAGACGCAAGCAACTCATCAAAGGCGGTCTCATGCTCACTCATATAAAGAACTCCGTCGGGGACCACCTGGCCCCCGTTTGTCAAAAGAACGGCCGCCCGGCTCAGAGCCTCGGCCACATCGGTGAAGTTTGAGGCAGAGGCTTCGGCAGCGAGGCCCTGATAAATCCGCGCGTGTCCGGCGATCTCAGCCAGCGCCCGGGCCCGATCAGCGCCCTGACGGTCGCGCTCGGCCGGCTCTGCCTTCGCCGCTCGTGCCGCGCGATACGCGCCATCGCTGCCCTGCCGCGTCATCACTCCACGCTCGAGCCGCCGGGTCGCCTCCAGCCGCAGCCCGTGGCGGTCGGCGGCCTCCACCATCGCGGTCCGGAAGGCCTCATAGCTGAAGTGGTGATCGCGGCTCAGACGAAACATCTCGCCGTCCGGGCTGCGGCGGTTCACCACGATATGCGCATGCGGATGGGCGCGGTCTTCATGGATGGCGGCGATATAATCAAAACGCGCGCCCTCCCCCTCGAAGAAGCGCTCACAGACCTCTTCGGTGATGGCCTGCACTTCGGCACTGCGCGTCCCGATCGGGAACGCCATCAACAGATGACAGGTATGGCCAAGCTTCGGGCTGTGACGCGCGTTCCAGCCATTCTCAAAGCGCCGCGCCAGCCGATCGATCTCACCCGGGCTCAGCACACGCTTACCGTCATGTGTCCCGCGGCTGTCGAGGATCAGGCTGGATTTGCTGGTGAGATAGCTCAGCTGTGCCCGGAGCTGCGCACCGGTGTGACAGCCACCCTGACGGATCGCCTTGAAGATCGCCGGCGTCGCCCCCCGCGCCGCACGAATCTTCTGGCCATGCCGCCCGAGCGTCCCCGTGGATCCGCCGATCCGGCTCCAGCCACGCTCAAAGAACGGTGCTGCGGGCAGCGCCCGTCCGTTACCGCGCATCCTGGTCGCCCGCGTTCAGCAGCGGCTGCAGAGCGTCATCAAGCTCGAGATCGAGCCGCAGGCGGCGACCAGGCATCAGCGCACGGAACTGATCGGCAGTCTCAAAGAACAGACCTGCAAGCGCGCGCAGTGCCGCCCGATCGGAGAGATCGAGAGTGCTCACCTCCCCTCGCAGCCGCGCCTCATTCAGCCGCCGGGCGATCTGGTTCACATTGCTGCCCAGCCGATTCAGCGCAGCACTCTGGCGGCTCAGCGCAGCACTCAGTTCCGGATCCGGCGCCAGCAGACCCGCGGCGGCACCCATCATCCGCCGGAGTGCCGCAGAGCGATGGGCAATCTGCAGCCGTCCGAGCAGCGCATCGAATGCGAAAAGCTCGTCGCGGCTGACCCGCAGCGTCAACACTTCGCTGCGGCTGCCGTTCGCGACACGGGTCGCCCTGCCCTGGCGCAGCACATTGCAGATCGTCCGCTCCGAGACCCCGAGACGCGCGGCAATGCTGCGCACCGACTGGCCAGCGGCACGGTCACGCGGGATCCGGAGGCGTTCGGCATCACTCAATCGGCGGGTCACTGGCATGTGAAGTATACGTTCCTATTTCTTGCCAGTTTCGTAGAGACCCGCCGTCTCCCCCTGCAAGGCGGAGACGGCTCAAAGGGTCTCTACTCCTTATGAAACCGCCCCCCGGGGGCGGTTTCCACGCGCTCTGCCAAATGCGCCACGTCCTTTGGCGAATGCGTCCCGCCCTCTGCCTTCCGCACCAGGTCTTCTGCACCCTGCAGCACGCTGTCTGCGCAATGCCTAACGCCGCCTGCCTCCTGCTTGCCGCGTTCCGCCTCACGTGCCCTGTGACATGTGGCCTGTCCTTTGGGATCTGCATTCTGCCAAGTGACGCCCGTCTGTTGTCTTCTGGCCCCTGCCATCTGCGCAACGCCCTCTGTTATCCGTCAACTGTTTGACGCCCTCGCAGGAAGCCGGTAGCAGCCGTTGGTATGATCAGACATTTCTACACTTTTGAAATCATTCATGCCGAACAGTAAACTGCGCGTTCTCGGGCTGATGGCCCGCAAAGGCGGCTCAGGCAAAACCACGCTCTGCCGCGCTCTGACCAGCGCCGCCGTTGCGGCAGGGCGGCGCGTGCTGCTGATTGATACGGACCCGACCGCTGCACTCAGCGGCTGGCACCTGCGCGCGGAAATGAAAGGCTTTGGATCCGCCCTGCTCGCCCTGCGCCCGGCGGAAACCGTTGCGCAGGTGGCAGAGGTCATCGATGAAGCCTGGAGCGAGGACAGCGCCGATCTGATCTTCGTCGACACCGCTGGCGGCGGAGCAGAGTGGTCAGACGCGGTTGCCGTACTCTGCGATCACCTCATCACATCGGTGATGCTCTCAGAGACTGACTTTGACGTCGGCACCCAAACAGTGATTTGGTACCAGGACCTCCGCAAGCGGGTCGATGATCCTGACAGCCTGCCCCGGCATCGTGTGGTGCTGACCATGGTCGAACCGCGGCCCACAAGGGCCGATGCACAGCAGATCGCTGAGGCCATGAGCCGTTTCCCCGTCGTAGAAACGATGATGATGCGTCGTAACATTTATAAAGAGATGGACCGCCTTGGACTGCTGCAACCGATCGGTCTTGCGCGTCAGACTGATCCCAATCCGCTCCTGAAGCCTCATGTCCGGCCGGTATTTGAAGCGCTGGAAGAGGCCATGGATATCCTCAACGACATCCTGACGAGCTGAGACAGTTATGCGTAAACGTATCCCGCAAATTACCCGCAGTGACGCCGCATGGTCGAGCGGTCTGAGCATAAGAGAGATGGCGGGTGCCGGGATCAAGCCACCATCGGCTCCGACAACTGATACGGCGCATGGCTGTTCCTCCGGAGTGCAGCCAACTGATACACCAATATCTGCAGGCCCGGCATCTCACGAGCGGCAAAGCCCCATCACACACACGATCCAGATCGACATCCGCGTCACCGCACTGGCTCGCCAGCATGCCGCGATAACAGCAAGTGGCATAGCGCCCCCACAGATCATTCGCGCCGCCTTGCGCAAAGCCGCGAAGAGCTGGCGCCCCCAGGCACTTTACGTCGCGCCAATGGCAGCAGAGCGATGCCGCGAGCGCGCTTGGATGATCCGCACAAGCCTTGCTGTACCTGAAGCGGTGTTTGACCGTATTCAAGCGAAACAGGATCCATTGGGCGTCTGCAGCCGCTGGTCACTTTTGCGCGGACAGCTTGAGCCGCTGGTCTGGCAGGAGATCGACTGGCTGCTGAAACGCATTGACGGCGTCCAAGACCCACATGACGGCCGCGCCTGAGCTCAGCCCTCCGGCGTCTCATCCGGCCCGGGCATGCGGTCTGGCAAAGAGAGGATCAAACCTCTGCGCTGAGCGAGAGAGACCGCGTGTGTCGAGTTCCTCGCCCCGAGCTGGATGCGGATTTTTTCGAGGCGCTTTTTGATCGTCTCACGGCTCAGAGAGAGAGCAACGGCGATCTCCTTTTGCGAGTACCCTCGCGCCAGATCTGACAGGACCCGCACGTCTTCAGCACTCAGAGCAGGCTGCGCCTCAACCGCACTGAGGATGATATCAAGGCTCTCCTCGATAACATCCAGCTCTTCACCAAGAAGCTCGCGATCTGCGCGCGCGCAAAAGAGAAAGCTGAAGGTACCCCGGCTCTCGGGTTCACTCCGGGAAACCCCGCCTCCATAGACCAATCCATAATCAGCTCCACGTCTGAGGATGAATTGCTGAACCGGCGTCAGGCCTTCCGAGCGGATCTCACTCCAGCGGATGCGGCCGCTGTTCAGGCGCGCCCAGATACTGACGGGATCGAACACTGCATATTGGCGCTCCGAATAAAGAGCGACCCAATGTTCGGGAAAAGTTGAGATATGATGCTCCGGCGTCAACCCGCGGACATTCACGACCAGAGAGTAGCCCGCGGTGCCGATTTCCCGCAGACGGGCATCGATCTGCTGCAGGTTTGGAACAATCTTCCAAAGCATTCCACCTCCGTCAGCCGACAGGCACAGAACCACCAAAAGCATACCCAAAAGGGTATCGGCATAGCTCTCGGGTGCCGATTGTGAAAAAGGTGACGGCAGGTTGCATCAAAAGCAACGGTAAAGATTTAAGCGCGGTCGGGTGTCATTTCCGACCACGACACGACCCAGGACGATTAAGATGAATTGCCCCGTAAGATTGCCCGATCAAGGCAGCGCGAACGAAGCGACCCGTGAACTCCTCGAAGCCCGACCCGTTGCCCGGATCAGGGACGAACACACGGGAAAGACGATCGGCCATATCTATGAATGGAATACAGGCAAGCAAGTCAGGATCCTGCTCTAACATCAATGCGGCGACTGGAGAGTGAGCGGCCATATATCTGAATACATACCTCGGCGAAGCGGGCCATTCTGATCTTCTTAAGCGGCAACATGCAGGCCCCTGACCCTCCACGCGCAGGATCCGATCGGGCCCGCCGCTGCCATCCGCAAAGCGCTGCAATCCGCAGATACGGACAAGCTCTGCCCGGGCAAAAACTGCGGCCATGCGCCTCTGTCGAGCCGCCTGGCCCACAGCCGAACTGATGCTCATCACGGCCTTCCGGGAACCTAAGCCTTTGATGTACCCCGCTCCGCCATCTGCAAAAGTGCGTTCATATCAAGATGGGTTTCCAGATGCGCGGCCAGTTCATTAAGCACGGTCTCAACAGTGTCATGATAAGAATAGCCTCGGATCCCGGCGCCGAAGTCCGAGAGCCATGCGGCACGGAAAGCATCGGCGGTAAAAAGCCCGTGAAGATAACTCCCCTGCACCCTTCCATCGGCCGAGCGGGCCCCTTCGGGTAAGCCGTCAACCCTGGCAAAAGGGCGGGCGCAATCGGGGCCGGTGGTGCGACCCAGATGGATCTCATAGCCCTCGACCCTCAGCCCCGTGGTTTCGTGCAGCGCGGTCACGCGCGCGAGGCGCTTGTCCGGCGACATGACGGTTTCCACGTCGAGATACCCCAGGCCTTCCGTACGCCCTGGTGCACCTTCCAACCCCTCCGGGTCATGGATGCTTTTGCCAAGCATCTGATAACCGCCGCATATCCCCAGGATCCGCCCGGCCCGCCGGTGATGCGCCTGCAGATCAATATCCCACCCCTGCGCGCGCAAGAATGCCAGATCGCCGCAGGTTGATTTCGTCCCCGGCAGGATCACCAGATCGGCATCCCCCGGAATGGGTTGCCCGGGCCGGACCATCTCCAGCCGAACCGACGGGTCCATCTTCAACGGGTCCAGATCATCAAAATTGGCAATCCGCGACAGTGCAAGGCAAGCAACTTTCACATTGCCAGTGCCAAAGGCACGCAGATCCAGCGCATCCTCAGCCGGGAGCAGAGCTGCACGGGTAAACCAGGGCACAACCCCCAAACCCTGCCAGCCGGTGCGGTCCGCGATCAGGCGATAGCCGTCGTCAAAGAGGCTCGGATCGCCGCGAAAGCGGTTGACGATAAAGCCGCGGATGCGCGCGCTGTCCTGTGCATCCATCACCACCTGGCTGCCGACCAGCTGTGCAATCACCCCGCCTCGGTCGATATCGCCCACCAGCACCACCGGCACATCCGCGGCGGCGGCAAAGCCCATATTGGCAATGTCATTGGCGCGCAGATTGACCTCAGCCGGGCTGCCCGCGCCTTCGACGATGACCAGATCACACTGGGATTTCAGCCGATTGAAACTCTCCAGCACCGGGGCCAACAGCTGCGGCTTCAACCGCGCATAGTCACGCGCTTTCACCGTGGCCAGTCGTCGCCCCTGCACAATCACCTGCGATCCGACATCGGTTTCCGGCTTCAACAACACCGGATTCATATCAGTATGAGGCGCCACCCCACAGGCCAGGGCCTGAAGCGCCTGGGCGCGGCCGATCTCGCCGCCATCTTCCGTCACCGCAGCATTGTTGGACATATTCTGCGGCTTGAAGGGCCGCACCGAAAGGCCGCGCAGCTTTGCGGCCCGGCAGATCCCTGCCACCAGCAGCGATTTGCCAACATTTGAGCCGGTGCCCTGGATCATCAGCCCAGCCATCAGAATTCGATCCCGGCCTGCGCCTTAACCCCCGCGCGGAATGGGTGCTTTACCACCGTCATCTCGGTGACCAGATCGGCCAGCTCAATCACTTCTGGCTTTGCATTGCGGCCGGTTAACAGCACGTGGGTCATCGGCGGTTTGTGATCACGCAGGAAGCTGACCACCTCGGCCACATCCAGATAATCATAGCGCAGCGCGATGTTGATCTCATCCAGAAGCACCAGGCGGTTCAGCGGATCAAGGATCATCTCTTTGGCCATTTCCCATCCCCGGCGGGCGGCGGCGATGTCACGGGCAAGGTCCTGGGTTTCCCAGGTGAAGCCCTCCCCCATAGTATGAAACCGGCAAAGATCCGGAAAATGCTGCAACAAAAAATCGCGCTCGCCAGTGGCCATGGCACCTTTGATAAACTGCACCACGGCAACCGGCATACCATGCGAAATCGCCCGCATGACCATGCCAAAAGCTGAAGAAGACTTGCCCTTTCCCGGGCCGGTCAGCACCAGGATCAGGCCTTTCTCGCCGGTTTTCTCTGCCATCATCCGGTCCCGCGCGGCTTTGATTTTCGCCTTTTTTTCGGCGTGGCGGCTCAGGTCTTCTGCGGCGGGCAGATCATCCGTCATCACACATTCCCTTGACAAAATAAGCCTTCTCGTGGCTTGCCTGACGCATCGTTGGTTCCTGCCTATGGCAGGCTAAGAGGGAATGCGAGAGCTGATTTTCGGATCAGAACGCCGCAGCCGCCCCCGCGACCGTGACCGGAGAGGTCATCCGAATTGCCACTGAAGCCGCTTTTGGCTTTGGGAAGGCCGGATGCCCGCTGGGGGGTAAAACCCCCGACATCCGCAAGCCGGGAGACCTGCCAGCGTGTGGAAGCGAGCCTTCGCTTTCACGGACGAATGCGGTCGGGGTGAACCGTGTGCCAGCCATGTCAGGGCAGGTCGCGCCCCGTCATGTCTTCGCACATCTATGCACCTCTCCCGTGTGATCAGGCATGCCGGGAGGGCATATGGCCGAACAAAATCATCTGGTGGTCTGTACCACCTGCCGCCGTGAAGGGGCCGACCCCGAAGCCCTGCGCGACGGTGCACGCCTGTCTCAGGCGCTGACCGTGCGCGGCATTGCCCACGACACCCAGGAATGCTTTTCAGCCTGTAAAGGCAGCTGCGTGGTGGCCCTGCGCGGCAAAGGCCGCTGGACCTATGTGCAGGGCGCGCTGGACCCTGATCAGCATCTGGATGACCTCATTGAAATGACCCGCGCCTATAGCGCCAGCGCGGACGGCATCGTCCCCTGGCGGTCGCGTCCCGAAATCATCCGCAAAAACACCATTGCCCGCATTCCGCCGCTGGAGATCTGATATGTCGCTTGCAAAAACCCCTGTCACCGTCATCACCGGCTTTTTGGGCGCTGGCAAAACCACGCTGATCCGGCATCTGCTGCAAAACCCCGAAGGCCGCCGTCTGGCCGTTCTGGTGAATGAATTCGGCGATGTCGGCGTTGACGGCGATCTGATCCGTGCCTGCGCCGATGCGAATTGCCCCGAAGCCAATATCGTTGAGCTGACCAACGGCTGCATCTGCTGCACCGTGGCCGATGAATTCATCCCCTCCATTGAGCGTCTGCTGGCGATGGACCCGAAACCCGATCATATCGTGATCGAAACCTCGGGGCTGGCGCTGCCGAAACCGCTGCTGAAAGCCTTTGACTGGCCGGATCTGCGCTCGCGTATTACGATTGACGGTGTGGTCGCGGTGGCCGATGCCGAGGCCGTCGCCAATGGTCTTTTCGCCCCCAACCCCGCCAATCCCGGCGACACTGAGGGCGTCGATCACGAAACCCCGCTGTCGGAGGTCTTCGAAGATCAGATTGCCTGCGCCGATCTGGTGCTGCTGTCGAAAGCCGATCTGGCGGGCGAGGCGGGCCTTGCAAAAGCGCGCACAGTGATCGCCGCCGAAGCGCCCCGCCCCCTGCCGATGGTTGCCTTGACCGAGGGCGTCATTGACCCCCGCGTTGTTCTGGGGCTGAACGCCGCCGCCGAAGACAGCCTTGATCAGCGCCCCTCCCATCACGATGGTCATGAAGATCATGACCACGACGATTTTGACACCATCGTTGTGGATCTGCCCGAGCAGGCCGACCCTGAGGTGCTGGCGGCAAAGGTCAAAGCTCTGGCTGAAAGCCATCAGATCCTGCGCGTCAAAGGCCATGTCGCGGTGGAGGGAAAACCCCTGCGCCTGCTGATCCAGGCCGTGGGTGCGCGGGTGCGCCATCAGTTTGACCGCCCCTGGGGGGCCCAGCCGCGCCTGAGCCGTCTGGTGGTGATTGCCGAGCATGACCACATTGACGCCGAAGCCATCCGGGCCGCGCTGATCTGATGCACGTCCTGTTTCGCGAAAGCCACGGCCTGGAAGAGACCGTACTCCCCGAAGATCTGAAGCAAGAGCCTGCGGATCTGGTGGTCCTGTCGTTCTCAGACAGTGATCTTGGGGCTTTCGCGGCAGGATGGCGGCGCGGGCTTGCGGCGCTGCCCAGCCTGCGGCTGGCCAGTCTGTCGCGTCTGCGCCACCCGCTCTCCGTTGATACCTATGTCGATCAGACGCTGATGCATGCCAAAGGCGTGCTGGTGCGCCTGATCGGCGGCAAAAGTTATTGGCCCTACGGCGTGGAAGAGCTGTCGCGCATTGCCCGCGCCCGCGGCATAGCACTGGCCTTTCTGCCCGCAGACGGGCTGCCCGATCCGGTGCTGGAAGCCGCCTCCACCCTGCCGGTGGCAACGCTGCGCCGGCTGACGCAGCTTTGCGATGCGGGGGGCGAAATCGCGGCGCAGGCGGCACTTGCGCAACTGGCGCTGGCCTCGGGGCTTTATGCAGGGCCTGTTCCGGGCTTGAAAACACTGCCGGACTTTGGATTTTGGCACCCGAACCACGGACCTTTGCAGAGCTTTCGTCCGATACCAGGTCAGGACCTGGTCGTTATTCCTTTTTACCGCGCCTGGGCCACAGCAGCCGATACCGAAGCCGTCGCCGCCCTGATCCGCGGATTTGAGGCCGCAGGCCTTGCCGCCATCGGCCTTTTCGTCCCCAGCCTGAAAGACGCGAGTGCTGCTGAATGGCTCAAAGCGGTGCTGGCCGATCTGCGCCCGGCGGCGATTGTGAACACCACCGCCTTTTCGGCCCGCAGCAATGGGGCCTCGCCGCTGGATGCGGCAGATGTGCCGGTGTTTCAAGCCATCCATGCTACCGCACCCCACGCGGCCTGGGCAGGCACAGAGCGGGGCCTTTCGGCAGCCGACCTCGCCATGCATATCGCCCTGCCTGAGGTGGATGGCCGGCTGAACGGCGGCGTGATCTCCTTCAAAGAACTGCAGCAGCCGGACCCGGATCTGCAATATGCCCTGCAGCGCCATTGCCCGGACCCTGAACGCATTGCCGCCCTGGTAAGCCGCGTGACCAACTGGATTTCGCTGCAAAGACCTGACACCCGCCCGGTGGCGCTGGTCCTGTCCACCTATCCTGGCAAGGAGTGGCGTCTGGCCCATGCGGTGGGACTGGATGCGCTGGCCTCGGCGGCCGCCATTTGCGAAGATCTGGGACAGCAGATCAGCGATGATCAGCTGTTGCAGGGCTTACAGCAAAGCCGCCTTGACTGGCCTGACGGATCTTGGGCACGGGCAGTTGCGCTGCTTCCGGATGCCCTGCGCGGGGGCCTTGATCTGCCCGTCACGCCGCCCCGGATCCGGGCATTTTGGCAGGGTAATCTGTTGATTTCCCTGCAACCCGAACGCGGCGATCGCGCCACCCGCGAAGCCAGCTATCATGACCTCAGCGCGCAACCATCGGTCGAGTATATCGCCTTCTATCTGTGGCTGCGGGTGGTGGCACAGGTTCGCGCGCTGATCCATATCGGCGCGCATGGCACGCTGGAATGGCTGCCCGGTAAAGCCGTGGCTCTGTCTGACAGCTGTTGGCCCGAGGCACTGACCGGCGGGTTGCCGGTGATTTACCCCTTTATCGTCAACGACCCCGGCGAAGCCGCCCAGGCCCGCAGGCGTCTGGGAGCCGTCACCCTTGGCCATCTGCCACCGCCGCTGGTTGACGCAGGCCTGCCGCAAAATCTGGCCCGGCTGGAAGCGCTGCTCGATGAATATGCCACCGCCGATGGCCTTGACCCGGCCCGCCGTCTGCGCCTGATCCCCGCCATCCGGCAGGAAGCGCAGCGCGAGGGATTGGAGGCGGATCTTGGCCTTGCCCCGAACGCAAGCCCCGCCGAGGCCATCACCACCATTGACCGTTTCGTCTGCGATCTGAAAGAAAGCCAGTTCGGTGACGGGCTCCATATCTGGGGCCGTGGCACCCCCGACCCCGATGGTCAGCCGCAGGGTGAGGCTGCGTCCCTGCTGGCAGAGCGCCGCTCAATCCCTGATGCGCTGCAGGGGCGATGGATCGCCCCCGGCCCTTCCGGCTCGCCCTGGAAGGGCCGCAGCGATGTGCTGCCCACGGGGCGCAACCTTTACGGTATCGACCCCCGCGCCGTGCCCAGCCGCACGGCCTGGGCTCAGGGGGTGCGGCTGGCCGAAGAGTTCGTCCGCCGCCATTTGCAGGACTACGGCGATTATCCCAAAGCGGTCCTGCTGAACCTCTGGGGGTCCGCCACCATGCGCACCTCGGGCGAGGATTTTGCCATGGCGCTGCATCTGGCGGGATTAAAGCCGCTGTGGGATCCGCAGACCGAGCGGGTGACCGGCTTCGAGATCACCCCCTACACGCTGATGGACCGCCCGCGGATTGACGTGACGCTGCGGGTCTCGGGGCTGTTTCGTGATACCTTCCCCGAGCTTGCCACCCTGTTTGAAGCGGGCTGCGCAGCGCTCGCGGCGCGGGATGAGGCGGCGGATGTGAACCCCTATACCGCAGCCCCCCCCGGGCCGCGCGTCTTTGCCCCCGCACCGGGGCGCTATGGCACCGGCATTGACGAGGCGATGGACCGCGACACGGCCGGACAGGCCTGGCTGCAAAACTCCTGCTACGACGCGCTTGGCAGGCCTGATCCGGCAGCGCTGGAACAGCGAGTGCGCGCGGCAGAAGCTTTTGTACTGTCTCAGGATTTGGCCGAGACGGATCTGCTGCTGGCCATGGATTATGCGGCCCATGAGGGCGGCTTTGCCGCCGCCCGGCATGCCCTTGGGCTGCAGCCGTTAGCCATGCTGCATCTGGATGCCACACGCCCGGACCGCCCCAGGGCCCGCGCCCTTTCGGAAGAGATCGCACGCGTTCTTCGCGCCCGTGCCGCCAGTCCGGTTTGGCTGGCCGGGATGATGCGACATAAATTCCGCGGCGCGGCGGAAATTGCGGCGACACTGGAGCATATGGCCGCCTTTGCCCGCCTGGCTGATGCCGTGCCTGCCCATCTCTTCGAGCTTTATCGCAGCGCCACCCTTGGCACCCCCGAAGTGGCGCAGTTCCTGCGCGACGAGAACCCCGCGGCCCTTGCCCGCATGGAAGCGATTTTTGTCGAATTCGACCCGCATGACCTGCGGCGCAACAGCAGGGGCCCGCGCACATGAGCCGCAAAGGCTGGTGCCCTGGCGCTCTGCGCCCGATGCCTGCGGGCGATGGGCTGCTGCTGCGGCTGCGTCCGCGCGGCTCAATGCTTTCGGCGGATCAGCTCGCCGGTCTGGCCGAACTGGCCGCGCGCTATGGCAGCGGGGCGATTGATCTGGGCAGCCGCGCCGCGCTTCAGCTGCGCGGGGTGACGACGGCTGCCCTGCCCGATCTGCATCAGGCCCTGGCCGATCTGGCGCTTTTGGACAGCGACCCCGCCGCGGAAGCACGGCGCAATATCATCACCACTCCGCTGTGGCAGGCCGGTGATGCGACGGCGGATCTGATCACGCTGCTGGAAGACTGCCTGCAACACGCCCCCGATCTGCCGCCGAAATTCGGCTTCGCGCTCGATACCGGCAGCGCGGCCTGTCTGCAGCTGGCCTCGGCTGATCTGCGGATTGAGCAAAGCGATGTGGGCCTAATCCTGCGCCCCGATGGTTCTCCGATGGGCCAGATTTTCCAGCCCGGCGACCTGCCCGAACTGCTGCGCAAGCTGTTGCATTGGTTTGTGAAAACCGACTGCCCGCGCATGGCTTTGGCGCTGCGCAACGGCCATGCGCCCCCCTTGCGTCAGGATGCGCCCCCGCGCCCGCAACCTGCCATGGCGGATCTTTTGCGGGCATCGGGTCTTTTGTTTGCCCCCTTTGGCGCAGCGTCCTCGCAGGCCTTCCGCGAGCTTGGGGGCCAGAGCCTGCGGCTGACGCCCTGGCGCGCGGTGCGCCCCGACAGCCCGCCACCCGGCACCCGGCACTGGCTGCAAAACCCAGATGATGCCCGCCTGCGGGTGGACGCCTGCCCCGGCGCGCCCCATTGCAGCGCGGCCAGCGTCACCACGCGGGATCTGGCCGTGCGGCTCGCATCCCTGGTGCCACCGGGACGCCGTCTGCACCTGTCGGGCTGCGCCAAAGGCTGCGCCCGCGCCACCCCCGCCGATGTGACCCTGACGGGGCGGGACGGGCACTTTGATCTGATCCTGCAGGGCCGGGCCGGGGATGCGCCCGCGCAGACCTGCCTTGCCCCCCACACCCTTGCCGCAGCCACAGGAGGGCATTTTGCGCCACCAGTATGAAACCGATGGCGCCGCCATCTACCGCGCCTCCTTTGCCACCATCCGCGACGAGGCGGATCTGGCGCGCTTTACCCCCGAAGAAGAGATCGTCGCGGTGCGGATGATCCATGCGGCGGGCCTCGTGTCCATCGCACCGCAGATCCAGTTTGCCCCGGGCTTTGCCATCGCGGCCCGCGCGGCGCTGGAGGCCGGTGCCCCTATCCTTTGCGATGCGAAGATGGTCTCGGAAGGCATCACCCGCGCGCGCCTGCCCGCGAATAACGAGGTGATATGCACCCTGCGTGACCCCCGGGTGCCGGACCTTGCACAGGCAATCGGAAATACCCGCTCTGCTGCGGCGATTGAGCTGTGGCGCCCGCATCTGGCGGGCGCGGTCGTGGCCATCGGCAATGCCCCGACCGCCCTTTTTCATCTGCTGAACCTGCTTGATGACCCGGAATTTCCGCGCCCTGCGGCCATTATCGGCTGCCCCGTGGGGTTCATCGGGGCGGCGGAATCAAAGGACGCACTGCGGGCCGACAATCCGCTGCCCTGGTGCATCACCGAAGGGCGCATCGGCGGATCGGCGATCACCGTGGCGGCAGTCAATGCCCTTGCGGCAGGACAGGAGTAAGACATGACCGGCAAAATCATCTGCATCGGTCTGGGCCCGGGCGATCCTGAGCTGATGAGCGTCAAATCCCACCGCATCCTGACCTCAGCCCGTCAGGTGGCCTGGTTTCGAAAAGCGGGCCGCGCAGGTCAGGCGCGGCGGATGGTGCAGGGCCTGATCCCGGAAGGCGCGCGGGAACTGCCGATGGATTACCCCGTGACCACGGAAATCCCACTCAGCGATCCGCGCTATAACGCGCTTTTCTCGGCTTTCTATGATGACTGGACCACGCGTCTCAGCGAACTGGCCCGTAACGGGGATGTGGTGGTGCTCTGCGAAGGCGACCCCTTCTTCTACGGGTCGTTCATGCATCTTTATACCCGCCTGCCGCGCGATCTGGTTGAGGTTGTGCCAGGCATTCCGGGCATGGTGGGCTGCTGGACGGCCAGTGGCCAGCCCATCACCTGGGGCGATGATATTCTGACGGTGCTTCCGGCAACCCTGCCCGAAGAGGCGCTGGCCGGCAGGCTGGCCGAGACCGACGCCGCCGTGGTGATGAAGATCGGGCGCAATCTGCCAAAGCTGGTCAGCGCGCTGAAATCCGCAGGCAAATATGAGCGCGCGGTTTTGGTCGAATATGGCACCATGCCAGACCAGCGCCTGCGCCCGCTGTCTGAGGTGACGGGCGAGGTGCCCTATTTCTCGATCGTGTTGATCCACGGCCAGGGCCGCCGGCCATGAGCGGTACCCTGGTGATCGCGGGGCTTGGCCCCGGTGATGAGGCCCTGGTGACACCCGAGGTCAGCATTGCGCTGGCCCGGGCCAGTGATGTCATCGGCTATATCCCCTATGTTGCGCGTATTGCGTCGCGCCCCGGCCTGCGGCTGCACCCCAGCGACAACCGGGTTGAGCTGGACCGCGCCCGCCACGCGCTGGAACTGGCCGCAGGTGGCGCAGATGTAGTGGTAGTCTCCTCCGGCGATCCGGGGGTTTTTGCCATGGCCTCAGCCGTGTTCGAGGCGCTGGAGGATGGCCCGCCCGCCTGGGCCGGGCTGCAGATTGAGGTAATGCCAGGCATAACCGCCATGCTGGCAGCGGCCGCCGCGGCAGGTGCGCCCCTTGGCCATGATTTCTGCGCCATCAACCTGTCGGATAACCTCAAACCCTTTGATCTGGTGCTCAAACGCATTCGCCTGGCGCTTGAGGGCGATTTTGCTATGGCCTTTTACAACCCGCGGTCAAAGTCGCGGCCACATCAGTTTGCGGAAGTTCTGGACACGCTGCGGCAGGGGGCCGGGCCTGAACGGCTGGTGATCTTTGCTCGTGCCGTCTCCACGCCGGAACAGGCGATCAAGGTGGTGCCGCTGGCACAGGCAGAGCCTGAGATGGCCGATATGCGCACGGTGGTGATTGTCGGGGCGTCGAACACCCGACGGGTCGGGCGCTATACTTATACCCCGAGGCGCGTATGAAGCCAGGCCATCACGCCATGGAGACCGCCAATCACCTGCCGCGCGGGCACCGCGGGGCGGGCGATCATCACCACCTCCAGCCCCAGCTGGCGGGCAGCGTCGATTTTCGCCTGCGCACCCGCGCCGCCTGCGTTTTTGGCCACCAAAATTTCGGTACGGTGACCGCGCATCAGGGCCAGATCATCCGCCAGCGAAAACGGGCCGCGGGCCACTTCGATCCGCGCCCTGGGCAGCGGAAAATCCGCCTGCGGCACATCCACCACCCGCAGCAGGAAATCATGCTGCGACAGATGGGCGAAAGCTGCCAGATGCAGACGCCCGATGGCCAGAAACACCCGGGCCGCAGGGCGCTGAAGTGCCTGGACGGCCCCGGAGATATCCGCAACCTCCTGCCAGGAATCGCCCGGTTGGGGCTGCCAGGCAGGGCGCTCAAAGGCACGAAGCGGCACGCCGCTCAGGGCTGCGGCCTCAACGGCATTGGCGCTGATCCGGGCGGCAAAGGGGTGCGTGGCATCGACAATCTGCCCGATGTTTTCAGCCCGCAGATATTCGGCCAGCCCCGCCACCCCGCCAAAGCCGCCTACCCGCACCGGGACCGGCTGGGCGCGCGGCTGATCCACGCGGCCCGCATAAGAAAGCACCGCAGGCAGCCCCTGGCGGGCCAGTTCTGCGACCAGGGCGCTGGCCTCGGTAGTGCCGCCAAGAACAAGAGTGCGTTTCATGACTGACTGGCTTTCACTGATCGGGATTGGCGAGGACGGCGCTCCGGGCCTCTGTGCCGCAGCACAGACCGCCCTGGCAAGGGCCGACGTGGTCTTTGGCGGCACGCGACATCTGGCGATGATTGAACATGGGGATAAACGCCCCTGGCCCGTGCCTTTTTCGCCCGAAAGCCTGCTGGCGCTGCGCGGCAGGGCGCGGGTGGCGGCGCTGGTCTCGGGGGATCCGTTCTGGCATGGCGCGGGCGGCACCCTGGCAAAGGACCTGCGCCCCGAGGAATGGCGCTGCTATCCGCAGCCTTCGGTGTTTTCGCTGGCAGCCGCCCGCCTTGGCTGGCGGCTGGAAGAGGTGACCTGCCTTGGCCTGCATGCGGCGCCCCTTACGCGGCTGAAGCGCGATCTGCAGCCGGGACAGCGGCTGATCGTGACGCTGCGCGACGGTAAAGCCCCGGCCGAGCTGGCAGCCTATCTCGCAACCCACGGATTTGGCACCGCCGATCTGTGGGTCATGGAGCGCCTGGGCGGCCCAGACGAACGCATCACCCGACTGCTGGCCGGGGATGCGGTGGCACCGACTGCAGCCCCCGTGGCCTGCGCGATTGAGCTGCGGGACGGTCCGGCCATCCCTCTGGCGAGCGGGCGTGACGACGTGCTTTTCGAGCATGATGGCCAGATCACCAAACGCCCCATCCGGGCACTGGCGCTTTCGGCGCTGGCCCCGCGGGCGGGCGAGCTGTTGTGGGATCTGGGCAGCGGTTCAGGCTCGGTCGCGGTCGAATGGCTGCTGGCCCATCCGAAAAACCGCGCGATTGGTGTGGAGCGTGACCCTGTGCGTGCCGCGCGGGCGCTGTCCAATATCGCCGCTTTTTGCCCAGGCGCCGGCGATGTCCTGGTAGGGGAAAACCTTGCCCATATCGCCGCTCTGCCCGACCCGGACGCGGTTTTTGTCGGCGGCGGTTTTGACCACGCCCTGCTTGACGCCCTTTGGGCGCGACTGCCGGTCGGATGTCGTCTGGTGGTCCATGGGGTGACGCTGGAAACCGAAAGTATGCTGGCAAAGGCCCATGGCCGGTTTGGCGGCAGCCTGTTGCGCATTGAGCTGTCCGAGGCCGCCCCCCTTGGCCGTCTGCGCGGCTGGAAAGCGAGCTACCCGGTCGTGCAGTGGCAGGTGGTGCGATGAGGGTGGTTCTCGGCCTTGGCCTGCGCGAACACGCCGATCTGGCGGGGTTTTATGATCTGACCGCCAGGCTTTCCGCCCCGCAGGACTGCGCAATCGCCGTGCCGGAGTTTCGCCGCCATCTGCCGCTGATCGCCGTACTGCGCGGCCTTGGGCGACAGTTGACGCTGATCCCACGCACCACATTGTCCGGCGTGCCAACCATGAGCCAAAGCGCCCGCAGTCTTGCCGCCTATGGCACCGGATCCGTGGCCGAGGCCTGCGCCCTGATCGCCTGCCCGGGCGGGGTGATTTTGCAGCCCGCGCGCCGATCCTTTGACAACCGGCTGACCGGCGCGCTGGCGCAGGCACCCTTTGACGCCCCGATTATCAATGAAAGGCCCCATCCATGACGGTTCACTTTATTGGGGCGGGCCCGGGAGCGCCGGATCTGCTGACGCTGCGCGGGCGCGATCTGATCGCGGCCTCGCCGGTCTGCCTTTATGCAGGCTCACTGATCCCCGAGGCGATCCTGGCCCACTGCCCGCCCGGCGCGCGGATTGTGAACACCGCCCCCCTCGATCTCGACCAGATCATCGCCGAAATCGCCGCCGCCCATGCGGCGGGGCTGGATGTGGCACGGCTGCATTCGGGCGATCTCTCGGTCTGGTCGGCAATGGGCGAACAGCTGCGCCGACTGCGCGCGCTGGATATTCCCTGTGACGTGACGCCGGGGGTGCCCTCGTTTGCTGCCTCGGCCGCCACTTTGGGCTGCGAGCTAACCCTGCCGGGCGTGGCACAAAGCGTCATCCTGACCCGCACATCGGGCCGCGCCTCGGCCATGCCCGAAGGCGAGACCCTGGCGGCCTTTGCCGCAACGGGGGCGACGCTGGCCATTCATCTGTCGATCCATAAGCTGGACGAGACAGCGGCGGAACTGGCGCAGCACTATGGTCCTGACTGCCCGGTGGCAGTGATCTGGCGGGCAAGCTGGCCCGATGAGCGGGTGATACGCGCCACACTGGCCGATATCGCCACGGCCGTAGGCAATACAATGGAACGGACTGCCCTGATCCTGGTGGGCCAGGCGCTTGGGCGGGAAGATTTTGGCGAAAGCTGCCTTTATTCAACCTCTTACGACCGCCGCTTTCGCGCAGGCCGCGCTGATGCGGTGAAGGGATGAGCGGGCGGACGCTGCCCGGACTGGTGATTTCAGCGCCACGTTCCGGGGCGGGGAAAACCACCGTTATGTTGGGCCTTTTGCGCTGCCTGCGCGAGGATGGTCTGCGCGTGCAGCCCTATAAATGCGGACCCGATTACATTGACCCCGCCTTTCACCGCGCGGCCTGCGGGGTGGCCTCGCGCAATCTCGACAGCTGGGCCATGCCGCGGGCCTTGCTGGCCGAACAGCTGGACCAGCCGGGCGATATTGCCCTGACGGAGGGCTCGATGGGGCTCTTTGACGGGGTGGCGACACCAGGGGCCTCGGGGACCGGTGCCAGCGCCGATATTGCAGCGCAAACCGGCTGGCCGGTTGTGGTGGTCCTTGATGTCTCCGGCCATGCGCAGACCGTGGCGGCCCTGGCGCTTGGGCTGAAACACTACCGCCAGGACATCACCTTAGCAGGGGTTATTCTGAACCGGGTGGCATCTGCGCGTCATGAGCGCCTGTGCCGCCTGGCGCTGGAAGCCGCGGGCATCACCGTCTTCGGAGCCCTGCCGCGCCGCGGGGATCTGGCCCTGCCCGAGCGGCACCTTGGACTGGTGCAGGCAGCAGAACATCCCGATCTGGAACGCGCCATCCGCGGCTATGCGGCCTTTCTGCGCGCCCATGTCGATCTGGTGGCACTGAAAAGCGCAGCCCGTGGCGGAACTCCTGTGGGGGGAAGACTTGCACCGCAGCCGCCCGCACAGCGCATCGCCTTCGCGCAGGACGCCGCTTTTTCCTTTGCCTACCCGCATCTTCTGGCTGCCTGGCGCACTGCCGGAGCCGAACTGCTGCCGTTTTCTCCGCTGTCAGACGAAGCCCCGCCTCAGGCTGATCTGTGCTGGCTGCCAGGCGGCTATCCCGAACTGCACGCCGGGCGGCTGGCGACCAGCCAGCGGTTTTTGCAGGGCCTGCGAGAGTTTGCGAAAACCGCGCCCGTCCACGGCGAATGCGGCGGCTATATGGTGCTGGGCGAAAGCCTGACGGATGCGCAGGGCGTCGTGCATCCTATGGCAGGGCTTCTGGGCCTGCGGACCAGCTATGCGCAGCGCCGGATGCATCTTGGCTACCGCCGCGCCACCCTGCTGACTCCGGTGCTGCACTATCCGGCCGGACAATCGCTGCGCGGGCATGAGTTTCACTATTCCACCATCCTGGCGCAGCCCGACGCGCCCCTTGCCGCAGTAACCGATGCCGATGGCGGCGCAGTCCCGGAAACCGGATCCCGTCGGGGCACGATATCGGGCACCTTCTTTCATCTGATCGCGGAAGACCAATGAAGACTATCCCCTTGCCCGTCAGTTTTGTCTCCTCAGGGCCTGGTGACCCGGAACTGCTGACCGTTAAAGCCGTGAAACGCCTGCAGGCGGCGGATGTGGTGCTTTATGATGATCTCTCGGCGGGGGCTATTCTGGAACTGGCGCGCCCGGAAGCAGATCTGATTTCGGTGGGGAAACGCGCAGGCCGCACCTCACCGCGGCAGGATCATGTGAGCCGTCTGCTGGTGGATCACGCCCGCACCGGGGCAAAAGTTGTACGGCTGAAATCCGGCGACAGCGGCATTTTCGGGCGTCTTGAGGAGGAGATCACCGCGCTGTCAGCGGCGGGACTGCGTTACGAGATTATCCCCGGCGTCACCGCCCCTTCGGCAGCGGCGGCCGCTTTTGGCATTCCGCTGACGCGGCGGCTGACCGCGCGGCGGGTGCAGTTTGTGACCGGGCATGACGTCACCGGCACCTTGCCCGAGGGCTTGAACTGGGCCGCCCTGGCAGATCCACAAGCGGTGACCGCCGTTTATATGGCGCGGGCCACCTTTCCGGATTTCGCGGCAAAACTGCTGGCGGCGGGTCTGCCACCGCAGACCCCTGCCCTGCTGGCCTCGGGCGTTTCAACCGCGGCTGAGAGCTTTATCCCCGGCACCCTCGCCAGCCTGAGCATACTCTGCCGCGATCAGCCGCGCGATCCCGCCCCCGGGCTGATCCTTTACGGCGCGCTGACGGCGCGCTGACGCCGCAACAGATAGGTGTCCATAATCCAGCCGCGCGCCGCACGGGCCTGCGCGCGGCGCACCTCGATGCGCGGGCCTGCCTCAGACAGGAGGCCATGATCAAGGATCTGGCCTGGCATACCCAGATAGGCCCCCCACCAGATGCTGACCCCTTCGGGGTCAAGGTCGCGAAAGGCACAGTCGCCATCCAGCATGACCACAAGCGTGTCTACCCCCGCAGGCCAGCCCGAATTGCGCAGATGCCGGCCCGTAGTGACCAGAAACGGTTCTGCCAACGCATTGAGCGGCACGGCATGGGCCGCCGTCAGCAGCTGGATGGAGGTCAGACCGGGCACCACGCTGAGGCTAAACTCCAGCTGCCCGCGCAGGCGTTCGGCGATCCTCAGGGTGCTGTCAAAAAGCGAAGGATCGCCCCAGACCAGCAGCACCACGCGCAAACCCGGCTGCAGCGACCCAAGCGCATGCAGCCAGGCCGCGGCAATCGCATCATGCCAGAGATTCACGCGCTCTTTATAATCCGCGATGTCAGTATCACGCACCGGCATGTCAAAGCCGATCACCCGCCCGGGACTAAAGGTTTCGCACAGGGTCAGGCGCAGTTGCGCCAGTTCCTCTTTATCCTCCCCCTTTTGCGGAATCAGGATAACTTCGGCCTGTGATATTGCCTCAATAGCGGCGGCAGTCAGATGGGCGGGATGTCCCGCAGCGATCCCCACAAGTTTCAAATCCATCACACAGCCCTTCCTGACCTGAAGGGCACCTAATGCGCCATCCCGCCCGGGTTCAAGACCAAAGCGTTTGCGACACAGTCTTGCGCCAAGTGGCAGCTTCAGGAAAGAAAACGCTACTAATCCCTTGACAGAATGGGCTGCTGCGACGCAGAAAAAACGCGTCGTGGTGCTGTGTAATGCAGCATTATAGGAACTCGGGTGCGCCGCTTATGCGGCAATTCCCGGACTGCCCCCGCAACTGTAGGTGGTGAGCGACGGCCAGAGTCCACTGTGCCCAACCGGCATGGGAAGGCGGCCTCAGCGCTGTGACCCACAAGTCAGGAGACTGGCCACGACGCTCACCCATTCCCGACGCGGGGCGCGTTTCGGGGAGCGGCACTCCCGCAGCGGTGACATCAAACTGACCTGTGGGGGCAGCCCTGCAGGCCGAAATGTCATGCTGGCTCCTTGAAGGGGCCTTATCAGGGGATGATCCGATGCGATCCTCGTCTTTGTCTGTTCTGACCCTCAGCCTCGTGCTGCCGGCTGTTTCTGTGCCCGCTTTTGCCCAAACTGAAACCGCACTGGATCCGGTGGTACTGTCGGGCGGTCTGGCCCCGATCCGGGCGGCGGATTACGGCCGCGCATTCAGTATTCTGACCGCTGAAGAGATCGAGAAACGCGGTATCACGAATGTGCAGGATGCACTGCGCGCGCTGCCGGGTGTCTCGGTCAATGGCGCCGGTCGCGAAATGGGGCAGGTGCGCATTCGCGGGGGTGAGGGGGATCATACCCTGGTGCTGATTGACGGCGTTCCGGCGGCGGGTGGCTCGCGCGAATATATGTTTGCCGGACTGGAAACCAATAACATTGAGCGCATAGAAGTGTTGCGCGGCCCGCAATCTGCCTTCTTCGGCTCGAATGCCTCCTCGGGCGTGATCAACATCATCACCCGCAAGGCCGAAGGGACTGGCTATGGCGGCCAGCTGGAACTGGGCAATGGTCATAACGCCAGTGTCTACACGCAGGCACGCGGCAAAAACAGCGGGCTGCGTCTGAGCTTTGGTGAGCTGAAAGACAATGGCCACGACCTGTCAGGCAGCAACGGCGAAAAAGATGGCATGTCGCGCCAGTGGGCACAATTGAGCGGAGACTGGCAGGCAACCGAACGGCTGTCCTTCTCTGTGCTGGCACGATGGGCCGATGAAGTTCACGAAAACGACCCTGAGCCTGGCACCGGAACCAATTTCACCAATATCCTGCGTGATGATCCCGATGCCGGCAGCTTCCGCCAGGAACATGCGCTTACCTTTGGCGCCCGTTTTGGCCGCAATGAAGAGCGTATTGTTCATCACCTTTCGGTCAGCAATGTAATCAGCAAAAGCCGTTGGTATACCAATATCGTTGCCGACCGTGCTGAAACGAAATCACTGAAGTACCGCGCGGAAATCGGACTTGACGGCAATGTCGCCAGCGCCGGTCACGTGATCAACCTGCTGGCAGAGCGTCAGCTGGAAAACTTTGTCGGCGCATATCAGTCTTTGACCAAGCGTCAGCAAAGCTCTTTCGCTGCGGAGTACCGGGGGGATCTGCAGGATAACCTGTCGGTGCAGGTCGGTCTGCGCCATGATCTGCACACCGTTTACGATAATTTCACCAGCTGGAATATCGCTGCTTCCTATCAAGTCAATGATCAGATCCGGCTGCACAGCTCGGCGGGGCGCGCACGCGTTCTGCCAACCTGGGGTGAGCTTTACTCAGTCTCCACCAGCTTTGTGGGCAATCCCAATCTGAAGCCCGAAATCAACAACAGCATTGATCTGGGTCTGGAATTCAGCACCACAGACGGGCGCGGTGTATTCGATATCACCCTGTTTAAAGAAGAGTTGCGCAATGAGATTTATAGCGTGTGGAACGGGTCTTCGTCGACACCGACGAACCGTTCTGCTCCGAGTAAGCGTCAGGGCGTCGAATTTTCAGGTACCTGGGCGGCACATGACCAGCTCACATTCGGAGCCAATTACACCTGGCTCGACGCTCAGGAGTGGAACGGCAGACCGGAAACTCGCCGTCCCAGGCACGAACTGGGGCTGAACGCGACCTGGGCTTCACAGGATAGCCGTCTGACACTGAACGGTAACCTGCGGCTTGTATCCGGAAACTGGGATACTGCCTGGCTGTCGACGGGCAGCGTGACCGCGAAGATGCCGAGCTACGCGGTGGTAAACGTCGCTGCCAACTACAGGCTGCGCGACAACATCACGCTGACTGGGCGTGTGAACAACCTCTTCGACAAAGATTATGCGGATGCCTGGGACTACAAGTCCCCTGAGCGTAACATCTGGGTAGGCGTCAAGGCAGACTTCTGATCATGCGCCTGCGGGCCGTTTTGCTTGCGGGCCTCTGGCTCGCAGGCGCAGCGTCGGGCGCGGCCGCCGATCCGGCACAGCGGGTTGTGTCAATGAACCTGTGTACCGATCAACTGGCCATGCTTCTGGCAGCGCCTGGGCAGCTGATCTCGGTCAGCTACCTGGCGCGGGATGCACGTTCTTCTGCCATGGCAGAGGTGGCGCAAAACTTTGACATCAACCACGGCCTCGCTGAAGAGATTGCTTTCCTGCGCCCCGATCTGGTGCTGGCGGGGCGCTACACCACGCGGGTCACCGTCGATATGCTGCAGCGGCTTGGTTACCGGGTTGAGGTTTTTCAGCCCGAAAACACCCTTGATGACATCCGCACCAATCTTTTGCAGATGGGCCGGGCCCTTGGCCGGGAGGCTGAGGCAGAGCGTATGGCAGAAGAAATGCAACAAACCCTCCTGAGCCTGCGTGAGGCGGCGGATGATAAGCCCGGCCCGGAAACCGCGGTCTATTATTCCTCAGGCTATACGGCAGGGGCCCGCAGTCTGGGACATGACATTGTCACGACCGCCGGGCTGCAGAATATTGCGCCAAAACTCGGGCTGGGCGCCAGCGGGATTTTACCTCTCGAAGCCCTGATCCTGTCGGATGCCGATATGGTCATCCGCGGGGCCAGCTACCAGGGCTACAGCCGCTCGGAAGAGATGCTGCGCCACCCTGCCCTTGAGAGAATGCTGGCAGCGCCGCGCCTGACGGCCGAAACCCGACCCGAATGGACCTGCGGTACGCCGCTGACGCTTAGCGCCATTCACGATTTACGCGCCGCTGCCGGACTGGAGCCGCTGGAATGAAACTGATACTTGCCCTTGCGACACTCTGCGCAGGGCTGACGCTGATGTCGCTTTTTGTCGGCTCCGGCAATGTAGCTCTGCGCGAAACAATATGGGCCTATTTCGGAGCCGGAGACCCGCTGGTCGTTCTGGTCATGCAGGAATTGCGCCTGCCCCGTGCGGCCCTGGCCCTGCTGATCGGTGCGGCTCTTGGTTTTGCCGGGGCCGCGATGCAGGGATTTCTGCGAAACCCGCTGGCCGATCCCGGCATTGTGGGAACTTCGGCCTTTGCAGCCCTTGGAGCCGTAATCGCACTTCAGACCGGCATCGTTGCGCTTTTCCCCATGGCTTTGCCGCTGATGGCCCTCGGCGGCGCGCTGATTTCCGTGCTGGCGCTGCTGGCACTTGCAGGCCGTGGCGCGCGAACCACCACCTTGATCCTGTCGGGCGTAGCGCTGTCTTCTGCCGCAGCGGCGCTGGTAAGTCTGGTGCTGAACCTCTCGCCCAATCCTTTTGCCGCCAATGAGATTACCTTTTGGATGATGGGGTCACTGGCGGACCGCTCATTCCGGCATGTCAGTGTCGCTCTGCCCATTCTGCTGCTGGGTGCGATGCTGATCTGGCGGTCGCGTAAAGGCCTTGATGCGCTGTCTTTTGGCGAAGAGACTGCCCTTTCTATGGGGGTGAATGTGCGCCGGTTGCGGCTGCAGCTGATCCTTGGCACCGCCTGTCTTTCCGGCGCAGCCACAGCGGTGGCCGGCATGATCGGCTTTGTGGGACTGGTGATCCCGCATCTGCTGCGGCGCGTCACCGGGGGAATGCCCTCACGTCTGCTGTTACCCGCGGCACTTGGCTCGGGCGCGCTGATCCTGGCAGCCGATATAGCGGTGCGGATTATCTTGCCGGGCCGCGACCTGAAGCTTGGGGTGCTGACTGCGCTTTTGGGCACACCAGTGTTTTTGCACATGGTCTGGAAATCCCGGGGACGTGACACATGAAGTCACTGTTATCAATTGAAAATATGTCTGTTCCGGGGCGGATTTCCAATGCCTCGCTGCAGATTTTCCCCGGCGAGTTTGTGGGTTTGATCGGGCCGAACGGCGCCGGCAAGACCACGCTTTTGCGCGCGGCCATGGGGATGATCCCGGCGAGTGGTACAAGCTCGCTGCTGGCGCATAAGATCAACGTTCGCCCGCGCCACGTTGCCTATCTGGCGCAGGAGCGGGAAGTCGTCTGGCCGATTTCGGTGCGCGAGGTTGTAGCCCTTGGCCGCCGTGCTCACCCGGATTCCGGCGGAGATGATCAGGCGCGCGCCGATGCCATTCTGCAGAGAATGGCGCTTGATGACTTTGCCACACGCCAGATCCCGGATCTGTCGGGGGGCGAACGCGCACGCGTTTTGCTGGCCCGCGCGCTGGCTCAGGGGGCGCCATTATTGCTGGCGGATGAGCCCTGCGCCGCGCTTGATCCGATCCAGTCGATCCGCACGGCAAAGCTGCTGCACGCCGAGGCCGGGAACGGGCGAGCCGCCCTTGCAACCCTGCATGACCTGCCGCTGGCAGCCCGCTGGTGCACGCGCCTTCTGGTGATTGAGCGGGGTGTGATCGTCGCCGATGGCGCACCTGATCAGATCCTTACCCCGGAGCTTTGCCGCCGGGTTTTCGACATAAGTCTGACCCGCCATGGCCAGTCCTGGCTTCTTGAGGAGTAGTCCTGTGAAAGATCTTTTGCAGCAATGGCTTGATGATGAAATCACCGGCTGGTCGATGGGCAGCTTCGGCGCGATCAGCGAATTTATCCGCTGGCCCGGCGATGCCCCGGCCCGCGCCACTGACCATGGTATGGGGTGGTATACGCCCCGGGGCGGAATTCGGATTGACCGCCCCGATGGCGTCACAGCTCTTGCCTGGGATATGCCTTCAACAAAGTCTGAGCGTTTTTTCCGCCACGTGGAATTTTTGCTTCCCGAGGCTGAAGCACTGATGCCCCAGCCTGAGGGGTTTACGGAGCTTGGCCCCGATACCGGGGCAATACGTCCGGAAGACCGGGACATGATCCTGTTTGACTGTGGCCTGCAACAAAAGAACGTCCGCTTCTGCGTGCGAACCCGCGACGCAGAACTGATCGCAGAAATGCGCCGCTGCGAGGGCATGGGAAATTTCGCACCGGGCAATACTGCAGCTGCCATGATCTTTGCCCGCCATCCGCACCGCATTTCCATAACGGCGATCGGCCGGGTTGAAGTTTACCAAAAAATCGGCGGCCCCGATACCGATTGGAAAAGCCCTGACGGCCCGCATACCCATCTGTTGCCAAAACTGCTGGCTGCCGGACGGACCCATTCAGCTAATACGCCGATCCCGCCCGGCTTCCTACCAGTTGCCAGTCTGCATCCGGCCTCGCCCTTCTCACTGCCCGACGGAACGAAGCGTCCGTTCTGCCGCCAAACCTGGGCGCATTATTGCGATCTGATGGAGGCGCACAGATCGACCGAGGCGCGAGAGTTGCGCGCAGCCCTTGCCCGCGGCGCCACTCTCCCTGCCGGAGAGATCATCGATGCAGATGAGATCACCGATGACACCCCCCTGCCCCAGAGCCGCCATCTTCGCCACACTGCCCGTGTCTGGGAATTAGAGCGAAAGATGACCCAGGTCTGATGCGCGCACCGCCTGCTGCAGGCGTGGCAGATCGGCCAGTGCCGGGACGCCGAGCCGCAGCAGGCGATTGCTCCAAGGGAAGCGCCTAGTCCAGATATGCTGTGCGGCGAGTACAGCCTGAATCGCCCCGGCGTCCCCGACATCGTAAAGCGCAAACAGATCGCAGCCGCCGATTTTCACCCAGGGCAGCATAGCATCCATTTGTGCCGCTGCGGACGCCAGGTCGGTCTTTGCCGCGTCTGTCCACATCTGATCACGCATTGCGGTGATCCCCACCGCAATCGCCGCACCCGAGACCGGCCATGGCCCCACGGCATGCGCCATCTGCGCGCAAAGGTCCGGATCGCCAAGCGCAAAACCCAGCCGCACCCCAGCAAGCCCGAAGAACTTTCCAAACGATCTCAAGATGATCAAGCCCTTGACCCCGGCTTGAGGGGCCAGGCTTTGCTCAGGCGTCATATCCATGAAGCTTTCGTCCACCACCAACAGACCAACCCGACCCACAAGGTCAGCAAGCGCAGCGCATGACCAACGGCGGCCGTCCGGGTTGTTGGGATTTACGACGATTGCCACGTCGGCCCCTACCAGACCCTCAAGGCTGTCGACTGCGGTTACCTGCCAACCCGCCACCTGAAACACAGCCGAATATTCATTATAGGTCGGGCTGATCATCCGCATCTGATCGCCCTTGCGCAATCCGGGCAACAGTTGGATGGCTGACTGTGCCCCTGCCAGTGGAACAACATCTGCCGGAGTGTCAAAATACGCTTTTGCTGCTGCCCGCAGGGCCGCCATATCAGCCCGGGTTGGCAGGTCCGTCCAGACCCTTTGGTTCAAAGCCGGAACCGGATACGCGGTGCGATTGATCCCTGTCGACAGGTCGAGCCACGGGCCCGCGCCCCAGGTCACAATTGCGCGGTCAAGATCGCCGCCGTGGTCACGCATGATGCTCTCCGATGAGAAAACTATGGACATATGTGAAATTGACCGCGGTCAACTCCTGCAAAAGCGGTGTGGGGTCGACTTCGGGCAGCATCAGGAAGCCACGAGCCGAGCCTGTATGAGCGATGGAAACGCCCAATGCGCCATGGCGCTCTGCAATGGCATAAAGGCGTTCAAACCCGTACTTTCCCCGCAGTGCCATACTGCGCTGGCTGCAACGGGTCACCAATGCGCCGATCTGTGCAGCACTTTGGCAGGCAGCGGGCCATGCAGCGATCAGATCCGCGATATCCGGAAAATTCAGGTCAAGGGGATCGGTGCGTTCTCCGGGCCCCTCGAAACCGCCAACAATGCGCAGCCCAGGGAGTGGAGGCAGATGTGCCAGAACACGCCCTTCCCGCGATGCCCAGAGCACCCTCTCCGGCGCAGGCAGGTGCAACGGGTCGCTGGCTCCCTCCAGCGCCAGAGCAAGCGCGCTAAAGTCTTCGAAAGTCTGCTTCGGACTGAAGGCCCGGTATATGGCCAGAAGCGCCGCAGTTGATGCGCCAGCCCCTGCCCCGATCGGCATGGCCGTGCGCAGGCGAAATGGTTCAGCTTCGGTTCGCCCGCAATGCTGCAAAGCTGCAGTGATAAACTCTGTCGGCAGGAAGTGCTCGGGAGCCGGCGCCGGCTGCAACTCCAGGTACAAATCCGGGCTGGGCAGTGTAATCAATGCAAGCGAACCATCCGATCCGACCCGCCCCTGCAACAACTCGCCCAGATGTCCATAAACTCTGACAGTTGCATTCATGCTAAACAGTCCTCGCCTGGCATAGAGATATCCGATGGCGACCGAAAAACAGGACGGAGACTGGTTTGGAAGCATTCCCAGTGCTGGTAAACGCGCCTTCTGCAACGCACGGTATATTCCGGAAAATGCTCTGCTCTTACGCCATTCACAGTAGCGAATTGACCGCGGTCAATTCTCAAATTACTGCCAAACGGTGCCCGTTGCAGCGCCTCATAGAAATGAAATCCTATTGGCATTACAATGCCTTCGTCATTAAAAAGGTCGGTATGGGCAGGATGAGCTGCAAGCCCTGAAACCCGCTCATTATTTGCACCCTGCAGCAAAACCCACCTCCTGGAGTCCACCGTATGAGCGCGATCTCTGAGAATCTTTTGGGACTTATTCTTGCCCTTAGCCTGGACCTTCTGCTGGGCTGGCCGGCATGGCTCTATCGGCGGATCGGCCACCCGGTGGGATGGCTGGCTGCGCCGGTGACAATGCTGGAGACCCTGCTCAACAAACCTTGTTTCAGCGATGCGAGACGCTTCGTATCGGGAACAGCTTTGACCCTGGCTGGTATTGCATCGGCAGGCCTGATCTGGGCCGGTCTGACCGGCCTTACAGGTTACCTTCCCCTGACTCCGGTCTGGCTGGCCATCCTGTTTTGGCCATTCATTGCGGCCCGCTCGATGTATGATCACATCGAGGCTGTGGCCATTCCGCTGGAAAAACGCGATCTGTCGAGGGCCCGCAACGCTGTCTCGATGATCGTCGGGCGGGATCCAAGCCAGCTGGATCAGGCTGGTGTCAGCCGTGCTGCGCTTGAAAGCCTTGGTGAGAATACTTCTGATGGAATCATCGCGCCCATCTTCTGGGGAGTTCTCTTTGGGCCTGCGGGTATGGCCGCCTACAAGGCCATCAACACATTTGACAGCATGATCGCTCATCGCAATAGCCGGTTTGAATGGTTTGGGAAGTCTGCCGCACGCATCGATGATGTTGCAAATCTGCTTCCTGCACGCCTTACGGGACTGCTCTACGCGCTTACGGCAGGCCGCCGCGTAAAATCCATATTGAACGTCATGTGGCGTGACGCGGGATCCCACCGGTCTCCCAACGCAGGATGGCCCGAGAGTGCCCTGGCTGCCGCACTGAATGTCAGGCTGTCCGGACCGCGGGTCTATGACGGTGTGGTCTCTCCGGAACCCTGGCTGAACGGGGAGGGTCCTGACCCTGACGGAACCAGCCTGCGCAGGGGTCTTATGCATTATCGGCGACTTCTCGCCCTGACGGCGGGATGCCTTCTCGGTCTGACTGCGCTTGCCCATATGCTTTGATCTCGCTGGCAGCTTCGGCAAGCTCAAGGAACTCAGAGAGCCTCCACCCCAGGATCGAGTAACGTTTCCCGTGTTGTTCGCAGGCTATGCGCAATGTGGGCAGTGGCTTTAGCTCTGCAATAGAAACAGCCGGAAGCTTCAAGAGTTTCGGCGCCTCACTCACGGCAATGGGTTTGAAGATAGAAGCTTGCAGCTGCTTGAATGCGGCTCTGCCTGCAGCCTGAGTTTCCTCAGACAAATGTTCCCAGGCCAGCCCGAATTGTTGCCCGCTTTCGTAGAAATTGACCGCGGTCAATTCCAGATTCTTGATACGGTTGAGACGTCGTTTCACATGGGCGAACCTGCGAGGCAGGACTACGGAAAAGATTACCGGTAACTTTACCCGTAGTATGAGCCCATTGTCTGATAGTGTCAGCAGCATAGAACAGGCGCCTTCACTGATTAGTTTCGGAAGCTGATGTACGTTATTGCGGAGCATTTGCGGCATCGATCGGCCCTTTCAATGGTCATGTTTACCATCTGACGGGTCACGCCTTCTCTCTTCGGCCAACCAGGGCCATGACAATTTAACCCTACAAGCAGCGCTGTAGGATCGCGATTGCCACCTCTGCGGAACGTCCGCTCCTTTGGCACGCCCCGCGCCACGGATGGGTGATCGACGTAACAGGTCTCCTGACTTGCGGGTCACAGCACCGGGCCAGCCTTCCCATGTCCGGATGACACAGTGGCATATTGGCAGGCGCTCTCCGCTTACAGTTGCGGGGGCAGTCCAGGATTTGTCCGGGGACGCACCTGAGTTCCCTTTAAAGCCGCTCTCACGGCATCACGTCATAAATTTACTGCACTTGTCGGTGGAAACTTGTCAAGGAAGTCAAATGACCGGGGCTTGTTTGTTGTGCAGATTTTATAGCACTCCGCAGATAGCCAGTCGGTGAGGGGATTTCATTGATCTTCAATGCCATACGGTTAAGAATTTCCAAAAGTGTAAGCACCGGAATTTCGTATAGGGCCTTTGCCAGCGTTGAATGTTGCAGGCCGAGCATTTGCCCAAAAAGACAGGCTGTTTTCTGTGCTTCTGTCTTTGAAGATGGAGGCGGGAAAAAGGTACTGAGCTCTGTAAACTGCTCCCAATTTTCCATCTGTGTTCTAACAGCAGCCTGTTTAGTTTTTATTGTATTAGATTCTGGATTAATGAGACGGTCAGAATGTCCGGCAGAGACGGACACTTCCAGGGGCTCTTCAGCGATTTTCTGTGCTGATGCTTCAATCATTTCTGTCGCTTTGTGGATCGCCACTGTGACTTCCGTCAGCGTAAGTGATGCGCGACGGGCCAGCCGTGTGAAGTGACACAGAAGTTCAGCTATATCATTGCAGATATCCAGATCCAGAATCCGGGCACAGAGGTGTCGCAGCTTGGCGCGAAGTCCGCGTAATTCCTGGTCCTGCTCCCGCCGCAACTGGGCGGATCCGATGATATCAGTCGCGCGCAGAAAAAGCGGTGTCAGGTCCAGCCCGAAAGCTCCGATCACCTGACCGCCACGCATCAGTGGAAAACGTTTACCATTTGCGCTGTCACGGCGTAGCAGCAGGCCTTGCTTTTCCAGCGTGTCGATGTGGCGGCGCAGCTGGCGATCTGTGATGCCTTTCGCACGGAAGCACAGGGTTTCATTGCTGGCATAGACCGTCAGCAGCATTTTATGCGTTACAAGTCCGTTTTGACCGGCAGGGCAGGGGAGGCAGCTGAGCAATGCGTCAAGCGTTACCAGTACGCCCGGTGATAGCCCCAACTCACGCCGACAGGTATTGACCGCGGCCATGATGTCCCGTCGCGCAACCGGTTCAAATATCGGCTGGGCAATAATTTCTCCGCAGCCGACGTAGGCCGTGGCAGCTAAGGGCACAGCATGCTGCACCAGCCCGGCAAAATCTGCCGGTTTTGTGATCTTGTTCATGACTGTTCAGACCGCAAAGAGCGACCGATCACCGAAATCGATGTTGCATGAGCTAAATTTTCGGGGTACCGAGTAAGTGCATAAGTTACAGGGGACCCTTCGGGAGCACATCGCTTTCGGGGGGTTTCTTTTTGCCGTGTCCGCTCCTTTTGACTGGTTGCGAAATTAATTCAAAATTGACCAGCGGTCAAAAAAGGTCGCATTTCGGACCTTATTTGACGCGGCTTGTCGCTTTGGCTTTCCCTTGATCACGCAGATAGTCTTCCAGGATCTGGTCAAGCCGATCATCAAGATAGGCCGTAAACCCCGTCAGTGATTTATCCGCGCAGCGAATTGCCAGTTTCTTAGGGCTGCGTTCGATGGTCAGCTTTTCGCGCAACACCCGTTTGGCGCTCGCCGTCTGAGCACCCGCGGGGCGTTTGGTCAACGCAGTCAGCACAGCCTGCAGCCGCTCGTTGCTTGCGCGATCAGCCGGGACCATGGCAAGCAGGGCTGCCTCAGTCAGGTCGGGCTGTGCAGACAGCACCTCGCGCAACTGCATCCAGGGGCGACGGCCGGAATCATGGGCCGGACCAATGGCCGCGATCAGAGTGGCGGGCACCGCCTCGGCAATACCAAGCATCCGGCTGAGGGTTGTCTTGTCGATGGCCAGCACGTCGCAGACTTCATCCCGCGAAAAGCTGTGGTTTAGCAATTGCTCGGCATAGACGGCCTGTTCAATGAAGCTGCGCTGCAGACGGGCTGCGTTTTCAAGGCCCTGCGAGATCAGCGCCTCGCGGTCATCCATCTCGCTGATATAGGCCTGAACGTCGATGCCGAGCTGGCGGCAGGCTTCAATCCGGCGACGCCCGTAGACAACCTCATAGGGCAGGGGGCCGCCGCGCACCCGGCGCAAAAGCACCGGCAGCCGCTGTCCCGATGCTTTGATCGAGGCGACCAGATCCTCCAGCTCGTCCTGGATGTCAAAACGGTCCCGGATGGCGCTGCCTGCAATCTCTGACGGGCTGATCGCCCGGGCAGCGCCGGCCGCCAGCTGGTCAAGCCCGCGCTGTACATCCAGCACACCTGACAGGCGACGCGGCTTCAGATCGGCCTCGGCTTTCGCGGCTTCGCGGCCCTCACGAACGGCTTTCAGGCTCGATGCCAGCAAATCTTTACGCATCAGTTACGCCCCCAATTTGACTGCAGCATCTGGAAGATCTCTTCTGAGACCTCATGAACGGATTGGATTGCCCGTTCATAAGTTTTCCGGTTGCGCATATCTGCCAGTTCAACTTCCAGCACCGTCTGCTGCGAGACCCCGGCCTCACTGATCGCCGAGGATTTCAGGAAGGCCGATTTCATGACGGCATCGCCAAAGAGGTCGCGGATAAATCCGGCAAATTCCACTTGCGTGGTAATATTGGTGTCGAACCGGCTGAGCAGGAAGCGGAAGTTGTCAAAGAGCCCCACGCCCGCGCTTTCATTCAGAACCTCGGTCAATGAGGCCGCCATGTTCAGAAACTGTGCCGCTGAGGCCAGATCGACCCGTTCGGGGATCAGCGTCATAATGATATTGCGCGCGGCACAAATCGCCGAGAGCGTTACATAGCCCAGCTGCGGCGGGCAATCGAGCACGACCACATCATAGTCATCCTCGACCATCTTCAGCGCGGAGCGGATCCGGTCAAAGAAGACCGGTGTCTCGCCCCGGCTCAGGGCTGCGGGGGTCTCATGTTCAAATTCCGCGACCTGAATGCCCCCGGGCACAAGGTCCAGATTGGGGAAATAGGTCTTGCGGATGATCTCGGTGATCGGCTTCGGGCCCTCGCCGGTTTCCCGGTCGCGGTAGCGGATCACGTCGTAAAGCGAGCCGCCGGTGAAAAAATCAAGCTCGGGCTGATAGCCAAAGAAGGTGGTCAGCGAGGCCTGCGGATCGCAGTCGATTGCCAGCACCCGCAAGCCGCGCAGGCTCAGCTCCTGCGCAGTATGGATCGCGGTTGAGGTTTTCCCGCTGCCGCCCTTAAAGTTAACAAAGGCCAGCACCTGTAGGGTGTCGACTGCCGGATCACGCCGCCCGGGCCGGAACTGATCCGGGTTTTTCGCCGTTTCGGCAAGGCGTTTGCGGATCTCCGCCAGCTCAGATGCGGCATAGCGACGTCGGCCGCCTGGGCTGGTTTCCACGTCGGGAATGCGGCCCTCATGATGGGCTTTGCGCAGGTAACCATCGGCAACGCCCAGATAGTAACTGGCTTCACCGGCAGAGAATGTGCGAAGTGACTTCACATCATGGGGCGCAAAAGAGCTTTCAGACAGCGCTTTCAGCGCGGTCGTCAGGTCCCTTGCGAAGGACATGAGGTGGTCATGCAGCGCCTGCGTCATTCGTTCACTCTGCTCATCTCGCTCTCGGAACGGTATCCCGCCCCTTTATTAATTTATTGCGTTCAGTCTATGCACAGCGGATCATCGCTTGGCAAGCTGAACATAGGCCGATTGGAACGGTTTGAGGGATTTTTTTAGACTTGAGCGTTCCTTGATTGAAGGGGAGCATTCAGGCAAAAATATAACATATTGAAAAATATGTAATAAATGCAGTTATCGCAAGAGATCGGCTGAAGGCCAGAACGCCTGCGCACTGGATCTGATGGTAAAGCGTCTGATTGGGTGATGCCGTTTCGTAACGGTATTGCGCTACGATTCGTGTTTGGACGTGCCTGGCCGGATCGGGATTCGGACACGATGATAACAGCCTTTTAGCAGAGGATGATGGGGCAGGGCGCAGGGGACTGCGATCTGCCTCCGGCTGTGGGTGGCCGCGCATTACCTTCATACCCTCTTGCCGGGGCTGCGGACCTCAGTTAGCCAGAAGTGCCGGTTTCCGAGAGGAAATAACAGGGAATCCAAAACACAGGCTCTGCCTGCTGAAAATGGAACTGCCCCCGCAACTGTAGGCGGTGAGCTCCGCATCCGATGACCACTGAGAGCGATCTTGGGAAGGGGGATGCAGGGCGATGACCCGTCAGTCAGGAGACCTACCGGCTGAATGCAACCACGAGCTGACGGGGTGTCGGGGAGGAGAGAACATGACCTATATCCGAGGGCCACGTGCCCGCGGCAGCAGGGCGTGGCGTTTTCTGCCATCCCCTCTTCGGCTCTGCTTTGGAGCCTGTTTCCATGTCTTTCAAAACGCTTTTTTACACTACCGCTTTGGCCCTGGCCGCAACGGCCACCAGCCTTCGGGCTGAGGTCACACAATACCCGCTGACCATTGAGAACTGTGGCTTTTCGCAGATCTTCGATGCAGCGCCCAAGAATGTCGTCAGCATTGGCCAGCAGGGGACCGAGATCCTTTATGCGCTGGATCTGGGGGACCGGGTGTCCGGCACTGCACTGTGGTTCACCGAGATCCTGCCCGAATACAAAGAGCAAAACGATAAGGTTGAGCGCATCTCTGACAATATGCCCGGCTTTGAGGCGGTGATTGCCAAACGGCCTGAACTTGCCTTTACCCAGTACGAATGGATGATCGGCGCACAGGGCGTGGTGGGCACCCGCCCGCAGTTTCATGATCTGGGCGTGAAAACCTATATCATGCCCACTGACTGCGATGGCAAAGACAACCTTGTCGGCTCGGACGGGACCAGGACCGAGGCTTTTGGCATCGGGAGCCTCTACAAAACCATCACCGAACTGGGTCAGATCTTTGATCGTCAGCAGGCAGCTGCTGAACTGGTGGAACAGTTGAAAGCGCGCGAAGCTGCGGCCATTGCCAAAGCGGCTGATCTGAATGTGGATCAGATGAGTGCCGCGATCTGGTTTTCGTCGGCTGAGATGGAGCTTGATCCCTATATGGCGGGCCGCAGCGGGGCTGCGGGCGATATGATCCGTGCGATTGGTTTGACCAATGTCGTCACGTCGGACGAAGAATGGCCCACCGTCGGCTGGGAAACCATTGCAAAGGCAAACCCGACATGGCTGATCCTGGCGGAAATGGATCGTCGCCGCTTCCCGGCGGATGATGTTGAAAAGAAACTGGAGTTTCTTAATTCTGACCCGGTGGCCAGCCAGCTTGAGGCGGTCAAATCAGGCCGGATCATTGTGATCAATTCACAAGAAATGGAAGCCTCTCTGCGCCGCGTCACCGGCATTGAGAAGGTCGTCGCCGCAATCGCCAAGGCGGAGTAAATGAGTGCGCTCCACGCTCCGGGCGGTGGGGTGCTGGCCAAACTGACAGCGCGGTTTGCGCTGTCAGTTCTGGTTCTCGCTCTGGCGCTTTTGGCGGGCACGGCCATTGGCGAGACACGTATCCCCTTTGAGACGGTGCTGAGCGCGCTGGCAAATCGACTGTACGGCGCGGGCTATCCGATTGATAAGATTGATGAAGGGATCATCTGGGCTTACCGCCTGCCGCGTGCGGTCACTGCGGCCTGTTGCGGGGCGGCCCTCGCGCTTTCGGGAGTGGTGCTGCAAAGCCTTTTGCGCAATCCATTGGCCGAGCCCTATCTGATGGGGATTTCGGCGGGTGCCTCAACCGGGGCGGTATTGGTCACCGTGGCTGGTGTTGGCGGTGGCATGGTGTCGATGTCCTTTGGTGCGCTGATGGGCGGCATCACGGCCTTTGGCCTTGTGGCGGGGCTGGCGGCAGCCTCGGGGGCCGGGTCGGGCATGAAGGCCAGCGGCCAGATCATCCTGGCGGGCATCGCGGGCAGCCAGATGTTCAATGCCATGACCTCCTTTATCATCACGAAATCCGCCAATTCAGAGCAGGCGCGGGGCATCATGTTCTGGCTCCTGGGCAATCTTTCGGGCGTTCGCTGGGATGATTTGTGGCTGGCAGTTCCGGTGGCGCTGATCGGCCTCGTCATTTGCCTGTTGCACATGCGGGTGCTGGACGCCTTTGGTTTTGGTGCGGAATCCGCGGCCTCGCTGGGGGTGAATCTTGGGCGGACCCAGGTGCTGCTGATCGGTACGGCCTCGGCGATGACTGCACTGATGGTGTCGATCGTTGGCGCGGTGGGCTTTGTGGGCCTGGTGGTGCCACATGCGGCCCGGCTGATGTTTGGCACCCGGCATTATCACCTGATCCCTGCTTCGGCGCTTTTGGGGGCAGTCTTCCTTATCGGGTCGGATATCCTGTCGCGTACGCTGATCTCGGGGCAGGTGCTGCCCATCGGGGTCATCACCTCGCTGATCGGTGCGCCGTGCTTTGCGATCCTTTTGTTACGGATGAGGCGCCAGAAATGAATGTACCCATTTTGCAGGCCCGGCATCTGACGCGCAGCATTCGCGGCCGTGCCGTGGTCAGGGACGTGTCTTTTGAGCTGCACCCTGGTGAAAATCTTGGGCTTATCGGCCCGAACGGCTCGGGAAAATCCAGTCTTTTGCGACTGTTGGCTGGCCTCCAGCGTCCAGACAGCGGCGAGGTCATGCTGAAGGGAGACCGCCTTTCCCGGCTGCCGCGCCGCCAGATCGCGCGCACTCTGGCCTTTGTTGCGCAGTCACAGGAGGCCAGCGAGCGGCTGACCGTGCGCCAGTCGGTGGCGCTTGGCCGCACGCCCTGGTTGACGGTTCTGTCGCCCTGGGGACCGGCAGATGAGGCTGCGGTGCAAAAGGCGCTGTCGGCTGTCGGCCTGCAGGGATTTGAAGGCCGCGACTGGGAAAGCCTGTCCGGGGGGGAGCGTCAGCGCGCCCATATTGCCCGTGCGCTCGCCCAGGAACCGGAGCTGATGATCCTTGATGAGCCGTCAAACCACCTGGATATCCATCACCAGATGGCGGTCCTCGATCTGATTGCGGGGCTGGATGTCACCACCATTCTTGCAGTGCATGACCTGAACCACGCGATGCGCTGTGACCGCATCGTCTGTCTGCTCCAGGGGCAGCTTGTTGCGCTTGGTACGCCGCAGGATGTTCTGACCCCGCAGCTTCTGCGCGAGGTCTTTCAAATTCACGCCCGGCAGCTGACCGACCCGCGGGACGGTCAGCTGATCTGGCGTTTTGACTCATTAGAAAAGGTATAATCCATGCGCAGTCTTGCTGTTGCTCTGGCTCTGATGGCCGCTCCCGCTCTTGCCGAAGTGCATGAGGTGAAAATGCTCAACCGCAGCGATACGGGTTCCATGATTTATGAACCGGACTTTTTGCGCATCGCACCAGGTGACACGGTCGTTTTTCGTGTGACCCATCCCAGCCATAACGCGGCAACTATCGCAGGGATGATCCCCAACGGAGCTGCGAAGCTATTGGGCAAAATTGATCAGGAAATTGAGATGACCCTCAATGTGCCGGGCACCTATGGCATCAAATGCAGCCCGCATTTTTCAATGGGGATGGTGATGATGATTGAGGTGGGTGACGGTGAGCCTGATGTCGCCGCATTGCCTGCCGATCTGCCGCCCATGGCGGCCGAGCGCTTTCGGGCCATCATCGGGCGGGCCGTGCAGTGAGCAGGCGCAACCACGATCTTTCTGAGGAAATCCGCGCCTACTGGGGCCGCAGAGCGGAGAGTTTTGATCAAAGCTTTGCTCATGCCATCGCAGAAGGTGCGGAGTTTTTGGCCTGGGCGCAGGAGATCGGACGGCTTTTGCCTCCGCCCCCTGCGCGCGTGCTGGAGCTCGGCTGCGGCACGGGTGAGGTCACGCGGGTGATCCTTTCCCTCGGCCATCAGGTAACGGGCCTTGATTTTACGCCGGAGATGCTGGAACGCGCGCGGGTCAAACATGCGGGAAATGCGCAGGTGAGATTTTATCTCGCCGATGCGCAGAACACGATGGAGCCCGATGGGTCATATGATGCGGTGATCGCCCGTCATTTAACCTGGACCCTGACGGATCCCAGGGCTGCCTATAGTGATTGGCTGCGTGTGCTGCGACCTGGTGGCAGGGTCGTTTTGTTTGACGGTGACTGGGCGCGTGAAAACAGGCTCACGCGCACCTTGTCACCGGTTATTCGCTGGCTTGGGCGCAACCTGCCGCCCGATCCTGTGGACGAAGAAATGACGAAACGCCATAACGCCATCATGGCGTCCTTGCCTTACGGTGGGGGGCTGTCGGCAGATCGTCTTGTCTCAGACCTGCAGGATGCGGGTTTTGTGGAAGTTAGCGTGCACAGTCATGCCCGGGTAACGCGCGGCATGGGAAAGAACGCGCCGCTGGCCCGTCGACTCGGGCTGCGCAGGTGGCAGCGGTTTATAGTGTCGGCCTCAGCACCATACTCATAAACAATGTTGCCTGTCTGCCTCATGGCTGTTGCATCCGCGGCCTTCGCCACTGCCAGCCTATGTGGTTGCAGCGACCCGGGGACTGAACTGGCCCCCATTTCGACCGAGAGGTGGTCCGGGAATTTGGACCAGTTTGCCGCTCAGCTAAGCTCGAGCATGGTTTTGATGTCAGGCGGCGGCGTTCAGGTTCTGGTCGGAGGTATCATAGGCCTCGGCTGGCGTCAGCAACCCATGTGATGAGTGCGGGGGTTTTTCATTGTAACAGCTGATCCAAGCCCTGATCCCCTTGAGTGCCTCTGAGCCTGTCTCGAATGCATTCAGGCAGACGCATTCGTATTTGAGCGACCGCCACAGCCTTTCAATCATCCGGTTGTCGATCCAGCGCCTGCGCCCATCCATGGAAATCTTCACCCTGGCCTCCAGCAGCACCTCGGTGAACTCGGTGCTGGTTAATTGCGAGCCTTGATCTGAGTTGAATAATTAGGGTCGGCCATATCTGGCCAGTGCCTCGACGCAAAAGCTGGCATCCATGGAGTTGGACAATCTCCAGTTCAGCACCTTTCGGCTGTGCAAGTCCATGATGGCGACCAGATACAGAAAACCTCGGCGCATGGGGTGAGGAGGATCAGAAAGCGATCCAGTGGACCGCTTTCCCGACGCAAAGCTGATATCGGTGCACCAAACCTGATTGGGACGGGTGATGGTCAATCCTTTCAGAAGATATGGATAAATCTTATGCGCCGGGTGCTTCCTGCTGGTCTTCGGCTCCTGACAGATCGGCACCAGACGTATCAATCGCATCAGCCGGCGGACCCGATGTCGTCCGCATTGGTGCCCCTCGCGCTGCATGTGACGAGCCATTTGCGGCACCCCATACCACGGCGTCTCTAGAAACTGGCGATCGATGATGTCCATGAAGGCCAGGTTCTCGGCGCTTTCGCCGCAGGGTTGGTAGTAGAGGCCCGACCGCGCCAGAGACAGCAGGCTGCACTGCCGCCGGACACTCAGATCGGGATGATCCTGCTTCCCGCTTTTTGCCTCCAGTGCCGAGAATGAGACTGGAGGCTGCCGATAAAAACTCCCGCTCGATGACCAGCTGGCCGATCTTCGCATGCAGAGATCTGCGGCTCGGCGGAGGAGGTGCCGCCAAAGGCTGTGGCCATGTTTTCGATTACGGTCCGCTTCCAGCCGCTGATCATGGTCGGGTGGATATCGTATTTCCTGGCCAACTCGGCCGTCGTCAGTTCCTCGCGGATCGCTTCAAGGGCCACCTTCGCCTTGAACTCTGCAGAATAGCGCTTGCGTTTCGTCATTTCGGACCGGTTCCGCCTCAGGCGCAAAAGCTTAACTCCTGGTCCGAATTCGTGCGACCACCTCTTCCCCGAACAGCCGTGAAAGCCGAACCAGCCCTGCACTCAGGACTGGTTCGGTGGTGTGTCAGAACTTCAGGCTGGCTTTCAACGTCATGGTACGACCGGGTGCGTAAACCGGATCAAGACGGTTGGTGCTGCCAAAGCCGGAACGCTCAGAATAGCGTTGGTCGAAGAGGTTATCGACGCCGAGGCGAACGGCGAGGCCTTTGTGGGAGGAAGGCGTCCATTCTGCATAGGCATTTACAAAGTTATAGCCATCCAGTGCGTTATAGACCGTCGTGCCTTTACTGGTCTCGCTCAGGCTGCCTGCCCAGCTCGCGCTCGCGCCGATGCTCATATCCCAATCGGCAATCCGGTGATCGATGTACAGTGTCGCCTGTTTGCCCACAGGAGCGAAGAACTCACCATTTGAAGGGGCCAGATCGATGCCCCCTTCCGTCACATCTGCCTTGGTATAGGTTGCGCCGATTTTCGTCGCACCGAAATCATAGGCCGCATTCAGCGTGACGCCTTTGGAACGGAACTCCTCGGGTTTGTTGGTCAGGACAGTGGCCGATTTCACCGCGCCATAGTCGAACAGGTTTCGCACGCGGGTGTCGAACAAAGTCACGCCCGCCTGCCAGCTGTCGCCGCCGAAGTTCGCGCCGATCTTGTAATTTTTTGACTGGCCGGGTTGCAAATCAGGTGAGCTTTGGAAGTTTTTAACACGTGCGTGCAGATAGCCGTAGTCACCTACCACATATCCCAGCCAGGTGTCCGAGGCACCTGCGAAGATCTCAACAGTGTCATTCAGACGATAGGCCAGCGTTGCATTCAGGCTGGTGCCGGTATCTGAGAAACGTTTGCCATTCCAGTCGTCAAACCGATGGCGATCGAGGCGTGCGCCCGTCGACAGGCTGATCCCATTTTCAAACTCGAAGCGTCCCTGCGCAAACAGACCGATCTGCTGTGTCGTGAAATCACGATAGCGCGTGTAGTTGGATTGTGCGGCGGTTGCGTAGTTGTCGACCGAATAGTCATGGCTGTTGAAGTCCAGACCAGCGGTGATCCGACCGTAGCCGAGGTCAAACGTGTTCTGGACCTTACCGCCAAACTGCTGCTCGCTGAAGGTTGCGTCACCCGCAAAATCGGTCGAGTAATTGTCGCGCCAATATTTGAAGTCGCTCAGATAGAGCGAAACTTCTGGATTCCAGAATTCCGTGCTTTCAGTGGTGGTATAGGACAGTTTCAGAGAGCCGTTGCTTACCTTCAGCGGGTGCAGGGTGCGGCTGCCGGGATTGCCCAGATTGGGCCGTTGCAGGCGATCAGAATTGTCGCGGCTGCGTTGGTAGCCCAGCTCAAAACGGTGACCTTCGGCTTCAAAACCAAATTTGGCCAGTGCGTTACGCCCTGCAGCCTGGGTGCCTGGCGAAACGACGCCATCGCCGTCTTTGTAATCTTTGCCATCTGCCCCATTGACCATGACCAGCCAGTCAAAACCTTTATAGCGCCCGTAATTAGCAAAGCTCAGCGAGGTGCCACGGCCATTGGTGCCGAAGGCAACTCCCACACGGCTGCCAATGTCTTTCCCCGCGTCCAGCAGGTCATGTGCGTTGACGGTTTCATAGCGCAACGAGCCTGCCCCTGCGCCAAAACCGGCATCCGCAGCAGCGGCACCGGCTTCAACTTTGACCGCTTTCAGAAATGCCGGATCAACGACATTTGAGCCGGTATGGTGCCAGGCGGTTGCGCCTTGCGGGACCCCATCCACGCTGGTGGCGAGCAAAGACTGCTCGATACCCAGCACGCTCACCCGCTTGGCTGCCCCACCGCCCCCGGAGACTGAAATGCTCGATTCACGGCTGAAAAGATCCGAGACATCATCGGGTTTCAGCCGGTCAAGATCGTCAGCGTTGACCTCAGTGCCGCCGGTGGCCTCGACGTTATCCTGCCCGCCGGAGACCAGTTGAATGATGCTCAGGAGCGTCTCACCTTCGCCTTCTGTCTGTTCTTGTGCCTGGAGCGCGGTTGACAGCGCCAGCACTGAGGCGCTGGTCAGCGCAAGCAGACAAAGATTGGCACGAGGAGAAGGCAATGACATGATGATCCTGTCTGTGATACGCGCATAAGAGATTGAAGTCAGAGGGCTTCCTTCAATCTCTTATGATTGTTGAGTAAATTACACTGATAATATAACCTTCTCGACGCCATGCTCCATGAGATGCTGTTTTGCCTGCGCGACATTTTTATTTCGTCGGGCGCCAGCGCTTACTGACTGGCAGACTTGTGCAGCATCAGGGGTGCCCCAATGACGGTGTTCCATTATCCAGGCAATTTTCGCGTGGGTGTTCGTCACGAACAAATAATGAAGGACACCCCTTCACGACGGGTGATCGACGAAGATCGTATACTTCTGATGGTGCTGATGAACGGTCACCAACGGCTCGTCTTTGAGGGTAAAGCCTTCACTTTATCCACCTTGTCGCCGGCAGAGGCAGGCCCGAAAGCAATCATACTTCACCTGCGAGGGGGCAAGGCCGTTGAGTATCTTGAAAGTTACGGCGCGCCTTTAAACAAAATCAGCGTTTCTTTCGATGCGGACTGGCTGGCGCAGGCCGGCAGCATGGTGGAAGAGCCGTCAAGCCCTGAGCTCCACAGAGTGCCGGTCGCAACCCTTCCGGATAAAATGATGCAGAAGGTCTGGACGCCGGACGATCGGATGCGGGCAACGGCTGAAGCGATCTCAGCGCTCTACTCCAGTTTTATGGGTGGCGGCCAGTCGCGCAATGCGCTGAACCTGCGGCTGATGTCCTGCGGTATCGATCTGGTGCGTTCTGCCCTGTCGTACACCGGCATCTTACGCGACACAGAGGTAACGTCATCTTCGCGGGCCTCTGCCGATCCACGCCTGCAGCGGATAACGGCCTATATCGCGAGCAATCTGAACAAGGACGGCTGGGGACCGGCAGAGATGGCCGAGGCCTGTGGGTTAAGCCTGCGCAGCCTGCAGCGCCTCTGCCTCAATGCCTTGAATTGCAGCCCCAGCAGTTTCATCCGCAACCAACGTATGGATGCGGCACTGGCGGCGCTCACGCACGGGGGAGCGAGCATACAGCAGGCGGCGCATATAGCCGGCTACTCCAATACCTCAAATTTTGCGACCGCATTCAAACGCAGGTTTGAAATCACTCCGGGCAATGCGCATGAGGCATCAAAAAGGTCCTGTGCCCGGAGTGAGGTGTCATGACGGCTCAGGTGTCGCCGGCATTGTCAGGTTTGCCATCTGCGATCGAAGCGGGTCGTTTCGACGGGTGATATTTTCCCATGACCTTCGGCCTGAAGGGTATCATTACCCCGCACTGTGATTGGCTGTGCCTTCTGCTCGTACTTCCGCTGCGGCTCAGCCTGCGCGCCGCCCAGGACCTTCTGGCCGGGCGCGGGATCAGGGTGAGCCATGAGACGATCCGTGTCTGATGCCGTGAACTGGCCCCCCTTTCGACCGGACACGTAAGCACCATTTTGAAGGCTTAGGGATATGCCTACCAGGGTGCTGAAATAGTCCTGAGTGCAGGACCACTTTCTTTCAGC
>NZ_RRAZ01000026.1 GCF_003863335.1 Falsigemmobacter faecalis | reverse complement strand
TTATCCGGGCTCTCGGGCCTGCAAGCGTGAAACAAACAGTCCGGGGGATTGTTTGTCGCGCAGCAGGGGCGTGTCAGATTGCCGGGGCTGATCGCAAAATGGTCCGCTACCGGGCCCGGCGTGAGCCGGACACGGTGCTACCTGGGCGGTTGCGGGAGTTGGCCAACGAGCGCAGAAGGTTCGGCTATCGGTGGCTCTTCGTGCTGCTGCGGCGCGAGGGCGAGCTTTCCGGGATCAATCGGATCTGTCGGCTCTGCCGCGAGGAAGGCCTGACGGTGCGCAGGCGAAAGGCGATCGGGACGCGAGCCCCGATCCTGGTCGAGGCGCGGCCCAAGGCGCGCTGGTCGCTGGATTTCGCTTCGCGGACCTTCGGTTCGTGCCTGACCAGTTCGCGGGCGGCCATCGCTTCCCGGGCCTCAACGTGGTCGACGACGTCACTCGGGAATGCCCCGCAGCGATCCCGGACACTGCGATCCCGGGGCGCCACGTGGCGCGTGGTGCGTGAACTGACGGCCCTCCCCGAGCGCCGTGGCAAACCCGGCAGGATCGTCAGCGACAACGTCCTGGGATGGGAAGATTTGGCTGATTTGGCCATCAGATCTCAGGGCAATCGTGTGCACGACTGCCTGTATAGAGTTGCCCAGGCGGGCTCCGCCGTCAAGAAGTGGTCTCTTCCATAGCAAATACAGGGTCAGACTTCTCTGCCCTCACCGTCCTCAAAACGAGATCCTAAATCCCAAGCGGAAGGCCCGAACATTATCTGCGAGGTCGCGCTTAGGCGCCTCCACGGCACGAAGTGAGAGAGGTCCTTCCGCCTGGGCTCACCCCTTCAAAGAAAGGGCGATAGGGTTCGCCGGATTTGATCACGGCGTGAATGGTGCGCGCCATCTTGGCTGCGATGGCAGTATAGGCTTTGCGCCGCAGATCGGGGGTGCGGCGGTCGAGCGAGATGTAGCGCTCGAACTTATCACGAAAGCTGTTTGCCGGTTTGAGCACTGCGGCCTGTCCGGCAATCCACAAAGTCCGCCGCAACCGGGCATTGCCGTATTTGGATAGCTTTGTCCGGCCCCGGAAGGAGCCCGACTGGACCGTGGCTAAATCCATACCGCAAAACTTCAGGAATTGCCGATGATGGCGAAAGCGCCGCACATCCCCCGCTTCGGCCAGAACGGAGAGGGCGTTGATGGGCCCAATACCTGGTATGGAGGTCAAAAGCTTATAGTCCGGGTGGTGGGCCAGGAGTTCGACGGCTCGCGCCTCGATGGCATTGCGATGCTGGATGAGGGCGCGCCCCTGTGACAGCACCAGACGGAACATGCGAATGGCATCTGATGTTGCATCGACCGGCAGACCTACGGACATCTTTGATGTCTCATATATATCCGCCAGAAGTGCGGTCTTACCCACCCTGCGCCCAACGATCGGCGACGCCTCTGCGATAAAGTCTTCCTTACCCATGGCCGTGATCATATGGGGGGATGGAGAGGCCTCCAAAAAGGCCAGGAACCAATCGCTCCGCGAACTGCGGTGAAAGCGGTCTGCCTCAGGGAAATAGAGCGGCAGATAATGGGTGAGGATCCGGTGCCATAGTTCCGTCTTTGCTTTGGAGACCATCTCATAGGTTTTGGATATCTCCTGAATGTCGTTCGTGCCGGCCACCAACGGGTCGCAGAAGACCTGAACAGCACCGATCTCCAGCATATGCAAAATGACCTGCGCGTCTTTTGGATCGTTCTTGTCCCAGGAGTTGTGCAGGGCCTCCCCGGTCCGCGCCAAGGCTACAGACGACACCAGACTGAGCTCAAAGCCCGCCGCACCAAGTGCAAACATCAAAGCGCGGTGATAGTTGCCCGTAGCCTCGAAGCCGATCGTGACCGGTAGCCCGAAGCTCGACAAAACATCGATCAGGCGTGTGAAATCTTCGCCCGAGTTCAGCACCGTCATGCGCTTGCGCCGGGTCTTTCCGGGCATCGCAATCAGCACTTCATGACGGCTCTTGGAAAGATCGATGCCTACCAAAACGCGGGCCTCCTGCATATGCTTCGACTTGGCCATGGCCGGTCTCCTCTATGGTGTTGGTTCGCAAAACCATAGAGGAGACCTGAGTGCCGGTTATGGCCACCTGCTGCGCAATTTGGAGGCTGCACAGCTGGCCATAACCTCCATCAGCGTCGTCTTCCCAATATGCTATGGAACGGGGTTCACCTCCAATGCCATCCTGAGCTTCGCCCAGGAGCATCGGATCGAATGGCACGACATCGCGCCGGGCAAGCCCATGCAGAACCGTCGCAGGCTCTCTCGAACCGATGGCCTTCGCCTGCTCCACGTCGAAAGCCTCAACGGGCGGATGCGCGACGAGCTGCTCAACGAGACAATATTCCGCAATCTGGCACATGCGCGCGTCGGGATCGCGGTCTGGACCGAAGGCGACAACACCGAGCGCCCCCATTCGGCCCTGGACGACCGCCCCCCGCTGACGACGCCGGGCCCTGAGCACCGCAATCGCCCGCCCCGCCGCGCGAGATGAAAGCTCCCCGCGTCGGGCGATTGCTCAACCTGCGCCGATCGGCGTCAACAACAACCGGGCGCAAGTCGCGGCCGGATGAAAGTTCAGTGGCAGGTCAGGGCAAGCCCTGTGAGACGCAGGGAGGTTTACGCATCATCGGCCTCTGCCGGCTTCTAAGAACTCAACGGCCCTGCGCAGCAATGCATGCGACTCCTCAGCTGCCGCCCGTTTTTGCAAGCCGCAGGCCCGACGCTGCACATTCGAAGCCAGCTCCTCCATGAGGTCCATCTGATGGTCGACCGACATCTTTCCATAGTTCCGGTAGGTCGTGTTTTCGTCTTCGTAACCCAAATTCCGAGACCAGGCCTGAAGCTCCTCAGGGGGCCTGCAGATTTGCAGTCCCAATTCGCCCAGCGTGTGACGGACTGAGTGAGGCGTGACCCGCAGCATCTGGCCTGCGCTTTAGGGGCGGAATGCGGCATCCCCGGCTGAAGGGGTCTTCATGGTTGGCCAGGGGACGTGCTCTTTGCTGTCCCGGGCGGCGATGAGGACGTCCAGTGCCGGGAACAGGGCATCCCCGGGCTCAGCGCGTGTATCTCTTCAAGCCAGCCTGTGATGATGGGGTAAAGCGGCTCGGTTCCGGGAAACCACTTCGCCCGGAAGCTTTTGCCATTCTTCGCGCGCAGCTCGCGGCCGTTATGCCCGATGATCTTTGCCACGACATCAAGATGCCTGAGCCGCAGCGTAATCAGCGCGTTTTCCCGCAGACCGCAGGTATAGGCCAGCGCCACAATCGCGCGGTCGCTTCGTTCTGCAAATGTATGCGACGGCAGCTGCAGGACCGCCTGCAGCGCCTCAGCCAGACTGACATAGTGACGTCGCCTGCGCGGCATGACCTGCTGGTGCAGCTCTTTCGGCAGTTCAAAGTCGCCCGCCAGTTCCTCGATCTGTGCCGCGCCGATATGTTTGCCAGGCCCAAAATGAAGGCTTTCAGGGCCGGGGCCGCGTGACGCACGGTTGAGGCGCTCAAGGGGCGGTGACTGCCTGTCCCCCGCGCCCCTTCAATCATCATCTTCCGGTAGCGGGCCACGTCCTCCGCCGTCGTCTGCCGCAGGCCTTTCAGCCCGATGGCTGCCCCGAAACGCCGGATATCCGCCATATGGGCCAGCATGGTCTTGAGGTCATGCCGCTCTGCATAGAGCTGCCATTGAAACAGCAGCTGTTCGTTGTGAGGATTTTACCGAAGAGATCCGTCCTCTGAAATCCCGGTATCGGCAGTCAACGGCCCTTTCTCTTCGTCTGCAGGCCAAAGGCTGGTGCTGAGAAAATCACCGCTTTCGAGCGCGCCGCATTCCGTCTCGTTCAGCATCTTACAGACCTGGGCCTGGCACTCGTGGCATTGGCCATATCCCATCCGCTGGCCTTTCCGGCCCGGTCTGATCGCAACACTGTCCGGAACAGGGGTGATGGCTGTCCTGCAGGTGAGGCCCCTGAACTCACCATCCTGCAGGCTCTCTCCTTTGGTCGCCCGACCTGCGCGCGCTTTATGAAAGCGGATCAGCTCCGCGCCAGGGAAGAGATTGGGCCGGGTGCCCTCAATATGCCGCAGGCCCTGAGCTTTCCGGTTCGACAGCGTGTTCGGGGAGATGGCGTAGCGGCTCAGCACTCCTTCCGTCGAGCAGGCGGGATTTTTGTGCAGGCTGACCTTTCGGTAGGATCTGGTCGTGAGCGGCCTCCCTTCGCCGCCCCACGGGCCTGTGCATCCCATTCCTCAGGATCTTCGGGATACCAGCGGGTTGTGCCCGGGCCGATCCTGACGGGACCGGGAAAGCCCTCAACTGTCTGCGGCCAGTGCCAGACGGTCGCGGGGGAGACGCCGTAACGTTGTGCGACCTCATTGACCCTGAGAACCAGCCGGGGTGCGGCCGTTCTGGCGGAAAGCTGCGTGCAGGCCTGCGGTCCGGCTGCGCCTTCTGTGGCTCAGTTTCCAGGCTGGCCTCTGTCGCAGCCTGTACATCTGGTGGTGGCGACGCATCGGGCGCTGCCTCGGGTGCGTCAGCGGCGGGAGCCGCCGTCAGAGAGGGAAGACCAAAAAACATTTCCAGCTGTTCATCAGACATACCAGTCCCCTCGCTTGAGAGAGGGCTGGGCACATCCTATGGCCAGCGGTGAAAGTAAGCCGCGCTCGCTCAGCTTCTGCCGTGAATTGAGCCGACATGGTTAATCATCAGACAGACTGAGACGGGAGGTAATGGAAATTCGTGAAGCCAGGCGGAGGTGAAATTGCGCAGGCCAGTGTCGGGCCGCCGGGCAGGCGCAGCATCTGCGGGGGGGGCAGAGAGGGCGGTTACTCCGCCCCGGGGGCTTCCTGCCGGGGCAGGGTCCCGGCGGGCTGCAAAGCACCCTCAACCGGGGAACAAAGGGCCCATTGGTCGGTGCGATCAAAGGGGGACTGAAAATTCAGAGCCTGGGTTAAAACTTTGAATTGCAATCAATATTTTGGATTTTATGGTGCTGCAAGAGAGGATTGAACTCTCGACCTCTCCCTTACCAAGGGAGTGCTCTGCCACTGAGCTACTGCAGCACTAATGTCGAAGGGATGGTGCTGCAGGAGAGGATTGAACTCTCGACCTCTCCCTTACCAAGGGAGTGCTCTACCACTGAGCTACTGCAGCGTCCTTTCGGTGAGGGGTGAATAGCTGTCCCCGCCGGGTGGTGCAAGAGGGGGGCGCAAAGAATTTGTGCCCGGAGGCGATTTTTTCCCGAAACTGGCGGGGCTTGGCAAAAAAGAAGCCCCCTTCGCGGGGAAGGGGGCTCTGTGGGGAAGTCTCTCAGAAATCAGGCGGTTGCTTTGCTCAGCGCCTGATCGAGATCGGCGATGATATCCACGGCCGTCTCAATCCCGATTGAGACGCGCACCATATTCGGCGCGGCCCCGGCGGCCACCTGCTGCGCCTCGGAAAGCTGGCGGTGGGTGGTGGAGGCGGGGTGGATGATCAGGCTGCGGGTGTCGCCAAGGTTGGCGACATGGGAGAAAAGCTCAAGGCTTTCCACCAGTTTCACGCAGGCCGCATAGCCGCCCTTCACCGCGAAGGTGAAAAGCGCGCCTGCGCCTTTGGTGTAGATGGTCTTCGTGCGCTCAAAGCAGGGCGCGCTTTCAAGGCCGCCATAGGTGACTTTTTCAATGCGCGGATCGGCCTCCAGCCAGGTGGCGACTTTGCGGGCGTTCTCAACGTGCCGCTCCATCCGCAGGGACAGGGTCTCGATGCCCATCAGCGTGTAATGCGCCGCCTGGGGGTTCATCGTCATGCCAAGATCGCGCAGGCCCACGGCGATGGAGTGGAAGGTGAAGGCCATGCCACCCAGGGCCTCATAGAAATTCAGCCCGTGATAAGCGGGCTCAGGTGCCGCGAGCGAGGGGAATTTGCCCGATTTGCCCCAGTCGAATTTGCCGGAATCGATCACCGCACCGCCGGTGACGGTGCCATTGCCGGTCAGATATTTGGTGGTGGAATGCACCACCAGGGTCGCGCCGTGCTGAATGGGGTTGCACAGATAGGGCGTGGCGGAGGTGTTGTCGACGATCAGCGGCAGGCCGACTTTATCGGCCACCTTTGCTGCGGCGGCGATGTCGATCAGATAGCCGGCCGGATTGGCGATCGACTCGCAAAAGAAGGCACGGGTGTTGTCGTCTACGGCCGCTTCCATGGCGGCCGGATCGTCGAAGTCGACGAATTTCGCCGACCAGCCGAAGCGTTTGATTGTCTGGCTCAACTGGGTGATGGTGCCGCCGTAAAGACGGTTGGAGGCCACCACATTGGTGCCCGGGCCCATCAGCGGGAAAAGCGCCATGATCTGCGCTGCATGCCCCGAAGAGCAGCAGATGCCGCCCACACCACCCTCAAGCGCGGTGATCCGCTCGGCAAGCGCTGAGACGGTGGGATTGGTCAGTCGCGAATAGATATAGCCGACTTCTTCAAGATTAAAGAGTTTTGCGGCATGGTCGGCGTCGCGAAACACATAGGCGGTGGTCTGATAGATCGGCACCTGACGCGCACCGGTGGCCGGATCGGGCTTTGCGCCGGCGTGAATCTGCAGGGTTTCAAAACCGGGAGTCCGGGTCATGGGCTGTTTCCTCCGCCACTGAATGGCGAAAGGCTAACTCTCTGCGCAAAAACGGGCAATCGGGCGGTGCAACAAAGAACGGCTTTCGCCCGCAGCCTCTCGGGCAGGGTGAATGTTTTGATCCCGCCTGCGTCATTGCATCACCGTTCTGCCCGGCGGGCTGCCGGGCGGAACGCAGGTTCTGTCATGGCTCAGGCGCTTTGTCTGCGGTGCAGAATCGCGTCGGTATCAATCCCGCTGAGCGCGCCCGGCACATGGCCGTGCCCCCCCTCAATCCGGGTGGCGATCCAGCCGTCGGCGGTGGCGGCATCGCCCTCGCGCAAAAGGATGGATCCGGCCAGCAGAACCGCCAGCCGCTCGGCAAACCAGCGGGCCTCGGCCTCCGGGGGCAGGGTGGGCCAGCGCTCAAGATGCGCCTTCAGCGCGGCATCATAGCGGCGATCCGCCCCGCGCGCGGCGAGCAGCTCAGCGCGAAGGGCCTCTGCGCTTTCGGGCTCACGGGCCAGCGCCCGCAGGATGTCGAGGCAGATCACATTGCCCGAGCCTTCCCAGATCCCGTTCAAAGGGGCCTCGCGGTAAAGAAGCGGCAGCGGCGTTTCCTCGACATAGCCCATGCCGCCCAGGCACTCCATCGCCTCAACGATCAGCCAGGGGGCGCGTTTATTGGACCAGAATTTCGCCACCGCCACGCCGATCCGCGCGAAAGCACGCTCTGAAGGCGTATCAAAGGCGCGCGCCACCCGCATGGCCAGGGCCAGCGCCCCCTCCGCCTCAATCGAAAGATCGGCAAGGACCGCGCGCATCAGCGGCTGGTCGATCAGGCGGCGCTGAAAGGCCGAGCGCCCCTCAACCCACCAGAAGGCCTCGGAAAGTGCTGCCTGCATCAGCCCTGCGGGGGCCACGGCGGTATCAAGGCGGGTGTGATGCACCATCTCGATGATGGTCTTCACGCCTGCGCCTTCTGCGCCCACCAGTTGCGCCCAGGCGTTGTGATATTCGATCTCGGAACTGGCATTGGCGCGGTTGCCGAGCTTGTCTTTCAGCCGCTGGATCTGCAGGGAGTTGCGCTCGCCATCCGGGGTAAAACGCGGGACCAGGAAGCAACTGAGCCCCGCATCGCTCTGCGCCAGCGTCAGAAAGCCGTCGCACATCGGGGCTGAGCAAAACCACTTATGCCCCGTCAGCCGCCAGTCATCGCCGTCGCGGCTGGCGCGGGTGGTATTGGCCCGCACATCCGAGCCGCCCTGCTTTTCGGTCATCGCCATGCCCATGGTGGCGGCGCGCTTGGCCGCGATGGGCGCAGCCGCAGGGTCATAGGCGCGCGCAGTCAGCTTTGGCAGCCAGTCGGCGGCCAGCGCGGGCGTGGTGGCAAGTGCCGCCGGAGCCGCATAGGTCATGGTCATCGGGCAGCAGACGCCGGGCTCCACCTGGCTCAGCATATAAAGCATCGCGGCATGGGTGCTGTGACCCATTGCCGCCCCCTCCCAGGGTAGGGCGGCAAGGCCCGAGGAGAGGCCCAGATCCATCAGTTTGTGATAGGCGGGATGAAAGGCCACCTCATCGAGCCTGCGGCCGCTGCGATCAAACAGCCGCAGCTCGGGCGGGTGGCGGTTGGCCTCAGAACCGGCCTCGCGCATCTCAGCCGATCCGGCTTTGGCACCGAAATCAGCCAGATGCGCCGCATCCGCCCCCGCCGCGCCCACCCAGTGCCGCAGCGGCGCATCTGTGGCCCAGAGGTCACGGGCGGCAGCTTCGGGTTGGTTGAACACCTCGTGAGTGGTCTGGCGGCTTCTTCCTGCGTAAAACATGATCAGTCCTCCCGCAAAAGAGCATCCTTTACGGGTGTGATTCTGCAAATAGGCGAAAAAAACTACCCAGCGGCGAATCAGAGGGATTCACATTGCGAATCACCTGTGCCATAACATCAGCACAAGGGGCGAAAAGACCCCTGTGAGGCAGACCATGACAGGCACTCATTCCAGCCCACCCGTGGCCACAGCACTCTGGATGATGTGTGCTGTGGCCATTTCGGGTTACTTCGCCTTCGCGGCGATGCAGGGAGATCACGGGATCTTCCGCCGGGTTCAGATCTCCGCCGACATCGCAAAACTCGAAGTTCGCAAGGCCGAACTTGAGGCAGAGCTGGCGCGGATGCAAAACCTGACCGAACGGCTTTCCGATACCCACCTGGATCTCGACCTGCTGGATGAGCGGGCGCGGGTCGTGCTGGGCTATCTGCGCGCCGATGAGGTTGTTGTTCAGTAAACCGCCGTTCTTGCGAACCGGAAGAGGCCGCCGTTGCACCCCGGGGGCGGTCCTCTTATGTATTCGGGGTGCAACGCTTGAGAGGCTTCCATGACCCGTTCTTTCCCGCGCCCCGCCTTTGATGCCACGACCGGAGCGAAGGGGGCTGGTGGCTTCGGCAATCTGCCCGAATGGGATCTGAGCGACCTCTATACCTCAGAGGATGCGCCGGAACTGGCCCGCGATCTCGACTGGCTCGACGAAGAGGCTGCGGCCTTTGCTGGCGATTACGAAGGCAAGCTTCACAGCCTTGATGCGGCGGGCCTGCTGGCCTGCGTGCAGCGCTATGAAGAGATCGATGTGATCGCCGGCCGGCTGATGTCCTTTGCGGGGCTGCGCTATTATCAAAACACCATGGACTCTGAGCGTGCGCAGTTCATCTCAGCCGTGCAGGAGCGCATCACCGATGCCACCACGCCGCTGGTCTTCTTCTCGCTGGAATTCAACCGCCTCGAAGATGCGGCGCTGAACGCCCGTCTGGCGGAAAACGAGGGTCTCGCCCGCTATAAGCCGGTCTTTGAGCGGATGCGCGCCATGCGCCCGCACCAGCTCTCGGATGAGCTGGAGAAGTTTCTGCACGACGCCTCGGTGGTGGGCGCTTCGGCCTGGAACAAGCTTTTTGATGAGACCATGGCGGGCCTCACCTTCAAACTGCCGTTTGAAGAAGATGAGCTGAACCTTGAAGCCACGCTGAACCTGATGACCGACCCCGACCGCAGTAAACGCGAAGCGGCGGCAAAGGCGCTGGCGGCGGTCTTTGACAAAAACATCAAACTCTTTGCCCGGGTGCATAACACGCTGGCGAAAGAAAAAGAGATCGACGACCGCTGGCGCAAAATGCCGACCCCCCAGCATGCCCGGCACCTCTCAAACCACGTTGAGCCTGAGGTGGTTGAGGCGCTGCGCAATGCCGTGGTCGCGGCCTATCCGAAACTCTCGCACCGCTATTACCGCCTGAAGGCGAAATGGATGGGGCTGGAGAAGCTGCAGGTCTGGGACCGCAACGCACCGCTGCCGAGCGAGACGCCGAAAGTCGTCTCCTGGGAAGAGGCGGAGAAGACCGTCATGGAGGCCTATGGCGCTTTTGATCCGCGCATGGCCGATCTCGCTGAGCCTTTCTTCAAAAAGGGCTGGATTGATGCGGGGGTGAAAGCCGGGAAAGCGCCGGGGGCCTTTGCGCATCCGACCGTCACCACGGTCCACCCCTATGTCATGCTGAACTACCTCGGCAAACCGCGCGATGTGATGACGCTGGCCCATGAACTTGGCCACGGCGTCCACCAGGTGCTGGCGGCGGGCCAGGGCGAGATGCTGTCGTCAACCCCGCTGACGCTTGCGGAAACCGCTTCGGTCTTTGGCGAGATGCTGACCTTCCGCAAGCTGCTTGACGGTGCCAAAACCCCGGCAGAGCGCAAGACCCTGCTCGCGGGCAAGGTTGAGGATATGATCAACACGGTGGTCCGCCAGATCGCCTTTTATGATTTTGAGTGCAAACTGCACGCCGCCCGCGCCGATGGCGAACTGACGCCCGATGGCATCAACGCGCTCTGGATGTCGGTTCAGGCCGAAAGCCTTGGCGATGCCTTCGTCTTCATGGACGGCTATGAGACCTTCTGGTCCTATGTGCCGCATTTCGTGCATTCGCCCTTCTACGTCTATGCCTATGCCTTCGGCGATGGCCTGGTGAACGCGCTTTATGCCGCTTACGCCGATGGTCTGCCGGAGTTTGAAGAGAAGTATTTTGAGATGCTGAAGGCCGGTGGCTCGAAGCATCACAAGGATCTGCTGGCGCCCTTCGGCCTTGATCTTTCGGACCCGGCGTTCTGGGACAAGGGCCTGAGCATGATTGCAGGCTTCATCGACGAGCTGGAGGCGATGGAGGCGTGAATATGATCGACCTTGCCCGGGGCATTCGTGAGCACCGGACATTCGGGCGCCGCGATGTGCGGGGCTATAATACGCATCTGGCGGGGGCGGTGGAATTCGCCTGCCTCGCCGATGCCAATGGTCTGCTGATTGAGCCGCTGGGCTGGTCGATGCTGCTGGCGCGCGGTGGCGATGTTGAGGCCGAGGCCGAGGAAGAAAGCGCCGCTCCCTCGCTGAGCGATGAGCTGATTGAGGCGGGCTGGATGCGCATTGCGCATGGCGAGGAAGGCTTCGATCTGATCCTCAGCGCGCTTTCGGCGCAGTGCAGCCGCCGCCGCATCCGCCTTGAGGCCGAGCGCGAGGAAGAGCTGATCTTCTGGCTTGCCCCCGATGGGGAGGACGGATTGAAGCCGCGCCCGCCGGAGCCTGATGCCGCAAAGCTGCGCGAGGTCATGGACCGCATCCTTAAAGAGGGCGTGCCCGAGGGCTTTCACGGCGAGCGGCACTGGTTCGTGCGCCATCCCGAGCAGCCCGATCTGATCCCTGTCAAAGCGGTCTGGGGTGTGGCGGTTGAAGCCAGCCATGGTGGCGGTTTCAGCGCGGCCTTTGCCCGTGATCGTCTGCGCCGTGCTGGGTTCAGCGTGCCGGGCCCCGATCAGGGCGCGGCCGATCTGGCAGAAAACCCCGAAAGCATGGACCAGCTTCCCGCCGGGTTTGAGGGCGCGGAGCGCCAGATCACCCGCTCGATGCGTGAGCGCGATCCGGTCGCCAGGGCCTCTGCGGAGAAAGCCTGGCGTGCCGTGGCCGAGGGGCGTCTTGCCTGTCAGGGCTGCGGGATGGATTTCGGCAAAACCTATGGCGCGCGCGGCGAAGGCTTCATGCATTTCCACCATCAAAGCGGCGTTGAGCCGCCGCGCGATCTGGTGCCGGTCTGCCCGAACTGCCATGCGATGATCCACCGGGGCGAGACCACGCTGACGCTGAATGAACTTCAGGCGCTGCTCACCCGCAGGGAAGCGAAGTAAGGGCCCCGGGGGGCCCTTTTTCTTACTGCGCTGCCGCCAGCCCCAGATAGATCATCAGCGAGGCCGCCAGCGCGAGGCCCATGGGAAACTTCGGGCTGCTCCAGGAGACCCAGGTGGGGGCCAGGGCGCGCAACGCCGGGATGGAGCGCGCCAGACGATGCGCCGCAAAGGCCGCCAGCAGCGAGGCCGAAAAGATCAGCAAAAACCCCTTCAGATCGGCCAGCGCAATGAAGGGCGCCATGGCCGCGCCGAATTTCGCATCCCCCCCGCCCATGGCCCCCAGCATGGTCAGCCCGAAACCGATCACCAGCACCACCCCGAAATGCAGCCAGCGCCAGGCGTAATCGGTGACGGGCAGGGCGATCAGCCCGATCACCGCATAGACCACCAGCAGCGCCAGAACCGCCTTATTGGGGATCTTCATCGCCGCCATATCGCTCCAGGCGACGTAGAAGGCGACGGGGGCCACAAAGGGCAAAAACCACAGGGCTTCGGTCGCGGTCGTGGCGAAGGTCATTGTTTTACAGTCCCTTCCAGAGCACGCAGGGCGCGGGAGGCGGCGTCGAAATGCTGCGGATGGGTCTCAACCGCTTCCTGCAGCAAGCCGCGCCCGGTGCGCACATCGCCCGCCTTGATCGCGGTCAGCGCCATGGTGTGCAGCAGTTCCGCCCGCTCGGTCTGGGTCATCTCCACCACCGGCAGATCATATTTCCGCTGCGCGCCGCGTGCCATAACGAGGTTGTTTTTGGCGGTAAAGAGCTTTGGATCATAGCGCAGCGCATCCACAAAGAGCTTCTCTGCCCCTTTGTAATCCGCACGCGTCAATTTTGAGTAACCCCAGTTGTTCAACACCCCCGCCGGGCGGTCGGTCAGGCCTGAGGCGATCTCATAAAAGCTGTCGGCCTTTTTCCAGTTCTTATTGGCATCGGCCACCATGGCCTCCAGGCGGTAGCGCTGGAACGTCTCATGGGTGGGGGGGATCGAATTCAGCACGGCCTCGGCCCGCTTCCAGTCATTGGCGCGGATATGGGCCTCTGCGAGGTTGACCCGGTCATCGGCCAGACCTTCGGGGGCATTGGCCAGGGCCTCAAAGAGCTTCGCGGCCTCGGGCGCCTGGCCCGCGCGCAGATGCGCTTTGGCGAGGTTGCGGCGGACATCAATGCGGCCCGGATTTTCCGCCAGCGCCCGGGTGAAATAACTCACCGCTTCGCGCGGGTCGGCCACAGTCAGCATGACGTCAGAGAGATTGTTCTCATCCACCGCCGTCATATCTTTCAGGGCCTGATCCACATCATTGCCGCCCCGGCCACACCCCGAGAGCACGAACCCTGCAAAGCAGAGCGCGATCACCACTGACGACTGGCGCATTTTGCGTCCCTTTTTACTGCTCACCCGGTCCGCGCATCGGCTTATCTGGTGACGAGGAGATAACTCCCCTGTCCCTGCCGCAGCAGCGCGAACCCCTTCGCCTCTTCCGGCTCAGAATAACGCTCCGGGCCGGAGCGGGCGAGGGCCAGTCTCAGGTTTTCGCGGATGGCGTCTGTTTTGCCACTGTCGAGCGCGAAGGCCTTCTGGAAGGTGCGGGCGGCCTCTCCGGTCTCGCCCTTTTCCATCAGAACGACGCCAAGATTGTTCAGGGCGGGGACGAAGTCGGGCTCCTGCTCAAGCGCGCGGCGCAGGATATTTTCGGCCTGACCCAGACGGCCCAGCGACAGATTGGCGGATCCGATGGCGGAAAGGACATCCGCCGTCGCGCCCTGCGCCGCCGCGGCGCGGTAGTAAGCCCGCAGCGCCAGTTCGTGCTCTCCGGCTTCCTGCAGGCGGTGGCCGACGGTCAGCCCGTCAACCGCACGGCCGCGCGCATCAAGGCCCGGCGTGGTGTCAGGGCTGTTCCCCCCCGCCAGCCCGCAGCCCGAAAGGGTAAGGCCAAGGGCGAGGACGGGCAGAAATCGCAGTCGGATCAAGAGGTCACCTGAGAGAGCCAAGCGTGGTCACAATACCATAGATCGAGGGCCCGATCAGAATGATCATCAAAGGCGGGACGGTAAAGAGCATCGTGCCGAGCGTCAGCTTGGTCGGCAGAACGTTGGCCTTTTCCTCGGCGCGCATGACGCGCTTGTCGCGCATCTCAGAGGCATAGATCCGCAGCGCCTCTGCGATCGAGGTGCCGAAGGTCGCCGATTGCACCATGGTGGTGACGAAAGAGGCAATATCAGGCACGCCCGAGCGCTCACCGAGGTCACGCATGACCTGCGCGCGTTCCTTGCCGGCCTTGATCTCCTGGGCCACGATCTCAAATTCTTCGCCAAGTGCCGGATATCCGGCGCGGATTTCTTTCGCCACCCGAATGATCGACTGATCGAGCGACTGCCCGGCTTCGACGCAGACCAGCATCATATCAAGGCTGTCGGGAAAGCCGTTGATCATCTCTTCGCGGCGCATCTGCACGCGCCGCTGCACCCAGTAGACCGGCGTGTAATAGCCCAGAACCCCCGGCAACATGCCTTTCAAAAGCAGCTCCTGGGTATCCATCTCTCCCTCTGTGGTCAGCAGGACCCACAGCACGCCGATCACCAGAAGCGACAGGCCCAGCACGAATTGCGCCGCGTGATAGCTGCGCACCGAATTGCGGCCGCGGTAGCCCGCCTGCATCATCTTCAGCCGCGCGGCCGACATTTCCTCGGCTTTTGCGGGCTCGAGGAACTGGGCAAAGCGCTGCAGCTTGTCACTGTAATCTGAGGTGCGCAGCGCCTTGCTCTGGTCGGAGCGCGCGCGGGTGCTGGTCTCCCGCTTCAGCTTGTCGAGGGGATCCTCGCGCCGTTTCAGCATGGCCGGCAGCGCCAGGGCGATCAGCACGAGGCCAAGGAAGCCTGCCAGCAGAACCGGCCCGGCGGGTCCGAGCGCGCCTTGCAGCGTGGCCATCAGGGAGGAGGGCTCATCCATGGCGTCAGACCTTAATGTTAACCATGATCTTCATGTAGATCACGTTGATGATCAGAAAAACGCCGACCACCATGGCCACCGGAATGAAAATCGGCGTGTCCTTCACGCCGTCGTAATAATCAGGCTTGATGATCTGGATCATCACCATGGCAACGATGGGAAAGCCCGACAGGAACATCCCCGACCATTTGGCCTCAGCCGTGATGGCGCGCACCCGGCGAAAGAGCTTGAACCGCGAGCGGATCACCTTTGACAGCCCGTCCAGCACCTCGGCAAGGTTGCCGCCGGACTGCTGCTGGATCGAGACCGCCACCGCAAGAAAGCGCAGATCCTGCAGATCCAGCCGCTCAGCCAGCGCGCGAAGGCTTTCAGAGACATCGCGCCCATAGGTCGCCTCATCGGCGATCAGGCCAAATTCGGTGCCAAGGGGGTCGGGGATCTCTTTCGCAACGATCTGCACGGAGGAGTTGAAGGGATGGCCCACCCGCAGCGAGCGCACCATCAGCTCGACGGCATCAGGCAGTTGCTCTTCAAATAAAGCGATACGTTTCGAGGCTTTACGGCTGATCCAGACATAGACCCCGCCAAAGCCGATCAGAAAAGCCACCGCGATCCGGACCGGGGCCTCAGCCTCAGTTCCGACCGAAAGGCCGATATAGGCCACGCCGGTCATGGCGAACATGATCAGCACCAGCGCACCGGGTGAAAAGGCAATATTGGCCTTTTGCGCCTTGGCTGCGAGCATCGAATAAAGCGGGATGCCGCGCGCTTTGAGATGCTGGTTCATCTCTTTGCGCAGCTGCTCCAGCACCTGCTCGCGCGAGCCGCCCTTTTCCAACAGGGCGAGGCGGCGGTTTACCTTGCGGTCAAGGCTGATCGATTTGCCAAAGACCGTCAGATAAAGCCCCTCAACCAGCACAAAGACGGCAAGGGCCACAAGGCCGTAGATCAGCGGGGCACTGGAAAATTCCATGTTTTACAGGCTCCTCACGGCAGCGGCTCATAGATCGAGGCCGGCAGGTCATAGCCCCATTGCTTGAACCGGTCGGAATAGGCCGAGCGCACGCCGGTAGCATTGAAGCGCCCGATGATCTTACCGTCGGGCGCGGTTCCCCGGCGCTCATAGCGGAAGATCTCCTGCATGGAAATCACGTCGCCCTCCATCCCGGTGATCTCGGTGATCGAGGTCATGCGCCGCGAGCCGTCCTGCAGACGCGAGGCCTGGACGATCAGGTTCACAGCGCTGGCAATCTGGCTGCGCATCGCCTTCAGCGGCATTTCAATCCCCGACATGGCGATCATGTTTTCCAGACGGCTGACCGCGTCGCGGGCGTTGTTGGCGTGGATCGTGGTCATCGAGCCATCGTGGCCGGTGTTCATCGCCTGCAGCATGTCGATGACCTCTTCGCCGCGGGTCTCGCCCACGATGATGCGGTCAGGCCGCATCCGGAGCGCGTTCCTGAGACAGTCGCGCTGCGTCACCGCCCCCTTGCCTTCGACGTTCGGCGGGCGGCTTTCCATCCGGCCGACATGGGTCTGCTGCAGCTGAAGTTCGGCGGTATCTTCAATGGTCAGGATCCGCTCATCATCGGCGATGAAAGACGACAGGGCGTTCAGCGTGGTGGTTTTGCCCGAGCCGGTCCCGCCCGAGACGATGACATTCAGCCGGGTTGAGACCGCAGCCTCAAGATAGGCCGCCATCTCTTCGGTGAAGGCCCCGAAACGGACCAGATCTTCGATCTTCAGCTTTTCTTTCTTAAACTTCCGGATCGAGACCAGCGAGCCGTCAACCGCAACCGGCGGGATCATCGCGTTGAAGCGCGAGCCATCCATCAGACGCGCGTCGACATAGGGGTTCGATTCGTCCACCCGACGCCCCACAGCCGAGACGATCTTGTCGATGATCCGCAGCAGGTGCTTTTCGTCTTTGAACGAGATATCAGAGAGTTCCAGCTTGCCCGCGCGTTCCACAAAGACCTGATGCGGGCCGTTGATCAGAATATCGTTGACGCTGTCATCTTTCAGCAAAGGCTCAATCGGGCCAAGGCCCATGACCTCGTCATAAAGCTCCTGAAACAGTTGCGAGCGGTCTTCCTTGCTCAGGACGACCGCCATTTCGCCAAGGACTTCTGTCGAGATGCTGCCGATTTCCGCGCGCAGATCGGCCTCTGAGGCATGTTCCAGCGCACCAAGGTTCAGCTGTTCCAGCAGGCGCTTGTGCAGATCCGATTTCAGCTCGCTCAGGCGGTCTTTGCGCTTGCGCTCTTTGTCGGCGGCGGCGGTCTGTGCGGGCTGCACCGCTGCGCGGGGGGCGGATTTCAGCATCCCGCCCGGCATCACGGGCGGGCGCGGTGCCTCTGCCGGGGCGGCGCTTGCGGGCGTTGCTGCGGGCGGGGCCGGAGTGCCAGGGGCCGGAGCCGGCGTTTCGGTTTTGCGATCGGCGGCAGCTTTGCGGTAGCGTGAGAACATCGGCGGACCCCTCAGAGGCGGGCGGCTTCGGCAGCAGCGTTGGTTTCGCTGATCTGCCGGGCGATTTTCTGAATTTCCTTACGCAGCGGGTTCTTGGCGGCGCTGATGGCCAGCGGCACGCCGTGGTCATTGGCCTGGGTCACCTGCCGCGTGCCATCGGGCAGCATGATCTCAATATCAATGGCAAGGCTTTCGGCGAGGCGCCTTGCGCGGGATTTGCCGGAGAGATCGGTGAAGCCCGGCGCGCGGTTCAGCGCAAAGCGCAGCTTCTCCCAGGGCAGGTTCTCAGCCTTCAGCGCCCGCACCAGCCTGAGGGCATTTTGTGCCGAGCGCATATCGAGTTCGATCAGACCGAAATAGACATGGGCGTGGTTCAGAACCGTTTCCGTCCACTGCACGATGGTTTTCGGCACATCGATCACGACATAATCGAAATTCGCCCGCGCCATGGTGATCAGCTTCGACACATCCTCAGAGGTGACGAAATCCAGCGGCAGCATATCGGGCGGTGAGGTGAAGACGTGCAGGCGCTCATTGAAGGTCAGCATGGACTGCACAAAGCTGTCGCTGTCGATCGAGGAGACATCCGACAGCACGTCAAAGATCTGGTCGCGGCGCGGCAGATCAAGGCAGGTCGCAATCGAGCCGAACTGCAGATCTAGGTCAATCAGTGCCACGCGCGGCGGATTGGTTTTCGAAAGATTTGCCAGCTCCCACGCGAGGTTGACGGCAAAGGTCGTGCCGCCCACACCGCCCGCAAGGCCATGGACCGGCAGCACCACGCCATCACGGTCGCCGCCGGCACGAAAGGCGGGGGCGTCGGGCTGCTGGGCGACCGGGGGCGCTGCGATCCCGGCGGGCGGGGCAACGGGGCGGCGGATCCGCTCAATCGCTTCCGTCAGCGCGCCTTCGGGCAGCGGATAGGGCACGAAATCTTCCGCGCCCATCCGCAAAAGCTGATGCAGCCCGGCGGGGCCGACCTGATCGGCAACCAGGATCACCTTGATCCCGCGCTTTTGCGCCGCGCTGACCACAGCGGCAATCTCGGCCATTGTTTCCTCATCCTCACCATCCACGGCGAGGGCGACAAATTCGAGATGTTCAGCATCGGGCTGGTCGAAAAAGGCCAGCGCGTCCTGGAACGACAGATCGCCCCACCGCTCCCCCAGTGCTGCTTCCATGTCTTCGATCAGCAGATCAAAATTCTGCACATTGCGCGAGACAGTGCAGGCCACGATCGGAGCCGGTTCGGGATAAAGTTGTGCCACACTTGCCATCACATCGGTCCTCGTACCTGAGGCGGGGCTGATTGTTCCGCTCCCGCTCCACAGTCGTGTCGGGACGACTCATACTGTCCCGCTGCTCATGGTGCAAAACTCGCCTGCAATGGTGGCGATAATTTGGCTAAAAAATCCTAAATGTTCGGTATTTTAGACGCAAAAGGGCGCGACATTCTGTTCTGTCGCGCCCTTTTGCTGGGTGAAATGTGGCCTTTTTCAGGCGAAGACTGTTCACCCGCCGGAAACACTGGTCTTTGGCGTCGTGTTCGCGCCGCCAGCTGACCCTACATAATCGCGGAAAATCACCTCGGCATATTTGCCGTGCAGCACCGTCGGATGACGGGCCACAAAGCCGGTCACCTCGGTGACCGTGCGCCGGTTCGCGCGCTCAGGCCCCGGGACCGGGATCAAAGGCTGGGTCTTGCCGTGGCTGACGACCGCTTCCAGCCTTGCGCGGCTGACGCCCTGGCTGGCAAGGAAGGCCACCACAGCCTGCGCACGCCGCAGCCCCAGCCGGTAGTTGTAGCTGCCTGAGCCGACGGCATCGGTATGGCCATAAACCTTGAAGCGCACCTCCGGGAACTGCCGGATCCAATGCGCCTGTTGTGCCAGCACCTGCCGCGCCGCGCCATCGAGTTCCGCCGAGTTGAAGGCGAAGGTGATCGTGCTCGGGACTTCCTGGGCAAAGCGGGTGCCAAGCGCCATGACGTAATTCAGCTCACCCGACTGGATCATGCCGTTGTTCATCGTGGCATTGCCAAAATCTGCGGCCGGAAGATCGGAGCCGATCTCGCTGGTGCCGCAGGCCGCAAGCGACAGGATCATCAGCAGGGGCAGGGCTTTGGAGAGGGGTTTCGCGGTCATTCGCTTACTCCATCACATAGCCATAGGGCGAGCTGAAGTCCTGGCGGGCGATCTCACCGGCGGCACCGGTGGCGCGCACCCCACCGACGTTTTTGCCGTGCAGGAAGAATTCATTCTCCGTCGGCAGCCGCACCCGATCGGTCGGCAGCGCCAGGGCTTCGCCGCGCGTCGGGCTGACCAGATGCGGCGTGACGATGATCACCAGCTCCGACTGCTGGCGCTGATAATCCGCTGACCGGAAAAGCGCGCCAAGGATCGGGATATCCCCAAGCCAGGGCACCTGGCCCTTCAGATTGCGGAAGTCATCCTGCAAAAGCCCTGCAATCGCAAAGCTTTCCCCGTCGCGCATCTCAACGGTGGTCGAGGTTTCGCGCCGCTTGAAGCCGTTGACGGTGATCCCTGAGGTTTGCACCGCAACCGAACTGTCGAGCGAGGAGACGGCGGCATTGATCTCAAGGTTGATCACGTCACCATCCACCACGCGGGGGGTGAAGTTCAGCTCAACACCGAAGGGCTTATACTGCACAGAAACGCTGTCGTCGTTGCGCACCGGAATGGGATATTCGCCGCCCGCCAGAAACTTCGCCTGCTGGCCCGACAGCGCGGTCAGGTTCGGCTCTGCCAGGGTCCGGACAACGCCTTTATTCTCAAGCGCTTCCAGCATCACCGAGAACTGCATCGAGCCCGCTGAGAAGCCAAGGCCCAGCGTGCCGATGCCGCCGCCCGCCAGCACTCCGCCCGAGCCGTCCACCGTGGTCGAGCCGCTGCCACGACCCAGGGTGCCATTGGCGCCAAGCTGCGCCGAAAGCGATTTAGAGACCGAGCGCTGCATCTCTGCAAAGCGGACCTTCAGCATGACCTGCTGGGTGCCGCCGACATTCATCAGGTTCGACACCCGGCCCGGGGCATAGCGCTCGGCCAGATCCAGCGCGCGATCCAGTCGCGCGGTCGAGGTCACGGTGCCCGACAGCACGATGCCGTCATTGGCGGTGCGCACTTCGATCTTTTCCGACGGAAGGATCTGGCGCAGACGCTCTTTGAACTCAGCGATATCGGGGGTGACATGGACTTCGACGTTGGAAATCAGCCGCCCCTCGGCGGTCAGAAGCGTCAGGGTCGTGCGCCCCGGCGTTTTGCCCAGCACATAGATCGAGCGGTCCGAGAGTGTGGAAATATCGGCAATCCCCGGATTGGCGATCGAGAGTTCCGCAAAAGCGACATCGCTTTCAACGACAACAGCGCGGTTCATCGGTACCTGAAGCGCCGAAGACGACGCGCCGCGCATGACACGGATGCTGTCGGCATTTACAACTGCCGGAGATGCGAAAACGGCAAAAGCCAGCGCAATCCCCAGCAGGCCCGCAGGGCCTGAAAATCTGAAACTCATGTGACCTGCCTCTCCGATCACCACTGCCCCACGGCTCTTGTGGCCGCCTGGAACCCATCCCTTACAGTTTCTTACTCTGACCCAGGGACGAAATTATTGCAACGCAGAACGATCCGCTGAGGAATGTTCCCGAAAAAGCACACAAGAATGCAAGATTATTCCGTGCTTTGAATGGGTTCGTCTGTGGGCCGGCGATAATAGGCCAGCACATAAAGCCGAAGGGCAGTGGCAAGGCCGGAACCCGTTCCGCGTGTGTCGTCGATTTCAGCTGCAATTTTTGCGAGTGACATCCCGCGCGCTGCGGCGATGTCCTGCAATGCCTCCCAAAAAGGCGTCTCAAGAGAAACGCTGGTGCGGTGGCCATGCAGGGTCAGCGAGCGTTTGACAGGGCGGTCCGACATGGCATCCTCTTTTGTCTATGGGTGCCAGCCTCTCAGGCGGGGGGCAAGGCCTCAGATGCGAAATGATCAGCGGAGTACAGGGTGTGGCGGGGATCGGTCATAACGGCGGGCCGGAGATGGCGGGCTTTCAGTGGCGCAGACATTGCTGGAGCCAGGCGCGGGCGCGGCTTCTGCCGGTGCTGCCGGTAGAGGTGGTGCGGCTGCGGGTGAAGCGGGCGCAGGATCTGGGTCTCGATTACAAAACCTATGCCGGGGTGCGGGCCGCTACGGGGCGCGACATCATTGCTTTTCTGTTTTCCTCCAATGCACTGCGATTGGAAAAACTGCTGCGCGTGCCCGAGCGGGAACGCGAAAGGCTTCTCTCGCTGCGGGGCGTCGGGCGGCTGGCCCTGGCGCAGAGCATGGCGGCAGATCAGCTGCTGATCGCGAATGGCGATGTGCTTGATGGCGCAGGCCAGGCCCCGCTGCCGATGGAGAGCTTCCGTGCCACGGCGGAGCGTCTGCGCGCGGTGCTGGGGAGGTCTCCGGGGGATGCGGTGGTGCTGGTCGCCTCTGACGCGCCCTGGGAGCGGGACTGGACGGCGGCAGGCAAGCTCGCGGCGATGATCCCGGCAGAGCGGTTCTTCACGCCGGCGGCTTAATCTTCGAGTTTATGCCCGTCGAGGGCGGATTTTGCACGCGAGGCGTCCTCCGCCTCGCGCTTTTTCATAGCCTTGGTGCGGCCGAATTTCACGGCATTGGTGTCAGCCTCGGTGCGGGCGGCCTGACGGGCCGCCTGCTTTTTGAACTGCCGAAGGTTGATCACCTCTGCCATGAGATGCCTCAGCCTTTCGGGCTGATCATGTCTTCGGGGCGCACGACGCGGTCAAAGGTCTCGCCATCGACATAGCCGAGGTTGATCGCTTCTTCGCGCAGGGTGGTGCCGTTTTTATGGGCGGTCTTCGCCACTTTGGTCGCCGCATCGTAACCGATGGTCGGTGCCAGTGCGGTGACCAGCATCAGCGATTCTTTCATCAGCTTTTCAATGCGAACCGTGTTCGCCTGCGTGCCGACGACCATATTGTCGGTGAAGCTCGAGGCTGCATCGCCCAGAAGCTGGATCGACTGGATGACGTTGTAAGACATCATCGGGTTATAGACGTTCAGCTCAAAATGGCCCTGCGAACCGGCAAAGCCGACCGCCGCATCATTGCCCATGACATGGGCGCAGACCATGGTCAGCGCTTCGGCCTGGGTCGGGTTCACTTTGCCCGGCATGATCGACGAGCCCGGCTCGTTTTCCGGCAGGATCAGCTCACCCAGACCCGAACGCGGGCCCGAGCCCAGCAGACGCAGGTCGTTGGCGATCTTGAAGAGCGAGCCTGCAACCGTTTTCAGCGCGCCCGAGAAAAAGACCATGGCGTCATGCGCGGCCAGGGCTTCAAATTTATTCGGCGCGGTGATGAAGGGCAGGCCGGTCTCTTTCGCGATCTCAGCCGCCACACGGGCGTCAAAGCCCACGCGGGTGTTCAGACCGGTGCCAACGGCGGTGCCGCCCTGTGCCAGCTCATAGATATGCGGCAGCGCCAGTTTCACGCGCTCAATGCCGCGGTCCACCTGGGTCGCATAGCCCGAAAATTCCTGACCAAGGGTCAGCGGCGTTGCATCCTGGGTATGGGTGCGGCCGATCTTGATGATGTCTTTGAACTCTTCCGACTTCGCCCAAAGCGCTTTCGCGAGCTTTTCCAGACCCGGCAGCAGCACGTCACGGGTATGGGTGCCGATGGCGACATGCATCGCGGTCGGGAAAGTGTCGTTGGACGACTGACCCATGTTCACGTGATCATTCGGGTGAACCGGCTTTTTCGAGCCCTTCTCGCCGCCCAGCACTTCAATCGCGCGGTTCGAGATGACCTCGTTGGCGTTCATATTGCTTTGCGTGCCCGAACCGGTCTGCCAGACGACCAGCGGGAAGTTGTCGTCGAATTTGCCGGCGATCACTTCATCCGCGGCCGCCGCAATGGCATCGGCCAGGGTGCCGTCCAGGTCGCCCTGGGCCTTGTTCACCAGCGCGGTGGCTTTTTTGATGACGCCCAGCGCACGGATCACCGGAACCGGCTGACGTTCCCAGCCGATCGGGAAATTGATGATCGACCGCTGGGTCTGTGCGCCCCAGTATTTGTCTGCGGGGACTTCGAGCGGGCCGAAGCTGTCGGTTTCGGTGCGGGTCGCGGTCATGCGTTCCTCCTGCGAATACTCGGGAACTGCCATAGCGCCGGGGGGCTGCGATGGCAATTGGTATGCGGGTGTATACCGGCGCTAACATAAGGCCCGGGAGTGACCCGGGCCGTTTTACGCTCAGGTTTTACGAAAACGGTTCAGCTGAACCACCTCAGCCCCGCCCGGAGAGGGGGCGGCGGGCGGCGGGGTCGGCTCATCATCGCCCCCCTCTTCGCTCTCATCTTCCTCGTCCGGGTCTTCCTCATGCGCCTCAAAGCGCAGGCCGAATTCAACCGACGGATCAACGAAGGTGCGCAGAGCGTCAAAGGGAATGCGCATCGGCTCGGGCTGATTGCCGAAGTTCAGCGTGATGGTGAAGCCTTCTTCATCCACCTCCAGGTTCTCAAACCAGTGCTGAATAACGATGGTCATTTCTTCAGGATAACGCGCCCGCAGCCAGTCGGCGATCTGCACATCCGGATGGGTGGTATCGAAGGTGATGAAGAAATGATGCTCACCCGGAAGTCCGTTCTGGCGCACCTCCGTCAGGACCTGACGGATCAGCCCCCGCATCGCCTGATGCATCAGATTTCCATACTCAATGCTGCGCACCATAGGTCCCTCATGTCGTCACGGGTCGACAGCATAAGGGATTTACCGGGCGATGGAAGAGGGAGCGGGGATTTTTCGCCCCGCCTCAGGTGGCAGGCTTTGTGAGTTCGCGCAAAAGCTTGACCCGGATGGCGCGGGCGAAATCGAGATGGCCGTCGGCGGTCTCAACAAAGCCATCCTGTGAGATCAGCCTGGCGCGGTAAAAGGCCGAGACCGCGCGCCCGATCTGCTCAATTGCCAGCCCGTTGATCTGCACGCCCGCCCGTTCCAGCGCCTGACGCGCGGCGGGCAGGGTAAAGCCCGCATTCTCATCGCCGTCGCCTGAGATATCGGCCACAAGGTGGCGACAGGGCGGGGCGCGGGCAAACTGCGCAGCACTGGCGTAAAGCGCCTCCCCGATGGCGGTCACGCCCACCGCAAAGGCGCGGGGCATGGCCGCGACCTCAGCGGCCAGCCTCTCTGCGGCGCGAAGATCCTGCACAGAGGTCCAGTCAATCATCACCTGCTGCTGCCCGGGACCCGACCACTGCAGCACGCTGATGCTCACGGCCCCCTGCACCATAATATCGCGGATCTCCGGATCGCGCAGGGCGGCGGCCAGCCCCTCATTTTGCAGCCGGTATTCCGAACTGTCGACAGAGCCGGAGACATCCATCGCCAGCAGCAAAGCCGTTTCGCAGGGCAGGGCGCCCCGGGGGATCAGAAGGGCAATGAGAAACGCCAGCCTGTACCACATGCCCACAGTCTGACGCGAAAGCGCCCGTCAGGCGAGTGTTATCTTCAAAGCGGGATCTGCTGGAACCCGTCGCGCAAAGCCACCGACCAGGCATCCGACATGGCGCGGAAATCCTGATCTCCGGCCTCAATCCGGCGGCTCATGGTGACCCCGCAGGCATCCCGCGCGATGACCTGCAGATCCAGCGGCATCCCGACCGAAAGGTTCGAGCGCAGGGTGGAATCCATCGATAAAAGCACCGCCTTTTGTGCGTCGATCAGCGGGGTGTCCATATGCACCACCCGGTCCAGAATCGGTTTGCCGTATTTATGCTCGCCGATCTGCAGAAAAGGGGTGTCATCGGTGGCCTCAATGAAATTGCCCTCCGGATAGATCAGAAACATCCGCGGGTTACCGCCTTTGCGCTGCCCCGCCACAATCATGCTCGCCGAGGCGCTCTGCCGCATGGAATGCAGCTTTTCTTCCACATCCAGGCGCACGGCAGCCAGCATATTGCCAACGATCTCCGCGACCTTCAGCATGGTGGGGGCCTTCATGATCGAGGTTTCCCCATCAGAATCCGTGGCCCGGATCGCATCGCGCAGCCGCGACAGCGTGGTCTGACTGACCGAGAGCGACCCGGCGGTCATAATGGTGATGACCCGCTCCCCCGGCTCTTCAAAGGTGAACATCTTGCGATAGGTGGCAATATTGTCGAGCCCCGCATTGGTGCGGGTGTCTGACAGCAGCACCATCCCGGCTTTCAAGAGCAGTCCAACGCAGTAGGTCATCACGAGTTTCCCGATTCGCAGAACTTCACCCTACGCCTCAGGCCGCAATCGGAAAACCGGCTGCGCGGTCACAGCCGGTTCCAAAGGCGTGAAAATCGGGCGTCTGCCCTATTGCTGGGCAGATCCGACCTGCACCCGGACATCCATGTCCTCGCGCCCCATGCTGCGGGCAATACCGCGGATCGGCGCGGCATCGGGCGCATCATAGCCACAGCCCAGCCGGATATAGCGCTCATCCGGACAGCAGCGGTTGGCCGCGTCAAAGCCGACCCAGCCCAGGCTCTCAATCCAGATCTCCGCCCAGGCATGCATCGCCTCATGCGGGCTGCCATCGTCCGTGGCCTGCAGATAGCCATTCACATAGCGCGCCGGCAGATCGCGCAGCCGCGCCACCGAGATCAGCGCATGAGCATGGTCCTGACAGACCCCGGCGCCTAAGGAAAGCGCCTCAGCCGCCGTCGTGCGCGCCGTCGTCACCCCGGGCTGATAGGCAATCGCCTCAGCGACGGCGGCCGCCAGACCATGGGCAAGGTTCAAAGGATCCGGCGCCTCCACACTCTGCGCCAGCTTATGAAGCGCCACATCCGCCCGCGTCGGCGCCGTGTCGCGCAGCCAGACCAGCGGCGACAGGCTCTCGCGATGCCCGCGCAAAACCCCGGCGAGATCCTGGGTTTCCACGCGCCCCTTCACGCTCACCACCACCTCAGAGACCGGCCCCTGAACCGCCCAGGACTGGATCTGCGTGCCCGAGCCATCGCGAAACCGCCCGCCCCTGATCCCGTCCGAGACCGTCACCTCCCAGTCCAGCACCCGCTGCCCCTCAAAGACCGCAGGCGTCAGCCGATGGCTCTGCACCACACCGCGCACCGGCACATCCCAGGTGTAGCGGGTGACATGTTCAACCGTCAGTTTCATCGGTTGTCTCCGCTCAGATAAACCTCATGCACGATGCGCCCGATATCGGCCACCTCGCGGATAAAGCGGGTCAGAAACTCATGCATCCCCTCATCAAAAATCTCCTCCACCGAGGTCTGCTGCAAACGGTGCAACAGCGCACTGCCCGCATCCTGAGCAGCCGACTCACGGTGATAAAATTTCGCAAGCTTGGTCAAATTCTGATGCAGCCCCTCCGCACAGGTGATCAGCGCGCGGGGACATTGATTGTTGAGGATCAGAAAATCCGCAATCTTCGGCGCGGTGATCTCGCCGCCGTAAGCCCAGTGAAAGGCCCGGTGCACCGACATCGCCCGCAACAGCGTCGACCACTGATAATTATCAAGGCCCGAGCCGACAAACTCCGCCTTCGGCAGCAGCACGTAATATTTCACGTCCAAAAGCCGCGCGGTATTATCCGCCCGCTCCAGATGATAGCCGATGTTCAGAAACTGACTGCCATCATTGCGCAACAGCGTCGCATCAATCGCCCCGCGCACCAGCGCTGCCTGCTTCAGCGTCCATTCCGTCAGACGAAACAACGACAGATCCGACCGCGACGCCCGCTCTAACTGGCGCAATTCCTGAAAGGCCGAATTCAGCGCATCCCAGACCTGCGCCGTCAGCGCCGTGCGCACGATCCGCCCGTTTTCCCGCGCCCGGGTGATACAGGCCGCCACCGAGGATGGATTGTCCACATCAAAGAAAAAATGGCTCTCCAGATTGCGCTGCACCGCATCGCCATACTTGCGCCGGAAGATCTCTGCCGTGCCACTGGCCTGCAACAGCGCGTCCCATTCATTGCGGTAGCCATGCCCGGCACTCGGCATCAGCGCGATCCGCGCCCCCACCTCCAGGGCGCGCGCCGCCGTATCGGCCCGCTCCATATAGCGCGCGAGCCAGTAAAGATTATCCGCCGTCCGGCTCAGCATGGGCGCGCTCCTTCTGACCCGCCCGCGGCTTTGGCTTTTTTAAAATACTCCAGGGGTCCGGGGACAGCGTCCCCGGGGCCTGCCGCAAAACGCCCAACCGTCATCTGAAATCCCCCCCTCATTCCGCCAGAACCCAGGTGTCTTTCACCCCGCCGCCCTGAGATGAGTTCACCACCAAAGAGCCCTCCGTCAGCGCCACCCGCGTCAGCCCCCCCGGCACCAGCTCAATCCGCTCGCCCACCAGACAATAGGGCCGCAGATCCACATGCCGGGGTGCTACCCCCTCCTCGACAAAGGTCGGAGAGGCCGAAAGCGCCAGCGTCGGCTGCGCGATGTAATTGCCGGGATTGGCCGCCACCCGCGCGCGAAAGCTCTCAATCTGATCGCGGGTCGATTTCGGCCCCACCAGCATGCCATAGCCGCCCGAGCCATGGACCTCTTTGACCACCAGTTCGCCTAAGTTCTCCAGCACATATTTCAGATCATCGCCCTTTGCGCATTGCCAGGTCGGCACGTTTTGCAAAATCGGCTCTTCGCCTAAGTAAAACCGGATCATCTCCGGCACATAGGTATAGACCGCCTTGTCATCGGCCACCCCCGCCCCCGGGGCCGAGCAGATCGACACCCCGCCAGAGCGGTAGACATCCATCAGCCCCGGCACGCCAAGCATGGAATCGGGCCGGAAACACAGAGGATCGATGAAATCATCATCAATCCGGCGATAAATCACATCGACCCGGCGCGGACCCTCGGTGGTGCGCATGAAGACAAATTCGCCCTCAACGAAAAGATCCTGCCCCTCAACCAGCTCGACCCCCATGAGATCGGCCAGAAAGCTGTGCTCATAATAGGCAGAGTTGAAATGCCCGGGCGTCAGAATGACGATATTGGGATCGCGGTTGCATTTCGCCGGCGCTACAGAGGCCAGCGTGCGGCGCAAAAGATCAGGATAGCGGTCCACCGGCTCAATGCGGTTTTCGCGGAAGATATCCGGGAACATCCGCATCATGATCTCGCGGTTCTCCAGCATATAGCTGACGCCGGAAGGCGTGCGGCAGTTGTCTTCGAGCACGAAGAAATCTTCCGGACCCGTGCGGACCAGATCGATGCCGACGATATGCGAATAGACCCCCTTGGGCGGCACGAAACCGGCGACCGCCTTTTCATAAGCCGCGTTTTTATAGACCAGATCCGCCGGAATGCGGCCCGCGCGCACGATCTCGCCGCGCCCGTAGACATCGGCGAGAAAGGCATTCAGCGCCTGGGCCCGCTGCCGGATTCCGCGATCGAGCCGCGCCCATTCCCGGGCGGTAAAGACCCGGGGGAACATGTCAAAGGGGATCAGACGGTCCGGATCGCCGCCCTCACCATAGACGGCAAAGGTGATGCCGATGCGGCGGAACAGCTCTTCCGCCTCGGCCTGTTTCATCTGCCGCAACTCAGCGGGCATGGCCGCCATCCAGTCCTGCAGCCGCCCATAGGGCGCGCGCACCTGGCCCGCGTGAAACATCTCATTAAAATATTCGGTCACAATTCCCCCATTCGCTTCGGGCAGGGGTGCTGCCCTGAAAGGCTGCCGGCCGGATCACTCTTGAACGTGCCTGCCCCCGCCGCAAGGCTGCGAAGGGGGCTGCCTGCCATCTGAGCAGAGTTTGCCTGAAAATTCATCAGATACCTTTCCCCTCGCCGTCGCGCCACGGCCTGCCCGGAAATTACGCAGTCCCGGGCTGCGGGTTCCGTCCGCCGCCTGGGGCATCAACAGGGGGTGACAGCGCCGCGGATGCAGGGTCAGATAGCTCAGCCGCCCCTCTAAGTGGCGAAGAGACGCAAAAAACCCGCCCGCGGCGACAGCTGCGCTTGATCCGGAGGGCGTTCCGCCGCTATGGAACGCAATCTTAACCTGAAAGGATGACACATGGCCGGTGGTGGCTCAGCATTTGATCGGATGAAGGTGCGCCTGCACCCCGAAGGGCGCAAATTCGTGGCGATCTTTGCCGCGGTGACGCTGGTCTTTTTCTTTGTCTGGCAGCCTCTGGGCTGGATCGGGCTGATTGCGACCGTCTGGTGTCTCGCCTTTTTCCGTGACCCGATCCGGACCGTTCCGCAGGAAGCGGGCATCGTTGTCAGCCCCGCGGACGGCGTGGTCTCGATGATCGAGCGCGTTTCGGTGCCGCCGGAGCTTCACATGGAAGCCCGCGAACTGACCCGTATTTCGGTCTTCATGGATGTCTTTGACTGCCACGTGAACCGCACCCCGGTCGCAGGCACCGTCAAGCATGTCGTTTATACCGAGGGCAAATTCCTCAACGCCTCGCTCGACAAAGCCTCGCTCGACAATGAGCGCAATTCGATGGTCGTCACGACCCCCGATGGCCGCGAAGTCGGCGTTGTGCAGATCGCGGGCCTGGTGGCGCGACGTATCCTGTGCTTCATCGACAATGGCACCGCCCTTGCCACCGGTGAGCGCTTCGGCCTGATCCGTTTCGGCTCGCGCGTCGATGTCTATCTGCCCGATGGTGTTGAGCCGCTGGTGGCTGTGGGGCAAAAGATGGTTTCGGGCGAAAGCGTGCTGGCACGTATGAACGGCCCGCAGACCCCCATCGTCACCGCGAAGGTATAAGCCATGGCCCGTCGTATGCGTGAGAACCTGCCTTTTGTGCATCTGGTCCCCAATCTGATCACCATTCTGGGGCTCTGCTGCGGGCTGACGGCCATGCGGCTCACCTTCGACGGGCTTTATCTTTACGCGGCGGCATTGATCGTCTTTGCCGCTGCGATCGACGGGCTTGATGGTCTGGTGGCGCGGCGGTTGCGCGCGACCTCTGAGATGGGGGCGGAGCTCGACAGCCTGTCGGATTTCGTCTGCTTCGGCGTGGCACCTGCGCTGCTGACCTACCGTTTTGCGCTCTTCCCTGATCAGGGGCTTGGCTGGGTGCTGGCGCTGACCTTTGCGATCTGCTGCTGCCTGCGGCTGGCGCGGTTCAATACCATGCGCGATCAGCCCGATGCGCCGCGCCATTTTCTTGGTGTTCCGGCCCCTGCGGGGGCGGGGCTTGGCCTGCTGCCGGTCTTTGCCACCTTCGCGGGCCTGGGCAATTTCCGCGAGATGCCGCTTCTGGTGGCGCTCTGGCTGGGCTTTGTGGGCTTCCTGATGATCTCGCGCATCCCGACGCCTTCGGCCAAGGGGCTGAAGATCGCCCGCGATAAGGCGCGCTTTCTGCTGATTGGCGTTGCGATCTGCATCGGTCTGATGGTCACGCGCTTTTGGCTCTTTATGACGCTGGTCTGTCTGATTTATCTGGCAGTGGTGCTTTTCCAGGCGGTTCGTCACCGCCGCTTCTGATCCGGCCCCTCGGGCCTTGCAGCCCCCGGTTATATGTTCCACAACAGTCCCGAACTGCGCGTTCAGGGCGCGAGAGCGGAACAAATGGCGGATCCTATGGCAGAGACGGGACTGAAACCGACCGAAGAAATCTCGGTACGCGAGGTATTCGGCATCGATACGGATATGAAGGTAAAGGCTTTTGCAGAGGCCTCTGACCGCGTTCCGCTGATCGATCCGACCTATAAGTTTGATCCCGATACCACCCTCGCGATCCTGGCGGGCTTTGCCTATAACCGCCGCGTGATGATCCAGGGCTATCACGGCACGGGGAAATCCTCGCATATTGAGCAGGTGGCCGCGCGTCTGAACTGGCCCTGCGTGCGCGTCAACCTCGACAGCCACATCAGCCGGATCGACCTGATCGGCAAGGATGCGATCAAGCTGAAAGACGGCGTTCAGGTCACCGAATTCCACGAGGGGATTCTGCCCTGGGCTTTGCGCAACCCCTGCGCCATCGTTTTTGATGAATATGATGCGGGCCGTGCCGATGTGATGTTCGTGATCCAGCGCGTGCTGGAGACCGACGGCAAGCTGACGCTTCTGGATCAGAACGAAGTCATCACGCCGAACCCTTACTTCCGTCTGTTTGCCACCGCGAACACCGTGGGTCTGGGCGATACAACCGGGCTTTATCACGGCACCCAGCAGATCAACCAGGCCCAGATGGACCGCTGGTCGCTGGTCGCCACGCTGAACTACCTCAGCCATGATGCGGAAGCCGCGATCGTTCTGGCAAAGAACCCGCATTACAATACTGAGAGCGGCCGCAAGAAGATCAACCAGATGGTCACCGTGGCCGATCTGACCCGCAAGGCCTTTATGGCCGGGAACCTCTCAACCGTCATGAGCCCGCGGACCGTTCTGGCCTGGGCGCAGAACGCCGAGATCTTCCGCAATGTGGGCTATGCTTTCCGCCTGACCTTCCTCAACAAATGCGATGAGCTGGAGCGTCAGACCGTGGCCGAGTTCTACCAGCGCTGCTTTGGCGAGGAGCTGCCCGAGAGCGCCGCCTCAATGGCGATGAAATAAGATAAAGTGCCGGCGGAAACGCCGGCGTTTTTCATTGGGCCGGGGCAGGCGGAGCAGCAGCCCCCTTGCCCGCCGCCCTGACAGGGCGGGCGGGTTTCTTTGCCCGTCGCGGGTCTTCGCCCCCGGACATTCAGGCTTGACGCCTCCCAGATTATCCCCGGTTTCCTCTGGCCTCTGGCCTCTGGCCTCTGGCCTCTGGCCTCTGGCCTCTGGCCTCTGGCCTCTGGCCTCTGGCCTCTGGCCTCTGGCCTCTGGCCTCTGGCCTCTGGCCTCTGGCCTCTGGCCTCTGGCCTCTGGCCTCTGGCCTCTGGCCTCTGGCCTCTGGCCTCTGGCCTCTGGCCTCTGGCCTCTGGCCTCTGGCCTCTGGCCTCTGGCCTCTGGCCTCTGGCCTCTGGCCTCTGGCCTCTGGCCTCTGGCCTCTGGCCTCTGGCCTCTGGCCTCTGGCCTCTGGCCTCTGGCCTCTGGCCTCTGGCCTCTGGCCTCTGGCCTCTGGCCTCTGGCCTCTGGCCTCTGGCCTCTGGCCTCTGGCCTCTGGCCTCTGGCCTCTGGCCTCTGGCCTCTGGCCTCTGGCCTCTGGCCTCTGGCCTCTGGCCTCTGGCCTCTGGCCTCTGGCCTCTGGCCTCTGGCCTCTGGCCTCTGGCCTCTGGCCTCTGGCCTCTGGCCTCTGGCCTCTGGCCTCTGGCCTCTGGCCTCGGGGGCTGCTGCGGAGGGGGTGAGGTTCGCCATGACTTTGACCGTCTTCACGGGCAGATTCTTTTTGCCTTCTGCGCGGGGCAGGGCAGTCGCGCGCTCTTTTCCGGGAGTGCCTCTGTTATTCGCTGTGGCCGGTGCTACGAGCAAATAAAGCCAATAATGACGATAACATAAGAGACTAAATATAAAAAAGCGGCCCCGAAGGGCCGCTGGTGTCGTCGGGATATCGCGCTCAGCCGCGGGCGGCTTTGGTGGCCTTGCCCCACCAGACCAGATCATCGGCCATCGCTTTGACAGAGCCTTTCAGGTTTTCCTCAATATCGGCCATATTGCCGCTGCCGCCCATGCCGGGGTGAACCTTGAAGAAGTCCCCGGCTGCGATGTGGACGGCGTTGCGTGCGGGCACCATCTGAAGCTCAACAGAGATATTGCGCAGATGCTCAAGCGCGCGGGCCGCCCCGGTGCCGCCATAGGCAATGGCGCTCATCGGCTTTTTGTTCCACTCATTATAGGCCTGATCCATCGCGTTTTTCAGCGCGCCGGGGATCGAGCGGTTGTATTCGGCAACGGTGAAAATATAGCCGTCAAACTCGCCGATCTTCTTTTGCCAGGCCACGGCAGCCGGATCCGACGAGGGCATCCAGAGGTTCGAGGCAGGCTCATCAAAGAGCGGCAGGTTGAAGTCGCGCAGATCGACCTTTTCGACCGCAAGATCCGGGTGGTCTTTCAGCTGATCGAGCAGCCAGTCTGCGGGGATATCCGCAAAACGGGTGGCGCGGGTCGTGCCGATAACAAGAGCAATGCGAAGCTTCGTCATGTCAGATCCTTCAACTGTGATAGTATGCAAACCACTGGGCCCAAGCATGGCTCCGCCCGGGGCAAAAGCAATCTGCAATCCGGCCCGGCAGTCTGTGCATCTTTGCGCAATCGCCAGGCAGCGGGGCAGGGCGGCCTTTCTTCACAGGCGCTTTGCTTGCAGTGCGCCCCTTGCGGTGGCATGTTCGGGCCAAAGCGGCCCGCCCCTCGCAGGACGGGTTTAGTCGGGAAGGAACAGCGCCTTGAAACCCAGTGATAATCCGGCCGATCCGTTCAAAAAGGCGCTGGCCGAAGCGACCCGCGTGCTGGCGGATGACGCCGATCTGACGGTGACCTATTCCGTCGATCCGGCGGGTCTCAGCAATGACACCATGCGCCTGCCGCAGATCTCGCGCCGCATGACCCGCGATGAGGTGATGCTGGCGCGCGGCACCGCCGATGCGCTGGCGCTGCGCCGCCGCTATCACGATGAGGGCACGGCCGCGCGCTATCTGCCCCAGGGTCAGATGGCCCGCGATATTTATGAGGCGATGGAATCGGCCCGCTGTGAGGCAATCGGCGCCCGCGCCATGCCCGGCACCGCCGTGAATATCGACGCGAAAATCGCCCATGAGGCCGAGCGCAAGGGCTATAGCCAGATCACCCGATCTGAGGAGGTGCCGCTGGCCGTGGCGGCGGGCTATCTGGTGCGCCAGATCGCGACCGGGCGTGAGCTGCCGCCGGGCGCGCGCAATGTGACGGACCTCTGGCGCGGCTTCATTGAGGCTCAGGCCGGGGGCACGCTTTCAGATGTCGGCGAGGTGCTCTCGGATCAGGCGGCTTTCGCGCGCTTTGCGCGGCAGGTCATCACCGATCTCGGCTATGGCGATCAGCTCGGCGATGATCCCGACGAGCAGGATCAAAGCGACGAGGCCCCCGAAGAGGCCGAGGAAGACGATCAGGACGATCCCGAAAGCAGCGGCACCGAGGAAGACGACGAGCAGGATTCCGAGGCCGATACCGAGCAGTCCCAGGAAGAGCAGCAGGACCAGGCAGAGGCTCAGGCCTCCTCGGAAGACAGCGATGAGATGGAGGAGCTGGAGGAGGCGGAAATGCCCTCTCCCGATGCGCCGCCAGAGCCGCCTGCACCCGCCGCGCATTCCGATGCGGATCCGAATTATAAAGTCTTTTCAACGGCTTTCGACGAAGAGATCCGCGCCGAAGATCTGGCCGAACCGGCCGAGCTGGAGCGTCTGCGCGCCTATCTCGACCAGCAGCTGGAACCCCTGAAGGGGGCGGTGTCGCGGCTGGCCAATAAGCTGCAGCGCCGCCTTCAGGCACAGCAGAACCGCTCCTGGCTCTTTGATCTCGAAGAGGGGATTTTGGACGCGGGCCGGCTGGCGCGGGTGGTGGCGAACCCCACCACGCCGCTGTCGTTCAAATGGGAAAAAGACACCGAGTTCCGCGACACCGTGGTGACGCTGCTCTTGGATAACTCGGGCTCCATGCGGGGCAGGCCGATCTCTATTGCGGCGATCTGCGCCGATGTTCTGGCCCGCACGCTGGAGCGTTGCTCGGTCAAGGTCGAGATCCTGGGCTTTACCACCCGCGCCTGGAAGGGCGGTCAGAGCCGTGAGAAATGGCTGGCTGACGGGCGTCCGCAGGCTCCGGGGCGGCTCAATGATCTGCGCCATATCATCTATAAATCGGCCGATGCGCCGATGCGCCGGACCCGCGATAACCTTGGCCTGATGATGAAAGAGGGCCTTCTGAAGGAAAACATCGACGGTGAGGCGCTGGAATGGGCGCATCGCCGGATCATGGCGCGGCGTGAACAGCGCAAGATCCTGATGGTGATTTCCGACGGGGCGCCGGTTGATGACAGCACGCTCTCGGTCAATGCCGCGAGCTTCCTGGAAAAGCATCTGCGCGATGTGATCGCCATGGTCGAAAAGCGCCGTCAGGTCGAATTGATCGCCATCGGGATCGGCCATGATGTGACGCGCTATTACCAGCACGCCGTGACGATCACCGATGTTGAACAGCTTGCCGGTGCCATGACCGAGCAGCTGGCGGGGCTGTTCGAATCCGATCCGCGCAAGCGGGACCGCGTTTTGTCGAATAAATCGGCCTCCGGCTGGCGCTGACTTCGCCGTAAAAGACTGCCGCGCCTTTGCGAAAGGGCGTGGCTTTTGTTTTTCCTGAAGTGGCCTGTCTTGTAATCGTTATTCAGGCCAGATTATGCGCATTGATCTGACCAGGTGCCCGCTGCAGAAGCGCGCGGATTTCCTCAATCATCTCAGCTTCGCGCGGGTCAATCCGGCCATCGGCCTCCGCCACTTCGATCAGCCCTTCGCGCAGCTCAAAGCGTTGATCGGGGGGGATTTTTTCCGACAGCAGATTGCCCAGCTCTTCCGTGGGCGGCAGCACCGCTTCCAGACGCTCGCAATCGGCGCGCATCTTTGCGGCCTCCACGGCCTTCATGCCAAGGCGGCGGATGAACAGCCGGTCGATCGCCTGCAATTCGGGCAGGTTCAACCGCTCATCCGCCCGTGCCAGCCGGATCATCAGCGCCCCGATCAGATGCGCCGCATCGGCCTCTGGCAGGGGGCGCGGCGGGGGGGCACTGCTGAGAAAGCCCAGAATTCTGTTGATCATCGTCGCCTCCGCTCTTAGCCCGGGATATCGGGTTCGCGCTTGCACCGCGTTGCCCTGACATCCTGAGGGTGTAACCCTGCAGGTTCGATTCCCGTTCCTCGATGAGGCCGTTATGTTTCAAACTTTTACTGCCGAGAACTCGCCCGAGCAGGGCCCGCCGCGGCTGGCTGCTCTGCGCCTTGCGCTGGCGGAGGCCGGTATTCAGGGCTTTCTGGTGCCGCGCGCAGATGCCTGGCAGGGCGAATATGTGGCCCCCCGCGATGCGCGTCTGGCCTGGCTGACGGGCTTCAGCGGCTCGGCGGGCTTTTGCATCGTGCTGCCGGAGATCGCGGGGGTCTTTGTGGATGGCCGCTACCGGCTGCAGGTGCGCCAGCAGGTGGCCCCGGTTTTCACCCCGGTCGACTGGCCTGAGGTGAGCGCGGGCGACTGGCTGCGCGACAATCTGGCGGAAGGCGTGGTGGGTTTTGATCCCTGGCTGCACACCGCTGCTGAGATCGCCGCGATCGGCAAGGCGCTGGAGGGTCATCCGCTGCGCCTTCAGGCCAGCGAAAACCACGTCGATGCGGTCTGGCCCGATCAGCCCGGCCCCGCCATCCAGCCCGCCTTTGCCCATCCGGAAGAGCTGGCGGGCGAGACCTCTGCCGCCAGGCGCGCGCGTCTGGGCGCGGTGCTGGCCAAAGAGGGGCAGGCCAGCGCGGTCATCACGCTGCCCGACAGCATCTGCTGGCTTTTGAATATTCGCGGCGCGGATCTGCCCCGAAACCCGCTGGTGCAAAGCTTTGCGATCCTGCATGCCGATGGTTCGGTTGATCTTTTTGCCCATGCGGCGAAATTCCCCGCAGCACTGCTTGATCTGCTGGGCCCCGAGGTGCGCCTTGCGCCTGAGGAAGATTTCGCAACCGCGCTGACCGGGCTGAAAGGCCCGGTGCGGGTGGATCGCGGCACCGCGCCCTGGGCGGTCTCAGACATTCTGCATCAGGCGGGGGTGGCTTTCGTCTATGGCGACGATCCCTGCCGCCTGCCCAAGGCCTGCAAGAACGCGGCTGAGATCGCGGCCACCCGCGAAGCCCATCTGCGCGATGGCGCTGCCGTGGCGGAGTTCCTTTGCTGGTTCGACGGCCGCGCCGGGGCCGTCTGCGCAGGGGAGGTGGAGACCGAGATCGGTGTGGTCACCGCCCTCGAAGGGTTCCGCCGCGCCACCAATCAGCTCCATGATCTCAGCTTTGAGACCATCTCGGGCGCGGGCCCCAATGGCGCGGTGATCCATTACCGCGTCTCGGAAGACAGCAACCGCCGCCTTGAGCCGAATTCCCTGATGCTGGTCGACAGCGGTGGTCAGTATAAAGACGGCACCACCGATATCACCCGCACCATGGTGATCGGCACCCCGCCTGAGGGGGCGGCGCGGGCGTTTACGGCGGTGCTGCAGGGCATGATTGCGGTCTCGCGGGCGCGGTTCCCGGCGGGGGTGGCGGGCTGCCATCTCGATGCGCTGGCGCGGGCGCCGCTCTGGACGCTGCATTGCGATTATGATCATGGCACCGGCCATGGCGTGGGGGCCTTCCTTTGCGTGCATGAGGGGCCGCAGCGGCTGTCGCGGGTCTCGGATGTGCCTTTCCTGCCGGGGATGATCCTCTCAAACGAGCCGGGTTATTACCGCGAGGGGGCCTATGGCATCCGGCTGGAGAACCTGATCGTGGTCCGCGAGGCAGAGGCGCTTGCGGGCGGCGATGCGCAGCGGAAAATGTATGACTTTGAGACCCTGACCTGGGCCCCCTTTGACCGCCGCCTGATCCTGGTGGAGGAGCTGTCGAGGGCCGAGCGCGCCTGGCTTGATGACTATCATGCCGCGGTGCTGGCAAAGATCGGGCCCAGGGTCAGCGCTGAGGTGCGGGACTGGCTGCGCGGGGCCTGCGCGCCGCTTTGAGTGCAGATCTCCCGGGCGGCTTTCGTGCCGCGCGGGAGGCGGCAGGCCGCGGCAGGCTGCGGTAAACTGTCGCTGCGGGGCTGTGAATAACCTTTGGTCCTGCACAGCGGAATGAGAGAGGCTGGCTGCGTTTTTCGCAGGCGGGGCTCGCTCTGGCCACGGGGGCCTTGCGCAAAGCTCTGGCAGGTCTTCGCTGAAATGAGCGGAAAAATCCTTATATATCCGTCGAATGGCGCGCCTATTCCTGAGAGGGATCTGGCCGGCGGTGGCGGGTGCAGGGCGCAGATCTGTCAGGCGGATCCTGAGGAATACCGCGCCCACCCTGTGGATAACTATGTGGGGAAGCTGCGGGATCCGTGGGATAATCCCGGGCCTAACGCGCCAGGGTGATATCGGCCCGCAGCCCGCCCAGGCGCAGGCTCTGCGCCAGTTGCAGCGAACCGCCGTGACTGATCGCGATCTCGGCCACGATGGCCAGACCCAGCCCCGTGTTGGAGCCGTCATTGGCATTGCGCGAGGGATCAAGCCGGGCAAAGGGCTTCATCGCCAGTTCGCGCTGCTCGGGGGGGATGCCGGGGCCGTCGTCCTGGATTGAGATGATGAGCTTGCGGGTGGTCCAGCTGAGCGAAATCTCAATCAGATCGCCGTAGCGCGCAGCATTGTTCACCAGGTTCTCAACCGCGCGGGTGACCGCATCAGGGCGCAGCCAGACCTCGGGCACCTCTCCCCCCGCAGAGAGCGGCAGCAGCTCAACCTTCAGCCCGGCGCGCCGCGCCCGCATGGTGATTTCCTGCAAAAGCTTCAGGGGGCTGGTCAGGACCGCTTCTTCCGCCGCATCGCCCCGGGCATAGTCCAGAAAGCCGCTGATCATGCGGTCCATCTCCGCGAGATCGCTTTCCATGGCATCGACCTCGGGGCCGGGGTCGAGCATCGAGAGTTCCAGCCGCAGGCGCGTCAGCGGCGTGCGCAGATCATGGCTGACGCCCGAGAGCATCAGGGTGCGCTGCTCAATCTGGCGCTCAATCCGGGCGCGCATCTGCAAAAAGGCGGCCCCGGCGGCGCGGACTTCTTCGGCCCCGCGCGGGCGATAGGGCAGGATCTGGCCCCGGCCAAAAGCCTCGGAGGCATCGGCCAGCTTTTTGATGGGGCGCAGCTGGTTGCGCAGGAAAACATAGGCGATGCAGCCCAGCAGCAGCCCCGCAAACACCATCAGAACCAGCAGCTGGTGCGGGTTAGAAGCCGAGAGCCTGCGCCGCTCAATCAGAATGTCGATCTGATCGCCGGGGGGGCCTGCGCGCAGCAGAACCTCACGGTGGTGGCTGTTGATATCGACGGCCACCACATCGGGCAGCCCCTCTCGCAGGATGCGCTGAATGACGCGGCCGGAGAAATCGAAAAAGGCGTGGCTTTCGTCCAGCGGCGCTGCCGCAGCCGGGGCCACCTTCAGGCCCAGCCTTTCGGCCACCTGTTTGGCGCGGTCGCGCTCTCCCGAGAGATGCAGTTCGCGCACCAGCCGCAGTTCATAGACCAGGCTCTCGCTCATCTGCTCGGTCACGCCCTCATAGTGGCGCTGGATAAAGGCCACCGAGACCAGAAGCTGGATAATCACGATCGGTGCCACCAGGATCAGGGCGGCACGACCATAAAGGCTGCGGGGCAGATAAGAGCGGATGCGCAGGGCCATGGCTCAGACATAGGGTGCGGCGGGGGCTGTGGCAATCACCAGGATGGCCCCCGCGTGACGCCGGCGTTGACAGCCCCCGGGGCGCAGAGCAGGATCCGGCCGGAAGATTTTCCGGAAGGATTTGTGATGAAAGCGATTTTTGCCGCGCTCACCCTGATAATGGCGGCACCTGCGGCCCTGGCGAACCCGGTGATCACCGCCGGGAAGACCGCCTGTGATTTTGACGATATTGAGGAATTTGTTGCCTGGTTCGGCGGCTCGGCCACGAACCAGCAGTCCGCCAGCCTCAATCCGCTCGATGCCGCCTTCATGGAGATGGAGGCCAAAGACGGCCCGGTTCTGATCGAGACACCGCATGATCATGACGAGCTTGGCTGGCCGATCCTGCCCGATCTGGCGGCGGTGAAAATGGGCCATAAGCTGACCTATACCGAGGTGGATGCGGAAACGGTAACGCTGCAGACCACGGGGGGCATGGGCGTTGACATCACCTATACTTTCCAGCGCCAGCCCTGCTGGACGCTGATCAAACTCGAAGACCGGACCCGGACCTGAGAAAAAGCCCCGGTGCAGCGCTGCACCGGGGCTTTTTCGTATCAGGCGTCCTGTACCTGCACCTGCTGATGCGGCAGCGGGAAAACGCGGTCAAAGGCCAGCGTGAAGACGAAGGTAAAGACGAGGAAGAACACCAGGATCGCGGCCTCCATCACCAGAGCGTCGATGACGCCCACCTGATACCAGAGCATGAAGAGCGGCACCGTAAAGAGCACCAGCCCGCCCTCAAAGCCTGCGGCATGGACCACCCGGACCAGCAGGCTGCGGTGGGTGATGCCAAAGCGGCGCTCTGCCGCCTCAAAGCCGGTGTTGAAGACGAAGTTCCACACCACGGCAATCACCGAGACCGCAACGGCCACGGGCAGCGAGGAATGGCTGTCATCCTTGCTCAGCAGATTAAGGAGGAGTGTCGAGAGCACAATCGCCAGGCTCTCAAAGAGGGCGACATACACAAGGCGTCGCTGGGTGGCGGGCAGGCGGAACATGCCGTGTCTCCGGTCTGAAACGCCCGGTCCGTCCCGGGCAGATACAGGTCAGAATGAGCCACGGTTTCCGCTCATCTGCGGGGGAATATAAGAATTTCCCCCGCGGCTTCAAGCGCCCCGCTAAAGTTTCCAGCGCCGTGAGATATGCCACACGCCCCCGATCAGCCCCAGAATCCCCAGCCAGGAGCCCAGCGGCAGACCGGCCACCAGGGGTCCCGCTTTGGCAAGCACCGGCCCCATGGTCAGCAAAAGCGCCGCCAGCACCAGCCCGCCCGCGATGCGCCGCGCCGCCTGTTCCAGCGCGCGGGCGAGATCGCCGCCGCCCGCCAGGGTCACTTCGGCGCGCAGTCTGCCCTCGCTCAGGCGGGCGAGGCCTGCGCGCAGCAGATCGGGGGCCTCTTCGCCAAAGGCAGCGGCGGCGCCCGCGAAATCGCTGAAGCGCGCGGCCAGCTCTTCGGGTTTCGGCAGCGCCAGAAGATCGCGGGCGACAAAGGGTTTCGCCGCAGTGATGCTGTCGAAGGACGGATCAAGGAGTTTCATGGTGCCATCCGCCGTGGCCATGGCCTTGAACAGCAGCACCAGATCCGGCGGCAGGGCGAGATTTTCCTCGCGCACCATCTCCATGATGTCGGTGATCGCCCGCGAGAGGTCGAGCCCCCTGCGGCTGTGCCGCGCGATAAAGCGCCCCGCCGCCGCCTCCAGCGAGGCGGGGGGCGTATGAATGTTGTCGGCCCCGCTCCAGCGCAGCAGAAGTTTGGCAAAGGCCTTTGGGTCGGCGGTGACAATGGCTTTGAGAAAGGCCATCAATTCGCGCTGCCGCGCGGTGGTCAGGCGACCGACCATGCCAAAATCAATAAAGGCCATCTGATTGCCGGGCAGCGCAAAGAGATTGCCCGGATGCGGATCGGCATGAAACACCCGCTCGACCAGCAGCGAATGCATGAAGGCCTCAGCCCCCACAGCTGCCAGGGTCGGGCCATCCAGCCCCGCCGCCGCCAGGGCTTCGGCATCTGAGGGGGGCGTGCCGAAGATGCGCTCCTGCACCATCAGATCGCGCGAGGAATACGCACGCCAGAGCTTTGGCACCCGCACTTTCGGAAAGCCGGCCAGGTTGGCGGCCATTTCTTCGGTGTTCTCTGCCTCCTCGGTCAGATCAAATTCGGCGCGGATGGCGCGGGCCAGCTCGCGCACCATGGCCGCAGGCTGATAACGCGCAACGCCCGGCGAAAGGGCCGCCGCCCGGGCTGCGGCATATTCAAGCAGGCGCAGATCGGCCTGAATGCGCTCTTCCTGGTCGGGGCGGGTGATTTTGATGACCACATCCGTGCCATCGAGCAGCTTTGCCGCATAGACCTGCCCGATCGAAGCCGATCCGATCGGCTCGGGGGTGATCGCGGAGAAGACCTCGCGCCAGGGACGGCCAAGGGCGGTTTCGGCGCGGGCCTCCATCTCAGACCAGGGCAGCGGCGTGACCCTGGCGCGCAGATGGCTGAGCGCATCGGCCCAGGGGGCGTCAATCAGATCGCGCCGCGTTGAGAGGATCTGCCCCAGTTTCACAAAGACCGGGCCCAGCGCCTCCAGCGCCTGGCGCAGGCGGGCGGGGGTCAGATCCTCGTCGCCCCGGGCGGGGCCGGGGGATAATCCGCCGCGCTCCAGCAGCCAGCCGCCGCCGAAGCGGGTGAAGGTCGCAATGATTTCCGCCAGTCTGCGCGCATCTCGCAAGGGAAGAGCCACCCGCTACCTCATCTTTCGCGCCGCAGTTGCGGCTGATAGGGGGGCAACGTTGCAGCCGCAGGGCGGCTCCGGAGTTATCGCTCAGAAGCGTGCAGGGCGGCTTGCCAGAGGGGCGGAGCCTCCGGTATGTTCTTGTAATGTTCATGGTGGGGCCGGGTGATGTGCAATCTCTATTCCCAGACCAGAAGTCAGGATGCCATGCGGCAGGTCTTCTCTCAGGCCCTGCTCGCCGGAGAGGCATTGCAGGACAACAGCGGCAATCAGCCGGTGCTGAGGCGGATTTATCCCGATTACCGCGCTCCGGTCATCACAGTTGCAGCGGGGGGCTTTCAGATCACCACCGCGCGCTGGGGGATGCCTACGCCGCAGGCCTGTCTGGTGGGAAAGCGCACCGATCCCGGCGTCACCAATATCCGCAACACCGCTTCTGCGCACTGGCGGCGCTGGCTGGGGGTCACGCACCGCTGCCTCGTGCCCTTTGATGCTTTCTCAGAGCCGGACACCCGCCCCGGGGCTGCGCGCGGAAAGCCCCTGTGGTTTGCGCTGGGCCAGGATCGCCCGCTGGCCTTCTTTGCCGGGATCCATACCGAGTGGACCTCGGTGCGCAGGCTGAAAGAGGGCGCGGTGACCACCGATCTCTTCGGCTTTCTGACGACAGAGCCCAATCGCGAAGTCGCGGCGGTGCATCCCAAAGCCATGCCGGTGATCCTGAGCAGGCCTGAGGACTGGCGCCGCTGGCTGAGCGCGCCGCTGCCGGAGGCGCTGTCTCTGCAGCGCCCTTTGGAGGATGGCAGCCTGGAGGTGCTGGAGGATGTCACCGATGAGCCCCTTTGATCTGCGCCCCGCCCGGGTGCATGAGGCGGGCGGCTTTGCGCTTTATCAGGCGCTGCGCCACCAGGGGCCGGTGTTTCATGCACCCGGGCGCTGCCCGGGGGGCGGGTGCTTCATGCCTGGAAGGTGCTGCGCAACAAAAGAGGGCCCGGCCGCAGCCGGACCCTCGATTGGGATGGGACAGGCGCGCTCCGGCTGCTGGCGCCTGAGAGGCAGCCGGAACTGAGCGCCTGAGCGGGCTCAGCGCCAGATATTGGGGTCAATCCCCGGACCAAAGCCCGGGTGATCGGCGGCGATGAAGCGCGGCTGCTGACCGGCTTTGCGCTGGGCAAAGTAGTCCTTCGTCAGCCGTGTGACCGTGCCGGTCATGGCCACAATGGCAATCAGATTGACCACTGCCATCAGCCCCAGCGAGGCATCGGCCAGGTTGAACACCGTGGCAATGGTCTGCAGCGCGCCCCAGACCACCATGACCAGCACCAGACAGCGCAGCACCAGAAGCCCGCGCCGGGTGGCAAGACCCAGATAGGCCATGGCCATTTCCGAATAGGCGTAGCAGCCGATGATGGTGGTGAAAGCGAAGAAGAAAATCGCAATTGCGATGAAGGTGGGGCCAAAGCTGCCGATATGCTCGGCCAGCGCGGCCTGGGTCAGCTGGGTGCCGGTCAGCTCGCCTCCGGGGGTATAGATGCCCGACAGCAGAATAAACATCGCCGTACAGGTGCAGACGATGATGGTGTCGATGAAGACCGCAAAGGCCTGGACAAAGCCCTGGCTGGCCGGGTGGTGCGGATTGGGCGTCGCGGCGGCCGCGATATTCGGCGCCGAGCCCATGCCCGCCTCATTGGAGAACAGCCCGCGCTTGACCCCGTTCAGCATGGCCGCTGCCATCCCGCCCGCGACACCGCCCGCCGCCTCCTGAAGGCCGAAGGCATGGGTGAAGATCTGCGCGAAAACCCCCGGGATCTCAGCGAAATTGACCGCCATCACATAAAGCGTGACCAGCAGATAGATCCCCGCCATGAAGGGCACGATATATTCGGCCACCGTGGCGATTTTGCGGATGCCGCCAAAGATCACCAGCGCCGTCAGCGCCGCCAGCGCCAGCCCCGTGCCCAGCCGCGACAGGCCAAAGGCCCCCTCCATGGCCTGTGCGATCGAATTTGACTGCAGCGCATTGACCACCAGCCCGACCGAGAGGATCAGACAGACCGAGAACAGCGCCCCCAGCCAGGGCATCCCCAGGCCACGGGCGATGTAATAGGCCGGACCGCCGCGATAGACCGCTCCGGCATCTCCGGGCTGGCGGACCTTATAAAGCTGCGCCAGGGCAGATTCCGCATAGGCCGTGGCCATGCCCACAAAGGCCACCACCCACATCCAGAAGATCGCCCCCGGACCGCCCAGAACCAGCGCCACCGCCACCCCGGCGATATTGCCGGTCCCCACGCGCGAGGCGAGGCTGGTGCAGAGCGCCTGAAAAGGCGAGATCCCGTTCCCGTCGCCCGTTGAGGGCGCAAGCGTGCAGCGGATCATCTCGCCAAAGCGCAGTACCTGCTGCAGGCGCAGCCGGATCGAGAACCAGATCCCCACCGCGATCAGCCCGTAGATCAGAACATAACCCCAGATGATGGAGTTGATGAAATCGACGACTCTGTCCAAACTGATACTCCCGGGCCGCTCAGGCGACAGACACCCCGGCCATTCAGCCCTGATGAGGCCGGGAGCGCTTGCCTTACACCCGGAAGCCCGGAATTTGCAGAGCCGAAATCGTCGCGGCTGTTGTTTGCGGACGAAAGCAGGATGCGCCTGCCGGCCCGGTCCTGACGAGCTGCCAGGTACTGAAAGGGTCGCGCGCAGGGGGGGAAGCTTTTGAAAAACGAGGGCATTTGCCCGATCTTCCCCGTGCCAGGCAGGTTCCCCCCTTTGAGGTATGACGCTCCGGGCGGGATCTCCCCCGCCTCCCCGCCCCAAACTGCGTTTCAGCAGCCTGTGAGAAGCTCCGCACAAGCGCCCCTGCGCAGGAGGTGGCGGGCAGCGCGTTGGTATCACGCCCCGCTGTGGGGGAGAGGAGGCGGCGGGTGCTGCAGGCTCAGGTCCGGCACAGGCCTGACTTCGGAAGGACACCGCGCCCGGAAGCCCTGGCAGGGGCGCGCGGGGGACCCCAGGCTTGCCATCCGGGGTGCCGGGGGGCATAACGGGGCCGCACCCGCGGGCGTGATCTGCGGGCTCAGGCGTCAGACCGGACAGATTATGCATTCGCTTTCCAATCTCTCGGCTGTCTTTCCCCTTCTGGTTGGTCTCAGGGCAAACAATGTCTGAGGGTTGCCGGAGCGCTTAGGGCGTAAGGCAACCCGAAATCCGACGAACCCTTTATTGCCCCGCCTGCAAAAGGCCGGGGCCTGACCGTTCACGGGATTTGACATGACACTCTGGACCACTCTGACCCGCGCCGCGACGGCGTCGGGCGATGATATTCATCTGCGCCAGCGCGGTGAGACCTTTGAGATCCGCTATAACGGCATCGAGCTGATGTCCTCGTTCAACCACCAGTCGGAGGATCAGCTGGCGCTGCGGGCCATGCGCCGGATGAACTTTGCGGCGCGGCGCATTCTGATCGGCGGCCTTGGCCTTGGCTATACCGCCCGGGCGGTTCTGGATCTGGCGCTGCCGGAAGCAGAGGTGCATGTCTGCGAGCTGATCCCCGAGATCGCCGCCTGGAACCGTGATGTCTTCGGCCATCTCGCAGGCCATCCGCTGGGGGATCCGCGCTGTCATCTGCATGTCGAAGATGTGCAGGCCCATATGGCGCGGCAGGCGGAGCAGTATGATCTGATCCTTCTCGACACCGACAACGGGCCCGATTTCATCATCCGCCCGGAAAACACCCCGATCTATGAGCAGGGCGGCATTGCCCTGGTTGAGGCCGCCCTCGCGCCGGGCGGGCTGGCCTGTTTCTGGTCGGCCACCGCCTCGGAAGCCTTTGAGGCGCGGCTTTCGCAGCGCGGCGCGCCCTGGACGCGGGATGATATCGCGCTGGTGCCGGGGCGGGTGGATGCCATGCACCACCTTTATTCGCTGCAAAAGCAGGGGGTGGCGCTGAAGACAGCGGCCTGAGCCGGGGCGCCCGTCTTCGCGTTCCTGCGTTGACGGCGGCGCGGCTTTGCGCCTCACTGCGGCGCAAAGCCGTCTGAGGAAAGCCCGCCGCGCCATGATCTCTCACGCCCTTCGGCAAAGCCCGGTTGCCGTCATCTCTCTGGCGCAGCTTTTTGGCACCTCGCTGTGGTTCAGCTCCAATGCCGTCACCCCGGAGCTTTCGGCGCTCTGGGGGCTGACGGCGGCGGGGATCGGCTGGCTGACGGCAGCGGTGCAGGCGGGCTTTATCGCGGGCACCCTTCTGCTGGCGCTGAGCGGGCTGGCGGATCGGTTTCGCGCCACGCATATCTTTGCGGTCTCGGCCGTTCTGGGGGCGGCGCTGAATGCGGGCTTTGCGCTTTTGGCAGAGGGGCTGGCCGGGGGGCTGGTGCTGCGCTTTCTGACCGGGCTGAGCCTTGCGGGGATCTATCCCATCGGGATGAAACTCATGGTGCGCTGGGCCCCGGAGAAGGCGGGCTGGGGGCTTTCGGTGCTGGTGGCCATGCTGACGCTGGGGACGGCGCTGCCGCATGGGATGCGCGCGGCAGCGGGCGGGCTGCCCTGGCAGGGGGTGATCCTTGCGGCCTCGGGCCTGGCGCTGGTCGCTGCGGGGCTGGTGCTGGCGCTGGGAGAGCCGCAGCGCGCGGCGGCGGCGGCGGCGGCGGCGCGGCCCCCAGGCCTGAGAGAGACCCTTTCCGGCCTGCGCGCGGCCTTTCGGCTGCCCGCCTTTCGCAGTGCCGCTTTGGGCTATTTCGGCCATATGTGGGAGCTTTACGCCTTCTGGACCCTGGTGCCGCTGCTGCTGGCGGTGCGGCTGAGGCCTGAAGCCCCGGGGCTTGCGCTTTATTCCTTCGGGGTGATCGCAATCGGGGCTTTGGGCTGTATCCTGGGCGGGCTGATCGCGCGGCGCACATCGGGGCAAGCGGTGGCGCGGGCCTCGCTGGTGATCTCAGGGGCCTGCTGCCTGCTGGTCGGGGCCTTTGGCGGGGCGCTGCCGCTTTGGCTGTTCGGAGCGGTCTTTCTGATCTGGGGGGCGAGCGTGGTCTCAGATTCCCCGCAGTTCTCGGCGATCTGCGCCACGGCCTGTCCGCCCGCGCTGGTGGGATCGGCGCTCTCTATGATGAATGCGGTCGGCTTTGCCATCACCATGGTCTCGATTGCGCTGACCACCGCGGTCGCGGGGGGGCTGGGGCTGCAGACAGCGCTGCTTCTGAGCCTCGGGCCGCTGGCGGGGCTTTTTGCCCTGCGCGGCGCGGGCGCTCAGGAGGCGCGCCGCCGCGCCTGACCGCCGACCCGCGCTAGCAGGATCACCGGCAAAATGCCAACCGCCACAATGGCCAGCGCCGCGATCGAGGCCTCTTCATAGGTGCCGCGCGCGGCCTCTCCGTAAAGATGGGTGGCGAGGGTCTCAAAGTTCAGCGGTCGCAGCAGCAGCGTGGCCGAAAGCTCTTTCATGCAGTCCACAAAGACCAGCAGTCCCCCCGCCGCAATGGCCGAGCGTGAGAGCGGCAGATGCAGGCTGAAGACCGTGCCCGCCGCACTGCGCCCCATGCTGCGGGCGGCATGGTCATAGCTGCGCGGAAAACGGGTGAGACCCGCCTCGGTGGAGCCTGAGGCAATGCCAAGAAACCGCACCAGATAGGCATAGCCAAGCGCCATGCCCGAGCCGATCAGCAAAAGCCCGGTCGAGACGCCGAACCAGCTTTGCATCGCGGCATCAAGACTGCGGTCAAACCCGGCCGAGACCGTCAGAATGCCGATCGCCAGCACCGTGCCCGGCATGGCATAGCCCAGCCCCGAGATGCGCTGCGCGATCTGCAAAGCATGCGAGGGAAAGAGCCTTGCCCCGCAGGCAATGATGACGCCGCAGATCAGCACCGCGAGGGTGGCCAGAGCCGAAATGGTGAAGGAATTGCCCGCCTCCCGCAGAAGCTGCGGTGAGAGGCCCGCGGTATGGAACCTTTGCACCGCCTCTGCCGCCAGATAGCCCGCCGGGATCAGAAAGCCAAAGACCATCGGCAGGGCCGCCAGCGCAAACATCCCCCAGGCGCGGGGGCCACGGATCAGCAGCGGCTCAATCATCCGCGCGCGCTGCGCATTGACGCTGTAGCGCTGGTTGCGCCGCGCCCAACGCTCCAGCGAGACCAGCGCCACCACCAGCAGCAGCATCGCCAGCGCGATCTGCGCCGCCCCCGGCAGATCCGAGCGGGTGACCCAGGTGGTATAGACCGAAATCGTCAGCGAACGGACGCCGAGAAACTCAGAAGCGCCGATGTCGTTGAGGACCTCCATCAGCGCAAGGCTGACCCCCACGGCAATCGCGGGCCGCGCCGAAGGCACAGCCACCCGCCAGAAGGCCTGCCGCCGCGACAGCCCCAGCGTGCGCGAAACCTCCAGCAGGTTCGCCGCCTGGGTCATAAACATCGCCCGGACCGGCAGATAGACATAGGGAAAGAGCACAAGGCTCAGCAGCACAATCGCCCCGGGCATCGAGCGCAGATCGGGCAGGCGGAACTGCCGCGGGCTGGTATAGCCCAGCATCTGGCGCAGGAATTCCTGAACCGGACCAATGGGATGCAGAAGATCTAAATAGGCATAGGCCACGATATAGGTCGGCACCGCCAGCGGCAGCAAAAGCCCCCATTCCAGCAGACGCCGCCCGCGGAAGTCCCAGGCCGTCACCGCCCAGGCCAGCAGCGTGCCGCTTAGGGCCACCAGCACGCCCACGCCGCCCATCAGGATCAGCGTCTGCCCAAGCGCATGGGGCAGCACCGAGCCCATCAGATGCGACCAGAGCGTCACCGAGCCCCTGGAGGCCTGCCACAGCAGCGCCAGAACCGGGGCCAAGACCAGGGCCGCAATCGCCAGGATCACAAAAAACCACACCCCCCCGGCAGGGCGGGGGGGCAGGGTCAGCCTGCGGTGCAGGGCCCCGGACAGGCGCAGAGCCAGGCCGGAGCGTCCCGCTTTCTCAGTTGTCGAACCCGACATTATCTACCAGTTCACTTGCCGCTTTGCGGTTCTTGACGAAATCGGCCAGCGGCAGGCTGTCGACCTTCAGCTCGCCGAAAGAGGCGACGATCGGATCCAGCGCCACGCCCGGTTTCACCGGATATTCGTAATTTGCCTCGCCATAAAGCTTCTGCGCTTCATCGGAAACCAGAAACTCCAGCAGTTTCACGGCATTCTCTTTGTTCGGCGCATGTTTCGCCACGGCCGCGCCGCTGACGTTCACATGGGTGCCGCCGTCTTTGAAGGTCGGCAGGATGACATCAATGCCATCGCCCCAGGCCTTCTGCTCATCGCCGCTTTTGCCCGAGCGCATGAGGCCCACGTAATAGGAATTGGCCACCGCCAGATCACAGATCCCGCCCAGAATGTCTTTCGCGCCGTCGCGGTCGCCGCCGCCGGCTTTGCGTGCCAGATTGGCTTTCACGCCCTCAAGCCAGGTTTTCGTGGCCTCGGGGCCATTATGGGTCAGATAGGCCGCGATCAGCCCGGTGTTATAGGGGTGCTGGCCCGAGCGGATGCAGATCCTGCCCTTCCACTTCGGGTCGGCCAGATCGTCATAGCTGATCTCTTTGAGGCCGATTTCTTTGGCGGCATAGACCACCCGCGCCCGCATCGAGAGGGCAAACCATTCGTTGTTTGCATCGCGCAGATTGGCCGGGATCGCGGTGTTCAGCACCTCAGAGGTGACGGGCTGCGTCAACCCGCGCTCGACCAGATCGACCAGATTTCCGGCGTCCACGGCCATCAGCAGATCCGCCGGAGAGCTTGCGCCCTCAGAGACCACACGCTCGACCAGGCCGTCTTTCAGAAAGACGGTGTTCACCTTGATGCCGCTGTCGGCGGTGAAGGCCTGCAGCAGCGGCTCAACCAGACCCGGCTCGCGCGAGGTGTAAAGGTTAAGTTCCTGCGCAAAGCTGCCAGCCGCGCTGAGCGCGATGAGGCTTCCGGCCAGCAGCAGGCCTTTGACTGAAGTGATACGCGACATGAAGATCTCCAACCGTGGCTCTGTCCGGGGCGAAGATACAGATTTGCCGAAGTTTGTTAAGTGTTTTTGTCGGATTTCGAATTCTCCTGACCAGGCAGGGCGGGAGCGCCCTCCGGATCGTCCCCGTCCCGCGGGAAAATATGCACCTCGGCGTTATTGGTCAGCAGGCTGACCTGCGCACCGACGGGGGCAGAGATACGGCGGTGGCTGTGCATCCGCAGCGGCTCTCCGAGGGGGTGGATCTGCAGTTCAATCTGCTCACTCTCTCCCACGAAGGTCTTTGAGAGCACCCGCGCCGGGATCCCCTCGCCCTCCTGGCCCAGCGACAGCGCCTGGGGCCGGATGCAGGCCAGCGCCAGGCTTCCCTCCGGCAGATCAAGCGCACCGCGGAAGGTGCCGATCGGCGTTTCCAGATGGCCCTGCCGCCAAAGGCCGGTCAGCCGGTTGCAGGGGCCGATGAATTCCGCCGCATAGGGCGAGACCGGGTGGTCATAAATCTCAAAGGGCGTGCCGGTCTGCTCGACCCGGCCTGCGCGCATCAGAACGATCTGATCGCCCATGGCCAGCGCCTCCTGGGGATCATGGGTGACGACGATGGCGGTGGCCGCAAAGTCGCGCAGGATGGCCAGGGTCTGGCTGCGGACCTTTTCGCGCAACCCCTGATCGAGGTTGGAAAAAGGCTCATCCATCAGGATCAGATGCGGCCGTGGCGCCAGCGCGCGGGCCAGCGCCACGCGCTGCTGCTCTCCGCCCGAAAGCGCGTCCGGATAGCGGCGCAGAAGGTGGGTGATGCCGATATGTCCGGCCGTCTCTTTCACCCGCTGCATCCGCTCTGCGGCGGGCAGGCGGCGCAGGCCAAAGGCGATATTGTCAAAGACATTGAGATGCGGAAACAGCGCATAGTCCTGAAACATAAAGCCGATGCTGCGGTCTTCGGGTTCGACAAAAGCCTCCGGCCCTGACAACAGCCCCGAGGCCCCCAGAATGCGCCCGGACTGTGGCCGCTCAATCCCCGAGATCAGCCGAAGAAGCGTCGATTTTCCGCAACCCGACTGCCCCAGAAGACAGGTGATCTGTCCGGCCGGGATCTCCAGCGAGACTTCAGACAGCACCTGATTTCCCGAAAAAGCATGCGAGACCTTATCGAGGGTCAGGGCAGTCTGTGTTGCGACGGGCATGGCAGCCTCTCAATAACCTCAGAGATAAGACCATTCCTAAAGCGAAGCGGCCGCAGGAGCCAGATCGTGTCTGCGCCCGAAGTTCACCTGATGGTCCCCGTGGGGCGATCTGATCAGCGCTGAACCGCGCGTGGCGGGGGGCTTTGGCTCTCGGTGCAGGTGCTGAGTTCCGCGAAGGCGCGCGCCCCTGAGCCGGGTCATTTTCGTGGGGAGTGATCCATGTGAGCCTTCCTTCATTGCCGCGAGCGGCGGAGTGCCCTGGGGGGATGCACATGGGATTTTTGAATGTTCTCCGTCGGATCGCACTTCTGGAGAGGCTGCCGATCCGGAAGATATCCCGGCCTGTGGGCCCTGGGTCACAACCCCATAAAGAGGGATTTGCATTCTGATAGGATCGCGCTTTGGTTCACGGTGCCAAAATGCAGCAAGCCGCATCCGTCTGCGGAGAAAATGGCCGGCGGGCTGAAAGCCGAAGTGAGCCACTTGCGCGAAGACCTGCGCAGGCAAGAGCAGATCCATGCGGAACTGACCGCCCGGACGACATCGGTTCATATGGCGCAGCGGCAGTGTCTGGCCGCAAATGGCGCGCCACACGGCGGGAAGAGTAAACCTCGGGCCGAGGCGACTTCGCCTGGCTGAGTTTTCAGCCAGGCGAGGCTTGCCAATTTGCCCCAGGTGAAGAGGACGCTCATCCGGGCTGAGAGCGCCCCAGGCTGCAGCTGGCGCCTGTCAGCCTGTCGCACAGCCGCCCTTTTGGGTCCGCGCTTATATGCGTCAGGCCCATGAGATGCTGTTTTGATGCCCACGGGCATCGGGTCCGGATGCCGGGAGGCGTCCCGCCACGCAGCATCTGCGACAGTGGAGCCGGACCGCATTTGGCCCGAGGCCTGGCAAAAACGCGGATGGGCGCAGATTGAACGCGGCGGGGCCAAGAGCGGCCCGAGTGAACAGGCGCTGTCCGGACATGAGCAATCCTTATATCTTCAAACCTTAGCTTTGCAATTGCGCGGCAGGTTGGACCTGCGCCGCTGTGACACCACCGGTTCAAGCGCCGTCGGCGCAGGGGCAAGTCGGAAAGAGCGCTCAGGGTTTGCCGTCACCGATTATGGCCGCCGATGCCCGGCTGCCCGGATAGCAGCCGTGGCTGCAGACACCTCTTGCACGAGGTCCTGCAGGGCTGCATGCCGGGGCCGGCGTAAAGGCCTGGCAGGAGGAGCAGACAGCGCTCATGACACGGCCTGCGGAACTCAGGACCTTTGTTGAGCAAACAAAAGGGTGCCCCGACCTGCTTAGGTGTTCAGTCCCGGCATCTGGTGGATCGGATCGAGGA
>NZ_RRAZ01000025.1 GCF_003863335.1 Falsigemmobacter faecalis | reverse complement strand
GTTCCGCGATCCGAAGATGACGCCTGCGCTGCCGGACCGGCTCACCCGCCATTGCGACCGGCAACGAGCCCTGCGCGTCAGGAACCGCGCCTGACGATCAGGGCCTGAGCCGCCTTTCACACCATGATCAGTTCCCTCGGCTCAGGCCCTGATCTCCGACCGCCCGGTGGGCTCAATCGTGCGCGCCGACAGAGGGGCAGCTTTCCACGCCGATTGACACATGGCAGGCCGCCCGGGCCATGGTTCATGAGCGCTCTGCCTGACCGATCACCCTGTCTCAGGCCCGGTGCAGCGCCTGCATGTCGACCGATGCGCCAGCTGCGGATATTCCTTAAAAACACATGTGGGGCTCATCGCGGCTTCGGCGATAGCCGCAGTATCGATCATGCCCGACGTGTTGGATTTGACCCAAGGCCTCACAGGGTGATCCGGCATACTGCGGACGTGGTCCCATGGCGCGCGAACTGCAATCAGGCCGATGAGGCCCCGGACGGGTTTCCAGGCGACGGCCGCGGGAAAACTTCAGCCGCCGGAGGGCCGAACCAGAGCCGTCGGGTGCAACTTCTTTCCGACATCGACCCCTAACAGTCCCCCCCATCAGGGTTTCGTTTGTTACGCCTTCTTTCTCTCCTGCATGGCTGGTGGCGCCGCGCCGGGGCGCCACCAGCATAGTTCCGGCGCAGCTCAGCCGTGGCTCATGCCCCAGCGGGCGATGGTGCGCCGCTCAATCACGCGGAAGACGAAGTTGTCGATCACAAGGCCCACGATGATGACCGACAAAAGCCCGGCAAAAACCGAAGGGATCTCAAGGATGTTTTTGTTCTCAAAGACATACCAACCAAGACCACCGCCCCCTGCGGTCGCGCCAAAGACCAGCTCTGCCGCGATCAGCGTGCGCCAGGCAAAGGCCCAGCCGATCTTCAGACCGGCCAGGATCGAGGGGAAAGCCGCCGGGATCATCACTTTCAAGACCAGCGGCAAACCGCGCAGGCCATAGTTGCGCCCCACCATCCGCAGCGTCGGCGAGACGGCGGTGAAACCGCTGTGGGTGTTCAGTGCCACCGGCCAGAGCACCGAATGGATCAGCACAAAGATGATCGACCCCATGCCCAGTCCGAACCACAACAGCGCCAGCGGCAGCAGCGCAATCGCAGGCAGCGGGTTGAACATCGCCGTCATGGTTTCCAGAATGTCATTGCCGATCTTCGTGCTGATCGCCGCCACCGACATCAGCGCCGCAAGAATGATCCCGCCGAAATAGCCCACCAGCAGCAGCTTCAGCGAGGACCAGGTCGCGGTCAGCAGTTTGCCATTGCTGATCCCATCCCCCATGGCCGAAAGCGTGGCGGTAAAGGTCGGAAACAGCAGCTCATTATCGGCCCAGCGGGCATAGCCCTCCCAGAAAAGCGCGATGGCGATCAGGATCAGGGCTTTACGCAAAGTGCCGATCGACCAGAGCCGCTCAAAGGCTGAGAGGCGGCGGCGCTCAATCACCAGATCGGCCGGGGCCTGAGAGGTGTTTTCTTCGCGGATGATGAAGGGGGTGGCGGTGACGGGCTCAGCCATGGGCCTCGGCTCCCTTCTGATCGTTTTCAAAGAGCATGTCGTGGATGATCTCGGACATTTTGCGCCCCGTCGCGGGGTCAATGCGGTCTTCGCCGTCTGAAATCATCTCGGCGCGCACCCGGCCAGGATGCGGCGAGAGCAGCAGGATGCGGTTGCCGATGCGGATCGCCTCAGCGATGGAATGGGTCACAAACAGCACGGTAAATTTCGTATCGTCCCAAAGCTGCAGCAGCTCATCCTGCATCTGCACCCGGGTCAGCGCATCAAGCGCGGCAAAGGGCTCATCCATCAGCAGGATATCCGGCTCCATGGCCATGCCGCGCGCGATGGCCACGCGCTGCTTCATGCCGCCCGAAAGCTGGTGCGGATGGGTGTCGGCAAATTTCGTCAGCCGCACCTTGTCGATATAATGCAGCGCACGCTCGCGCGCTTCGCGTTTGCTCAGACGGCCACTGGCGGTCAGGGCAAACATCACGTTTTCCAGCACCGTCTTCCAGGGCAAAAGCTGGTCAAACTCCTGAAACACCATCATCCGGTCGGGGCCGGGCTGCGTGATGCGCCGCCCGTTCAGGCTCATCTGACCTTCCGTGGGCGTCATATAGCCGCCCACCGCCTTCAGCAGCGTGGATTTCCCACAACCCGAAGGCCCGAGGAGGATGAAACGGTCCGACTTATTCACATCAAAACTGACGCGGTAAGTGGCAGTAATGAGCGACTCCGGGGTCTTATATTGCAGCGTGACGCCGTCGACGTTCAGCAGTTTCGTCTCCATCGGGCCAGACCTTTCAGTTGCCGCTGAGTTCGTGGAGTTCCGGGAAGAACAGGTCTTTCCAGTCTTCCGGCACGTTTTTGATCGCCCCGACCTCTTTAAAGAGGCCCAGAAGTTTGACGATATTGGTCGGCGTAACGGTATAGCCCATCCGCGGATCAGCGATCAGCTTTGCGGTGTCTTCAACCGAGTCTCTGGTATTGTTCAGGGCAGCGAGATAGATTTTCGCGGCCTCTTCGGGCTTTTCATTGATGAAATCGACCGAGTTTTTCAGCGCTTCGTGAACGGCGAGGAAGGTCTTGGGATTGGCATTACGAAACTTGGAAGTTGCCATCAGAACCGTGCCGGTCGCAGGCTCGCCGCCCTGAACGTCTTCTGCGGTCAGGATGACTTTCGCGCCCTCGATGCGGGCGGTCTCCCAGACTTCAAAGGGCGGCGCGGTGAAATGCGAATCCACACCCGAGCCGCTGGACTGCAGCGCGGCATAGGCATCGGGATGCGCCATGGTCACGGTCATCTGGTCAAAGCGGGTGATATGCTCGGGGCCGAATTTCTGCAGCGCCGCGATCTTCAGTGCCAGAGCCTGGGGCGAGGTGCCCACCGCCGGAACCGCGATCTTGGTGTCAAGCGGCAGATCTTCAATCTTTTCGACGCCCGGCAGACGGGTCACCAGATTCAGCACGTTATAGGTCTGGGCACCCAGCGATTTCACTTCGCCTTTGGTCTTGTCCCACAGAACCGCAAAGCCCGAAGTGCCGGTCGAGGCGACATGCAGGCTGCCCGAGAGCAGACCGTCGATCATCGCCGAGGAGCCCGCAAGGCTGACCCAGTTCACCTTCGTGTCCGGCAGGCCCTGGGCCGCCAGCTGCTTTTCGATAAACTGCTGATCTTTCATGATCATCAGCGGCAGATGCGACAGCGAGAACTGGTTGGCCAGGGTCACTTCCGACACCTCAGCCGAGGCGGGAGCGGCGAAAGCCACGCCCGCGCTCAGCGCAAGACCGGCGAGGAAAGAACGCAAACGGATCTCAGTCATGGAATGCTCCCTTGGGATATCTGGGGCCGCTCACAGCGCACCCGCGCTGCGGAAGGCGGAAATTTCATCCGGGCTGAAGCCCGCTTCTGTCAAAATCTGCTCGTTGTCGGTCCCGGCAGCGACCGGGGCGCGGGTGATGACGCCCGGGCCATTGGCGGTGCGGAACCCCGGTCCCGCAAAGGTCATCGGGCCGTAGTCCGACGGCACGGTCTGCAGGAAACCGCGCGCCTGAAGCTGCGGGTGCTGCAGCGTTTCATCGATGCTCAGGATGACCGAGCAGGGCACATCCGCAGCCGTGAGCTTTGCCGCCCACCCCTCGGGCGTGCCCGCGGTCATCGCGCCCTCAATGATGGCGCGCAGAGCGGCAGCGTGATCGCTGCGCGACTGCCAGTCGGCAAAGCGCGGATCCGCCAGCGCATCGGCGCGGCCGATGGTCTCCATCAGGCGGATGAACTGCTTTTCCAGAAGGATCGCCAGCATCAGCCAGCCGCCGCCACAGGCAAAGCGGTCGGCCGTCACTTTGCGCGTCACCGAAAGATTACCGTATTGCTGCGCCACGATCCCGGCCATGGTCACCTCTGACACCTGCTGCGTCAGCACGTTCAGCGTGGATTCGACCATCGAGACGTCGAGAAACTCGCCCTCGCCCGTCACCGAGCGGCGATAAAGTGCGGCCGCCACCGCAAAAGCGCCGCTCATCCCGCCGATCAGATCACAGATCGGAATGCCGGTGCGCATCGGGCCGTCTTCGGGATTGCCGGTCATGGTCATCAGACCGGTCATGGCCTGGATCTTGCCGTCAAAAGCGGCGGTGCCGCGCTCTGGCCCGTCCTGGCCAAAGCCGCTGACCGCGCAATAGATCAGGCGTGGATTGATCTTTTTAAGCGCGTCAAAGCCAAAGCCCAGCCGCTCCATCACCCCGGGGCGGAAGTTTTCCCAGACGACATCGGCCTCAGCCACCAGGCGCTCAAGGATCACCCGCGCTTCGGGCCTGCGCAGATCCAGCGTCAGCGAGCGTTTGTTGACATTCACCGAGGCAAAGGCCGGGGCCATATTGCGCGCCACCCATTCGGGCGTCGATTGAAAGCGGCGCTGGTCCTCCCCCTCAGGCGGCTCGATCTTGATGACATCCGCCCCCTGCAACGCGAATTGATGGGTGCCGAACGGTCCCGCAAAAAACCGCGTGAAATCAAGGATGCGGACGCCCTGGAACAGTGCCGACATCTCAGGCTTCCTTCTTCAGGGTGTCTTCGCGGATCTGACGTGCGAGGATACGGGCGGCCTCGGCCTCCTCCATCAGGGCTTTGATCTGCTCGGGCGTCTGCTGGTGGATGTTCGAATAATCGAGCTTCCAGGAATGATCGGGGCGGAACTCTTCGGGAGAGGCCAGCGTGGTGCGCGGCCCCGGCGCCTGCTCCAGCAGATCCAGCGCCAGGTTCAGCGTGCGCAGCTGGCTTTCGGGATCATTCGGGCGGCCGGCGGCATTGCCAAGCGGCATATCCGAGAAGAGAAAGCGCGGCGCGCCGGCATATTCCACGATGTCTTTCGCAGCGCCCATCACCACGGTGATGAGGCCGTTTTCCTCCAGATACCGCGCCACAAGCGTGCAGGTCTGATGGCAGACCGGGCAGTTCGGCACCAGGATCGCCGCATCAACACCGTCTTCGCGCAGCCGCTTCAGCAGCTCGGGTGCATCGACCTCCAGGGTATGGCGCTGGCTGCGGTTGGTCGGCGCGCCATGAAAGCGCGGCGCAATCGCGCCAATCCGGCCCGCAGCTTCGGCTTTGCGCAAAGCCAGCAGCGGAAACCAGGCCCCCTGATCGGCCATATCGGCGTTTTTGCGGTCAATCCCGACATGTGAGATGCGCAGATCCGGATCGTGATCCGAAGGGCCGGAGAAGACCTCATAGAATTTCGCCGCCGAGTTATAGGGCGCCCCCGGACCCTGCGGCCCCTTATCGGCCTGATAGGGCGCGGCGGTGGTGATCAGGGCCACCGTCATCTCCGACAGCGGCTTGCCGGGCCGGGTGAAGGGCGCATCCGGGTTATGCGCCCATTCATAGGGTTTGTCGTAGCCCAGACCGAGATACCATTCCCGCGTGCGGCGCATATAGCCCAGCGGCTGGCTCAGCGGTCCGGCAAGGCGGGCTTCATCAACTTGGAACATGGTTCTCTCCGGGCCCCGGGCAGGCAGGGTCATTGCGCTTCGGCTCTCTTTGCAAAAGCACCAAGACGGGCGCTGCCGCAAGGACCACTCACTGCCTGGCGGTAGCAGGAACATTCAAAGATTGCGGCAAAAAAGAAATAAAAAACCACGTGAAGGCCTGCATTGGCAGCTTTATGAGGATCCGGGGCCGCTCTGCCTTTGATCCGCAGGAAGGCGCGCCATTCCTCTCCCCCGCCCTTCGCAGGGAAAATATTCCGCCTGGCGTGACCTTTGGGAAGGACATTCCGCTGCGCAGAGGCCCTTCGGTAATTTTCCCGGGCCCAAGGGGGCTCTCCCTCAGGGCTTTTGCGGGGGAGAGAAATATTCTCCTCCCCCGGGGAAATTTCGCCGCCGAATTCCGCATCAGGACCCGCCAGCGAGAGAACCCTGTGCTGCCCAAGGGGCTGCGTCCGGGCCGTCCGTCATAAGAAAACCCGCCGCCGCTCACAGCTCAGTTATTTGAAATCCCAGCAAAACAAGGCAGACTGAAAGGATCTTCCTGCGCCCGCATCTGCGTGCCGGACCCCGCGCCTCAGATCGGGGGCGGGCTTTGAGGCTGCTGCGCGGCTCAAAATCCGGCTTTTGTTCCGCCGCAGCGCCGCGCTTGCACAGGCTGGCGCTGCGCGGCTAAGTCAGAGCGACGGGCGGAGGACTGAGGTCTCTGCCTTTGCGCGGAAGCTTCGCGCTGCGAAAGAAGGAAAGCGTCATGCCGCACGATCATCTGCACGATCACGACCACAGCCACGATCACTCCCACGACCACGCCCATGACGGCGATGCGCCGAAGTGGAAGTTCGACGGCGTGCGCGTGATCAAAGGCGACCAGCTCGACAGCAATACCGCTCAGACCCCGGGCATGTTCCGTCAGGCCGCGATCAACCATGCCCGCGTCGGCGCTCAGAAAATCTGGGCCGGCACCGTGGCGATTGCACCCGATGCAAAGACCGGCGTGCACCATCACGGCCCGCTGGAAAGCGTGATCTATGTGGTCTCGGGCCTTGCGCGTCTGCGGTGGGGCGAGCGGCTGGAGTTTGTGGCCGAAGCCGGTCCGGGCGATTTCATCTATGTCCCGCCCTATGTGCCGCACCAGGAGATCAACGCCGATCCCACCCAGGTGCTGCAATGCGTGCTGGTGCGCTCGGACAATGAGGCGGTGGTGGTCAATATCACCGACGTCGACCCCATTGAGCCGCCTGAGAATGTCTATTGGGTGGACCCGATCCACGCGGCCCCCGAGGCCTGATCCGACCCGCACCGCCCGTGACAGCAAAGCCCGCATGGCCCGCGCCCTGCGGGCCTTTTCGTCTGTGCCGCCCGGCGGTTTCGCAGCGGGAAAGCTGTGAGGCGGCGCCGCGCGCGAATTTTTTACGGCCTCACGGAAAACAGGCGACAGATCGCGAAAAGATGTTAGTCTCTGGATGGTTGCCCGGAACCTGCCCCCTCACCCGACCAGGTGTTGAGACAGGGCCAAAGCCCGGGCTGTGGTTCCGGCCTGACTGTCCGCAGGCGTGACAGGGCAGGCTTTATCTCTGGGAGGAGACTTACAAATGCCAGGACCCGCCTCACGTTTTTACCATGCCACCGTCTCGGCTCTGGCGCTTGCCGGGCTGGGCGCCCTGCCCGCGCTGGCCGCCGCCCCTGAGCTTGAGATCACCGAGGTGGTCAGCGGGCTCGATCAGTCATGGGATGTGGCCTTCCTGCCCGATGGCACAATGTTCATCACGGAAAAATGCGACGGCCTTTCGGTGCGCCTGCCCTCAGGCGATATCACAAAGCTGATCGGCATGGAGGGCACTGAGGGCTTCGCCAGCCCGCAGGAGGATCTGATCTGCAACGGTCAGGCCGGGATGAACGGCGTGGCCGTCGATCCCGATTTTGCCTCAAACCGCACGATCTACGTCTATTCGGCCTCTAAAAAGGCAGAGCCGACCACCAACCGGCTGATGAAATATAAAGTGGCTGAGGACTTTTCGAATGTCTCAGACCGCACGGATATCATTGAAGATATCCCCTATAAGCTGAAGGATTCCGACCACCCCTTCGGCGGGTCGGGCGCGCATAATGGCGGGCGTATCCGCTTTAACCCGGTGGACGGCTATCTTTATGTGACCACCGGCGACACCCATAACAGCGAAGTGCCGCAAAGCGGGACGCTGCTGGGGGGCAAAGTCCTGCGCATCGACAAGGACGGCAAGGCTGCTGCCGACAACAAGCCGCCGGAAGGCTTTGATCCGCGCATCTACACCTATGGCCACCGCAACGTTCAGGGCATCGGCTTCCGCCCCGGCACCGGTCAGCCGGTGGTGGCAGAGCATGGCCCCTGGCATTCTGATGAGATCACCGCCCTTGTGGTCGGCGGCAACGGCGGCTGGGATCCGCGCCCCAATCAGTCCGGCCGCGGTGAGTGCCCCGATAATTACTGTGGCTATTCGCCCAACCAGCACGACGGAATGGACCCGGTTGAGCGGGCGAAATTCATGTCGATGACCGACCTCGCGCTCTATCCCGATGCGATGAAGCCGGCCTGGAACAACAACGGCCTCTCGCAGGGCAGCGGCTCGGCGGATTTCCTTGTGGGCGACGCATGGGGCGACTGGAATGGTCGGCTGGCTGTTGGCCTGATGGGCATTGCCTTTGGCGGCACGCCGCTTGGCAACCGCATTGATGTGGTTGACCTTTCTGAGGATGGCCAGAGCGCCGCTGAAGTTGTCACCATGGAGTTGCCGGGCATTGATGGCCGTTTCCGCGGGCTGACCCTTGGCCCCGACAACGCGCTTTACGCGGTGCTTGAGGAAGGCCAGATCTTCCGCATTGCGCCAAAATAAGGCACCGACACAGATCTGCGGCTGCCCGTCGAAAGGCGGGCAGCCGTTTTCTTTGCGGATGCCGGTCTTTGCGCGATTGCCCTGCGGGCCCGCCCTGACACCAGGCGGGAACAGAGCGGCCCCTCTGCGGGTTATCCCCGCACAGCGCTATAGCACCGGAGATCCCCCATGCCCCGACCTGAGCCTCTGCAGGGCCGCCCTGATGCGACCCGGACCCCCGATCCTCTCGCCGATGAGCCGGTCTTTGACCGCGCGCAGGAGGATCTGCCCCTCGCGGATGACGAGCCGCTGAACCTCGACGAGGACGGCAATGTTCTGCCCGGCAATGATCCGCTGGATGAAGATCCGAATGACAACGGAGAGACGGAGCAGAACGACCCAGAGGATCTGCGCCGCCGCCGCCTCATCGGACAGCCGCTGAAGGAGTGATGCCATGCGGCCCCCCGGCCCCCCCGGGCGCAACCCCGCGCCGGATCCCGGCCCCGATCTGCCGGGCGATCCGACCGGCCCTGCGCCGGGCGATCTGCCTCCGGACATGCCCGACACCCTGCCGGTCTGAAATCCGGGTTCAGGCGTAATCCCGAAGCCCTGGCCATCGCAGTGGCCTGCTCAGCGGGGGGAAAGGCGCGCTTTTAAGGCGCGTTCTAAAGGCGTGAAAGTCGCTCCGCCCCCGCAGATTGCGCAACGCCGGTGCGGCCGTCACCTTTGCGCCCAAAGCCCTGAACCGCCTCAGACCTGTCCCCGGCCATAAATCCGCCGATCGAGCGCGGCGCGGCGGGCGGGCGGCAGGTTCAGCTCCTCCGCCAGCCGACGCTCCGTCAGAAGATCCCCGCGCCGCTTCGCCTGCCACAGGGCCAGCCATCGCCGCGGGTCAAACCTGCGCAGCCGATCCGTCAGGCCCGTCCCGGGCCGCAGCGCGTCAAAGCGCAGCAGGGCTAAGACGGCGCCCGCCACCAGACCGGCCAACACCGCCCCGGCAAGGCCCCATTTCAAAGAGCCAGGCAGACGGCCCGTTACATTCTGCCCGGTGTAATAACTGGCGTAGCCAATTGTAATAGATGGAATTTCCACGCTGCTCATGCGGTGGTTGACGGTGTCAAACCAGGGAATGATGATCGGCTCCAGCACCCCCGGCTCGCCATGTTCGGGACGGAACTGCCACTCCCAGACCACCTCGGACACCGGGCCCTCCGGGGTGCGGCGCATCTCCCGGCGCACGGGCGCTGAAAAGGTGATCAGCCAGGGCTCGGAAATCAGCGGTCGCGGCGGCAGATGCTCGGGCAGCGAGCCGAGCGCGCGCAGCGTCACACGGCGGGTCACCGCCTCACCGTCAGGAAGCCGCGCGGGATCGCCTGAGAGACTGTCCTCAATCTCCACCGCGCGGGCCGCGAATTTCCAGCCGTTCATCCTCGGATCGGGATGGGGCGCGACCGAGACCACCAGGGGCTCAGCCTTGACGCTGGCCGTGGCGCGCTGGCCCGCCCGGGTGATGATGGTTAATTGATGCTCGGCAGGGCCGAACTGCAAAACGCCGTCATGGCGCGGCCAGATCGCCAGATGGCGCTGCAGGATCATCCAGTTTTTGCCGTCGATGCGCTCTTCGAACCATTCATCGGCTTTGGTCTGGATCCAGTCAAAGGTGTCGCTGGGCGGCAGAACCAGCTTTTCACCGGCGATGTGACGGTCATAGCGCCCGCGCAGGATCACCGGGATCATCTGCCCGACGACGGGGCGATCCACCGGCTCTGCCAGTAGAAATTTCAGGGAAAACTCGCCCTCAGCCCGGGCCGTCAGCGGCCACAGAAGCAGCAGTGCAAGGAGCAGACGGATCACCATGGGTCGCCCTCCTCCGGCGGGGTCAGCCCCAATGAGAGCCGCCGCATATGCTCTTCGGCAAGGCGCAGACGCAGAAATTCACCCGGATCATCCGCCAGCGCGGCAAGCCAGGCCGCATCGGCGACCCGACCGCCTTCATCCAGCGGACGCTCCAGCCGGCGGACGCCCTCAACCACGGCGCCGCCATGGGTCTTATAGGCCTCGGCCTTGATGCGGCCTGCGTTATTGGCCTCGCCGACGACCGGGGGGTAAAGAGTTGAGACATAGGCCATATTCTCACGTGCCTGACTGTCGGAGGGGTTCACAAAAAGAACCGCCCGGAAGTAGGCAACCGAGAGTGGATAGGCCCCCACCGAAGCCAGGCTGAGGCCGCGGTTATAGGTGGAATTGCGCCCCGCGCGACGAAAGGCGTCATCGCCCTTTGGGTAATCGCCCGCAAGATACCAGCCCACGCCGGCCACAGAGGGATCATCACTGACCCGCGCGGCCAGCCCGGGCAGTCCCAGCAGAAAGGCAAGGCGGGCAAAGGGGGCAGTGCCGCCAAGCGCGAAAGCCGCGATCAGGCAGAGCAGCGCGACTGCAGACAGAGCTTTCATCCCTCACGCCTCCGGAACAGCGGCAGCAGCGCCAGCAGGGCAAGACCAAGGATCCAGGGGCCAAAGTCCTGCAAAGCGGCCGCCGACTGCGGATCGCGCGCCAGCCGGATCCGCGCAGCAGAGGCAATCGCCCGCGCCAGATCCGGGGTTTGCGCTTCGTCAAAGGCCTGACCACCCCCCGCCTGGGCGAGCGTCCTCAGGGACCCGGGCTCCGGCGGCGGCGCGCCCTCAGCGCTTGCGGGCAGCGCCAGACCCCAGACCCGCGCCCCGTCCGAGGCGAGGCGGCGGGCCTCTTCGACCGCCAGTTCACGGATGCCCGCACCGTCAGAAATCACCACCAGATCGGCGCCGCCGATGCCCGGTCCACCGCCCTCTTCAGGATCGGCGAACAGATCGCGGGCCATCGACAGCGCAATATCGGGGCGCGAGCCGGCCACCGGCATGGTGTCCTGCGACAGCACCGCAATCGTCCCCTCAAGGCTTTCGGCATCGGAGGTCGGCGGCGAGATCAGATAGGCATCCGCCGCCCAGCCCATCAGCCCCACCGGCCGCCCCTCTGCGCTTTGCAAAAGCCGCATGGCGGCGGTCTGCAGCCCCGCCAGCGCCACCGGAGAGGCCACCACCGAGGGCGACAGATCCAGCAGCAGCAGCAAAGGATCAAGGCGGCGATACTCCGCCTGCCCCGCGCGCGGCACCGCAGGCCCCGAGAGCGCCAGCACCAGCAGTGCGCCCGACAGCGGCAGCCAGATCCGCAGCCGCCCCGCCGCCCCCGTCCTGAGCCAGCCATAGCGCTGCAGCAGCGCCAGCATCTCAGGCGCGATCACCCGCCCCCAGTCGCCATGCGGCGGATCCCGCCAGAGCCGAAAGGCCAGAGCCGCGAGGGGCAGCAGCGCCAAAAGCCACCAGGGCCGCAGAAAGATCAGCTCACTCATGACGGTCTGCGCCACATCAGTACCCCCAGAAGCAAGAGTGCCAGACCGGCAGGCCAGGGCCAGAGCCCCTGATAAACCGCGATCGGCGGGCGCAGCGCCGGGTTCGGCTCCAGCGCGTCCAGCGTGTCGGCCATGGCCTGCAGATCTTCGAGACTGCGGACGCGGAAGGTCTCGCCCCCGGCAATTTCGGCGATATCGCGCAGGGTGGCGATGTCCACCGCATCACGCGCCGTGGGCCTTGTTTCCAGATCATCGGGCCCAAGCGCCACGCTGTGAATGCGGATCCCCGCCTGCGCTGAAAGCCGCGCCACCTCTCTGGCGTCGATCCGCGCCGCCGTATCGCGCCCGTCTGAAAAGAGCACGATCACCCGCGACCGGGCCTCCGACGCCAGACTGCGTTTCAGCGCAAGCCCCAGCCCGTCCGAGATCGCCGTCGAGCGCCCGGTCAGCCCGATCACCGCTTCATCAAGGGCGCGCACCACGGCGTTCAGATCATGGCTGAGCGGGCTTAAGACATAGGCGCGGTCGGCAAAAACGATCAGCCCGACCCGGTCGCCCTGACGGTCGCGGATGAATTCGCCCGCCACTTTGCGCACCGCCGCCAGCCGTGAGACGGTCTCGCCATCAAGGGTGAAATCCTCGGTCGCCATAGAGCCCGACATATCAAGGACCAGCAGAATATCGCGCCCCGTGGCGCTGCGGTCCGGCCGCAGCTTCACCTGTTGCGGCTGCGCCAGCGCCAGCGTCAGCAGCGCCCAGATCAGCAGCGACAGCCCCCGGCGTCCGCGCAGCGGGTTGAGCCTTGCGGGCGGCTGCCCCTCGGCGCGGATGCCCTCGGGCAGCTCCAGACTGCTCAGCGCGGTGGCGCGGGGCGGCAGCAGCTGCACGAGAAAGGGCACCAGCAGCAGAAGGACCGCAAGCGGCAGCGCAAAACTGATCATCGCAGTCCCCCCCGGCGCGAGAGCCGCGCCGCCAGAGCCTCACGCGCAGGCCCGGGATCGGGGGCGTAAAGCGCCGACTGCTCGGCAGATGTCAGCTCCACGCCGCGTTTTGCGGCGAGCGCGGCAAGGGCCAGCATCCCTTCACCCGGGGGAAGATCGCGGGCCGCCTGCGCCGCGGCCCTGAGGGGGATGCGCGGCGGTCTGCGCTTCAGGCCCGGTGCGATCAGCCACCAGATCAGACCCGCAAGCAGAAGGCCCAGCCCGAAGGCCAGCAGATAATCCGCCGGACCCGCGGTCAGGAAAGCCTCCGGCAGGCGGGGGGGATGCAGATTGGCGGCGACCCCGGCGCTCATCCTGCCGCCTCCCGCGCAGAGGTGTCAGAGGCGATCCGCGCGACCCGAAGGCCAGGCAGATGCAGATTTGCCGCCCGGCGGCTGCGGCTGGCGGGCAGCGCGCCGAAGGACAAAAGCTCAGAGGGGGCGGCACCGGCCCGGTGACTGGCCAGCGCCCCCGCCGGCGCAGCGCGCTCCATCGGGTCTTCAATGAGCAAAAGGGTGGCCGGTCCGCGCTGCGCCAGGGCTGCGAGCACCGCTGTCAGACCCGCGCCAGGGGCATCCAGACCGCTGGCCAGCGCCACCATAGCCCCGGGCGGGGCATGGCGCAGGGCCGCTGCAAGCTGGCTGTCGAGATCGGGGGTTTCATGGGGGCCCTGCTGTGCGGCCAGTGCCGCCTGGTGGGCGCGGGCCAGATGAGAGGCGATCCGCGACATCCCGCTGTGGCGGGCGCGGGGGCGCGTCACCTCAAGGCCCTGATCCGAGAGCGTCACCAGACCTGCTGCGCCGCCTGCCGCCATAGCCTGCCAGCCGAGCCGCATCAGCACCTCTGCCGCCGCAACCGAGCGAAAGCGCAGCCGGCTGCCCCAGAGCATGGGGCGGCGAAAATCGGCGATCAGCAGCAGGTTCCCCTCGCGGTCCTCATGAAAGCCGCGCACCTGCGGGCTGCCCGCCCGGGCCGAAGCCGCCGCATCGAGAAAGCGCGGGTCATCGCCGTCGGCAAAGGGGCGCAGTTCCCGGATCACATGGCCCTGCCCCGCGGCGCGGGTGGCCGTGATGCCCGGGCGCTTCGCCAGCGCCAGCGCAGGGATGTCCTGCGGCAGCGGCGGCGCGAATTCCAGCGCGAGAAGGGCGGCCACCGTCACCTGATCGCCGCTGAGGGCCGGGGCTCTGGCGGCCGGGGTGTTACCAGGGCCGGACATGATCAAGCAGCCGCGCAATCAGATCCCGTCCGGTGACCCCTTCAGAGGTCGCACGCCAGCCCGGAATAATCCGGTGACCAAGCGCATCGGGGGCCAGCGCCGTGACGTCTTCAGGCAGCGCATGATCACGCCCGAGCAGCGCGGCCCGCGCCCGCGCCCCCGCCGCCAGCGCCAGCGAGCCACGCGGCGAGACCGCATGTCCGACCAGCCCGTCCAGCGGGCCGCCCGCCGTCTCCCGCGTGCCGACGACCAGCCGCACGATATAATCGCGCAGAGCCGGGGCCAGATGGATCTGCGCCACATGGGCGCGGGCCGCATGAATTGCGCCAGCCTCAACACGGGTGATGCGGTTCTGGGCGGGCGGCGTCAGTGCAAGGCCCTCAGCCTCAACGAGATCTAGGATCGCGCGCTCATCCTCGGCGCCCGGAAGTGCCAGATCCACATGCAGCAAAAAGCGGTCCAGCTGCGCTTCGGGCAGCGGAAAGGTGCCCTCATGTTCAATGGGGTTCTGGGTCGCGACCACAAGGAAAGGGTCCGGCAGCATGCGGGTTTCGCCCCCGCTGGTCACCTGACGCTCGGCCATGGCCTCCAGCAGCGCCGACTGCACCTTCGGCGGCGCGCGGTTGATCTCATCGACCAGCACCAGATTGTGGAAAAGCGGCCCCTCGCGGAAGCTGAAGGCGCCGCTGTCGGGGTGATAGACCTGGGTGCCGGTGATGTCAGAGGGCATCAGATCCGGGGTACACTGCACCCGTGCAAAACTGCCCGACAGCCCCGCAGAGAGCAGCTTCACCGCCCGCGTCTTCGCCAGCCCCGGCGGCCCCTCAATCAGCACATGGCCCGAGGTCAGCAGCGCGATCAGCAGACGGTCCGTCAGATATTCATGTCCCACAAGGCCCCGGCGCAGATCTGCCGCGAGGGCAATCAGGGGCGCCATGGCCGCGCCATCCGCCCCCCGTGGTTGCGTGGCAACCGCTGTTGCTTCGATCATCCTCAGCCCTCCCGAACCTGACCTCCGAACGGCAGATTGGCGCGTTTAAACCAGTCCGCCAACGATTTTCCGGGCTTTCCCCCTCATGCTTTAGGTTGAGAGGCGCTTTGGGTGGCGGGGCTTCGCGTCTCCACCCTTTTGCTGAATTGCGCGAGCGGCGGGCGCAGCCGACACTCCCCGGGATCGGTTCGATTCAGGAGGAGAACGGACGTGACTTACGAACATATTAAGATCCATCCGGCGGTAGACGGTGGCGTGAAACAGGGCCGCGCAGATTTCGCCGGTGGCACGCTGCACTGCAACTGCGCCACCGATAAGGTGGAAGTGAAAGTGGGCGGTCAGACCGCGCATAACCACGTCTGCGGCTGCACCAAATGCTGGAAGCCCGACGGGGCCGTCTTCAGCCAGGTTGCCGTTGTCGGCCGTGATGCGGTCAGCGTCACCGCGAACGGTCATAAACTGAAGATCGTCAATGAAGCGGCCCCCATTCAGCGCCATGCCTGCTCGGGCTGCGGTGCGCATATGTATGGCCGCATTGAGAACACCGGGCATCCGTTCTACGGCCTTGATTTCGTTCACACCGAACTCTCGGACCAGGACGGCTGGAGCGAGCCGCAGTTTGCGGCCTTCGTCTCTTCGATCATCGAATCCGGCGTTGAGCCTTCGCGGATGGGCGATATCCGCGCCCGTCTGAAAGAGCTCGGCCTTGAGCCCTATGACGCGCTGTCGCCGCCGCTGATGGATGCGATTGCGACCCATGTTGCGAAACAATCGGGCGCGCTGAAAGCCTGATCCTCTTCCTCCCGAAGGGGCCGGGCCCGGCGTTCGCGCCGCCCGGCCCCGCTTCTGTCTGAACCGATCCGGGGGCCTGTGCCCCTGCCCCTTTGACCAAAGTCGAACCCCAGGAGAATATCCATGATGCGCACCCGTGCCGCCGTCGCCCTTGCCGCCGGCAAACCCCTGGAAATCATGGAGGTGAACCTCGAAGGCCCGAAGAAGGGCGAGGTCCTCATTGAAATCAAAGCCACCGGCCTTTGCCACACCGATGAGTTCACCCGCTCGGGCGCGGACCCGGAAGGCATCTTCCCCTGCATTCTGGGCCATGAAGGCGCAGGCATCGTCATCGAAGTCGGCGAGGGCGTCACCACGCTGAAGCCGGGCGATCACGTGATCCCGCTTTACACCCCTGAGTGCCGCGAATGCCCCTCGTGCCTGTCGCAGAAAACCAACCTCTGCACCTCGATCCGCTCGACGCAGGGCCAGGGCCTGATGCCCGATGGCACCACCCGCTTCTCGATGCTCGATGGTACGCCGATCTATCACTATATGGGCTGCTCGACCTTTGCGAACCACACCGTCATGCCCGAAATCGCGCTGGCGAAAGTGGATCCGGCAGCACCCTTTGACAAAATCTGCTATATCGGCTGCGGCGTGACCACCGGGATCGGGGCCGTTCTGAACACCGCAAAGGTGGAAATCGGCGCGAAAGCCGTGGTCTTTGGTCTGGGCGGCATTGGTCTCAACGTCATCCAGGGCCTGAAAATGGCCGGGGCCGATATGATCATCGGTGTGGATCTGAACAACGACAAGAAAGAATGGGGCGAGAAGTTCGGGATGACCCACTTCGTCAACCCCAAAGAGATCGAAGGCTCGGTCGTTCAGCATATCGTGGATCTGACCAAGACCCCCTTCGATCAGATCGGCGGCGCGGATTATTCCTTCGACTGCACCGGCAACGTCAAGGTGATGCGCGACGCGCTGGAATGCACCCACCGCGGCTGGGGTGTCTCGGTGGTAATCGGCGTGGCCCCGGCGGGCGCGGAAATTCAGACCCGTCCGTTCCAGCTGGTCACCGGCCGCGTCTGGAAAGGCACCGCTTTTGGCGGCGCACGCGGGCGCACCGATGTGCCGAAGATCGTGGATTGGTACATGCAGGGCAAAATCGAGATCGACTCGATGATCACCCATAAGCTGAAGCTTGAGGAGATCAACAAGGGCTTCGATCTGATGCACGAAGGCAAATCGATCCGCGCCGTCGTCGAATTCTGATCCCCTGAACGCCTGACCGCGCGCAGAGCGCTGCGCGGTCAGGCCCGTCGCGCGCGGGCCAGGTTGCGCCTGCCGCTTCAGCCAAAGGACCCTGCCATGAAAACCCTGTCAGAAAACGCCTCCTTCGGAGGGGTTCAGGGCGTCTATTCGCACAGCTCTGACGCCTGCCGGTGTGAGATGACCTTCGCCGTCTATCTGCCGCCCCAGGCCAAACACGGCAAAGTGCCGGTGCTGTGGTTTCTCTCAGGCCTGACCTGCACCCATGAAAACGCCATGACCAAAGCCGGTGCACAGCAATGGGCCGCAGAAGAAGGCATCGCGCTGATCTTTCCCGACACCTCGCCGCGCGGTGAGGGCGTGGCCAATGATGCGGCCTATGATCTGGGCCAGGGCGCGGGCTTTTACGTCAACGCGACCGAAGCCCCCTGGGCGCCGCATTTTCAGATGTGGGACTATATCGCCAAAGAACTGCCCGATCTGGTCTTTGAGAACTTCCCGCTCGACCGCGAAGCCCAGGGCATCACCGGGCATTCCATGGGCGGGCATGGCGCGCTGACCCTGGCGCTGAGCCACCCTGAGATCTACCGCTCCGTCTCGGCGATCTCGCCCATCGCCAATCCCACGGCCAGCGACTGGGGCCGCAAGCAGCTGACGGCCTATCTTGGCGCGGATGAGAGCACATGGGCGGGTCACGACGCCTCTCTCCTGCTGGCGGAAAAAGGCTATCCCGGCACCATCATGGTCGATCAGGGCGCGAAAGATCAGTTCCTTGATCTGCTGAAACCTGAGGCACTGGTGACGGCCGCGACCCTGAAGCGGCAGCCTTTGCGCTTCCGGCTGATTGAAACTTATGATCACAGCTATTTCTATGTCGCAAGCGTGATGCAGGACCATGTGAAGTTCCACGCGACAAACCTGTGCACCTGAGGCACAACGTGCTCAGGAATCTGAGGAGGAAAAGATGATCCGACTGACCGGTGCGCTGACCGCGCTGACCCTGATGAGCCTTGCCCCGGCTGCTTTTGCTGAGGGTGATGCGGAAAAGGGCGCAAAAGTCTTTCGCAAATGCGCCGCCTGCCATACCGTCGAGGCGGATGGTCCGAAACGGGCCGGGCCCAATCTTCATGGCGTGGCCGGCCGCGTCGTTGGCTCGCTCGAAGGCTTTGCTTACTCAAATCCGCTCAAAGCCGCCGGGGAAGCGGGCGATGTCTGGAGCGATGAACAGCTTGACGCCTTCCTGAGCGATCCGAAGTTGATGTACAAAGGCCATAAGATGTCCTTTGCCGGCCTGAAAAAAGCCGATGAGCGCACGGATCTGATTGCCTATCTGCACGCCCAGGCCCCTGCAGCCGAGTAACGGATCCTGCGCTGCCGCGGATCGGGCCGCCCTTCGGGGCGGCCTTTGTTTTATGGGCCCGCGCGCCTCATACTTTGGTCGCAGCAGACACCGGACACGTTGACAGAATCCCGCAACTGCCGCTTCATAAGAAAATATTAAGAACCCGTCTTCAGGCTTGAGGAGGCCGACGGTGAGCTTATGCACCCAGGGGAGGAGAACCTGAGATGAAACGATCAATGCTCGGTCTGTTGGCCGCGCTTCTTGTATCGACCGCAGCACCTGCGCTTGCCAATGACTCCGTCAAGGCGCTGCAGGCGGATTCCAAGCAATGGGCACAGCAGCTTGGCAATTATGCCGGGCAGCGCTACTCAGAGCTGAACGCCATCAACAAAGACAACGTCGGCAAAATGCAGGTCGCATGGACCTTCTCAACCGGCGTGCTGCGCGGGCATGAAGGCTCGCCGCTGGTGATCGGGGGCATCATGTATGTCCATACCCCGTTCCCGAATATGGTCTACGCGCTGAACCTTGCCGATGAAGGCAAGATCATGTGGCGCTATGTGCCCGAGCAGAACGCCGATGTGATCGGGGTGATGTGCTGTGACACCGTTTACCGCGGTCTCGCCTATGCGGATGACACCATTTATCTGCACCAGGCGGATACCAAGCTGGTCGCGCTTGACGCGAAAACCGGCGCGGAAAAATGGTCGGTCGTGAACGGCGATCCGTCCAAAGGGGAAACCAACACCGCCACCGTCACCATCGTCAACGACAAGGTGCTCGTCGGCATCTCGGGCGGTGAATATGGTGTGCGCGGTCACTTGACCGCCTATAACACCAAAGACGGCAGCCTTGCCTGGCGCGCCTATTCGACCGGCCCGGATGCGGAAATGCTGGTTGACCCGGAAAACACCATGGTGCTGGGCAAGCCGATCGGCAAAGACAGCTCGCTCAACTCCTGGGAAGGCGACCAGTGGCAGATCGGCGGCGGCACCACCTGGGGCTGGTCCACCTATGACGCTGATCTGAACCTGATCTATTACGGCACCGGGAACCCCTCGACCTGGAACCCGAGCCAGCGCCCGGGCGACAACAAATGGTCGATGACCATCATGGCCCGCGATGCCGACACCGGTATGGCGAAGTGGTTCTACCAGAAGACCCCGCATGACGAGTGGGACTTCGACGGTGTGAACGAGAACATCCTCGCCGATATCGAAATCGACGGGCAGATGCGCAAAGTTCTGGTCAACTTTGACCGTAACGGCTTTGGCTATACCCTCGACCGCGTCACCGGCGAGCTGCTGGTTGCTGAGAAGTTCGACCCCCAGGTCAACTGGGCAACCCATGTTGAGATGGACAAAACCTCCGATCAATATGGCCGTCCGCAGGTTGTGGCGGAATATTCGACCGCTCAGAACGGCGAAGACACCAATACCACCGGCATCTGCCCGGCCGCCCTCGGCTCGAAAGACCAGCAGCCGGCGGCCTTCTCGCCGAAGACCAATCTGTTCTATGTGCCGACCAACCACGTCTGCATGGACTATGAGCCCTTCCGCGTCAGCTATGCGGCCGGTCAGCCCTATGTCGGTGCAACCCTCTCGATGTTCCCGGCGCCGAACAGCCATGGCGGCATGGGCAACTTCATCGCCTGGGACGCTGCCAAAGGCGAGATCAAATGGTCGCTGCCTGAGCAGTTCTCGGTCTGGTCGGGGGCGCTGGCCACCGCGGGCGACATCGTCTTCTACGGTACGCTGGAAGGCTACCTGAAGGCCGTCGACTCCGAGACCGGCAAAGAGCTTTACAAATTCAAAACCCCCTCGGGCATCATCGGCAACGTCTTCACCTATGAAAATGCCGGCAAGCAATATGTCGGCGTGCTCTCGGGGATCGGCGGCTGGGCGGGGATCGGTCTGGCAGCAGGCCTGACCAACCCCAACGACGGTCTGGGTGCTGTGGGCGGCTATGCGGCGCTTTCGGATTACACCGCGCTTGGCGGTCAGCTGACGGTCTTCAAACTGCCGGAGTGATCCGCGTCGGAAGACAGAGTGACATTTGCCGCCCCCCTTTTCGCAAAGGGGGGCGGTTTTTCATTGCCCGCAGGCCCCGGGGACCCGACCTCCTACTAAAGTCGAGTGTCCGGACGGTCACTCCTCCGCTAGCCTCAGTCCTGGGATTAAGGGAGGACTGATTCATGAAATTCACCACGCCGCTTCTGGCCCTGTTGATTGCCGCGGCCGGTGCAGGACCGGGACGGGCGGAAGTGGATGTCGCGGCTGCAAGCACGGATGGTGTGCGCCATTTCAACGCCGAAGACATTCCGACCTATGTGATCAATGAGGACGGCGCCGTTGACTGGCCGACCTTCTCGGGCTTCCGGCGCTATCACGCGGAATGCCACGTCTGCCACGGGCCGGATGGCGAAGGCTCGACCTATGCGCCGGCGCTGAAAAACTCGGCCATCAAGATGGATTATTATGACTTCGTGGGGATAGTCGCCAGCGGCAAGCAGGAGGTCAGCTCCGCCTCGAACCAGGTGATGCCCGCTTTTGCGACAAATCCCAACGTGATGTGCTATCTTGACGACATCTACACCTATCTGCGTGCCCGTGGCACTGAGGCCATCCCGCGCGGACGCCCCGCCAAACGGATGGACAAATCCGACGAATATGCAGCAGCAGAAAAGGCCTGTATGGAGGGGTCATGATGTATCGCCTGACCGGCGCGGTCTGTCTGTCACTGGGGCTGATCAGCAGCCCCGGTTACGCCCAGGTGGCGGATCTGGTGGATAAAAGCAGCTTCCGCGTCTGCGCCGATCCGGCCAATCTGCCGCTGTCCTCGCAGGACGGGAGCGGCTTTGAAAACCACATCGCAGAGCTTTTGGCCGCAAAGCTGGAGCGTCCGGTCCGCTACACCTGGTTTCCCCAGGTCATCGGCTTTGTGCGCCAGACGCTGACGGCGGGCAAATGCGATGTGGTGATCGGCGCGCCGCAGGGCGATGAGCTGGTGCTGAACACCAACCATTATTACACCTCGACCCATGTGATGGTGGTGCGCGCCGACAGTGATCTGGCGGATGTGACTACCCTCTCCGATCCGCGCCTGCAGGGGCGCAGGGGGGGCGTGGTGGCAGGCTCTCCGGTGACCACTCATGCGGCGCGGCGCGGCATGATGAAGCTTGCCAAACCCTATGATCTGATGATCGACCGGCGGGTGGAAAACCCTGCGGGCGATATGCTGCGCGATCTGGCAGAGGGTGTGACGGATTTCGCGCTGATGTGGGGGCCAATCGCCGGGCCGCTGGCGAAAGAGACCCCGGGTCTGAAGGTGATCCCGCTTGTCGAAGAGACCGGAACACCGCGGCTGTTCTTTCGCATCACCATGGGGGTGCGCGCGGGTGAGATTGAGTGGAAACACCAGCTCAACAGCCTGATCCGCCGCAATCAGGCCGGGATCGACGCCATTCTGCGCGAGGCGGGCGTGCCCCTGGTGGATGACTACGGCAAAACGCTTAAGGCTGCGGCTCAGCCGTGATGAACCGGCCGAAGGCCCGCGGGCCTTCGGGCATCTTCGCCTCTGAGATCAGCTCCAGGCTTTCGGTGTCAAAGATCTGCACCAGATCCGAAAACCAGCTGGCGACCACAAGGCGCCCCTGGGAATCGACCGACAGCCCCTCGGGATAATCCCCCGTTTCAATCCGCCCGGTCACCTCAAAGCTTTGCGCATCAAAGACCGTCAGACTGGCATCATATTGATTGCTGACAAATCCCCGCCCCGCCGCGAAAGCCGTGGCATAGGGGCGGCTGCCGGTGGGGATGCGCGCCACTTCCGCCCCGCTTGGCAGATCAATGACCGAGAGATCATCCGACAGCACATTGCTGACAAACGCCCGCCCCTCATGCAAAGTCACACCAAAGGGGTGATGGCCGACCGGCACCTCCAGGGGCGCGCAGGTGAGGCAACCGGCAGGATAGATCAGCGCCAGATCGGCGTCCCGGGCCGCGACGACAAAGCGCCCGGTGTCATCCGTATCGATCCCGGTTGGATTGGCGGCGGCCCGCAGACGGGCGCGCCGCGTCAGATCCGGCACCGAGAGGCGATGAACCGCCCCCTCTGCCGCAGCATCCGTCACCAGAAGATCGCCGTTTGAGCCATCGAAAGCCAGGGCAAAGGGCGCGCCGTCAAAGACGTGACGCGCCACCCCGGCTCCGTGAAGATCCAGCAGATGCAGGGTTTTTGTGCCCACAGCGATCACGGCGACATACCGGTCACTCACCGCAAGCGCGGCGGGCTGACCGGGCAGATCCACCTCGCGCAGCAATTCTGCGCCGGGGGTGCGCAGAAAGCTTAACTTCCCCGCGCTCTGGCTGGTGATCACGGCGAGATCCGCCTGCGCGCCGCCCGCGACGGCCACCCAGATGACGGCGGCGCGCAGGAGCATCAGTTCACTTTGCCAAAACGTGCGGCCAGCGCGTCAAGCCCCGCCTGATGATGGGCGCGCACCGCCTCGGTGGAGGCCTCATCGTTCAGATCAGCGGGCGGATCATTCTGCGGGAAGGCCCGGTAGAAGGCGCCGCGCCAGTCCACCCGCGTCTTGCCGCCCTCTTCCTTCAGCGTGATATGCGCGGCGTAGTTAGACGCCTTCACCGCTGCGATATTGTCGCTCACAAAACGCACCGAGATGGCATGTTTCGCCGGATCAAGCCGCATCAGTTCTTCGGTCACAGCCCCGCCGGTCTTCAGCACCCGCTCACGGGTGGCCCCTTTTTCGTTCTTTGCCTGCGTAAAGCTTTCGGTCGAGGGGTCCCAGGACGGGTCGCTGAAATTTCCGACCACCGACCAGACCTCTGCGACGGGCGCATCCAGCACCACGCTCTGCTCGGTCTTCAACCGCGCCGGCCCATGTGCCAAAGCCGGCGCTGCCAGCCCGATGGCGAGTACAAATCCTGCGGCAAATCTTGCAAACATTCTGCGTCCTTTCCTTCCGGCCCCGCCGCTCTGCGGGGCCTCTGCCGGATGAGGATGTGCGGGATAAATGTCCCGACACAGTCAGACGAAAGTATGACGACCATTGAAATCATACGCTTATGAATTTCTTATTAGGCCTTTCTGCTTTGATTCAATGCAGGAACCGCTCCCTAATAGTTGAAGGGAGAAACATCATGCTGCGAGATCCGACATCCTCAGGGCTGCTGCTGGCGGCCACCCTTGCGGCGCTGGCCGCACCGGGCGCCACACAGGCGCAAACCGATACCACCCTCTACCGCGCCGCCGTTTTGCGGATTGATACGCCGGGGCCGATGCCCATTTCACGGCTCAGCCTGCCCGCTGCGGATGCGGGCTTTGCCGGGGGCAATCTGGGCACAGCCGACAATGCCACCACCGGCGCTTTTATGAAGCAAAGCTTTGAGACGGAAAGTCTGGCCATCGCGCCCGATGCCCTCGCCTCTGAGATGGAACGGCTGCTGGGCGAAGGTGTGCAGTGGTTCGTGGTGCTGGGCGACAGTGCCTCGGTGCAACAGGCCTCAGACCTCGCGGGCGAGCGGGCGATGGTTTTCAACGCAACCGCCACCGATGACGCGCTGAGGGGCGAGAACTGCCGCGCCAATCTGCTGCATATCGCCCCCTCAGATGCGATGCTCAGCGATGCGCTGGCGCAATATCTGGTCTGGAAACGCTGGAGCGACTGGTTCCTGATCGAGGGCAGCCACCCGCAGGACCGCGCCCTTGGCGCGGCCTACCGCCGTGCGGCGGATAAATTCGGCGCGCGCATTACGACCGATCGGGTCTTTGAGGACACCGGCGGCGCGCGGCGCACTGACAGTGGCCATGTGCAGGTCCAGGCACAGATGCCGGTCTTCACTCAGGGCGCCGCCAACCATCACGTAGTGGTCGCGGCCGATCATTCCGGCGTTTTCGCCGACTGGCTGCCCTATCACACCTGGGACGCGCGTCCGGTGACCGGTTCGGCCGGGCTGAAGCCGGTCACCTGGCACCCGGCGCATGAGGCCTGGGGGGCGACCCAGTGGCAGTCGCGTTTTGAAAAGCTGGCCGGGCGTCAGGCGACCCCGGTGGATTTCCAGGTCTGGACCGCATTGCGCGTGGTGGGAGAGGCCGCGACCCGCACCAAGGGCGGTGATTTTGCCGCGCTGCGCGATCACATTCTGTCGCCCGAGTTCAGCCTTGCCGCCTTTAAGGGCCAGAAGCTGACCTTCCGCGACTGGGACGGGCAACTGCGCCAGCCGATCCTGCTGGCCTCGGATCTGGTGATCACTTCGGTCTCACCGCAGGAGGAATTTCTGCACCAGACCAGCCATCTCGACACGCTCGGCATCGACCGACAGGAAACCACCTGCAAAAAATAAACAAAACGGGAGGGAACTATGAAGCTTCTTACGGCACTGGCTGCCTGCACGATTCTGGGAACGGCTCCGGCATTCGCAGATAAGATTTTCGTTTCGAACGAGAAAGGTAACTCCATCACGGTGCTGGATGCCGCCTCGCTGGAGGTGATCCATACCATCACCGGCATGCAGCGCCCGCGCGGGATCACCGCCTCGCCCGATGGGAAAGTGATCTATGTCTGCGCCTCGGACGACAACCTGGTGCGGGTCTATGACGCCGCAACCTATGAGGAGCTGCCCTCGCTGCCCTCAGGCCCGGATCCGGAGCTTTTCGTGCTGCACCCGGAAGGCAAGAAGCTGTTCATCGCCAATGAGGACGACAATATCGTCACCGTGGTCGATACCGAAACCCGCCAGGTCCTGGCGGAAGTCCCGGTCGGCGTTGAGCCGGAGGGCATGGGCGTCAGCCCCGACGGCAAAATCGTGGTCAATACGTCGGAAACGACGAATATGGCCCACCTGATCGACACCGAAACCTTCGAGATCGTCGCCAATGTCCTCGTCGACAGCCGCCCGCGCTTTGCCGAATATACGCCCGACGGCAAGATCCTGTTCGTGACCGCAGAGATCGGCGGCACGGTTTCCGTGATCGACACCACCAGCCATGAAATCACTCAGAAGGTCACCTTTGAAGTGGCCGGCATCCTGCCCGAGGCGCTGCAACCGGTGGGTCTGCGCGTCACCAAAGACGGCAAAAAGGCCTATGTCGCGCTTGGTCCGGCCAACCGCGTCGCGGTGATCGACATCGCCTCGATGGCGGTGACGGATTACCTGCTGGTGGGCCAGCGCGTCTGGCAGCTGGCCTTCTCGCCGGATGGCAAATTCCTTTACACCACCAACGGCAATTCCAACGACATCTCGGTGATCAATACCGAGACCGATGAAGTCACCGTCTCGGTCCAGGTGGGCGAACAGCCCTGGGGCGTGGTCGCGGTGAAATCTTAATTTCCAGGGGGGAAATTCCAATGAAAGCAGTTCTTATCGCCGCAGCACTGGTCCTTGGCGCCGGTGCCGCCACCGCTCAGCAGTTCGATTATGGTTTTGCCGGTCTGATGGGCAAAGCGAACCGGGTCACGCTGCCCTCGCTGACGCTGGCTTCGGGCAAGCCGGTCTCTGACGCGCCGATCGATCTGAAATCGGGCACCTATTACAAGATGAAGATCGTCGCCGACGGCTCGGCGGAACTCGCGCTTTCGGGCGGCGATTTCTTCCGCGCGATCTGGATCAATGAGATCGTCATTAACAAAATCGAAGTCCGGCCGATGGGTGTCCATTCGCTGGAATTTGATGCCGGTGGTGAAGCCGAGATCAGCTTCATTGCCATTTCGCCCGGCAGCTATTCGCTGTCGATCCCTGGCTCTTCGGGCGACAGCCAGAAAGCCGTCTTTAACATCCGCTGACAGGTGACCCATGCGTAAAATTCTTCTTGCCACTGCCCTGACCGCCTTCGCTTTTCCGGCCTTCGCAGATGAAAAAGCGACGGCTGAGCAGATCGCCAAAATCGATGAAGTTCTCGCGGCGATGAAATGCGAAGTCGACAGCGACAACATTGAAGTCGAAGATGACGGCAGCTTTGATCTGGATGATGTGATCTGCGCCGACGGCCAGTATGACGTCAAACTGAATGCCGACTTCACCGAGAAGGAGCGCCGGAAGGAATGATCCCCGCGCCTGCGGCTTTGTCCGCACTGGAGATCTCGGGCCTGAGCCACCGCTTCGGGCGGGTTCAGGCCCTTCGCGAGGTCTCTTTCTCGATCCCCCAGGGCGCGTTCTGCGCGCTTCTGGGGGTGAACGGGGCGGGAAAAACCACGCTCGTCTCGCTGATTACCCGGCTTTATAACTCGAATTCCGGCGAAATCGGGGTGGCGGGGCATGATCTGCGCCGCAACCCGCGCCAGGCGCTGTCAAAGCTGGGCGTGGTCTTTCAAAGCCGCGCCCTCGATGCCGATCTGACGCTGGAGCAGAACCTGAGCTATCACGCCGCCCTGCACGGCATCGCGCCCGCGAAAGCGCGGCTGCGCATCGGCGAAGTGCTGGAGCTGGTCGATCTGAGCGGTAAGCGCAAAGCCCGCGTCGCCACGCTCTCGGGCGGGCAGCAGCGCCGTGCCGAGATTGCGCGCGCGCTTTTGCACCGGCCGCAGCTTTTGCTGCTCGATGAGGCAACGGCGGGGCTGGATCTGCGCGCCCGCGGCGATCTTCTGGCGCTTGTGCGCCACCTGATCGCCGAAGAAGGCGTCAGCACCCTCTGGGCCACCCATATTTTTGAAGAATTACAGCCCGCTGACCGCGCAATTCTTTTGCATCGCGGCGCGGTTCTGGCCGATGCGACCTGCGCCGAAATTGCCGGGGACCGCACGCTGGAGCAGGCTTTTCTTGCCATGACGGGAGCCACGGCCGCATGATCTGGTGGTATGTCTTCCGCGGCATCGCGCTGCGCGAGTTTTTACGCTTCATCCGCCAGAAAGAGCGCTTCTTTGCCGCCCTGGTGCGCCCGCTGGTGTGGCTTTTCATCTTTGCCGCCGGCTTCCGCTCGGTTCTCGGGCTCTCGATCACGCCGCCTTACCGCACCTATGTGCTTTATGAGGTCTATGTGACGCCGGGGCTTTGTGGGCTGATTTTGCTCTTCGCGGGCATGCAAAGTTCGCTCTCCATGGTCTATGACCGCGAGACGGGGGCGATGCGCTCGCTTTTGGTCAGCCCGGCGCCGCGCTGGTATCTGCTGGGATCAAAACTGCTGGCCTCGGTGCTGGTTGCGCTGTTGCAGGTCTATGCGTTTTTGTTGATCGCGCGTCTTTGGGGCGTGAAGCCCGATCCCTGGGGCTGGCTGACGGTGGCCCCGGCGCTTTTGATGGCGGGGCTGATGCTGGGGGCACTCGGGCTGCTGATTTCCTCAGCGATCAAACAGCTTGAGAATTTCGCGGGCGTGATGAACTTCGTGATCTTTCCGATGTTCTTTGCTTCTTCCGCGCTTTATCCGCTCTGGCGTCTGCGGGAATCGAGCCCGCTTTTGCAGAATATTGCCTGGTTCAACCCCTTCACCCATGCGGTGGAATTGATCCGCTTTGCACTTTACGCAAAACTGAACCTTGAGGCCCTGCTGGTCACCGCAGGCTGCACCGCGGTCTTTTTTGCGCTGACACTTTTCATGTATAATCCCGCCAAGGGCCTTTGGCGGGCTGCCCGGGGGGGAAAGTCATGACCCGACTGCTGCACCTGATCCTTGCTTTGTCGATCACCGCGCTGCCCGTTCAGGCCGCCGGTCCCGTCGATCCGGACTGGCCCTGCATCCAGCGCCGCCAGCCCGCGCTTTCGGTGGCGCAGATCTGGCCCGGACCGCCTGCGGGTGCAGAGGCCGGGGCCCTGGCTGAGACACCGGCGATCCGCAGCCTTGGCGCTGAACTCGCCGCGCGGCGCACCCCGATGGAAGAGGCGCGCGCAAAGATCGAAGCCTTCGCCGCCGGTCACAGCGCCGATGAGCAGCAGGCACTTTTCCTCGCGACCTTTGCCCAGCTGCAGGCCAGCCGCGCCCGGGTGATGGAAGGCATCACCCGCTATGCCCACAAACAGGCCGGACTTGATGCCGATATCAACACGCAGCGCCGCGAGTTTGAGCGCCTGATGGAGGCCGAGCCGAAAGATTTCGACCGCATCGACAAAGCGGAAGCCGCCATCGACTGGTCCACCCGCATCTTTCTCGATCGTCAGCAGTCGCTGACCTATGTCTGCGAAACCCCGGTGATTCTGGAGCAGCGCGCCTTTGCCCTGGCACGGGTGATGGCGGCGGCGCTGAAGGCGCGGGAATGACGGGAAAATCTTCTTAGAACACCACGGTATACAGAAAGTTCTCGCTTCCTTAACGCCTTTGCGTAAACTGAACGTGCGAAGGAACAACCGGGTGGAGGCCGGCCTTCGCGCATGGAGGAGACTTTGATGAACCACCAGGCTGAGTTCAGTCAGGCGGCTGCGTCCGGCAAAGGTCCAGGCCGGTCTGTTATCCGGGATGTTCTGATTGTCGACGATCATCCGCTGATGTGTGAGGCCCTGTCGCTGACACTGGGCCATTTGTTTTCCCTCAGACGTGTGCGTCAGGCAGCAAGCCTTGCCGCGGCTGAGGCCTCGATCCGCAATGAGGGCGCTCCTGACGCTGTGGTGCTGGACCTGAACCTGCCCGATGTAGAGGGCATGGAAGGAATTTTGCATCTGCGCGGGCGTCTGGGCGCGGTGCCGCTGACGGTGATTTCCGCCGAGATCGATTCAGCGCGCGTCTCTGCTGCGATTGCGGCGGGGGCCTGCGGTTTTATCTCAAAGACGCTGCCACGCAGCGCCCTGGGCGATGCCTTTGAGCGGATGTGGCGCGGCGAGCAGGTGCTGCCCGAGGGGATGAGTGCCGCGCAGCTGGACGCTGAGCCGCCGCTTGCGCGCACCTTTGCCACGCTGACGCCGCAGCAGATGCGGATTTTGCGGCTGTTGTGCGAGGGGCGGCCCAATAAGGTTATCTCCTGGGAACTCTCCATCGCAGAGGCCACAGTGAAGACCCATATCGCGGCGATCATGAATAAGATCAACGTCAGCAACCGCACCCAGGCCGCGCTTCTGGCAAGCAAAGCAGGGCTTTTTGCACGCTGAAATGTCCGCAAAGGCCCCGTCTTTCGCGCCGCCCCTGACCCTCGCCCTGACGGGCGGGCCGCAGGAGGTGGTCACCGCCGCCCTGCCCGCACTGCAAAGCTGCGCACCGGCGCTTGTGCTGATCTTTTGTCCCCGCGGGTCTGAGGTGCGCGCGCTTTGCGCGGGGATCTCGGACCTGCTCGGGACACAGTGTCTGGTGCTGGCCTGCTCGTCCGCGGGCGGCTTTGCTTATGGCGGCTATGATGATGAAAAGACGGTGCTGATTGCCTTTCCGGCGCGGCACTTCCGGGCCGGGGCGGTCTGGCTGGAAAACCTGACCCAGACCCCGGTGATGGAATGGATGCGCGCCCTGCGTCCGCTGGAGCGGCTGGAGGGCGCGGAGGCTTTCCCCAATCATTTCGGGGTGCTGCTGATCGACGGCGCCTCCGGCCATGAAGAGCTGGTCACCGCGACCTGCGAGGCGGTGATCCCCTCGCTGATGGTGGTCGGCGGCTCGGCGGCGGACGGGCTGCGCTTTGGGCGCACGCATCTGGCCCTGCAGGGCGAAGAGCGCCAGGTCGCGGCGGTCTTTTGCCGGATCGCCACGGATTTTGCGATTGAAGAGATCATCCTCGATCACTTCACCCCCGAGGGCGATAAGATCGTCGTCACTGATGCCGATCCGGAAAACCGCATCCTGCGCGAGTTAAATGCAGAGCCGGCGGCCTTTGAATATGCCCGGCTGATCGGCGTCGCCCCCGAGGCTCTGAGCCCGGCGGTCTTTGCCGCCCATCCGCTGATTGAGACCCAGGGTGGACGGCACTTCGTGCGCGCCATTCGCGGCCGGGACGGTGCCGGGGGCCTCTCGCTGATGTCCGCCATTGAGACCGGCGCGATCCTGGGCATCGGGCGGGCGGAAAGTCTGGCCGAGCGGCTGGCCGCACGGCTGGATGCCATGCCCGCGGCCGAGATGGTGCTGGGATTTGACTGCGTGCTCCGGCGCCTCGCGGTGGAACAGGCGGGCGAAGAGGGGCGGGTCGCCGACCTCTATGCCCGCCACCGCGTCGCGGGCTTCTCGACCTATGGCGAGCAGCATGGCGGTTTCCACGTGAATCAGACCTTTGTCGGGCTGGCGTTCCGCGCCCCTGCCCGCCATGCTCCCTCACAGGACGGAGGGGACGGCGATGCATGGCAGCACCACTGATCTGGAGCTTCGCATCAGCAAGCTTGAGAAAATCAACACCACGCTGATGGACCGCCTGGTCCGCATCGGGGAAACGCGCGGGCCCGGCTGGGTGCAGACCCGCACCGCCGCAGTGCTGGAACGGGAGTTGATCGGACGCAACCGCGACCTTGAGGATGCCTTGCAGCGCCTTGCACGCATCAATGCGGAACTTGAGCAGGCCAACAGCATCGCCGATGAGGCCAACCGCGCCAAAAGCCGGTTTCTGCGCGCCGCAAGCCACGATCTTCTGCAGCCCCTCAGTGCCGCCAAGCTCTTTCTGTCGCATCTTGAGGAAACCTCTGCCGATGGAGGCCAGTGCGATCTGATCCGCACCGTCACCGCCACGCTGGATTCGGCGGGCGAACTCATTGAGGCTTTGTCGAATATCGCCCGCCTCGACAGCCGCAAATTTGAGACCAACCGGGTGCCGCTGGCCATTGACCGGCTGTTTCGCCGCCTTGAAATCGACACCCGCCCGCTGGCTGAGGCGCGCCAGGTCGATCTGCGCTTTGTTGCCTCATCGGTGACGGTGGAAAGCGATCCGGTTTATCTGCGCCAGATTGCGCAGAACCTGATCACCAATGCGCTGAAATACACCACCGGTGACCGGGTTCTGATTGGCATGCGGCGAGAGGGAGAGACCGTCTGGCTGGAGGTGCTCGACCGGGGGCCGGGGATCCATCCCCGCGATCAGGAGCGGATTTTCATTGAGTTTGAGCGGCTGTCCTGCACCAGTCAGCCCGGCACCGGCCTTGGGCTGTCCATCGTGCGGCGCGCCTGTGATCAGCTGGGCCACCGGCTGGAGCTTTCCTCAAAACCCGGGGCGGGATCGCGCTTCCGGGTGGCGCTGCCGCTGCACCGTGGCCGTCTGCAGACCGCCGAGGCCCGCCCCGATGATCCGGTCAAACAGCCCGATTACAGCGGGCAGCGCGTGCTGATCGTGGAAAACGACCCCAATATGCGTCGCGCGGTTGCCATGCTGCTGGGCGGCTGGGGGTTTGAAACCATCGGCGTGTCAGGCGTGGCTGACGCCATCGCCGCGGCCGAGGCGCGCCGCCCCGATCTGGTCGTCACCGATTACCGGCTCGACAATGGCGAGACCGGGATTGATGTGCTGCGCGACCTCTCGCCGCTCTGGCGGCGGCGTCCGCCTGCCATCATCATCAGCGCAGAAGACACCGCCTCAATCCGCCAGGAAGCGGGCACCCTTGCGCGCCGTGTGCTGCGCAAACCCTTCACCGATAAGGCTCTGCGCGAAGCGATTGAGGTCACTTTCGCTGAACGGCCGAAGGCGGGGCCGTGACTTTTGCAGCCCTGCCCTGTCGCCCCTCTCTCAGGTTCCGGCTCTGGCTCGGCGCGGTGGGCCTCAGCGTGCTGACCTTAAGCGGCGCGGGGCTGGCGGTCTTCGGGCTGACCGCGACGGAGCGGCGGGCCGAAGAAGCGCTCGCCGCGCAGACCCGTCTGGAGGCCTGGAGCAGCCTCTCGACCCGGATCAGCGAATGGATGCTGGCGCGGATGCTTCAGGGCGGCGCCCCCGGTGGCGGCGCCGCCGGTATTGAGAGCGCGCTTGACCGGCTTGAGGCGCTGACCGCCGCCGATGTGGCCGCCGCCGCCGATGAAGAAGACGCCAGCCGCCGCGCCGCAGACATCCGCCATGTCGCGCGGATGAAAAGCTTTTTCAGCCAGCTTCGCGGCCTGTCGCCAGACACCCCTGCGGGCCAGGCCGGGATTGCCTTTCACCTGACCCATGCGCCCGCCATCATTTCCAGCCGGATGGAGCATGAGACCCGCCGCCGCGATAGTGCGCTGAAGGGCCTTGAGGCCCTGCGCCGCCCGCTGCGCTTTGGCATGGCGGCCTTTGCGATCGCCGCACCGCTTTTGCTGTTTCTGCTCTGGCGCGGCACGCTGCGCCCGCTCTTTGAGGGACTGCGCCGTGTGGCGGCAGAGGCCCCGGCCCTCAGCGGCGCGGGCGGCTTTGCCGCCTCGGACCGCCATGACGAACTGGGGCTGATGTTTGCGCGGATGCGCCAGGCCTCGCGCCGCATCGCGCGCAGGCGCGCGCGGCTGGAGCGTGATCTGGCCGATCTGGAAAGCATCGTCGAGACCCGCACAACCGAACTCAGCGCCGCCAACAGCCGGCTCAGCGCGATTGATGCCGCGCGCCGCCGCTTCTTTGCGGATGTCAGCCATGAGTTGCGCACCCCCCTCACCGTGATCATGGGCGAAGCGGAACTGGGCGCGGCGACCGCAGACCCGGACCTGCGGCAGAGCTTCCACACCATTTCTGCCCGCGCCGAGCGGCTTTTTCGCCGGATTGAGGATCTGTTGCGGATCGCCCGATCTGAAAGTGGTGAGCTGGAACTGACTCTGCGCGATGTCGGCCTGTCGGAGGCCATTGAGGCCGCGCGCTCAGATGTGGCCCCGCTGCTCGCGCGGGCCTGCGTCGAGCTGACGGCTGAGCTGCCAGAGCGGCTGTATGTGCGCGCCGATCCCGACTGGCTGCGGCAGATTTTTGCGGGATTCTTTGAAAACAGCGTTAAGTTTGCAGGGAAAGGGGCCACCATCCGCATCACCGCCCGCGAAAATCAGGGCCGGGTCTTTGTTGAGGTGCGCGACAACGGCAGCGGGCCGCAGCCCGCGCCCGATGCGCCGCTGTTTGATCGTCATGCCCGCAGCGCGCCGCCCGGCGTCAGCGGCTTTGGCATCGGCCTTGCGCTGGCCCGCTGGGCGGCGCAGGCTTTTGGCGGCGATCTGCGCCGCCTGCCCGAAGCGGATGGCTTCGGGCTGGAACTGGAACTGACTGCCGCCGGAGAAAGCTCAGATGGCCCATATTCTCCTCATTGAAGATGACCCCGATATCGCCTCGCTGCTGTGCCGCGGTCTGGCCGCTGCCGGCCACAGCGCCACACATGCCGACTGCCATGCCGCGGCGCGGCGCGCGCTCTCTGAGCGGCCCTGTGATGCGGCGATCGTCGATATGATGCTTGGCGATGAAAACGGGGCCGCGATCCTCGCCGATCTGCGGGCGGCGGGGCATAAAATGCCCGCGCTGATGCTCTCAGCGCTGTCTCGGGTGGAGGAGCGCGCTGAGGGGCTGGATGCCGGGGCGCAGGATTACATCGTCAAACCCTTTCAGTTTTCTGAACTTCTGGCCCGGCTAGAGGTGCAGTTGCGCCGCCATATCCCGCAAAGCGCACCGCTGACGCTGGGCGGGCTTTCGTGGAACCCCGAGACCCGCCTTGTGCGCGGCGCGGGGCGCGATGTGGCGCTGACCGAGCGCGAGGGGGACCTGCTGTCCTGGCTCATCCGCAACAGCGGGCAGATCAGCACGCGCGGCGCGATTTTTGACGCACTCTGGGCCCCGCATGGCGGCTCAACCGACAATGTCGTCGATGTTTACATCGGCTATCTGCGCCGAAAGCTTGGAAATTTCACCGCCTATGGCCTGGTTCTGCGCACCCTGCGGGGGCGGGGCTTCGTGCTGGAACCCGCCGGACACACCCCTGAGGAGAGCGACCCATGATCCGTTTTCGGCCTTTGATGGCGGCCCTTCTGCTGAGCCTGCTGCCAGTGGGGGCGGGCGCCGAAACCTTCGGCGCGCTGGTCATGGCACCGGGCCATCTGAAGGCCCTGCCCGCGGGCGAAAGCCTGACCTTTCGCCACAGCCGCGTCCTGCCGGACGCGGCCGCAGATGCCCCGCCCCCTGCCGGGGGCTATCGCCGTCTTGGCGCGGAACCCGGGCAGGATATCCGGCTGACGGCCGCGCCTGAAGGCAAGCTGACCCTTGAGCAGGCGGGTCGGCATCTCGCGGAATTTCCCGCCTCCTCACCGCATCCGGTTCTGCTGATGTTTCTCGAAAACGTCATGCGCATCACCGCCCAGGAGACCGGCGGCAATCCGCATTACATCCGCAATCGCATGCGCCAGAGCCTGGGTGCCGCAGAGGTCTCTGAGGCGCGCCTGACGATCGCGCCCTTCGAGGGAGATCCCAACCGCAGCCGCTTTGGCGATTTTGCCGGGCTGATGATCGATATCCGCTGGCAGCCCGAGGCCCCGGATAAACTGACGCTGCTCTCAGCCACCCTGCCCGACAGACCCGAGCGTTACAGCGAGATTTTCACCTCTGAACAGGCGGAGTAAATGATGAAATACCTGAGCCTTTCGGCCCTTTTCTGTGCGATTGCCCTTCCGGCAGCGGCGCAGGTGGTGAATGATTATCCCACCGCGGCGCGGGCGGAATATGTCTTTGCCTGCATGGCCACCAACGGGCAGACCGCTGAGGCGCTGACGCGCTGTTCGTGCTCGATTGACCAGATCGCCGGCATTCTGAGCTGGGACGATTACGTCGCCGCTGAGACCGTCCTGAGGATGCGCCAGGGCGGCGGAGAGCGCGCCGCGCTCTTTCGTGGCAATCCCACCAATACTGCCATTCTCGCCGATCTGCGCCGCGCCCAGGCCGAGGCCGAGATCCTCTGTTTCTGACGCGGCCTGCCACCCCGGCAGCCGCGCCGCCCGGATAGTCCCGGGCCCGCCAGGCCCCATCAGCGCAGCCGCGCGGGGGTCATAAAGCAGCGACACCCGCCGTAAAGAAACACACGGCCGCGTATGAGTGCCAGCGCCAGGCACCGCCCCGATGTCACCGGGGGGCCGCGCGCGGGCTTTTCTGCTGCGTCAGCCGGGCCAGATCGCGCCCCGCCGGGGTCTGGAAGACCGACAGGCCGAACTCCGGCAAAACACCATAGAGATGGTCAAAGATATCCGATTGAATGGCCTCATATTCAACCCAGACCACGGTATTGCTGAAGGCATAGACCTCAATCGGCAGACCCTCGGGCCCGGGCTCCAGCTGACGCACGATCATCGTCAGATCAAGGCGCAGGTTGGGATGGGCCTTGAGATAGCTTTCCACATAGGCCCGGAAGGTGCCGATATTGGTCAGGCGGCGGCGGTTCATCCCCGCCTCTGACGGCCCCAGCTGCGCGTTCCACTCAGCAAGCTCACGGGCCTTGCGCTCCACATAGGCCCTGAGCGGCTTCATCCCGGCCAGATGCGCCACCTCATCCTCGGTCAGATAGCGGATGGTGCTCTGATCAATGTGGAGCGAGCGTTTGATGCGCCGCCCGCCGGCTTCGCGCATGGCGCGGTAGTTCTTGAAGGGCTGCGTCACCAGACTGCGGATTGGCACCGTGGTGATGGTTTTATCGAAATTCTGCACCTTCACGGTGTGAAGCGCGATTTCAAGCACATCGCCATTGGCGTTTTGTGCAGGCATCTCAATCCAGTCCCCGACCTTCAGCATATCGGTCGAGGAAATCTGCACCGCAGCCACCAGCGACAAAAGCGTGTCCTGAAACACCAGGATCAGCACCGCCGTCAGCGCACCAAGCCCCGACAGAAGGATCAGCGGAGAGCGGTCGATCACCGCCGCGATCATCAGAAGGGCCGCCACGATATAGACGATGATCGCGGTGACCTGGACATAGCCCTTGATCGAGCGGCCGTTATCGCCCTGCCGCCGCCGCCAGATCGTATGGAAAAGATCCAGCGCCGCCACGATGGCCATCGCCATGCACAGGATGATCACCGCATTGGCCACATTGCGCACCACGGTCGCAAGCGCGCCAGGCAGCCCCGGCACCATGGCAATGCCTGCATAGATCACGATGGCCGGAGCCGCATTGGCCAGCCGCGCGATCACGCCTGAACGCACCACTTCCGGCCCCTCCAGGACCTGCACCCGCTCAATCACACGGTGCAGAAGTTTGACCAGCGCGACCGGCACCACAAAGTTAACGACACCCGCCGTGGCCATCAGTGCGAACAGCCAGAAGGCCGTTCCGATCCATGGATAATCAGTGGTGATAATCCGGATAGTCTCCATCTGCTCCGTCTCTCTCTCAGTGCTCATGCCCGGCCCTGCCGGAGGGCAGGCCATAGCACGATGGAACGCGATACGGAACTTCGGCGGAAGCGAGCACCGCGCCCGCCATCCTCCCGGACGGGGGCGGACTATGGCGCGCGGTGCAGGATCCATATCAAGGCGCACTGGCGAACACCTGAGGGAGGCGATGTCACCCCCCCGGCGCAGCGGGGCTGCGGGATCGGCGGCGGGCCTGGGGGAAGAGAGATATCTGTCCCTCCGCGCGGGCGGCGTAAAGGCCGCCAGATCCGGCAACAGGCCGATCAGGACGGTCACCCGTGACCGCATCCCATTCACCGCCAGGTCGCGACGGGCAGGACGCGGGCCAACCCTGCGGGCGGGGTTGTGACGGCAAAGAGCATGAGAACGGGGCAGAACCCCGGTGGCTCAGGGCACCGCCTCAGGGCCGATCGGGCCAAACCGCAATCCTTTGGGGGGCAGCGGCTCAGCCCTCAGTTTCCCCGCTCTCCCTGCCCGGCCCCGGCGGTTTGCGCGAGGTGCCGCGGTCCGCATTGGGCGCGGCGCGGTGAGGCCCGGTCGGGTCCATCTGCTGCTGGCGCTGATCCGTCACATCCGGGGCCGCGCGGCGCGGCCGTTCAGTCCCGGTCGCGGCGGGCGTGGCTGGGTCATGCTCGGCTCCTTCGCTCTGTCGTTTTGTCCTGAACCGGGAGGAAGGCGCGATGTTCCGGCTCAGGCGGGCAGCTTTTCCAGGCCCATCTCATGGCCCTCCAGCGCGGTGAGATAGGTGCGGCACCAGTCAAAGACGGTGTTGGCGCGCAGGCTGCGCATCATGGCGGTGTGACGGCTCTGACGCTCGGGCAGCGGCATGGCAAGCGCGCGCGAGATGGCCTGGGCAATCGCTTCCTGGTCATAGGGATTGACCACAATCGCCCCATTGCCGAGTTCCTGCACCGCGCCCGCGAAGCGCGAAAGCACCAGAGCGCCGGGGTTCCCGGGATCCTGCGAGGCGACAAATTCCTTCGCCACCAGATTCATCCCGTCGCGCAGCGGGGTGACCAGGGCCACATCCGCCTGGCGGTAAAGACCCGCCAGCACATTCTGCCCGAAGGCCCGGTTCACATAGCGCAGGGGCGTCCAGTCGAGCCGCCCCCATTCGCCCGCCAGTTGCCCCGCAAGCGTGGCGATCTCGCGCTCAAGCGCCTCATATTGCTCAACATCTGAGCGCGAGCGGGGGGCGATCTGCAAAAAGGAGACCTGGCCCGCCTGATCGGGGTAATCGCTGAGATAGCGCCGGAAACCGCCGATGCGTTCCGGGATGCCCTTGGTATAATCGAGCCGGTCGACCCCGATCAGCAGGCGCTGCCCGGTCAGGCTGGCGCGCATCCGGCGCAGGGTCGGCTCTCCGGCGGCCTGGGCGGCGCGGCGCTCAAAGCCGGCGGTGTCGATGGAGATCGGAAAGGCCCCGACCCGAAAGCGACGCGTGCCGCAGACCATATCCGCCCCCTGACGCCGGGCGGGAAGCGCGCGCAGCAGACAGGCCTCAAAGTTCTGCGCATCGACCGCGGTCTGAAAGCCGATCAGATCATAGGCCGTCATCGCCTGCAAAAGCCGCTCGGCCCCCGGCAGCGCCAGAAAGACATCCGGCGAGGGCCAGGGGATATGGTGAAAATAACCGATCCGCCCGCTGATGCCGCGGGTACGCAGCTCTGAGCCGAGGGGCAGCAGGTGATAATCATGCACCCAGGTCAGATCGCCGGGACGCACCATACCCGCCAGGCGCTCCGCAAAGAGCCGGTTGACCCGGTGATAGCCCGCGCTGTCGCCCCGGGCAAATTCGGTCAGCCCCAGCCGGTAATGAAAAAGCGGCCAGAGGGCGCTGTTGGCAAAGCCCTGGTAGTATTCCGCCAGATCCCGCTCGGTCAGATCGCTGAGCGCCCAGGTGATGGCACCGTTCTGGTGCAGGGTGAAGCCGGGGTCTTCATCATCAGGGCAGGTTTTACCGGACCAGCCCATCCAGATGCCGCCCTCAGCTTCCAGAGCCGCGCGCAGGGCGACGGCCAGCCCCCCGGTGGAGGGTGCGCCCGGTTGCGGGACGCGGTTGGAGACGACGATCAGACGGCTCAAAGGACTTCCTCCCATCGGCGCGAGAGCGCCATTGCAGAATTGATGAGACCGACCATCGAATAGGTCTGCGGGAAATTCCCCCACAGCGCGCCGGTCTCAACATGCACCCCCTCAGACAACAGCCCAAGCGCGGTGCGCTGGCTCAGAATGCCTTCAAAGATCTGCCGCGCTTCCTCCTGCCGACCCACGCGGTGCAGCGCGTCGATCAGCCAGAAGGTGCAGGCGCTGAAGGCGGTTTCCGGGGCCCCGAAATCATCGGGACGCCGGTAGCGGTAGACGTGATCGCCAAAGCGCAGATCCTGCTCGACCGCCGCCAGCGTGGCGAGAAAGCGCGGATCATCGGGGCGCAGAAACCCGGTCTGGGCCATCAGAAGAAGGCTGGCGTCCAGATCCTCCCCCCCGAACTCTGAGACAAAAGACCCCCGCTCTTTGTTCCAGGCCCCGTGCAAAATGGCCTCGCGGATCTCATGGGCCTCCGCCGCCCAGCGGTCCGCCTCGGGCGTCAGGTTCAGATGACGGGCGATCTTTGCCAGCCGGTCGCAGCCCGCCCAGCACATCAGCGCGGAATGGGTATGCACGGCGCTGCGGGTGCGGAATTCCCAAAGGCCCGCATCCGGCTCATTCCAGCGCCGCCGCGCCTCGTCGCCGATCTGTTCCATGCGGCGAAACAGATCCACGCCGCCGAGATTGGGCAGCCGCTCATCAAAGAAGGCCTGGGTCACCGCCATGATCACCGAGCCATAGCCGTCATTTTGCACCTGCGTATAAGCCGCATTGCCCCGCCGCACCGGACCCGAGCCGCGATAGCCCGCAAGATCGGGCATCAGCTCCTCCAGCGGCTCCCGCTCTCCGCCGAGGCCAAAGAGCGGCTGCAGCACGCCATCGGGCGATCCGGCCGCCACATTGGAGACATAGAGCAGGTAGTTCTCCATGGTGCGGGTCGCATTGAGGCTGTTGAGCGCCTGGACGGTGAAATAGCTGTCGCGCAGCCAGCAAAAACGGTAATCCCAGGTCCGGCCCGAGCCGTCATATTCCGGGATCGAGGTGGTGATTGCCGCCATGATCGCGCCGGTGTCCTCATAAGAACAAAGCTTCAGCGTGATCGCAGATCGGATCACCACCTGCTGGTAATCCGGCGGCAGCGCCAGAGAGCGCACCCAGTCCTGCCAATAGCCCCTGGTGCGGCGCAGAAAATGCTGCGCGACGACCAGGGCATCATCGCTGAGCCCCTCATCGGGGCCAAAGAGAAAGGCCATCGGCCGCCCGACCAGAAAGGGCGTCTCCGAGAGCACATAATCCAGCGGCGCATCGGTGCTGAGGCGCAGAACCTGGCTGCCCAGATCATAGCGGATGTGATTGCTGCCCGCCGTTCGGGTGGCAGGATGCGCGCCATAGCCATACCGCGGCCGCAGCCGCATCTGCAGCCGCGGCGTGCCCGAGACCGGCTCCACGATCCGCACCAGCGTGCGGCCGCGAAAGGTCCGGCCCTCATTTTTGTAGCGCGGCATAAAATCGAGCAGGCGCAGGCAATTGCCCTCGGCATCATGGAGCAGCGTCTCAACAATCGGGGTGTTGCGCAGATAGCGCTGCTCTGATCGGGTCTGCCCGGTCAGGCGGATCTGCCATTCGCCCTCAGGCGGGCCCGAAACCGGGTTCAGCAACCCGCAAAAGACCGGATCCCCGTCCATGCGCGGCGCGCACATAAAGGTCACTGCCCCTTCCGAAGAGATCAGCGCGGCCCCCGCCGCATTGCCGATGAGGGCAAGGTTCAGATCCGTATCACCCGGCCCCGTCATCCGGCCACCTGCTGCAGCAGGCTGCGAAACGCCGCAGGGCCCGGCAGTCCGAAGGAGGCAAGGCAGTCAGGCCCCGCAGACCCGATGCGCAGCGACAGCCCGCCGCGGGGGTTCACCTCAGAAAACATCGCCTCATCGGTCAGATCATCGCCCGCCGCAAAGGGAATGCGCCCGGCGAAAGGCGGCTCACGCATCAGACGGGCCAGCGCCTTACCCTTACCGGCGGTGGCGGGACACAGCTCAACCACCATATGACCGGGGCGCAGCTGAAACCCCGCACCCGATTGTACCAGCCCCTCACGCATCAGCGCCTCAACGCGGGGCTTTGCGGCCGGAGCGAGGCGGTAATGCAGCGCAAGGGCCGCCCCCTTGTCCTCAAAGATCACGCCGGGAGTGTCTTCGGCAAAGCGCCGCAGCCGCCCGGCGACAATGTCTGAGGGGCGGTGCGGGATCAGCCCCGGGCGCTCAGCGCCGTGCAGACCGAGGATGGTCAGCCCCTCAACCCCAAGCAGATCCTCAGCAAAACGCCGCTGTCGGCCGGTAATAATGGCCAAGGCCCCCTCACTGCGGTCGCGCAGACGGTCCAGAAGCGCGCTCAGCCCCGGGGGGCAGGTGACGGCATCGGGGCGCGGGGCGAGGTCGATCAGCGTGCCGTCGAGGTCAAAAAACCAGGCCAGGCGGGCGGGATCGGGAAGGTCGGCTGCCCGCAAAAGCGGACGCAGCGACGCGGGGTCGGGATCAGATATCTGCAGCATGTGCCAAGCCTGCGGCAGGCACGCCCCCCTCCCAAGTGCAAAACGAAAGACCGGCGATTCCGGCGCAATCCCGCCGCTTCGCGGTGTTTGCATGCGCAGAAAACCGCGAAGGGTGCTGAATGGGGAGAGGCTGCGCGGGAACATTTCCTGATCACCCTCCAAAACCCGGGGGGTGTCCGATTAGAACCGCTGAAAACGGGGGGACATCCCCTGAGGACTGCCGCTGCCCTCCCCCTCTCTGCCCTGTCCCGGGACGCTTTGGCCTTCGATGTTCAGGACGGATCGGCGGAACTCATCGCGCCACCGGCAGTTTTTTGCAGAGATATCGTCCTGCAGGCCGCGCTGCCGCAGGAAAGGCTTGACCCGAAGACCACAGGTTGTGATGAGCAGCGCGAGTTGTGGTGACGAAAGGAAACCTCCTGTGAAATTCCGCTTTCCGATCGTCATTATTGACGAAGACTTCCGCTCCGAGAATACCTCGGGTTTTGGCATCCGTGCGCTGGCTGACGCCATCGAGCGTGAGGGCCTTGAGGTGCTCGGGGTCACGAGCTATGGCGATCTGTCGCAATTTGCCCAGCAGCAAAGCCGCGCCTCGGCTTTCGTGCTGTCGTTTGACGATGAAGAGTTTGACGGCACAGACGAAAAAGACAGCGTGATCTCAAAGCTGCGCGCTTTCATCGAAGAAGTGCGCTGGAAAAACTCGGATGTGCCGATCTTTCTGCATGGCGAGACCCGCACCTCGCGGCACCTGCCCAATGACATCCTCAAAGAGCTGCACGGCTTCATTCATATGTTTGAAGACACGCCGGAATTTGTGGCGCGTCACATCATCCGCGAAGCCAAGAACTATCTCGAAAGCATCCAGCCGCCCTTCTTTAAGGCGCTGCTGGATTATGCGGAAGACGGCTCTTATTCCTGGCATTGCCCGGGGCATTCGGGGGGCGTGGCCTTCCTGAAATCGCCGATCGGTCAGATGTATCACCAGTTCTACGGTGAAAACATGCTGCGCGCCGATGTCTGCAATGCGGTCGAAGAACTGGGCCAGCTGCTGGACCACAACGGCGCCATCGGCGCATCCGAGCGCAATGCCGCGCGGATTTTCAATGCCGATCACTGCTTCTTTGTGACCAATGGCACCTCGACCTCGAATAAAATGGTCTGGCACCACACGGTCGCGCCGGGCGATGTGGTGGTGGTCGACCGCAACTGCCACAAATCGATCCTGCATTCGATCATTATGACCGGCGCAATCCCGGTCTTCCTGCGCCCGACGCGCAACCATTACGGCATCATCGGCCCCATCGGCCGCTCTGAGTTTGAGCCTGAGGCGATCAAGGCCAAGATCCGCGCCAACCCGCTGCTGGCGGGTGTCGATGCCGATGCGGTGACCCCGCGGGTGATGACGCTGACGCAATCGACCTATGACGGCGTTCTCTACAATACCGAAGAGATCAAACGTCTGCTCGACGGCTATGTCGACAACCTGCATTTCGATGAGGCCTGGCTGCCGCATGCCGCCTTCCACCCCTTCTATGGCACCTATCACGCCATGGGCCGCAAACGCGGGCGCACCAGGCATTCGGTGACCTATGCCACGCAAAGCATTCACAAACTGCTGGCAGGCATCAGCCAGGCCAGCCATGTGCTGGTGCAGGACAGCGAAACGGTGAAGCTGGACCGGCATCTCTTCAACGAAGCCTATCTGATGCATACCTCCACCAGCCCGCAATATTCGATCATCGCCTCCTGCGATGTCGCGGCGGCCATGATGGAGCCTCCGGGCGGCACCGCGCTGGTGGAAGAATCGATCCTTGAGGCGCTGGATTTCCGCCGCGCCATGCGCAAGGTCGATGCGGAATTTGGCGATAATGACTGGTGGTTCCAGGTCTGGGGCCCGGATGAGCTGGAGGCAGAAGGCATCGGCCGCGCCCGCGACTGGGAGCTGCGGCGTACCGATTCCGAGGGCGTGCAGCGCGACGGCGAAGACGCCTGGCATGGCTTTGGCGATATGGCGCCGGGCTTCAACATGCTTGACCCGATCAAAGCCACGCTGATCACCCCCGGCCTCGATATTGACGGACGCTTTGATACCACCGGTATCCCGGCCTCGATCGTGTCGAAATATCTGGCAGAGCATGGCGTTGTGGTCGAGAAGACCGGGCTTTACAGCTTCTTCATTCTGTTCACCATCGGCATCACCAAGGGCCGCTGGAACACCCTGCTGGCCGCGCTGCAGCAGTTCAAAGACGATTATGACCGCAACCAGCCGCTCTGGCGCGTGATGCCGGAATTCTCGGCGCGTCACAGCCGTTATGAGCAGATGGGCCTGCGCGATCTGAGCCAGCATGTGCATGAACTTTATGCCAAATATGACATCGCGCGTCTTTCGACTGAGATCTATCTGACCGATCACACCCCGGCCATGACCCCCTCAGACGCCTTCGCGCAGATCGCCAAGCGCAAGACCGAGCGGGTGCCGGTGGATGAGCTGGAAGGCCGCATCACCACCAGCCTCGTGACGCCCTATCCGCCGGGCATCCCGCTGCTGATCCCGGGCGAGGTCTTCAACAAAGGCATCGTCGACTTCCTGCGCTTTAACCGCGATTTCGCGCGCGAATGCCCGGGCTTTGAGACCGATATCCACGGCCTCGTCGCCGAGGTTGGCGCCGATGGCCTGGTGCGCCACTACGCGGACTGCGTGGCGCTTTAAGCGGCAGATGAAAAGCCCGGTCGAAAGGCCGGGCTTTTGGCGCGAAAGACCTTCGCGCTTTGCGGTTTCTTTGCCATGTTGACCCCGGACAGGGGGCGGTATGGCATTCACTTTACGGCAATTGCAGTTTTTCATCGCGGCGGCAGAGACCCGCTCCGTGACCGGGGCGGCACGGCAGCTTTCCATCAGCCAAAGCTCCGTGACTGAGGCGATCCGCGCGCTGGAAGAAGACCTTGGCATCCGGCTTTTTGACCGCCAGGCCCGGGGGCTGGAGATCACCCATAAGGGCCAGGCCTTTTTGCGCCATGCTCGGCGGATCCTGACAGATGTCTCCTCCGCATGCTCCAGCTTTCGCGATGAGGCGGAAAGCCAGCCGGGGCGGCTGTCGCTGGGGGTGACCTCGCTGGTGGCGGGCTATGTGCTGTCCGATATCCTGTCGCGCTACCGCCGGGCTTTCCCGCGCATTGAGCTTTCGGTCATTGAGGAAAATGCCGATTATCTGGAGCATCTTCTGATCGGCGGAGAGCTGGATGTGGCGGTTCTGATGACCTCCTCGATCCAGGACCGCATGGCCATGCATGTTGAGACGCTGCTGGTCTCGCCCTATCGGCTCTGGCTGCCGATGGGGCATGAGCTGGCGGATCTGGAGAGCATTGATCTTGAAGCACTTTCGGGTCTGCCGCTGATCCAGCTGATGGTCGATGAGATCGAAGAGATCACCCGCAGGCTGACCCAGGGGCTGGCCGTGCGCCCGCGCGTGGCCTTTCGCACCCGCTCGGTTGAGGCGGTGCGCTCGCTGGTGGCCACCGGCGCAGGCGTGGCGATCCTGCCCAGTCTTGTTTATCGGCCCTGGTCGCTGGAAGGCGACCGGATTGAGACCCGCGATGTCTCGGGCGATCTGCCCACGGTGCAGGTGGGCCTGGCCTGGCGGCGCGGATTTCCCCTGCCCGGCCCGGCCGCCGATTTCGTGCGGATCGCCCAAGGCTCGATCGCGCAGCGCTGATCCGGCACCCTTGCCGCCCGAAAATCCGGCAAAATACCCCCCCGGGGCGGAACGCCCGTGGCCGTTTCCGGAAGTTGCAGCCGCAGAAATCTTTTAAAATCAAATGGGTACATCCCTGCCCCGCTCTGCGTTCGGAAAATCCGATAGCTCGCTTCAAGTTTTTGCGTTTGTGAAAGGTCGCGCCCCGGGGAACGCTGCTGCAAGACCGCGCACCGCTTTGCCGCATCACCCAGGGAGTTGCCATGAACCGCCTGAAACTGCTGGCCACCTCGGCCCTGAGCCTGACCATCGCCACCACCCCCGTCTTCGCCCAGCTTGCCTCCATCGGCCCCGGAGAGGGCAGCCTGTCCATCGTCGCCTGGGCAGGCTTTATTGAGCGCGGTCAGACCGACCCGAAATTCGACTGGGTGACCGATTTTGAGGCCGCGACCGGCTGTAAGGTCTCGGTGAAAACCGCCAATACCTCAGACGAGATGGTCGCTCTGATGAATGAGGGCGGCTTTGACATGGTCACCGCCTCGGGCGATGCCTCGCTGCGGCTGGTGGCGGGCGGCCGGGTGCAGCCGATCAATATTGATCTGGTGCCAAGCTATAAAGAGATCGACGAGCGGCTGCAAAATGCGCCCTGGCACACCGTTGATGGCGTGCATTACGGCGTGCCTTACGTCTGGGGCCCGAATATCCTCGCTTACCGCACCGATGTCTTCCCTGAGCCGCCGAAGTCCTGGAATGTGGTCTTTGAGCCGATGGATCTGCCCGACGGCAAGCCCAACCAGGGCCGCGTTCAGGCCTATGACGGCCCGATCCATATCGCCAATGCCGCGCAATATCTGATGCATCATAAGCCCGAGCTGGGCATCAAATCGCCCTATGAGCTGAATGAGGATCAATATAAAGCCGCCCTCGATCTGCTGCGCGAGCAGCGCAAGCTGACCTCGCGTTACTGGCATGACGCCTTCATCCAGATCGACGACTTCAAAAACGAAGGCCTTGCGGCCTCGGGCTCCTGGCCTTTCCAGGTGAACCTGCTGAAGGCGGATGGCGTGCCGCTCGCCTCGACCTTCCCGCAGGAAGGCGTGACCGGCTGGGCCGATACCTCGATGCTGCATGTCAACGCCAAAAGCCCGAACTGCGCCTATATGTGGTTTGAGCATCAGCTTTCGTCCAAGCTGCAATCGGATCTCTCGGTCTGGTTTGGCGCGAACCCCTCGGTGCCCGCCGCCTGCACCGACAAGCGCGGCATGCTGACGCCTGAGATCTGCACGGCGAACGGCTCGGATGATTTTGAGAAGATCGCCTTCTGGACCACGCCGGTCTCCAACTGCTCGCTCGGCGAGGGGGCCTGCGTGCCCTATTACCGCTGGGTCTCTGACTACATCGGCGTGATCGGCGGGCGCTGATCCCCTGTCCGGCCCCGCGTCCTGCGGGGCCGGACCTCCCCCAAATGCCTGACTGCCCCCCGGAGACATAATGGCCGCTGCCGTAGAATTTCGTAATGTCGCCCGTCACTTCGGCCTGGTTAAAGCCGTCGACGGTGTGGATCTGGTCATAGAAGAGGGCTCATTTTTCGCCATGCTCGGGCCGTCCGGATCGGGCAAGACCACCTGTCTGCGGCTGATCTCCGGCTTTGAAAGCCCCACCGGGGGCGAGATCCGGATCTTTGGCGAAGATGTCTCGCGGGTGCCGCCGCATCTGCGCAACGTGAATACCGTCTTTCAGGATTATGCGCTTTTCCCCCATATGAGCGTGCGCGACAATGTCGCCTACGGGCTGATGGTCAAGGGCGAGGGAAAGCGCCAGCGCCTTGAAAAGGCAGAAGAAATGCTGGAGCTGGTGAAGCTTTCGGGCTTTGGCAGCCGCAAACCCTCGCAGCTTTCGGGCGGGCAGCGCCAAAGGGTGGCGCTGGCGCGGGCGCTGGTGAACCGGCCCCGGGTGCTGCTGCTGGATGAGCCGCTTGGCGCATTGGATCTGAAGCTGCGCGAGGCCATGCAGGATGAATTGAAGGCGCTGCAGATGCGCCTTGGGCTGACCTTTGTCTTTGTGACCCACGACCAGCATGAAGCGCTGTCGATGGCGGATTCCCTGGCCGTTTTCTCCGAGGGCCGCATCGCGCAGATCGGCACCCCTGCGCAGGTCTATGACGCGCCGCGCTCACGCTTTGTTGCGGATTTTGTGGGCTCTGCCAATGTGTTACCCCCCGATCTGACGGCGCGCCTGGGTGGCCCTGCCCGCTGGTCGTCGCTGCGCCCCGAACAAATCCGGTTGAGCGCAGATGGCCCCCTGGGCGGGCGCGTCACCGCCCTGCGCTATCTCGGCTCGGGCACCCGCGTCGCCATTCAGACCGAGGGCACAGAGCTTGCGGCCTTTGTGCCCGCAGGCGTGCCCCTGCCCGCCACCGGCGATCAGGTCCGGCTGAGCTTCGCCCCCGAGGCGCTGAACATCATGGAGGGCGAGGGATGAGCCGCGCCCCCGCGATTTTACCCACGCGCGGCGCCTGGGACCGGCTGACGGGGCTGTTCTGGCGCAGGCCGGGGGTGCTGCTGCTGCTGTTGATCGCGCTGCCGCTTTTGTGGCTGGGGGTGGTCTATCTTGGCTCTCTCGCGGCGCTGCTGTTGCAGAGTTTTTATTCGATCGACGAATTCTCGGGCATGGTGAAGGAAGAATTCACACTTTCCACCTATGCTGAACTCTTTCGCGCGCAGAACGTCGATATCATCCTGCGCACGTTGTTTATGGCGGCGGCGGTCACCCTGGCTTCCGCCGTGATCGCTTTCCCGATCGCTTATTACGCCGCGCGCCATGCGCAGGGGGCGATGAAGGCGGTCTGTTACCTCGGCATCATGCTGCCGTTGTGGTCGAGCTATCTGGTCAAGGTCTATGCCTGGAAGCTGATCCTGGCCAAAGAAGGCATTCTGACCTGGGCTGCCGCCGGGACCGGCACCTCCTTTGTGATCGACGGGATTTTGTCGGTGCCGGGGCTTTCGTCCAGCTCGCTTTCCACTTCGCCTTTCGGGACCTGGCTGGTCTTTGTCTATGTCTGGCTGCCCTATATGATCCTGCCGATGCAGGCCGCACTTGAGCGGGTGCCGCGCAGCATGATTGAGGCCTCTGCCGATCTGGGCGCAAACCGCGGCCAGACTTTCCGCACGGTGATCCTGCCGCTGGCGCTGCCGGGGATCATCGCCGGCTCGATCTTCACCTTCTCGCTGACTTTGGGCGATTACATCATCCCGCAGATCATCGGCAACAGCGCCAATTTCATCGGCATGGCGGTTTATAAGTTGCAGGGCACCGCCGGGAATATCCCGCTGGCGGCAGCCTTTGCGGTGGTGCCGATCATCATCATGGTGATTTATCTGACCATTGCCCGGAAGATGGGGGCCTTTGATGCACTCTGAACGCGCCTCCCTTGGGCTGAAGATCGGGGCGATTGTCGCCCTTCTCTTCCTCCATCTGCCGATCCTGCTGATCTTCCTTTACGCCTTCACCACCGAAGAGCGCAGCTATCAGTTCCCGCCCCCTGGCCTCACGCTGAAATGGTTTGGCGTGGCCTGGAATGACCGTCCCGACATCTGGCCACCGCTTTATCTGTCGCTGAAGGTCGCGGCGATTTCCACCGCCCTCGCCATGGTGCTCGGCACCCTGGCCGCTGCCGCCATGAGCCGCACGAAATTCTTCGGCCGCGATCAGATCACCCTGCTGATCCTGCTGCCGATCGCCCTGCCCGGTGTGATCACCGGCATGAGCCTGCGCTCGGCCTTTGGCATCATGGAGATCCCCTTTTCGACCTGGACCATCGTGCTGGGCCACGCCACCTTCTGCATCGTGATCGTTTACAACAATGCGGTGGCGCGAATGCGCCGCCTGTCAGGCGCGATTGCCGAGGCCTCGGCCGATCTGGGGGCCAACAGCTTTCAGACCTTCCGCTATGTGCTGCTGCCGAACCTTGGCTCGGCGCTGCTGGCGGGCGGCATGCTGGCCTTTGCGCTGTCGTTTGATGAGGTGATCGTCACCACCTTCACCGCCGGGCAGCAATCTACCCTGCCGATCTGGATGCTGAATGAGCTGGTGCGGCCCCGCCAGAGGCCGGTGACCAATGTGGTCGCCATCGTGGTCTTTCTGGTGACCTTTTTGCCAATCCTTGCAGCCTATTACCTGACCCGCGGCGGCTCTGAGACCGCTGGCATGGGCAAATGATCTTCCAAAGGAGACCCGAGAGATGACCGCCATTGAGACCCGTTTGCTGATCGGCGCTTCTTTTGAGCAGGGCGAAGAGCAGCCTGAGCAAATCCTGAACCCCCGCACCGGCGCAGTGATTTTAGATGTGCCCGAGGCCTCAATGGGCCAGGTCGACCGCGCGGTTGCGGCGGCGCAAACTGCCTTTCAGCGCTGGTCACTGACCACGCCTGCCGAACGCTCTGCCGCGCTGTTGCGGATCGCCGACCGGATTGAGCGCGAGACCGAGGCCTTCGCCGCCCTTGAGGCGCTGAACTGCGGCAAGCCCATCGGCCTTGCGACAAATGACGAAATCCCCGCGATTGTGGACTGCTACCGCTTTTTCGCCGGCGCGGTGCGCAACCAGCACGGGGCGCTGGCGGGGGAATATCTCGCCGGCCATACCTCGATGGTCCGGCGCGATCCGGTGGGGGTCGTGGCCTCTATTGCGCCCTGGAATTACCCGCTGATGATGATGGCCTGGAAGCTCGCCCCGGCGATTGCGGGCGGCAATACCGTGGTCTTTAAACCCTCCGAGCAGACGCCGCTGACGGCGCTGAAACTGGCGCAGATCCTCGCCGAAGAGCTGCCCGAAGGCGTGGTCAATATCGTCACCGGACGCGGTCAGACGGTGGGCAACCATCTGATCCATCACGCAGGCATCGATATGATCTCGCTGACGGGCGATGTGGCGACCGGCAAAAAAATGCTCGACGCGGCGGCGCGCAGCGTCAAGCGCACCCATCTTGAGCTCGGCGGCAAGGCCCCGGTTCTGGTCTTTGATGACGCCGATATCTCGGAAGTGGTCGAAGGCCTGCGGGCGTTTTCTTTCTATAACGCAGGCCAGGACTGCACCGCCGCCTGCCGTGTCTATGCGGGCAAAAAGGTCTACGACAATCTGGTCGCCGATCTGACCTCTGCTGCTGCTTCCATCCAACTGGCGGGTGCTGATGACAGCCTCAATGAGATCCCGCCGCTCATCAGCCAGCGCCAGCGTGAGCGGGTGGCAAGTTTCGTCAACCGCGCCCGCGAGCTCAGCCATGTTGAGGTCACGACGGGTGGCGAAACCATGGAAGAAGGCTATTACTACCGCCCCACCGTGATCGCCGGAGCCACCCAGGAGGATGAAATTGTGCGCCGCGAGGTCTTTGGCCCTGTGGTGTCCGTCACGCCATTTACTGAGGTAGATCAAGCGGTTACATGGGCCAATGACAGCGCCTATGGTCTGGCCTCCTCGGTCTGGACGAAGGATGTCGGCCGCGCCATGGCGACGGCGGCGCGGCTGCGCTATGGCTGCACATGGATCAATACGCACTTTATGCTGGCCAATGAGATGCCGCATGGCGGGCTGAAGCAGTCGGGCTATGGCAAGGATCTGTCGGGCTATGCGCTGGAAGATTACACCGTTGTGCGCCATGTCATGGTGAAACACGGCTGACAAAGGGCCCCCCTGCCCCGTTCATGGCAAGGCCGGCAGGCGCTCTCTGCGCTCGGGGGGGCATCCCGGTAACTGTGTCTCCAGGCGGCTCGCGCGAGCCATATCTCCCTTGATGTGAGTATTGCAATCGCCACAAGCCGCCTGGCGATAGCAGTACTCACGACTTTATGGGGCTTTCCCTTTATCGCAAAGCCGCTGGGCTGCCGCCTTCAGAGCGGATTGTGCAAGGAGGCCGCGCGCGCTGCCTGAACCAGCGCTTGCCGCAAATCTCTTCGTCCTCCAGCGATCATACGGCGTCCTCTCAGCGCGCCGCTGGCCTCGGCGATGGGGGCCATGGCTGCTGCCTGTCCAGCTTTCCTGGAGCCGAGTTCGGGCATTTCGGCACTCAAAAGGCGGGCGCAAACAGGACCTATACCCGGTCCTGAGCGCAGCAGCCTCTCATCTTCGTGCATCTGATCAGAAGCACAGATCAGCGTTCGAATCCGGGCTTTGATCGCCACGATCATTTATGTCCGCTGGCGCATCCTGTTTCAATCGCCCCGGACTTTCCGCTTTCAGACGCTTCTCTATCTCCACGAATGCGCCCGATTTATCGTGTAAGCCCTTAATGTAACAAAATTTTCATCAGCCAATTCCCGACCGGCCTCACGGCGAAAAATCATCAAAGCAGCACGAAGCTCTGCATCAATCCGGTCCGTTTTAGCGCGTGTACCACGAGATCTGGCAAAAGCTTTGATCTGAGCCTGAGGCAGCCGGACAGCGGCTATACCCGCTGCAACAAGGCCTGCCAAAGCCGCCATTCCAACCCGCCTGTCGCCTCAAACCCCACTTTCAATGTCGGGCTGAGTGCCTTCAGGCGGGCGACCTGGGCCTCGTAACCCGCGGGCGTATTCGCCCGTCTGACCCTTTGGCCAAAAGAGCCAATGAAGGCAGTCGCGCGAGACGTCTATGCCTGTGATGACAGTCACTGCTGTCATATCGCTCTCTCTTCCTTGTGGTCGCGGTCCCATTGAAACCGGGCCGCAATCAACTGAAACACAACGTGTTTTCCGGAGGCTCCAACTCCTGAGTAAGATGGAGCATCATGAGCAAGACTAGGAACAAGTTTTCCCCTGAAGTGCGCGACCGCGCGGTGCGTCGGGTTTTCGACAATAAGACAGAGCATGGATCGCGGTGGCAGGCGAATGAGATCCTGCGCAGGGGTGAGCCAGTGAAGGCGCCACTGGTTCAAGCGCACTGGCGAACGCGTATGTTGCCATGATCGAAGGCAATGCGGCACTGCTTCGGGCATGACCGCAGATGCCCGACCGCCGGTCGAAGTAATGGTGGGTTTTATTGATGCCCATCGTGGTACCCATGGGGCGAAGCCATGGTCACGCCCCTGGTCCGAGTGACCATGGCGACTTCCGACTTACAGCGTGCTGCCGGTCGCCCCGTCCACCTGCTATGATCATCTGGCAAAGCGTGGCGATCCGTCTCGGCTGTCGGCTCGGGCGCGCCGGGACGAGACTCTTCGCCCGGGGGGCCTTTGTGTGTTCGAGGAGAACTGGCGGGTCTATGGCGCTCAGAAGGTCTGGCGACAGCTGAGCCGCGAGGGCTTTGATGTCGCGCGATGCACAGTGGCACGGCTGATGAAAGGCATGGGCATTCAAGGCGTTATCCGCGGCAAGCCGCATCGGACAATCATTCCGGACAACAAAGCGCCCTGTCCATTGGGTAGGGTGAACCGCCAATTCCTCGTGTCCGCACCGAACAGGCTGTGGGTCAGTGACTTCACTTATGTCGCCACATGGAAGGGGTTCGTCTATGTTGCATTTGTCATTGAGGCCTATGCCCGCCGTATCCTGGGCTGGCGGGTCAGCACTTCAGCCCAGGCGGGTCCTCGATCAGGCGGTTCATGAACGCCGCCCCGCAAAGGGCATGGGCCTTATCCATCACAGCGACAGGGGGCAGCCAATATCTGTTGATACGATTCACCGACCGGCTGGCAGAGGCCGGTATCGAACCCTCTGTCGGAAGCGTCGGTGGCAGCTATGACAATGCTCTGGCCGAGACCATCAATGGTCTCTTCCAGGCCGAAGTCATCCACCGGCGTGGACCATGGCAGGGCTGCGGGGTGGTGGAATACGCGACCTGGGAATGGATCGACTGGTTCAATAATCGGCGCCTGCTGAGCCTATCGGGAACATACCGCCAGCAGAAGCAGAGGCCAATTTCTACGCGGCTCCGGACACAAAACAAATGGCCGCCTAGCTAACGAATAAAAGCCTCCGGTAAACCCGGTGCGGTTCAACTTTGGACGTCCCTCGATTTCGCCTGAGCGTCTGGTCGGTGCCAGCCTGCTGCAGATCCTTGACTCGATCCGAGCGGCAGCTTCGTCCGGTGGGTTCAACGGGTGGCGGCAACACTTTATTCTTTAATGAGAGAAGGACTGTGATCCATGGCATATCGCCGGCGTATTTTTTACCGATCAGCAGAAGGCCTGGATTTGGGATCCTTGGCACCGCGGGGAGGCCATGAATGCGATCGGACGAAGCTTTGATCGCGCTTCCTCGTCGGTCCATCCCCTATTGGCACGCACTGGTGGCCTTCGCCCTCCATCGCGTGTCAGATCCTGTCAGGCCCTGTCATGCTCTGAGCGTGAAGAGATTTCACGAGGCTTGCATGCGCGGGATAGTTTGCGCGCTATAGCAGGCAGGCTGAAGCGCGCGCCTTCCACGATCAGCCGCGAGGTCAACCGCAATGGCGGTTGTGTTGCCTATCGCGCGACCTCTGCGGATCAAGCGGCGTGGGATCGGCCCCGTCGGCCTAAGACCTGCAAGCTGGTGGGCAAGGTCCATCTATGTCGTATCATATCGGCAAAACTCTTGCGTACATGGTCTCCCGAACAAATTGCAGGCTGGTTGATGCGTGAGTATCCAAGCAGTCCAGCGCAGCGTGTGGCGCATGAGACGATTTACAAAAGCTTGTTCATTCAGACACGTGGCGTTCTCAAGAAAGAGTTGCAGGCGCATTTGAGAACAAGGCGCTCGATGGGGCGCCCGCAGGTGACCTGCCACTGAACTTCCCTCCGGCCGCGACTTGCGCCCGGTTGTTGTTTGATCCGCTACCCAACTATGGACCACCCGGAGGCAGAGTTTTCCGACCTTTGAAGTGAGCCCCTAATCCGGATCACCCGAGGCTGGAGTTTTCGGGTGTTTGGCCGGGGCTCGGGCCGGAAGCGGGCCCCGGATTTGCCAGCTCGCAGGGCGTCTTGTCGCCAATGGCGCCATGCGGTCGTTCAGTGTTGTCGTCGCTCAACCAAGTCTCCATCTTTTCCTTCGCATTTGCCAGCGTCATGCACCCGTGAGCGCTGAGACACTCCTCGCCGAAGCGG
>NZ_RRAZ01000024.1 GCF_003863335.1 Falsigemmobacter faecalis | reverse complement strand
AGGCCGCCGACCCAGTCAGTTCACACAGCGATCATCGGGTCTAAGCCTCCAAATTGGTGCTTACATGTCCGGTCGAAATGGGGGCCAGTTCAGGTCGCGGTGAAACCATCCTCGCTGAAAGGAGGCGCATCAAACAGCAGACCATCCAAAACCGCCGCTTGAACCACCAGCGTCAAGCAGCATAGCCTGAACCCGATGAGCCCAGGCCATCCGCTACAAAATCAGCGCGGCTGTTCCAAATCATTCGACGACGGATACTCCTTCGGAGAGCTGCAAAGGATTGGGCAGTTATGGCGCGGGGCGCCTGCGCTATTCGCAGGCGGCCTCCATGGATGTCCCCGAAGGGGCGGGACCGGACAGGCGCGCAGGCAGAGGTAGTGGCAGGAACGAGACTTTCGACGCAGAGAGCGCCGCAGGGTGACGCCCCCTGGTCGGGACGGTCTGGTGGAAAGTCTCGGAGTTCTGCGGGTTTGCCGCAGGACAGTTCTGCAGGCGCGCCGGATCCTGCGCAGCATGACCCCTATGCCGTTGATCCGCAGGCTCGTGGCCTGGCGCCCGGACATGACGGGATATCGGCAGGGTGAGGAGGCCTGTCGGATCTCTTTGCGATTCCTGGCGCGCCGCTCCCTCAAGTACCATGATGACATCGCAGATCCGGACGTTATATGCGAAGCCACCGTCGGGGATCTGGCACCGGAGGGGCTTTCCCGGCCCGCGGTTGGGGGCATCGTGCCGCGCAACTTTTGCTGACAGCCGGCGACAATCCTGAGGCCTTTCCCCGGAGGCGGGTTTTGTGGCCTTTGCGGTGGGAGCCCGGTGCCGGCATCATCGGCAAGACCACCAGACATCGCCTGAACCGCGGAGGTGAGCGGGCTGCGAAGAGGGCGTGCCGTTGGGCGCCTGCGCGGGGACGCGATGACGCAGGCCTGTCTCACAAGGCGGATCGCGGCTGACAGCACGCAGAGGGACGCCATCCGCTGCCTCAAGCGCGACATTGCCCGCGAAGTTTCCGGCATAATTCGCAAACGGGCTCAGGAGATCAACTGGGCGCAAATGGCGACGTGACGCTGAGCAGGGCGTTCAGGGGGCACAGTGCACCTCGGCAGACTTCATCAGGGCGCTGGCCGAGCCCGCCATCAGGATCAGCATGGATGGCAAGCCGCGACAAGGTCTTCGTCGAATGCCTGTGGCGGACCATCAAATATGAAGAGGTTTACCTGCGTGCCTGCGCCAGCGTATCCGAAGCCCGCGCCGGGATCGGCCGATATCTGACCTTTTAAAACAGCCGCCGCCGCATTTATCGCTTGGCGGGAAAACCCCGGGTCAAGCCTGCTTGGCAACCTGCCAATGCCCGAAGCGGCAGCGGCCTGACCGAGGCGGAAAGCCACTTAGAAAACGCCCGGAGCCTGTTCAGACCAACCGAGCCATCTCCCTCTATACTGCCCTGAATAGCCTCAATGACCAACTCTGTTTTGCGATTTGTTCTCAAACACTTAACGCTGTCGTCCACCGCAATATTCGTGGATCTTGGGCTCCGCCAGAGCCTGCGCAGGAAATCAGTGGATTGTGCAGGCCTTCAGAGGCTCAGAACTGCACTGGTTTCCGGCAGGAAACCAAAATTGCCAGGAATATGGCAGGGCTTGAGCCGCGTTTTGATGGCATGCATCTGGGCTGCGCGACGGGCGCATCGAAAAATGGGGGGTTTGGCTGGTGCTGTCGCCAGGCTTAGCTGCAACGCCCATAGTGTCGATCAGATGGGATCAGAAACGCTGCTGATCGCCTTTTCGGGCCATGCCTTTGGCGCGGGCGGTGGACTGTTCGCGCTGCGATGGTGGCATGATCGGGGGGCAGCCCAGGATCGTCGAGGCCTGGAAGGCTGCGGAGTGCGCGCAGCTGTCCAGGGTTTTGCTTCGCTTTGGCCGTGCGCCAAGGGAAGTTTGGCACATCGCCCGAATTTTAAAGATCGCGACAGAGGCCAGGAGGATGAGCAATCGGTGTCGTGGCTCTCTGGTGCAGGCGCAGTGACCGGCCCTTACGGCACAGAGGACGGTGAACAGATCTGCGACCGGCAGACCTGTCTTTGTGGCTCTTCGCCTGCTTGTCCTGTCACGCTCATCGGAGCGTCCATGCCCTGGATCAGATTGGCATCGCCCGCGCGGGGGAGGCAGCTCAAATCTGGTGGCGGAGCAGCAGGCCCGGCCCGGATTTCTTTAAGAAATAATATCATTATCAATATGATAGAGGCGCAATGTGTCGAAAGTAAAGGCTTCAACAACCACATGGTGTTGTCTGGCCACCTCACAGACGCGTGCCGGACACCGGGTTTGCAATGTCGATCATTACCCCTTTTTTGGTGCGGCCGGGCAGAGCCAGGAGGCGGCCGATCTGCCAGCCCTTAGGCAATGAACTGCGCCCGGGTGCAGGTGTGATCGCCCGCGCCCGGTTCTTCGCGCTTCATTCCGTCTGCGCCGGGATCGCTGTGGACCCACGTGGCTAAAGGCATCGTCTGCACCCGGCGGGTATCCGGAGCATATATGCCCTGAACAGCGGCGGCTGCTATTTGCGGCCTCCGCCATCGAGCATTTTTTGTAATGCGATCAGATAGTCCGGGCTGGCATGGGCAACAGCCTGCATGGCGGCGGACATATCGAGGACTGCGGGCAGGGTGGTGTTGCAGGACTGACGCAGCAGGCGGCGGGTCATGCGCACGGCATCGGGCGGATTGGCGGCGATTTTTGCGGCAATCGCGCGGGCGCGGGGCAGCAGGTCTGCATCCTCGACCAGATGGGTCACCAGGCCAAAGCTGAGCGCGGTTTCCGCGTCGATCATCTCTCCGGTGAGCGCCAGTTCCGAGGCGCGGGCAAAGCCTACCACACGCGGCAAAAGCCAGGCCCCGCCATCACCCGGCACGATGCCCAGCCGCACAAAGCTTTCTGCAAAGCGCGCCGATCGCCCGGCAACGCGGATGTCGCACATGCAGGCCAGATCACAGCCCGCGCCGATGGCCGGGCCATTAACGGCGGCAATCACCGGCAGCTCCAGCGCCTCAAAGGCCAGCGGCAGGCGCTGGATTCCGGCGCGGTAGTTGCGCCGCGTCTGCCCGGGCTCATGGCCAACGAGGCCCTGACCAGGCGACATGGCTTTGATATTGCCGCCGCCGCTGAAGGCGGTCCCCGCGCCGGTCAGGATGATGACCCGCGCCTGCGGATCCGCTTCGGCCTGCGACAGCGCGCCGAGGATCGCTTCGATCATCGGCAGATCCGAGATCGCATTGCGCGTCGCGGGCGCATTGAGGGTCAGGGTCACAATCCCGTCCGGGGCAGCGTCATAGGTCACAAGGGTCATGGCAGGCTCCTTCAGTGCAGTCCAAGGCCGCGGGCGATGATGCCGCGCAGGATTTCACGGGTGCCGCCGCGCAGCGAATATGAGGGCGCGGCCTGGCGGATATGATCAAAGGTCTCGCGGTAGCTGTCGTCGGCGCACAGCGGGTTCAGGCAGGGGCGCAGCCGCTCGGGCAGTTGCTGCTCAAAATCCGCGCCGAGATCTTTGACGATGGCGGCATGAAGATCGGGGCGCTCTCCGGCCTGCAGACGACCCGCCACGGAATGCGACATCTGCCGCAGCACCATCAGATGCGCGGCCTGACGGCCCAGTTCGCGGCGGCTTTCTTCGGTGTCGGGGGCTGCGCGCAGAAAGGCTTCGGCCAGGGGGAAGGAGGAGAGAAACCGCTCGGGCCCCGAGCGCTCAAAGGAGAGTTCCGCCATCACCTGGGCCCAGCCTTCGCCTTCACGGCCCAGAAGGGCGTCTTCGGGCAGGATGACCTCGTCGAAATGCACCTCGTTGAAGTGATGCGCGCCGGAGATATCGCGGACCGGGCGGATCGTGATCCCCGGAAGCGAGAGATCGACCAGAAACTGGCTGAAGCCGCCGTGCCGCACCTCTGAGGCCGAGGTGCGGCAAAAGCAGATCATATAGTGTGATTTATGGGCATAGGTGGTCCAGAGCTTGGTGCCGCTCAGCGTCCAGCGCCCGTCAGAGCGCCGCTCAGCCCGGCTGCGGGCCGAGGCCAGATCCGAGCCGCTGTCCGGCTCGCTCATGCCGATGCAGAAATAGCAGGTGCCTGCGGCGATTTTGGGCAGGATCTCCCGGCGCTGCGCCTCGGTGCCATTGCGCAGGATCATCGGTGCGCTCTGACGATCGGCGATCCAATGCGCGGCGACCGGCGCACCTGCTGCCAGAAGTTCCTCCAGCACCACCTGGCGCTCGACAAAGCTGCGGCCATGGCCGCCATAGTCGGGCGACCAGGTCATGCCGATGAAGCCTGCCGCACCCAATGCGCGGCTGAAACCCGCGTCAAACCCGGTCCAGCTCTGAGCGCGGTCTTTTTCTGAGAAGCCGCGCGGCAGGGCGGTTTTCAGAAAGGCACGGACCTCCGCGCGCAGGGCGGCGTGGGGACCCGCAGCGGGGGGAACGGGAAATTCCGGCAGTTCCATCAGAGGCTTCCTCCCTGCAGTTCGGTGATCTGCGCCCATAGGCCCCGCTCTTTGCCCGCCATCAGCCTGGCGCCAAGATGGGCGGACCAGTAAGCTTCATCGCCGTCGAGGTCCCGCCAGAGCCAGAGCCTGCGGGTCAGTTGATGAAGCGGATAGTCTTCGCTGAAGCCGATCGCGCCATGGATCTGATGGGCGAGGTCGGTGACCGGGCCCACCGCCTCACCCGCGCGGATCCTGGCGGCTGCGACGAGGGCAATGAAGCTCCCGACATCGCCCTGATCTGCGGCGGCGGCCGCCATGGCAATGCCTGCCCGGGCGGCGGCGGCCTGATTGGCCATCTGTGCCAGATAATGCCGGATCGTCTGAAACCCCGCGAGGGCGCGTCCGAACTGCACCCTCCCGGCCGCATAGCTCACACTCAACTGCACCACCCCCTCCAGTGCGCCGGAGATCTGCGCCGCCCTGAGCAGGGCTGCCATGGCGCGCAGATGCATCGCGCTGACGCCGGGATCAAACCGGATGCCCCCCGGTGGCGGGGGCAAAAGGCGCTCCATTGGCTCGCCCGAGAGGGAGCTCAACGGCGTCCAGGTGCAGACCCCGGCGGGCAGGCGTGTCACATGACCCTCAGGATCGAGCCACAGCACCTCAGTGGCTGCCGGACCCCAGAGGACGGGCTGCGCAAGGTCCGATACCACCACCGAGGCATTCTCCGACGGCCCCTGCCCGCTGCGCGCCAGCAGCCAGTTCGCCAGCATCGTTTCGGCCAGCGGCACCGGTGCTGCGCAGCGGGCGGCGATGATTAAAGGCTCCAGTGCATCCCGCGTGCTCAGACCAAAGCCACCCTCCGCCTCGCTCAGAAGCGCGAGACCAAAGCCTGCCGCTTCCGTCTCGCGCCAGAGGGCGGCGGGCGCGCGGCTGCCGCCTTTGGGCCCGAACAGCCGTTCGGCGCTGTCGCGGATCAGGTCTGTGCTCATCCTGGTGTCTTCCCTTTCACCTGTCTCAGGCCGGCTGCGGCCCAGGGATCATAGGGAGATCCCGCCCGAGATATGCGGCTCCGTCAATCTGAATTCGCCGTCCTGTCTTCAGCGAAGTGCGGTTCAGCTCTGTGGATCCCGAAGCTCTGCGACAGGTCCCCGGACGACGAGTCCGATGGACCGCAGGGGCCGGAGAGCCCGGGTGCGCCCCCTCCCGACCACCTCTGAGAGCGCCCCGGTGAACTGCCAAAGCCGCAATGCAGCAGTGAATTTCCGGGGTCAGAGCCGCTGCACTACCACTCCTGCCTCAACGGCGAATCCCGGCACGCGACCTTACAAAAAATCGCCTGGCACCAAGGCCATGCCGGGCTCTCCCGGCCATGCGCTGAAGGAGAACCGATCCGGTTTGATCCTGCAAAAGGAGCGACCTCACCCGGGCCGCCTGCCACGCGGAACAGCGCGCCGCACAGGACATGATCCACCTTCGTTGCCCCGGCTCGCCGCGCCAGCGTGGAGAAGGGGTTTGACGCGGCCACCTTTGTCGCTGGTCTGCGTCACTCTGCACAGTGCACGGAACGTGATCGACAGCTGCACCACAGGCCCCAAGGGCTCCGCCCTTTTGATCAGACACCGCAAACGCTCGCCTCGGGCCAAACCGTCGGCGGCATGGCCCGGACCCTCTTTCGCGGAGCCGAGCCGGTCGGGCGCGCGTCATTCTGACGATGGTGGCTGACACTCTCGCGCGACTGCCGAAGCTGCTGGCGCCTGAGGATGTCGGGCCAACCAGGCACCTGTGTCGTCTGTTGAAAGCGGGCGGGACTTACAATGCGACCGGACCCGCGATTGTGGCGGCTGCTTGGTGCAGATGCACGGCACGGCGGGCTAAGGGCGCCGATCACGCATTGGACGCAGGAGCCTATGCCGGGGGAGGCGCAGAGGTCAGACTGACTGCATCGACAGCATCCATAACCTTCCGCCGCAGAGGGGGCGGGCATGGGTTCGGCAGCATCAGGGCCGGGATGGGCGCGATCCGTTTCCGGACCAGAGGGCGGAAGAGCGCTGATGCGGAAATCCGGTTGAACCTTCGCGCCTGCAACCTGAAAAATGAGGGTAGAGCGGATCGGGATCCGGCAGTGGATGTCCGCGGTGCGGGACCGAAAAGCACCCCCCTGCTGGCGATCTCTGTTGCAGGCCGTGTCAGTCCCGTCACCGCCGATACAGCCATCAGCCAATGGCCTTCGCTCAACCCTGACGTTTTGACCTCGGGCCGCTCAATCACAGCCTATCCGTCCGGATGGGAGGGATGGCATGGGCCGGCGCCAGGGGGGGGCAGGGTTATCTGACTGTTTGCAACACCAGCCGGATAGGGCAGGATTTACGTCTCATGTGTCACGAGGTTGCTCATGCCCAGACTTCAGGGAAAAACTGCACTGATAACCGGCGCGGCCAGCGGCATTGGTGCGGCCATTGCCAGGGCCTTTGCCTGCGAAGGCGCTTTCACGATCATCGCCGACATCGACGTTGAGCGAGGCAGGGCCGTAGCGGATGAAACAGCCGGGCTCTTCGTGCGCCTCGACGTGGCGCAGGAGGCCGATTGGGACGCCATTGCGGAGCGGTTCCCCGCGCTCGATGTGCTGGTGAACAATGCCGGGATAACCGGCCTCGAAGGCGCGGCACCTGCGCAGGATCCGGAGAATACGCGGCTTGCCGACTGGCGGGCGGTACATGCCGTTAATCTGGATGGCACCTTTCTCGGCTGTCGCTATGCCATCCGGGCCATGCGCGCCAGAAAATCGGGTTCCATCATCAACATTTCCTCCCGTTCAGGGCTGGTCGGCATCCCGATGGCGGCGGCCTATGCGTCGTCAAAGGCGGCGATCCGCAATCACACCAAAAGCGTGGCGCTTTATTGCGCGGGTCAGGGGCTTAATATTCGCTGCAATTCCATCCATCCCGCTGCGGTGATGACCCCGATGTGGGAGCCGATGCTGGGAAGCGGGCCGGATCGGGCGGCGCGGGAGGCGGCAATGGTCGCCGACACGCCGCTGCGGCGGTTTGGCAGGCCGGAGGAGGTGGCGGCTTTGGCGGTTCTTCTGGCCTCGGATGACGCGGCCTATATGACCGGCGCTGAGCTGACAATCGACGGAGGCCTTCTCGCCGGGTCTGCGGCGACGCCGGGCAAGTGAAAGCCGCGCGCGGAGGAGGCGCTCTCTCCCTGTCGCAGGCTCAGGATTGCAGGCTCAGGGCCAGTGAAGCGTGCACCGGCATCTGCGCGTTATTCGACGGCCATTAAACACGGACTGGCGCGGTGGTTGCCCGCTTGACAGTTCCTCCCCACTGCAGGCAGAACCGACAGGTCGAGATGCCGTGAGAGCGGCTTAATAGGGAACGGGGTGCGCCGGATTACCGGCAAATCCCCGACTGCCCCCGCAACTGTAAGCGGCGAGCGACGGTCCGAACACCACTGTACCCTCGGGTATGGGAAGGTGGGCCGCACGCGCTGACCCGCAAGTCAGGAGACCTGTCCCGACGATCACCCATCCAGGGCGCGGGGCGCGTCCGGGGAGCGGCAATCCCGCAGAGGTGACAATCCGTCGCTCGCAGAAGGCTCAGTGCCCTGCGGCTCAAATTGTCATGGCCCGGGTCGCCGGGTTTAAGGGGAGAGATCCATGCGATCCTCATCAGTGTCTTATCTTGCCTTATGCGCCGTCATCGGACTTGCGCAGATCAGTGCAGCCGCAGCATCCGATCTGCCTGAGACCGTCCGCCTTGAAGAAATCACCCTGAGCGCCTCAGGCGCCCCGGTTGCGCTGAGCCGCACAGGTGCCAGCGTCACCGTGCTGACCGCGGGGGATCTGAAGAGCACCGGGAATACCGCAGTCGCCGAGCAGCTCGCACGGCTGCCCGGCCTCTCCATGAGCCGCAACGGCGGTATCGGCACCTCGACGGCTCTGCGGATCCGCGGTCTGGCCGGGCCTTACATCGGGGTGCGGATCGACGGCATTGACGTGGCAGATCCCTCGGGCACGCAGTGCAGCTATGATTTTGGCTCGACCACCTCCGGGAACCTGTCCCGGATTGAGGTTCTGCGCGGCTCACAGTCGGCCCTTTACGGCTCTGAAGCCATCGGCGGGGTGGTTGATATCACGACCTTCCGGGCCGAAGCGGAGGGCACTGAGGCGAAGGTGACCGTTGAGGCCGGTTCGGCGCGGTCCGCAAGCGCGACGGCCTCTGTCGGCGTAAAGACCGCCCGCGGAGAATTCGCCTTCTCGGCCAGCCGCACCTCGACGGACGGCATTTCCGCCTATGCCGCCGGTACGGAGAAGGATGCCTTCCGCGCGAGCATGCTGACATTCTACGGCGCTTACGATCTGACCGAAGATCTGCGGCTCGGGCTGAACGGCTTCCTGCGTGACAGCTACGCAGAATTTGACAGCCAGACCGGAGACAACGGCGAGTTTGAGACGGGCCGGCTGCGCGGGGGCCGGGTCTTTGCCGAGGCGCGCTATGGCGAGACGCTGCATGAGCTGGCTTTGTCGCGGGTCTCGACCCTGCGGGAGTACCCGCTGGGTTTCGTCAAAAAATATGAAGGGGACCGCGATCAGCTGAGCTGGAAAGGCAACCGGACCACCTCTGACCGGCTCTCCCTCAACTGGGGCGCGGATTATACGAAGGAAACCTTCGCGGCCGGGAGCGATCAGGGCTCGGTCATCACCCGAGCAGTCTTTGGCGAAGTCCTTCTGACCCCGCGGCAGGATCTGGATATCTCTCTGGCCCTGCGCCGCGATGATCACCAGACCTTTGGCACCAAAACAAGCGGGCGGGCGGCGGCTGCGTGGCGGCCCTCAGAGGCCTGGGTGATCCGGGCTGTCGCCTCGACGGGATTTCGGGCGCCTTCGCTTTATGAACTCTACAGTAACTACGGCAACCGTGATCTGAAACCTGAGACCAGCCGCACCTTTGAGCTTGGGGCGGAATATCTGTGGGGCGAAAGCGCTGCGCTGCAGGTCACCCTCTTTGATACGGAGATCGAGAACCGGATCAGCTTTGGTCGCAGCACCTATGAACAGGCCCCTGGCACGACCCTGACCCGCGGGGCTGAAGTGACCGGTCACTACGCCTTTACCGAGGGCTGGAAGGTCTTTGGGAACTACACCTATACTGATGCCTATACGCTGAACAACGGCGTCAGGACGGTGGCGGTGCGTGTGCCGCGCCATGATCTGGCGCTTGGCGTCGAGGGCCGGATCAGCGACAAACTTTCCGCCCGCGCAAGCGTTCATCATGTTGCAGATTTCAGCGACAATGGAATCTGGCCGGCCCCTGCCTCCCGCATGCCGGATTATACGCTGGTCAACGCGAGCCTCGGTTACCAGGTCACGGAGCGCACCGATGTCTGGCTGCGGGCAGAAAACCTGTTCAATGAGCGCTACCAGACGGTGCGCAACTACGGTCAACCCGGACGCCAGATCTTCGTCGGTCTGAGCACGAGGTTCTGAAGCGGTCGCGGGGGCCCTCAGGGGGTCCCCGCGCATTCACGCGGCGCTGTGTCAGGGGAATTGTCCCGATCCCTGAATGTCTCTCGAATTTGAGGGGGCAGGGCAGGCAGATGACGCGGGCTGTTCACCAGATCATAAAACGGCAGTTTTAAAGCGGAGGCTTTCGCCGACCATAACCTCCCTTCGACAGTTGTCGCTGGAGGAGGGGATCTCTGAAGCGGTGCTGCAGAACCGGCGCCGCGCGGGGGCGAGACCAGCTTTGGCCGGATGCCGGAGCTCGCGTGACACATTCGCAGCTGTGCCGAAGGCTGATTGAGCCGCCTGGTGCCGTGAGCGCGGATTTTACGCCGAGCAGATCAAAGCCTGGCGGCAGGCCTGCGAGGCTGCGAATGACCGGGTCCGCCATGCAAAGGCCTCTCACTGTCCTGCGCGAAAGCCGTCACATTCATCAGACCCAGTGCGGCAACAGCGCTAATCTCACCGGAGGAGCGCAAGCGGATCCGGGTGCTGGAACGGGAGCCTGCCCGTAAAGAGCGGCTCTGGCCGAAACCGCTGCGTCAGCGGGGCACCTGGAAAAGCCAACACCGATCCGGGGCGGGGAAGAGGACGTATGATCAGCCCCCCGATCGCGGCATAGCTGTTTGATCCTACGGTTTGATGGTGTGATCCTTTCAAGGGGATGGAAGGATGCCCTATGGGACAAATTCGTCATGGATGCGCCACGACTACGCACGCCGTCAGAGCAGCAATAATGAGGGCTTGCCTGCCATTGGTTCAAAGGCAGGCTTGAGTGCTCTCGGACCTGAGCCGGGAACTCGGGATCAACCCAATGACGGTCGCCAAGTGGCGCAAGAGATCTTCGGTTGAAGACCGGAAGACGGGGCCAAAAGAGCCCCGTTCGACCGTTCTGACCGAGGGAGAAGAGGCTATTGTCGTGGCCTTCCGGCGCCACACCCTGCTTCCCCTGGATGACTGTCTCTATGCCCTCCAGCCCAGCATCCCGCATCTCAGCCGGTCTGCTCTTCACCGCTGTTTGTAGCGTCACGGTATTTCCCGGCTTGAGGACGTCAGCGGCGACAAGCCCAAAAAGCAAAAGTTCAAGCGCTACCCGATCGGCTTCTTCCACATCGATATAGCAGAGGTGCAGACGGCGGAGGTATGAGGAGGATCAGAAAACAGTTCGGGTATGAGCAGGATAAGCATTTGATCCGGGGGATGAAATGCCCGGCGATTGGTCTGCCCGACGAACGCCGTTCAGGTCTGCCTTTGGGGCAGGCCACAGGGTTCATGGAGAACCTGCCGGAGTTTTCAGGATTTCCGTGGTCCGTCCCAGACTTCAGCAGGTTAAGCCGCCGTCAGAAGACCTTGAACATAGTGATCCCCGATTGCCGCGAAGAGAGCCTGCACCTTCTGATAGCCACTGAGCCATTGAGGCATCATGGGTCCGAGCCCAATGGTGAAGGGGGGGGAAGGTGAGCGGCAGTGGCGCAAACATGGCGGTTCTAAGCGTTCCTCGTCATGGTTTCTCGAACCGATGGCGAAATCATGGCCCGACGGGCGTAAGGTCCATGTCACCGTTGATGAGAAAACACCGGAGGTCCGCGCTGTTGACGTCACCTCAGGTGCTATCGGTGATGCGCCGGTCCTGCCGGATCTGCTCAGCCAGATCGCTCTGCAAGAGAAGATCGCCTGCGTGACCGCTGACGGGGCTTACGACACAGGCGGCTGTCACTGCCAGAGGTGCGGTAGCGATTATACCGCCCCGAAAAAATGCCTGTTTATGGACACCCACCACCGACGGTGCCAGGGCGTGCCATGATGACCGGCACAGGTCCTGGCGCCTCTGGGGCAAATGGAGCGGGTCTCATCGTCGCAGCTGGGGGGAGACGAAAATGAATTGCATCAAACTACCCGGACAAAGGCTCATCGCAAAGGCATTCGACAGACAGGTTGCAGCAGTGCAGCTCCGTGCTCTTCGCAGTCTCTCTCGGACCGATGGCGTTCCTCAACCGCTTCGCGGCTCCCGGCACGCCGACGACAGCCCGCGTTCCATAAACAACGGGCGATTAAGGAGAAGTCTGCTCAGAGGCCGGGGTGTGCAACAGCGCTCCTGAGGCGGACCAGGGGAGAGAAGCACATCCTGCCGCCGCCGCATTTGTGCAAACACGCCCTGCGGTTTCCCGTTGGCTCAGATCCCGGTCTCCTCCTCAGAGGGGGCAGAGAGGAAGGCGGTCATGCCACGCGCCAGATTATCGAGAATGCCCTCCATCCCCCAAAGGCCCCTGCGGGGCTCGGGCTCTGAGAGGGCGGCCTCGCGTGATCCGAGTGCGGTGCAGAGCATCATATACATCAGAATGAGACGCTGGTTCAGCACCGGCTCTGCGATCTCCGGCAGCAGCCGGCGAATGTGCGAGAGACAGCGCAGATAGGCCGGGTTCTCCACCTCCCGCAGAGCCTCGGTGAAGAGGCGACGGTGGTTGATCTGCATGGCCACGACAAAGCGCATATGACCAAAACCCGCCCCTGTCCCGCCCCCGTAAAGGCCGGTCTCCACATCAATCAGCAACCGAAGGATATCGAGCACGCGTTTCGGCCCGCCGCCCGCCTCCAGTGCCGCAAGCGCGCGGGCGCGGGCGCCGTCGGAGTGGCGCGCCCCGTCGGTGACAAGCGCGCGCAACAACCCGTCTTTCGAGCCGAAGTAATAATGCAGCGAGGCGCCGTTGCGCAGCCCGGCTTCTGTCACGATGTCCCGCACCGAGACCCCGTCGATCCCGCGTGACGAGAACAGCTTCAGCGCCGCCGCTTTGATTTTTTCAGGCGTCGGATCGCTGAGGCTCTCGGCATCGGGAACAGGAAAGGCGGCTTGGGACATCGGCAGGCTTTCTGAAAGTCGGTGGACTGCGGGGGATCAGCCAAAGGCTGCGGGAAGCGCCAGGATCAGATCAGGCCACAGGATATAAAGGGCGACCATCAGAAGATCCATGACCAGAAACCACAGCACCCCCCGGAAGATCGCCGTGGTGGAAATCAGATTGCCCGTTACGCTTTTGATCACAAAGACATTCATGCCCACCGGCGGGGTAATCATGCCGATCTCCAGCAGTTTGCAGAGCAAAATCCCGAACCACAGCAGCGAAAAGCCGCTTTCGCTGACGATGGGCAGCACGATCGGCAGGGTCAGCAGCATGGCGCCGATCGGCTCAAGGAACATCCCCAGGATCAGGTAAAGCACCACGATCCCGATGATGATGACCATCGGATCCGCCCCAAGGCTGAGCACGGCGGCACTCAGGAAGTCGCCGGTGCCCGACAGCGCCAGAAACCGGGTCAGAAGGCTGGCACCGATCCCGATGATGATCAGCGAGCTGGTGGTGGTCACCGTCTCAAGGATCGAATCGATGAAAGCCTTTACCGTCAGCGTGCGCTTCAGGCCCGCGATCAGCAGGGCGGTGAAAGCCCCGGTGGCCCCGGCCTCGGTCGGGGTGAAGACGCCGCTGAAAAGTCCGCCGAAGATGGCGATGATCAGCAGAATAACCGGCCAGGTCTCCTTCAGCGCCGCCATTTTTTCGGACATCGGCGCGCGCTCGCTGGTGGATGGCGCCAGCGAGGGGTCGAGTTTGACCCGCACCAGGATGACGATGATATAGCCGATTGCCGTCAGGATCCCCGCCACCAGACCGCCCAGAAAGAGCCCGGTCACCGGGATCTGGGCGATGATGCCGTAAAGGATCAGGATGATGGAAGGCGGGATCAGCGCACCAATCGTGCCCGCCGCCGCCAGGGTGCCGGTGGCAAGCTCCGGATGATAGCGCGCTTTCAGCATCTCGGGGATCGCGATCCGCCCCATAGTGGCCGAACAGGCCACCGAGGAGCCCGAGACCGCGGCAAAGCCCGAGGCCCCGAAAATAGACGCAATCGCCAGCCCCCCCGGCAGGGCCGAAAGCCACAGACGCGCCGCGTTAAACAGCCCCTGGGTCAGCTTTGTATGATAGCAGATAAAGCCCAGAAGCAGAAACATCGGCACTGAACTCAGCACCCAATTGGCCGCAAACTGATAGGGGATCACCCCCAGCGAGCCCCAGGCCACCCGCCAGCCCATCATCACCCAGAGCCCGATAAAAGAGGCCCCGGTCAGCGCAAAGCCGATCGGCATTCTGAGTGCGATCAGCACCAGCAGCAGGCCAATGACGGCCAGTCCCAGCTCAACGCCGCTCATGCTGCAGCCTCCGTCTCAAGGGTTTCGCTGCGGCCGGTCAGATAGGCCGCAAAGCGCAAAGCCAACAGCAGCGTCATCAGACCCGCGCCAAAGGGCAGGGCGAAATAAGCGGGCCAGACCGCAATGGTCTCAGCGCCCTGAACCTGCGAGGCCCCGAGTTTCATCGCCTTCATCGCATCGGTGGCGGATCGCCAGGCCAGAAGCCCGGTGACGCAGCCGGTCGCCAGATACATCCAGCCCTGCAGATGGTGCTGCAGCCGCTGCGGCAGCCGCTCGGTCAGCACTTCGACCGAGATATGGGCGCGTTTGTGCTCGGCATGGGCCAGCGGCACGAAGGTCGCGATAATCATGTAATAATAGGTCACCATGGTCAGCGTGCCCGGCAGCGGGCTGTTGAACAGATGGCGCGACAGCACATCAAAGCTCACGTGCAGCATCATCATGGCGATGGCGATGCCACCTAAGATGGTGCCCAGCCGCGTGACCCGCGTGGCGATGGTCCAAAGCAATGTCATGGAAATATCCTGAAAAGGCGGGCGTGCTTCGGGGCAGCTCTGCCCCGAAGCGACTGCCTCAGAAGCCGTGGCGGGTCACATCGACTTTGGAATAGACCTCGCGCCAGTAAAGATCGGTCAGCGCTTCCGCATCGCTGATATCTTTGGTCAGCCCGACCCATTTCTCAACCAGCGGGCGGAACTCTGCCAGCATTTCCGGCGCGCGGGCGAGGCCCTTGCCCTTCGCCGTCTCGCTCATGGCGGCCAGATCACGCTCAACAAAGGCGGCAGAGGCGTCACGCAGGGCCGCATCGGCCTGATGCACCTGCACGCCGCCGGCGCGGATCTTCTCCAGCACCTCCGCCTCGCCCGCGTGATAGGCCCAGGTCGCCACCGCATTGGCGCGCGCCGCCGCCTTCATAAAGGCACCGCGTTCCGCCTCTGACAGCTCCTGCCAGACCTCACGGTTCACATTGGTCAGCGAGGCAATATAGACCCCGCCCGGCGCACCCAGCGTGACATGTTTGACCGAGGCCCCCATGCCGAAGTTCTGCACATCCGGCACCGCCAGCACGATGCAGTCGAGCACGCCCTGCGACAGCGCCTCCAGCATCTCATTGCCCGACATGGTGACCGGGGTCGCGCCCACCGCCTCAGACCAGCGCGCCCAGGCCGCGCCGCCGATGCGCAGACGCGCGCCCTTCATCTGCTCAAGGCTGGCCACCGGGCGGGTGCAGTTCAGCCCATAGCCCGGCGTGCCCGCAGCCCCGGTATAGACCTGATTTTGCGCGGCAAATTCGGTGGTGCATTCCGGGCAGTTCAGCATGACATATTCCGCCATCGCCCCGGCATAGGCGGGACCCGCAACCTTCGCCGCCTCCTCGCCCATCAGGTTCAACAGCATCGAGGCATCCAGCAGGAAGTTCGTCGCCGGAAATTCTGCCGGGAAATAGGTCGACATCACGGTGCCAATATCGGCCAGCCCCTCGCGCAGCCCGGAGGAAGTTTCGGCCATGTTCAAAAGCGACATGGCATAAACCTTCGCGCTCAATGCGCCGCCGGTTTCCTGCGACAGGGTTTTGGCGAATTCCTCACCGCCCTGAATGGTATAAGAGCCAGGCGGATGGCCGATGGCGAAGTTCAGCTCGCGCGCAAAGGCGGGGCTGGTGGCCAGGCCCGCGCCAAGTGCGGCGGTCAGAAGCGTGGTTTTCAAAAGCGTCATCTTATCCTCCCTGATGGATGACTGCGGCGTCAGATCAGCGCTGCCAGAACCCCGGCGCGCTGTTTTGGTAGCCAAGCGAGAGGTAAGCGGCATCAACCAGCGCCTGCCCCCTTTCGTTGAGAAAAAGTCCCGGGCCCTGGCGGTTCATCGCATAACCAAAGGAGAGCCCCGCCCCGGGGTCGGAAAACCCCAGCGAGCCGCCCATGCCGATATGGCCAAAGGCGCTGCGCCCGAAGATCAGCCCCTCCCCCCCCCGGGTCGGGGCGCGGTTGTCCATGCCCAGCATAAAGCCCGCCCCAAAGCGCGCGGGCACCCGCAGCACCTGGTCGCAGTGGCAGGCCGAGGTGGCGGTGGAAAATGCCGCAATCCGGTCGCGGCTGAGGCCAAGGCGGTGGCCGCCTTCGGTCAGCGCTTCAAAAAGCCCGGCCAGCCCACGGGCGTTGGAAATACCCCCGGCCGCGCCGATTTCCGCGGCATGGCCTTCGCGGCTGTTCACCCCGCGCGCGGCCCAGTCGCCGGAGTTGAAAACAAAGGCATGGGTCGCGCTTCCTGGCGTCTTTGCGGCACGCAGAAAGGCGGTCTCGGGGGCGTCCCGACGGCTGCGGTGCGCCTCAATCGGGGCGACGCGGGGCTCAAGGGCTTCGGGCAGGCCGATGTAGAACTCAATCCCCAGGGGCTTTGCGATCCGGCGCGCAAAGAACGTCCCCAGGCTCTCGCCCGTCAGCCGCCGCACCAGCCCACCGGCCAGAAAGCCAAAGGTCAGCGCGTGATAGCCCTGGCCTGTGCCAGGGACCCACCAGGGCTCTTCGGCGGCCAGCCGTTCTTCCATCAGATCCGGGCGCAGCATGGCATCACCGGGCAAGGGCGCGCGCAGCGCCGGAAGGCCCAGACTGTGGTCAAAAAGCATGCGCAAAGTGCCGCCCAACTGACCCGCCCGCAGTTCCGGCCAGACCGCGCTGAGGGGCGCATCGGGGTCGATTCTGCCCTCCTCCACCAGCAGATGCAGGCAAAGCGCGCTGGCCACCTTGGTGCAGGAAAAGACCAGATGCAGCGTCTCCTCCTGCCAGGGATCGCCCTCAGGCGCGGTCAGCCCGCCCCAGAGATCCACCACTTTCCGCCCCTCATGCCAAAGGCAGAGCGCCGCGCCCAATTCCCCCCGATGGGTGAAATTGCGCTCAAATTCCGCACCGAGCCGCGCAAATTCGGGCGCACAGCTTCCGCGGATACTCACGGCTGACGTCATCTTCCCCCCTCCCTTCCTTCGCGTCACATCCGGGTGACACGAGAGCCCGCTTGACAGATATAAACGACTGGATAAAACATCTGTTTTAGACGAGTGTTTCAGACGCTATCCGCAGAGTCGCAGCCGGTCAAGACCAAGCCGGAGACGGACTGTGAAAGAGAAGGCCCGGATCCGGGCGGGAGGGTGCGCCGCATCCTCGGGAGGAAGTAAGCCTATGTCCGATATAGAGAAAATCGCCGAACGGCTTGATCTGACCCGCCTGGAGGAGGCGGTTGAGAGTGCCAATATTCCGACGCTGCTGATGGTTCTGGTGCAGCTGACGGCGGATCTGAAATGGCTGGAGGCGCCCTATCGCCCGCTGCGCCCGCGCGGGCTTGATGACAATGACGATGCCCGCCTGCCACCGGAGATTCAGCGCGAAATCCGCGACGCCGCCTGCGCGGCCCTGACCCGCTGGAGCGAGACGGGAGAGGTGGCCCTTGCCAGTCCCGCGCCGGAGCTGCTCGCCCGCATGCTCTCGGTCTCGATGGGCGAGGATGTGCCTGAGGCTTATGGCGAAAACATCGCTGCGGGCCTTGGGATCGGGCCTCAGGCACGGCGCTTTGCGCCGCTGCCGCAGCGCGCGGGCTTTCGGGCGCTGATCGTGGGGGCAGGGGTCTCGGGGATCTGTGCGGCAATCCGGCTGCAAAAGGCGGGGATCCCCTTTCAGATCTTTGAGAAAAACGACGCTTTCGGCGGCACCTGGTATGAAAACCGCTATCCCGGCTGCGGGGTTGACACACCAAACCACATCTACAGCTTCAGCTTTGCCCCGCATGACTGGGCGCAGTATTTCGCCCTGCGCGATGAGCTTTACGCCTATTTCCGCGGTGTCGCCGAGCGCTTTAACCTAGCCGACCACACCACCTTTGAGGCTACGGTCGAAGAGGCCCGCTGGCTGGAGGAAAGCCGCGAATGGCAGGTCCGCATCCGCCACGCCGATGGCCGGATCACCGAGGAGCGCGCGGCCATCGTCATCTCGGGCGTGGGGGTTCTGAACACGCCCCTGGTACCGCCGATTGAGGGGCTGGAGAGTTTTTCGGGTCAGTCCTTCCATACCGCGCACTGGCCGCAGAACCTTGATCTTACAGGAAAAAAAGTGGCTGTGGTCGGTAATGGCGCAACCGCCATGCAGATCGTCCCGGCCATCGCCGATGCGACCGCCCATCTCACGGTCTTTGCCCGCTCAAAGCAATGGGCCGCGCCCTTCCCGCAGTTCCGCCGTGCGGTGCCGGATCCGGTGCGCTGGCTGCTGGCCAATGTGCCGCTTTATCAAAAATGGTACCGCCAGCGCCTTGCCTGGACCTTCAACGACCGCATCCACCCAAGCCTGCAGAAAGACCCCGACTGGCCGCACCCCGAGCGCGCGCTGAACGCCACCAATGATCATCACCGCCGCATGTTCACCGATTACGTGAAGGCCGAACTCGGGCCCCGCCAGGACCTGCTGGAGAAGGTGCTGCCGGATTTTCCGCCCTTCGGCAAGCGGATGCTGCTCGACAATGGCTGGTACCGCACGGTGGCGCGGCCCGATGTAACTCTGGTTGATCAACGGCTTACGAAGATTGAAGGGGATACTCTGACCGCCTCGGACGGCAGCCGGCATCAGGCCGATGTGCTGATCCTTGCCACCGGCTTTAAGGCGGCGGAAATCCTTGGCTCTCTGCCGGTCATCGGGCGCGGCGGCGCGAGCCTGCGTGAGGTCTGGAAGGGCGATGACGCGCAGGCCTATCTGGGCACTGTGGTGGCGGGTTTCCCGAATTTCTTCACGCTTCTGGGTCCCAATGTGGGGCTTGGCCATGGCGGCAGCATCATCAGTTCTATCGAGAACCAGATGGATTATGTGATGAGCGTCCTTGAGATGATGCTGCGCGAAAATCTCGCGGCGGTTGAGGTGAAATCCCCGGTCTATGAAGACTATGCCCGCCGCGTGGATGAGGCCCATTCGCGCATGGTCTGGACCCATCCGGGCATGGAGAACTGGTACCGCAATTCGCGCGGCCGGGTGGTTGCCATTACGCCCTGGCGCAATGATGACTTCTGGCGCATGACACGCCGGGCCAGGCCGGAAGATTTTGAGCTGACACCGGCCGCCACCGCACAGGCTGCGTGCGCCTGAAACCATCTGCGGCCGGGTCCGGCGGAGGAGAACTCCGGACCCGCACCGCCCGACACCATTGGGGAGGACTTCATGTTCAGCTGTATCGACGCGCCCGCCGTTCCCGAAACCACCGATCCGCGCATCCCGGCCCGCGACCGCGTGGTCACGCGCAATCTGATCGACCGCTTTGCCCGCGAAACACCCGAAGCGACCTTCGTGCGCTATGACGATACCGGCGAGGAATGGAGCTTCGCCGCCTTCCGCGAGCTGATCCTGCAGACCGCGCTTGGGCTTCAGGCGCTTGGCGTGGCCCAGGGCGATCACGTGCTGGTCTTTGCCCCCAACAGCCGCGAGCAGATCCGGCTGTTCTTCGCGCTGAACTACATCGGCGCGGTCTATGTGCCGATCAACACCGCCTATAAGGGTCGCCTGCTGGAGCATGTGATCGAGGTTTCGGATGCGAAACTGGCGGTGGTGCATTCCGATCTGACCGGGCGACTGGCGGGGCTTGGGCTGCACCGGCTCGAACAGATCCTGCTGCTCGGGTCCGGCGACGGTGCCGATGCGCCGCTCCCGGTCAAAACCTGGGCAGAGAGCATGCTGCCCGCCTCCGGCGTGTTGCAGCCCCTGAAGCGCCCGATTGAGCCCTGGGATCCGCAGTCGATCATCTTCACCTCCGGCACCACGGGTCCCTCCAAGGGGGTGCTGTCGTCTTATCTGCATCTGTGGACCAATGCGGGGCCTGAGACCTGGACCTTCGTGCGCGACACCGACCGCTATCTCATCAATTCGCCGATGTTCCATATCGGTGGCATGGGGCCGATGTATTGCATGCTGGCGCGCGGGGCCTCTTTCGCGGTGGTGGAGCGCTTTGAGACCGCGACCTATTGGCAGACCATCCGCAACAACCACTGCACCGTGGCCTTTCTTCTGGGCGTTATGGCGACCTTTCTTGAAAAGCAGCCCCCCCGCGAGGAGGATGCCGAAAACCCGCTGCGTCTTGTGCTGATGGTGCCGCTGGCGGCCAATTCCGAAAGCTTTGCCCGCCGCTTTGGGGTCGATGTTCATACGATCTTCAATATGACCGAGATCTCAACGCCGATCATCTCAGAAGCCAACCCAAGGGTGCGCGGCACCTGTGGCAAAGCCCGCCCCGGTGTTGAGGTGCGTCTGGTCGATGAGAACGACTGCGAAGTGCCGCGCGGCAAAACCGGTGAGATGATCCTGCGCTCTGACCGTCCCTGGGGGATGAACTCGGGCTATTACAAAAATCCTGAGGCCACCGCCAAAGCCTGGCGCAATGGCTGGTTCCACACCGGCGATGCGTTTCAGCAGGATGAAGAGGGCAATTACTTCTTCGTCGACCGTATGAAAGACGCGATCCGCCGCCGCGGCGAGAATATCTCCAGCTTTGAGGTGGAGGCCGAGGTCGCCGCCCATCCCGATGTCAGCGAAGCCGCCGCCGTGGCCGTGCCCTCGGATCTGGCGGAGGATGACGTCATGGTCATCGTGGCCCCGGTTGAGGGTCGCAGCCTTGATCCGGCCGAACTCATCGAATGGCTGCGCCCGCGCATGGCCTATTTCATGATCCCGCGCTACATCCGCGTGCTGCCGGCGCTGCCGAAAACCCCGTCCAACAAAGTGCTGAAGCACGAGTTGCGCGCCGAAGCCGTGACCCCCGACACCTGGGACCGCGAGGCCTCGGGGATCCGCCTGAAAAGCGAGCGTTTTACCGCCACTGCCTGACCAACTGCCCGGCCACCGCGCGCCCCGGAGGAGGGGGTGCGGCCGGGTCTTACACCCATGGGAGGAAGCTCTATGACCATATCTGCCGGAACCGTTATCCTGACCGCTACCGAGCGGGTGATTTTTGGCCAGCCCGCCGCTGAGGCTCTGGCCGCCGAAGCGGCCCTTCTGGGCGCGAACCGGGTGATGCTGATCACCAGCGCCTCGCTGCGTGAAAGCACCGATGAAATCAGCCGCATTGAGGCCGCGCTTGGCGCGCGCCATGCCGCGACCTTCAGCGGGGTTGCTCCGCATGGGCCGCGCACCGATGTTATCTCAGCGACCGAGATGGCGCGGGACTGCAAGGCCGATCTGATCGTCTCGGTCGGGGGGGGCTCGGTCACGGATTGTGCCAAGATCGTGCCGATCTGCCTGTCCAATGATATCCGCACCGCCGCCGATATGGGGCGTCTGCATATCCAGGTGAATGCCGAAGGCCAGCTGATCAACCCGACCGCGCTGCCGGAGTTTCGCCCGCAGAGCATCCGCACGATCTGCGTGCCGACCACGCTTTCGGGCGGTGAGTTCAACCCGCTCTCGGGCGCGACGGATCGTGAGACCGGCCATAAGCAGGGCTATGAGCACCGCCTGATGGCCCCGGTCAGCATCATCCTTGATCCGGCCATGACGCAGCATACCCCCGAATGGCTCTGGTTCTCGACCGGGGTGCGCGCGCTTGATCATGCGATTGAGACGCTGCAGTCCTTCCGCTCGAATGATTATTGCGACGGGCTTGCCGAAAGTGCTTTGCGGCTGCTGATTGAGGGGCTGTCGCGGGTGAAAGCCGATCCGCAGGATCTCGACGCGCGGCTGAAATGCCAGATCGGCGTGTGGCAGTCGATGCTGCCGATCATCGGCGGCGTGCCGATGGGCGCAAGCCATGCCATCGGCCATGTGCTGGGCGGGCTTTGCGATGTGCCGCATGGCTATACCTCCTGTGTGATGTCGCCCTTCGTGCTGCGCTGGAATGCGGAAGTGAACGGCGAGCGGCAAAAGCGCATCTCGGCGGCCTTTGGCGCGCCCGGGACCCCGGCCGGGGATCTGGCCTGCGCCTTCATCACCTCGCTCGGCATGCCGCGCTCGCTCTCGGCTGTCGGTGTGACGCCCGAGCGTTTCGCGACCATCGCCGACTATACCATGCAGGACATCTGGGGCCGCACCAACCCGCGTGAAATCACCGGCCCGGAAGATTTCATCCGCATCCTTGAGACCGCGGCCTGATGCAGGCGGGCAGAGCCCATGGCTCTGCCCTGTCTTTCTTTGCGCAGCGGTCAGATCATCTCTGACGGGCGCGTTCCGGTGATGCCGACCGGCAGATTCATCGCGCTTTGCAGCGCATGGCCGAAGCGGCAGATCTTTTCATCTTCAAGCGTGCCGCCGATCAGCATGGTACCCAGCGACAGACCATCCGGCCGCCGCCCTGCCGGCACGGAGATGGCGGGCAGATCGAGCAGGTTCACGAAGTTCGTATAGCTGCCCATATTGGCATTCAGGCGAATATTATCGGCTTCCAGCCGGGCAATCGTATAGGTGGTGGGGGTGGTCGGAGTGACGAGGAAATCCACCTCTTTCAACAGCTTGCGGAAGTTTTGTTTGGCAGCATTGACGATGTACATCTGCTTGAAGACTTCGGTCGCGGTCCATTTCGCGCCCCAGGACAGGATCTCTGCGGTCGCCGGATGCAGCGCCGAAGGGTCCTGATCAAAGCGCTGGTGGAAATTCGCATGGCGCTGCGCGATGAAGACCCCTTCATAGAGCATGCGGGCCACGGTCAGATAATCGCTGACATCGACCTCAACCGCCTCACCGCCGAGGCTTTTGAGCACCTCGACCGAGTGACGGAACAGCTTTTCGGCCTCGGCGTCGCCATCAAAGAAGATCGACTGCTGATCGGGGATCGCAAAGCGGAACGCTGCCGGGATCGGAGCCAGGGTGATGCGGAAGGCCTCCGCCTCGGGCTTTGAGTTCGGATCACTCGGGTCCCAGGTGAACCAGGCATTGTGCAGCTCCACCGCATCCGCCACGCTCAGCGTCAGCATATTGTCCGAGCCGCACATCCCCGCCGGGGATTTCCCGGCCCGTGGCACAAGGCCGGGTGTCGGTTTATAGCCGACAATTGCGTTCAGCGCCGGGGGCACCCGGCCCGAGCCTGCCGCGTCATTGGCGGCCGCAAAGCTGACAAGCCCCGCGCCAACCGAGACGCCCGCCCCGGAGCTTGAGCCGCCTGAGATATAGTCCTTGTCAAAGACCGAAGCGGGGATGCCGAAGTCCGTGCGCACCCCCACAAGCCCCATCCCCAGCTGGTCCATATTCTGGGTGCCAAGGGCAATCGCCCCCAGATCCTGCAGCTTTTGGATCGTGCAGGAGGTCTCCTGCGGGATGTGCTTCCAGGCTTTCACCGCCGAATAGGCCGGAACCCCCTTCATCACGAAGTTATCCTTCACCCCGAAAGGGAGACCCCAGAAGGGCTGGTCGTCTGAGCGGCCCTTTGCCTCCAGATCCGCCGCGCGGGCGAGGACTTCTTCGCGGGGGAAAAGGGTGATCCAGACGTGATCCTCGCCGCGCGCCTCGATGCGGTCGTAGACTGCGTTGATCAGCGCGGTGGGCGTCAGGCCGCCGTCAAAGGCGCGGCGCAGGGTGGCCAGATCCAGCGATCCGGTCATGGGGTCCCAGGTCAGGGTCATTTCATCTCTCCGTTTGAATGCGTGAGGGCCGCGCAATAGCCGCGCCAGCCGCCGGATCTGCTGATGTCTTCGGCCTGGCCGAGCGCGATGGGTTCGGCCACAAAGCCCTTCACCCACCGCCCGTCGATCAGCCGGTTCATACCGATGGCCATGGGGACGGGGATGGCCGCCACAAAAGCCCCAAAGGCTGCCGGGCTCAGCGCCCAGATCTCAACCTCGATCGCATGGCCGGTGCCTTCGGCCACCCGCTGAAGCCCGGGCCGCGGCGGGGCGAGGTCGTTCAGGGCATAAAGCTGATAATCCGCAGCCGTGGTGGTGGTCTCGCGCAGCTCTGCCCCCAACCCGGTCAGCTGGTGATTAAGCGCCATGCCCGAGAGATGCGCACCACAGACGGCGAGCAGGATCTCTTGATAAGTCATTAAATTTCCTGTCTTTCATCCCGGATCACAGGGGGGCGATCCGGGTCTGTCTCAAATGTTGCGCCGCCGCTTTGCGCACGATCAGCAGATGGTGGCGCAAAAGATCCGCCGCTTTCACGGCGTCGCCTGCGGCGATGGCAGCGGCGATCTCGCGGTGCTCGGCATGAGAGCTTTCGAGGCGGCGGGCGAGATCGAACTGACGCGCGCGAAACACCGCCACCGACATGCGAACCTGGCGGATGGCCCGGATCAGTGTTTGGTTACCGGTGGCCTCATAGATGGCGTTGTGAAAGGCGCGGTTATGGGCGCGAAAGCCCTCACGATCATCCGCCTCGACGAGGGAGGCCGCTGCCTCCACCTCTGCAATCAGCCCCTGCGCCGCCTCCGGCGTGATGCGCAAAGCGGCCAGCCGCCCGGCGACGGCCTCCAGCTCCGCCATGGCCTCAAACCGGTCGAGCAGCACTTCGTCATCGATCCGCGCCACCGAGGCCCCGCGATGCGGGGCCATCTCAACCAGCCCAAGCGCGGATAATTCGCGCAGGGCTTCGCGCACCGGCGTGCGGGACGCGCCGAAATGCTCAGCGATCAGCGTCTCTTCGAGCCGCGCGCCCGAGCCGAGGCGACCGGTCAGAATGGCCTCCGTCAGCTCCCGCACGATGCGGCTGGCCATCGGCTCACGGGCCTTGCTTGCGGGATCTGCTTTGACCATTTGCGCGTATCCCCTCAGGCCAGGTCGAGCATATCGACCAGCGGTGCGCTCAGATGCGCCCAGGGGCGCGCCTCTTCAAAGGCACGCGCCGCGCGCAGCACCAGCGCATCCCCCAGATGCGGACCCACGATCTGCAGACCCACGGGCAGCGCCTCTTTCGTCAGACCCGCCGGCAGCGAGACCGCCGGTTGTCCGGTGAAGTTGAACGGCTGGCAAAAGCCCGACCAGGTGAAGCCTGAGACCATCTGCCCGTCGATCTTCTCGGGCCCCTGCATATGCACCGGAAAGGCCGGCACGGCGAGGGTCGGCGAGATCAGCAGATCATATTGCGACATCAGTTTCCAATGCGCTTCAACCACTTCCTTGCGGACCATATTGGCATTGGTGAAATCTTCCGCCGTCCAGTCGCGTGAGATCATCGCCGCAAGATGGGGCGACATATACTCCGGATGCCCGGACAGCATGGCGCGCATGCCCTTCAGATCGCTTTCGGCCATGATCAGCGCGGTAAAGGCGTCGCGCGGGTTGCGGTGGCCGGGATCCACTTCGGTGAGCGTTGCCCCGATCGCTTCGGCATAGGCAAAGGCCGCCTCACGCACCAGGCGGCGCACTTCCGGATCGACGGCCAGAAAGCCGAAATCCTCTGAGAAGGCGATCTTCAGGCCGCGCGGCAGCGGCTCTTCATAGGCCTCCATCCAGTCGAAATCCTGCGGAATGGTGTGACGGTCGCGCATATCCGGCCCGGAGATGACCGAAAGCATCAGGGCGGCATCTTTCACCGTGCGGGCAACCGGGCCGATATGCTCCAGCGACTCCCAGCCTGACAGCCCCGGAAACCGCGGATCGCGACAGCCCGGCCAAAGCGGCACCCGCCCCATCGAGGCTTTGAAGCCCACCAGACCCGAGAGCGAGGCCGGAATACGGATCGAGCCGCCGCCGTCTGAGGCAATCGCAAAGGGCGAGACCCCCGCCACGACCGAGGCGGCCGACCCTGCGGACGAGCCGCCTGGCGTCATGGCCAGGTTCCAGGGGTTGCGGGCGGTCTCAAAGACCGGGTTGTGGCCGACGCCGGAATAGCCAAACTCCGGCACATTGGTTTTGCCAAGGATCACCGCCCCGGCTTTGCGCAGACGCGCGACCGAGATGTCGTCATCCTCCGGCATGAAGCCGAGGTAGTATTTCGAGCCCATCACGGTCGGCAGATCTTTGGTGGCGACCAGATCCTTGATCCCCACCGGCACACCGGCGAGGGGGCCGGGATCTTCTCCGGCGGCGATCTTTGCATCCACCGCATCGGCCATGGCGCGGGCGAGATCGGGGGCCGGGTGGCAATAGGCGTGGATATGCGGCTCGGCAAGGGCCATGCGCGCGAGGGCTGCTTCTGTTACGTCACGGGCGGAGATATCGCCCGCCTTCACCTGAGCAACGATCTCAGCCGCGGAGAGTTTGGAATAGTCTTTGTGATTCAGCGTCATGACGCAGTCCTCAGGCAAAATGGCAGGCCGCGCCGTGATCCGGCGCCGCGAATGTCAAAAGCGGAGCGGACTGCGCACAGCGGTCCTGCCCCACCGGGCAGCGGCCATAAAAGCGGCAGACATGAGGATTGGGATTGATCGGGCTGCGGGCATCGCCCTGCAGGGTGATGCGCCCCTCGCTGCGGCCCGGAATGGCGGAGAGAAGCGCGCGGGTATAGGGGTGGCGCGGGTTTTCAAACAGCGCCTCCGTCGGCGCGATTTCGACCAGCTTGCCGAGATACATCACCGCCACGCGGTCGCAGATCATCCGCACCACATTCAGATCATGGCTGACGAAGAGATAGCTCATGCCGAGGCGGCTGCGCAGATCATCGAGCAGCTTCAGGATCAGCACCTGCACCGACACATCGAGCGCCGAGGTCGGCTCATCAAGGATCAGCAGCTCCGGCTCCAGCACGATGGCGCGGGCGATCCCCACACGGGCTTTCTGCCCGCCGGACAGCTGGTGCGGAAAGCGGTCCAGCAGCGCCACCGGCAGGCCCGAGCGCTCTGCGGCCAGCGCCACCGCTTTGGTGATCTCCGCCTCAGACATGCCTTTGGTCAGACGGCGCAGCGGATCGGCGATGGATTTCCCCACCCGCCACTGCGGGTTCAGGCTGTCGGTCGGGTCCTGAAAGACCACCTGGATCCGACGGCGGTCGGCATCACGACCAAAGGTTTTCGCCGGGCAGCCTGCGATATCGCGCCCGTTCAGGAGGATCGCCCCCTCTGTCGGGTCAACGAGGCGGGAAATCAGCCGTACCAGAGTGGATTTACCGCAGCCGCTTTCGCCCACCAGCCCCAGGCTCTCGCCTTTGCCGATGGAGAAAGAGACATCGTCCACCGCATGAAGATGGCCGCCCTTGACCGGATAGAGCTGTTTCAGGCGGGTGAGTTCCAGAAGATCAGACATCAGGCAGCCTCTGCATTCAGGTCTGCGGCCCGGGCGCAGGCCACGTGATGCGCGGGCCAGACAGCCCCTGCGGCGGGGCGCAGTTTCTGCGGCACATCGCAAATATCTGCTGCGTAATGCGGGCAGCGCGCGGCGAACCGGCAAAGCGTGGTCGCTTTGCGCAGATCCGGCAGATTGCCGGGGATCGGCTCCAGATCAGAAAGCGCCGAGGTTCCGTCCGGCGTCGCCTTCAGCAGACGCCGGGTATAGGGATGCGCGGGCCTCGCAAAGATCGGCCCGGTCGCGCCGCTTTCCACGACATGGCCTGCATGCATCACCACAAAGCGGTCGCAGTAATCGGCCGCAAGCGCGAGATCATGGGTGATGAGAAGGGTGGTCATCCGCTCAGAGGCCGCTTTCTCGCGGATCAGATCCATGATGGCGGCCTGGGTGGTCACATCAAGCCCGGTGGTCGGCTCATCCGCGATCAGGATCTCGGGCCGGGCGGCGAGGGCAAGGGCGATCATCACCCGCTGGCACATGCCGCCGGACAGCTGGAAGGGATAGGATTTGTAGCGCGCCGCAGGGTCAGGGATTTTCACCTCTGCCAGGGCCTGCACGGCCGCTTCACGGGCGTCTTTGCGTGTCAGGCCCGAGTGGCGGTGCAGCACATCGGCGATCTGATCGCCGATCCGGCGGATCGGGTTCAGCGCGGCGCGGGCGTTTTGAAAGATCATCGAGATGGTCTTGCCGCGCAGCGCCTCAATATCCGCCTTCGGCGCGCTCAGATAATCGAGCCCCGCCACGCGCATCGTTCCGGCCTGAACATCGGCGGTTTTCGGCAAAAGCCGCGTCAGCGCATAGGCGGAAACCGATTTGCCTGAGCCGCTTTCCCCGACCATGCCCATGGTCTCGCCCCGGCGCAGTGAGAAGCTTACGTTTTCAAGAACATGCAGCAGCCCCTCGCGGGTGCGGAAGCGCACATTCAGATCCTCGACCTCAATGATCGGAACATCGGCAGCCCTCGGCATCATTCACGCCCTTTCGGATCGAGCAGGTCGCGCAGACCATCGCCCAGCAGGTTGAAGGAAAAGACCGCCAGCACCAGTGCGAGTCCGGGGAAGAAGAAAAGCCACCATTCGCCCGAGATGATGTACTGCGCCCCTTCCGAGACCATGATCCCCCACTCCGGGGTCGGTGGCCGCACGCCGAGACCAATGAACGACAGACCCGCCGCGTTCAGAATGGCCCAGCCAAGGTTCAGCGAGATCTGCACCATCATCGGCGGCAGGATATTGGGGATGATATGCAGGCACAGGACCTGCATCCGGCTGTTGCCGGTCAGCCGCGCGGCCTCCACATAGCCGGCACCCAGCCGCGCGTTCACCTCAGAGCGCGCAAAGCGCATGTAGAAGGGCAGGTTGATGATGGCCGTCGCCAGGATGATGTTCCAGATCGAATTGCCAAGGGCGGCCACCACCCCCATGGCCAGCACGAACAGCGGGAAGGCCATGATGGTATCTGACAGCCGCCCCAGAATGCGGTCGGTCCAGCCGCCCCAATAGCCTGCGATGGCGCCCAGGATCAGACCGCCTGCAAAGGACATCGCGACAGCCGCCACCGCGATGCCGAGGTCAATCCGCGCCGCCACCAGGGTGCGCGAGAAGATATCGCGGCCCAGATGATCGGTGCCAAAGAGATGCTGCAGGCCTGGCGGCTGCAGCGTATTGGCTGAGCTTTCGAGCGGGCCATAGGGCACCACCCAGGGGCCAAAGATCGCCACAAAGACGAGGCCGGCAAAGATCAGCGCAGCAAAGAGGGTGAGCGGGCTTTGCTTCAGAATGAAGGCCAGGTTCCCGGCCACCCGCCGCAGCCCCGAGGGCCGCTTCTGAGAGAGATCACGCGTCATGGCTCACCCTCGGATCGATGATGGTATTGGTAATGTCGATGATGAGATTGAGCAGGATATAGATCACCGCCATTATCACCACGAAGCCCTGGATCGCGGCATAATCTGAGATCAAGACCGCCTCGACTGCATAAGAGCCGATGCCTGGCCAGCCATAGACCTGCTCAATCAGCACATTGGCGCCGAGCAGGAAGGAAAAGACCATGCCGATGATATTGATCATGGGCATCATGGCGTTGCGCAGCGCGTAATTGATCAGGATCGTGCGGCGCGAAAGACCAAGGGCGGTGGCGGTGGTGATGAATTCCGCATTCAGCACCCCGAGCATCGAGGCCCGGGTCATCCGCGCCAGCGGGGCCAGCGCAAAGAGCGACAGCGACAGCGCCGGAAGCACCAGCTGCGCGGCGGCCGCGCGGAAGGTCTCAAAATTGCCCTCCAGAAGGGCGTCGATGGTGTAAAATCCGGTCACTTCCGCAGGCGAAGAATACCAGATCTCCAGCCGCCCGATGGGCGAAGGCGCCCAGCCGAGACGGAAGTAAAAGACATAGATCAGCAAAAGCCCGATGAAAAACGACGGCAGCGCCGCCGCCAGGGTGGTCGAGCCGCGGCAGATATGGTCGATCCAGGTTCCGGGCTTTACGGCGGCCAGAATGCCCATCGGCAGCGCCACCGCCAGCGCGATGACCAGCGCCAGCAGCGTCAGCTCCATCGAGGCGGGCAGGCGGCGCATCAGATCGTCCAGCACCGGCTGGCCCGAGGCAAAGCTCAGGCCCAGATCGCCGTGCAGAAGGTCGGTGATATAATCGAGGAACTGCCACACGATGGGCTGATCAAAGCCCAGCTGCGCGCGCACCCGGGCGATGGATTCAGGCGTGGCGGCGGGTCCGGCGAAAAAGGCCGCCGGATCCCCCGGCATCGCCCGGGAGACCACAAAGGTCAGCACCATCACCCCGAAAAGCGAGGGGACCGCACTGGCCAGACGTTTCAGGATGAAGCCTGTCATGACCGTTATGCCAGTGCTGCCAGAAGATCGTCAGACCTGGCCACCGTGCCGAAAATGCCGTGGCCCATTTTGGTGATGCGCAAAATGGTCTCGTGGTTTTTCTGCAGCGTGGCATTGCAGCAGTCTTCCAGCAGCATGCATTCAAAGCCACGGTCATTGGCATCGCGCATGGTGGTATGCACGCAGCAATCCGTGGTGACGCCGGTAAAGATCAGATTGCGGATGCCGCGCACGCGCAGGATATGTTCAAGATCGGTGGCCCAGAAAGCACCTTTGCCGGGCTTGTCGATGATGGGCTCACCGGCGGCGGGGTAAAGCTCGGGCACAATATCCCAGCCCGGCGCGCCGCGGGTCAGCATCCGGCCATGCGGGCCGCTTGCGCCGATTTCCGCGCCAAGCCGTGCCGAGCGCCAGCGCTTGTTGGGGTTGAGATCGGCCAGATCTTCGCGGTGACCTTCGCGGGTGTGAATGATGGTGAAGCCTTTTTCACGCATCTTCTCCAGCACCGCTCTGGTGGGGGCGACGGCGGCGGCCATGCGGCTTACATCCCCGCCCGACTGCGCGCACCAGCCCTCAGCCCCGACGAAATCGATCTGCATATCGATAAGGATCAGCGCGGTCTCTGCGGGGCTGAAGCCGCCGTCAAAGGGCCAGGCATAGGGCTGAGAGGCGACCTGAGGGAAAGCGGTTGCGGTCATGGCTCAGGCCTCCAGCGTTTTGAGAACATCGGTCGAGGCGCAGACCGAGCCGTAATGCCCGCCCATGATCCGCATCATCTCAACCTGATCGAGGTGGTTTTGATGATCGGCGCAGCCGCAGCAGTCTTCGAGCATCACGCATTCATAGCCGCGGTCATTGGCATCGCGCAGGGTGGACTGCACGCAGCAGTCGGTGGTCACGCCGCAGAGCATCAGGTTGCGGATGCCGCGCCGCTGCAGCACCTCATCAAGATCGGTGGCCATGAAAGAGCCCTTGCCGGGCTTGTCGATCATCAGATCGCCCGGTTCCGGCGCAAGCTCAGGAATGATGTCCCAGTTCGGCTCGCCCCGGACCAGAAAACGGCCCAAAGGCCCCATATCTCCCAGACCCCTGCCGGTCAGCTGCCGCGAGCGCCAGCGCTTGTTGGCGGGCAGGTCGGAAAGATCGGGTTTATGACCTTCACGGGTATAGATCACCGTGTAGCCTGCCGCCCGCAAGGCGGGCAGCAGTTTTTGCAAAGGCGCGATGGGGCGGCGGGTATTGGCCAGATCCACACCGCATGAATGCACCCATCCCCCTTCGGCGCAGAAATCAATCTGCATGTCGATCACCAGGATCGCGGTGTTTTCGGGCTTCAGGTTGCCGTCAAAGGGCCAGGGATAAAGGCCGTCGACATATCGCTGCATGGCGATGCTCCTCAGGGTCGTCTCAAGGGGGGGATGCGGCAGGCGTCAGTTTTTCACGAGCGTGCGCAGGTTCAGATGTGAATTGAACCAATACTCATAGCCGTCGATGTTCTTCTGGAAGGCCACATCGTGGAAATCCTGGGCGATCGGGATCTTCGGCAGATCTTTCATCGCCAGCGCGATGGCCTCTTTCAGCTGCGCCTCATAGGCGGCGGTATCGGTTTCAAACCGGGCTTGATCGATCAGCGCGTCAAACTCAGCCGATTGATAGCCGGAGGTGTTGAAGACCGAATTGTTGCCGCCGTGATAAGTCCAGTAAAAGTGGTAATCGGCATAATCGAGCCAGGCGAAGAAGCCGGTAAAGACAGCGGGCATCTTCTTGTCCAGCAGACGCGCGATCCAGTTCGCGCCCGGGACTTTCTCCACCTCTGAGGTGATACCGATTTTGGCCAGGTTTTCCTGGATCAGCAGCAGCGCCGGCTCATAGATGGTCGAGTTGCTCAGATCGAAAAAAAGGTTGGTTGTGAAGCCTTCCGGGTAGCCCGCTTCGGTCAGCAGCGCTTTGGCTTTGTCGAGATCGGTGTAATAGGGCGATTTCACCGGCCAGGAAGCCTCATAGCCTGCCGCCGGATCGGCGCCGAACATGCCTTTGGCGCGGCCATGCCAGGCTTTGTCGATGATGTCCTGATAGGGGATCGCGTAAGCCACGGCCTCGCGCACCTTCGGGTTCGAGAAGTGCTCATCTTTCAGGTTCAGCTCAAGGCCGACCAGCGAGGATTGTTTCGGCACGCCAATCACTTTGAGGCGGTCGTCCTGCGCGATTTCGGCAAAATCCTTCGGCGGCAGGCCCAGCGAGACATCCGCATCGCCTTTTTCCAGCAGCGCGCGGCGGGTGCCCGCCGAGGAGATCTGGCGGTAGATCACCCGCTTCATCGCCGGGACGGGGCCGTTCTTCCAGTCGTCAAAACGCTCAAAGATCAGCTCGCTGCCGGGGGTGAATTTGATCACCTTATAAGCGCCGCCGCCGGCGGTGTTATTGGCCAGCCAGGCATTGGCCCAGGGGTCCTCAGCCGTCGCATGTGACAGCGCGAGGTCCGCGTTGAGGACGATCGGGATCGGCACGCCGAGATCAGGCAGCGCCAGTTTATTGCCATCGGGCACCGAGACTTTGAAGGTATGGCTGTCGATCACTTCAAACTGATCGGGGGACGAAAGCGAGCCTGCATCCATCTGGATCTGCGGAAAGCCGCCTGCGGCCAGGGCGCGGTCAAAGGACCATTTGACGTCCTTTGCCTCCACCGGCGAGCCATCGTGGAAGGTCGCGTCTTTGCGCAGGTGGAAGATATAGGCTTTGCCGCCGTCGATCACGTCCCAGCTTTCGGCAAGCTCGGGCGTGATGGTGTCTTTGTCGTAGGTCTTAACGCCATCGGCATTCACTTTGGTGCCAAAGGAGACCAGGCGGTCATAGGCATGCCAGGCGACGAAGCGGGTGTAGTCATTGGCGGTCGGCGTCAGCGTGTCGAGCGAGTTCGGCCCCTGTTCGCCGACAACGACCAGAATGTCTTTGCGGGCATCGGCATCGGCATGGGCGGGAAAGGCGAAGGCGCTGAGGCCGAGGGCAAGCTGGGCGAGCAAAAGCGCACGGCGGGTCATGGAAAAGGTCATATCTGGTCCGTTCTTCAGGCAATTCTGGACCGGTCCGCAAAAGCCGTCAGGCCTGAGCGGTCGGGGGGAGGGGGCAGTCACTGATAAGCGGATAGGCTACTTCCCGAGCTTTCTGCCCGGGCAGCGGAACGGGCAAGCTGACGCCCGCAGGAAAAAACGCGGCTGCAAGGCGAAGATGGAAATTCCTGCAATGCATGCAGTCTTTGTGCAAAAATCCGGCAGAAGCTGTATGCAATTTTGCATGCCCGGTGTTTTTACCTGGGCAGCCGGGGCCTGGGGCATCGGTTTTGCATCCCTGTGCGGCGATGCCATCCGACTGCCGGTTGGCGGGACAGAAAACGTAAACACCCCCGACCGTTAGCGGTCGGGGGTGTTTGGTGTCAGGGCGGGCTATTCTGGCGCAGCTTCGGTCAGGTGCGCGCGCTCAGAGCAGAGCCTCCAGCTTCAGCGCGACCCCGGAGAGACCCCGCACCCGCGCATTGACCGAAAGCCAGGCCAGCCGTGCGGCGGCATCCTGCACGCTCTGACCTGCGGCGCGGATGTTGGACAGGCAGTTGCGCGCCTCATCCGTCAGCCCAGGCCGGGGCGCATGGGTGAAATAGATCCCCATACTGTCGGGCGAAGAGAGCCCCGGGCGTTCGCCGATCAGCACGGCGACCTGGCGGGCGCCGAGCCGGTGGGCGATCTCATCGCCGATGGCCACGCGCCCCTGTTCCACCAGCGTCAGCGGGGCGATGCGCAGACCCGCCATGGCGGGATGACCGAGAAAGGACTGCAGAAAGGCCGCTGCATTGGCCTCAATGGCGAGAGCAGAGAGCCCGTCCGCCACCACCAGCGCCAGATCGTACTCCCCCGGCGTCAGCCGCGCGGCGGAGGCTTCACTGAGCCTGCGGCCCAGATCCGGGCGCTGCAGATAAACACTCCGGTCCGGCGCGGCAGAGTGCAGCCGCAGCACCGGCGGCCCTAAACCTGCCAGGTCCTGTTCCATCTGCGCGGCAGGTAGCGGATAATGGACGGCGCGGCGCGCGCGGGCGTGATCGAGCTGAAACCGCAGATGCTCTGCCGTGGGCAGGCTGCGGCCGAGCGCAATGCGCGCGGGCGTCAGCTGGCGCAGCCCCTGCCAGGGATCGGGGCGCAGCCCGCTCATGGGGCAAGCCCCGGCAAAAGAAGCTGTGGCGCGCTGTCAGCCAGCCGTCCGGGGCCGTCCGCTGCTGCGATGCCCTTTGCCAAAAGCCAGTCCTGAAACTCCGGCGCGGGGTCTTTACCCAGGACCCGGCGCAGATACAGCGCGTCATGAAACGAGGTGGTCTGATAGTTCAGCATCACATCATCCGATCCGGGGATTCCCATGATGAAATTGACCCCCGCCACGCCAAGCAGCGTCAGCAGATCATCCATATCATTCTGATCGGCCTCCGCATGATTGGTGTGGCAGATATCACAGCCCATCGGCAGGCCTAAGAGCTTGGCGCAGAAGTGATCCTCCAGCCCCGCGCGGAGGATCTGTTTGCCATCGTATAGATATTCCGGTCCGATAAAGCCGACGACGGTGTTAACCAAAAGCGGCTCAACCATGCGGGCGACTGCATAGGCCCGCGTCTCCAGCGTCTGCTGATCGCAGCCGTGATGCGCCCCGGCGGAAAGCGCCGAGCCCTGGCCGGTTTCGAGATACATCACATTTTGCCCCAGCGTGCCGCGGTTGAGCGACAGTGCCGCCTCACGGCCCTCGCGCAGCAGCGCCAGATCGATGCCGAAAGAGCGGTTGGCGGCCTCGGTCCCGGCCACCGACTGAAAGACCAGATCCACCGGCACATTGCGCGAGATCAGCTCTATCGAGGTGGTGATATGGGCCAGAACGCAGCTCTGCGTGGGGATCTCATGGCGCGAGATCGCTTCATCAAGCAGGTGCAGCAGCTTTGCCGTGGCCCCGGGGCTGTCAGTGGCGGGGTTGATGCCGATCACCGCATCACCGCTGCCATACATCAGCCCGTCAAGCACCGAGGCCGCGATGCCGCGGGGGTCATCGGTCGGGTGATTGGGCTGCAGCCGGGTCGAAAGCCGCCCCCTCAGGCCCAGGGTATTGCGAAAGCGGGTGACCACCTCGCATTTGGCGGCAATCAGGATCAGGTCCTGGTTGCGGCAGATCTTGGCGGTTGCGGCCACCATTTCCGGCGTCAGCCCAGGGGACAGCGCGGCCAGCGCCTGCGGGCTTGCCAGATCCGACAGCAGCCAGTCGCGCAGCCCCCCCACCGTCAGCGAGGAGACCGGCGCAAAGGCGGCCGTATCATGGCTGTCCATGATCAGCCGGGTGATCTCATCGCGCTCATAGGGGATCAGCGCTTCGGTGAGAAAGGTCTTCAGCGGCAGATCGGCCAGCCGGATCTGCGCGGCCACCCGCTCTTCGGCGTCCCGCGCCGCCACGCCCGCCAGCTCATCGCCGGATCTGCGCGGCGTGGCTTTGGCCATGAGATCCGCCAGATCCGGAAAAGCGTGGCGATGTCCGCCCAGATCAATGTGATAGCGTGCCATGAGCCTCCTGGTCTGACTGGGGTCTCTCTGCCGCAGGGTGTCGTCGCTGCCGCAGGAGATGCCTTCCCGATGCGCCCGCCAGGGCCTGACGGCACTGACGCCCGTCCGGTCCGGCCGGATGCCCGGGGGATGGGCCCTCTAAGGAGGGCTCTGTCGCGCAGTAAAGCAAAAAATGCCCTGCAGGCGAACTGCTTTTTGCCTTTCTTCCGGCGCGGCTCCCGCCGCCTGCGGGACAGGCAGTCCTGCCCGAAATCAGGGCATGTCTATGGTGCAAAGAGGCGGGATCCGGCCTGGGGACGTCGCCTCCGCGTCCCGCTGCCGGATCAGAGTAAGGCCTTAAACCCTTTTCAGCAGGCTGACCGGAACAGAACCGGGGCAGCTCCGATTGCGGAAGAGCTGGCTTTAGGGGGGCTCAGAACTGATCTCCCGCTTTGCGGCCTTGCGCTTTTCCGGAGCCCGCCTTGATCCCAAGCCTGCCAGCGGAGGGGCCGGGGCCGATCTTACACCAGGCACCAGGTTCTTCAGGGCCGCGCAAATGCCGGCCTGCTTTTCCCAAGGCGAGGAACCGCCGTGGTGCCGGGGCACAGCCTCGGGTATACCTTCCCGGCTTTATCTGACGGCTTTTCCGCGGCGCGCAGAGTGAGTGCCGGCAACCGGCGGGCGCGCGGTGGCGGGGGCCATCAGGCGCACTCCGATGAGGGCGAAAACGATCCGCAGCAGATGGTGGCTGGAGACGAAAATCGGGTTCAGCTGCATGCTCATCGCGATCAGCGACATCTCGATAATACCGCCCGGCGCATAGGCCAGGAACACGGCGTAGCCGTCGACACCTGCAAGGCGCGACAGCGCCAGCGCAAATCCGATGGCGAGTGTCCCGCTCGCCAGAGAGGTGAACAGCGTCAGCCGCAGCGCGATCAGCAGAAGGCGCGGCGACATCGCCACGAATTTCGCACCCAGCCCGGCGCCGATCACGACCTGCGCGGCAATGATCACAAGAGGGGAGAGCGTGGCGGTGCTCAGCCCGGTCGCATGGGCCAGGGCACTCATCAGCAGGGGGCCGAAAAATACCGCAGCCGGAAGGCGCAGCAGATGCCCAAGGCCCGCGCCCGCAAGGCTGATGACGATCAGCTCTGCCGCCGCCCGCCACCAGGCCAGATCCGCCCCCTGCGGGCTGACCGGCAGCCGGCTGAGATCCTGGCCTGAGACCAGCGCAAGCCCCGGCGGGATCAGCAGCACGCAGGCAATCATCCGCAGAAGATGCAAAAGGGTCATCATCTGCACATCGCCCCCCGCCGCCTCGCCCATCTGGACGGATTCGACCAGGCCTCCGGGCACGGCGGCGTAAAAGGCCGTTGGCTCTGAAAGATGCGCAGAGCGGCGCAGGATGCGGTAAACCATCTGGTGCAGCAGCGGCAGATAGAGGCCAAGCGCCAGGATCGTCACCCACCATTGCGGCATGCCCGCGACAACCTCGGGCGTGAAGCCCGCGCCGATCCCCGCGCCCAGCAGCGGAATGGCGAGGCTGCGGGCGATGGGGGGCAGATCCACCCGGCCCGGCCCCGGCGAGATCCCGAGCACCGCGGCGAGCCCCACCACAAAGACCGAGCCCAGAAGCCAGGCCAGCGGGAGGGCGAGCCAGGCCGCCAGCGCCCCGCCGCAGAGCGCCAGAGCCAGCGTGCCAAGGGCGGTGCGGGGGCTGACCTCTCCCCAGATCCGGCCGGGGCGTTTCACACCCCGGCTCCGGGCTGCGGGTCAGACGCGCGGGTTCGCAGGATGCTTTCCATACTCAATCCAAGAAAACGTGCTTTCGACCATCTGTGCCTCAGGTCGGGCGAGAGCGCAATCCTCTATATCTGAGCCAAGCATCCGCTCTGCCGGATGGGGAGGTTGCGCCTGCGAAAACGAGGGCGCCCGCGGCAGTTCGTTTGACATAGCTGTCATTGAAGTCTAGCTTTTCTGCAGGTTTGAGGCCGGGTTCTGTCGGATTTGCGATCGGGGCTGGGTTCTCAGCAGCAGCGGGAGGGCTGTTGATCCTTGGACCCCTCACGGGTTCATATCGTCGGACAGAGCGGAAATGTCCCTTGGGAGGGGGTGAAGATGCAGCCGTGTAAAGCATACCAAATACTTGAAAACTACACAGATGCGGGTCGTGATCAGGCCGGGAGTGCGCGCAATGTCTGACCGCCCCTGGTCTCACCTGCTGCCGCCGGGGGTGCGGGCAGATTACAATCCGCCCGTGGCGACTTTGAATGAGCTGATGCGCCGCGCCATGTCGGAATTCGCGGGCAATCCGGCGCTGGAGTATTACGGCGCGCAAATGACCTATGGTGATCTGCGCGCCCGGGTGGCCCGGGTGGCGCGGGCGTTTCTGGCGGCGGGCCTGCAGCGCGGCGATCGGGTGGCGCTCTATCTGCCCAATACGGACTGGCAGCCGGTCTGGTTTCTGGGGGTGCTGGCAGCGGGCGGAACGGTGGTCAATCTCTCGCCGCTCGATGCGCCGCGCGAGCTTGCTCATAAGATGACCGACAGCGGTGCGCGCTGGCTGATCGGGGTGAATGGCGAGAGCGGTCTCAGCCGTATCGCGGGTCTGCGCCAGGCGCTGCCGGATCTGCGCATTCTGCTTTGTGAAGACCGGGTGACGCCGCCGGTGGTGCCCCTGCCGGGTTATGCCGAAGATGCGGAAGGCTTTCTGCACCCCCATGCCGGTGCAGACCTTCCGGAGGTCCCCGTCACGGGCGAAGACGTGGCGCTGTTGCAATATACCGGCGGCACCACGGGAGAGCCGAAGGCCGCGATCCTCAGCCAGCGCAATCTGGCGGCCGCGGTGCAGAGCTATGGTGAGCTTTTCCGCCTTGAGCCGCAATATGGCAGCGACCAGCGGGCGCTGGTCTATACGCCGCTCTTTCATATCTTCGGTCTGACGACCAATCTGCTGCGCCGCTTCAATGAGGGGGCGAAGGTCTATCTGCGCCAGCGCTTTGATGCCGCAGAGGCGCTTGATCTGATCCATGAGCACCGCATCACGGCCTTTGGCGGTGTGCCGACGATGTGGATTGCCCTTCTGCAGCAGCCCGGGATTGCCGGGAAAGACCTGTCTTCGATCAATTATGCCGTCTCGGGCGGTGCGCCTTTGCCGGTGGCGGTGATGCGCCGGGTGCGCGAGCTTACCGGGGTCAATATCCGTGGCGGCTGGGGCATGACCGAGACCTCGCCGGTAGGGATCAATATTCCGCCCGATCTGCCGCCTGGCAAAGAGGGCACCGTGGGGATTCCGGTGCCGGGGATTGATATTGAGATCGTCGATGCCGGGGATCCGCGCCGGGTTCTGGGACCTGAGGAGCGGGGCGAGCTGCGCGTGCGCGGCCCCTCGGTGACGCGCGGGTACTGGAACCGGCCTGAGGCCACGCAGGAGGCCTTTGTTGATGGCTGGCTGATGACGGGGGATATCGGTTACCGCGACAGCGACGGCTATTTCTATATCGTCGACCGCAAGAAAGATCTCATCGTTTCCTCGGGCTTCAACGTCTATCCGGTGATGATTGAGCGGGCGATCCATGAGCATCCCGATGTTGCGGATGTGGCGGTGATCGGCATTCCCGACCCTTACCGCGGAGAGGCGGCCAGGGCCTTTGTGGTGCTGCGCCAGGGCGCAGAGCCCTTCACGCTTGAGGCCTTGAACCGCTTTCTCGCAGAGCGGATCGGGCGGCATGAGATGCCGCAGGAATTGGAATTCCGCACGGATCTGCCGCGCACGGCGGTGGGAAAAACCTCTCGCCTCGCGCTGCGCGACGAGGATCGCCGCAGGCGGTCGGAAACCGCTGGCTGAGGTGGCGCCCGCTTTGCCGATAAGGGGGAGCGGGCGCGGTCACGACCTGGGTATGCGGCGACCGGTCGGATCTGGCTTTGAGTTATCAGTATGTCACGCGCCACAGGGTAATCCGTTGAGTTATTTAAATCAGACAGGTCACATACGGAAAATTCTGAAGCGGAAGTTAATTTTTTGAGTATTGGGTATAGCAATTCGCGCCATATCGCATAGTCTCATACCTGCCCGGTGGAAGAGTCGGGTTACTTTGGGAGGAGTATTCAATGTCCGGGCATCCTGCATGGCGGATGTGGTGTCGGCCTGTGGCCGCGCTGCTGGCGACAACCATTCTGAGCGCCGCCTCAGCCGCTGCGGCGGGAAGCGTGGCGGTCGGGCTGGAATCTGAACTGCGCGGCTTTGATACCGTGCAGGGGGGCTCGCTTGATCCGGCAGGTGAGATCACCATGCGGGCGATTCAGGAGCCGCTTCTGAAGTATGATTATGAGACCGGTGAATTCCGCCCGCTGCTGGCGACGGAGTGGAGCGTAAGTGACGATCAGACCGTCTGGACGTTCACACTCCGCCCGGGCGTGAAATTCCACGACGGCTCTGATTTCACCGCCACGGATGTCGCGCATCACTTCAACCGCACGCTCGATCCGGCGCAGAAGGCGGCGGCGCGCAGCACGCTTTCGGCGATCAGCAAGGTTGTCGAGATTGATCCGCATGTTGTGGAATTTCATCTCAAACACCCCTGGCCCGCGCTGCCGCTGATGCTGGCGAGCACGGGGATGAGCGGGCCGATCCCGTCGCATAAAGCCGTGGACGCGGGGACGCAGAACCGCAATCCCATCGGCACCGGACCCTTCCGCATGGCGCGCTGGAGTTCGGGGGACCGGATCGTGGCTGAGCGGTTTGAGGATTACTGGGCCTCAGATGAGATCACGCTGGATCAGGTTGTCTTCCGCTTTCTGCCGGACACGCAGACCCGCTATGCCTCGCTGAAATCGGGCGATATTGATGTGCTCTGGACCGATCGCGGGCAGACCATCCATGACGCGCTGAAGGACCCGGGTCTGAAGCCCCATATCATCGACGGCGCCGGGGCCGAGACGATTATCCTGAACGCGCGCAAAGCGCCTCTGTCGGACAAGCGGGTGCGCGCGGCCGTGGCTCATGCCTGGAACCAGGCGGCTCTGGTGCAGGTCTCGTGGCAGAATACCCGCCCGGTGGTCTCGCATCCTCTGGGCACCAATGTGGACTGCGGGCCCGATAATTACCGCGCCTATGACCCGGCAAAGGCCAAAGAGCTGCTGGCGGAGGTCGGTGCCGTGGCGCCGCTGAATTTCGTTCATACCGCCACCTCCCGCGGGCGCGAGCTGGGCGAGCTGATGCAGCAGATGCTCAGGCAGGTCGGCGTTCAGGTGGTGCTGGAGCCGGTCGATCAGTCCACGCTGATGCGGCGCTATTACACCCATGACTATGACATCATCGGCTGGCGCTTCCCGGACAGTGCCGACATGGCCCCGCAGCTGTTCTCGGCGATCCATTCCGGCTCGACGACCAATCTCAGCGGCGTCTCAAACCCGGAGCTTGATGCCCTGGCCGAGAAGATGCGTCTGGCCTCCACCCGCGAAGACAGCCTGAAGCTGCAATGCGAGGTGGTGGCGGGGATGAATGAGGAAGTGGCGGTGATGTACCGCGGTGGCGGGCGCTATCACGTGTTCACCAACCCGCGGGTCACCGAGATGCCGAAACCCTGGCGCGGGATCGTGGATGTGACGCGCATCCGCGTGGCCGATTGACCGGCGCTTACGGGCTGCAGGAGAGGGGACGCTTTTGCCTTATCTGATGCGCAGGCTGCAGCGCCTGCTGATTGTTCTGCTGGTGGTGACGTTTTCGACCTTTCTTCTGGTCAGTGTTCTGCCGGGTGATGCGGCCTATCAGATCGGCGGCATGGATGCGTCGCCCGAAGAGATTGAAGCGATCCGCGAGGATCTGGGGCTCAACAGCCCCGTTATCCTGCGCTATCTCTCCTGGGTGGCGGGTCTGATCCAGGGCGACTGGGGCACCTCGCTGCTGACCGGAGAAAGCGTCTGGGACGCGCTGGTTGAGCGCGTGCCGGTCTCGATGCAGCTGATGGTCATGGCGCAGATCATGGCGCTGACACTCGCCATTCCGGCGGGGATTATCGGGGCCTGGCGCCCCGATGGTCCGGCCGACCGGGCATTGACGGCGGTGGGCTTCGCCTGCGTCTCGATGCCGGGCTTTATGACGGCGATCCTGCTGATTTATTATGTCTCGCTGCATCTCGGCTGGCTTCCGGCCACCGGCTATGAGCCGATGAGTGCGGGTCTCTGGGCCAATCTGAAGCCGATGATCCTGCCCGCGCTCAGTCTTGCGCTGGTGGAATGGACCGCGCTGATGCGTACCCTGCGGGCTGAGATGATCAGCACGCTGCAGGAAAATTACATCTCGCTGGCCCGCGCCAAGGGCATGGGAACACTGCGCATTCTGCTGGTTCATGCGCTGCGGCCCTCGGGGTTTTCCACCATCACCATTCTGGGCCTGCAGGTGGCGCGGCTATTGGGCGGAGCCATTATTCTGGAGCAGATTTTCGGCATTCCCGGCATCGGGCGGCTGCTGGTCCATGCGGTTTATACCCGCGATCTGGTCGTCATCCAGGGCTGCGTGACTTTCTTTGCGCTGACCTATGTGGCGGTGAATTTCCTTGTCGATCTGGCCTATGCCTGGCTCGACCCCCGGGTTCGGGAGGCCCGCAGTCATGGCTGATCTCTCACGGGCTGAGAGGGCCCCGCGACCTGCTGCCCCCTCCGGCACCGCCGCCCCCATGGATCGGGCGGCCCGCAATGCCCGCGCGGCGGCCGCCCATCAAAAGGCGCGCCGGGTGGGTCCGGTGTTCTGGATCTCGCTGGCCTGGCTGGCGCTGGTCACTCTGGCGGCGGTCTTTGCGGATGTGCTGGGCCTTGCCGCCCCCGATCAATCCGACTGGATGGCGCTGAAAGCCCCGCCGGGGACCGGGGGGCATCTGCTTGGCACCGATCCTCTGGGGCGCGATGTGCTGTCGCGGGTGATCCATGGCGCGCGGGTCTCGCTGACGGTGGGGATTACCGCGCCGGTGATCGGCGTGGGGCTGGGGCTGATCCTTGGCCTTGCGGCGGGCTATTACCGTGGCTGGATTGATGAGGTGATCGGCATTGTGATTGACAGCTGGCTGGCCATTCCGGGGCTGGTGATCCTGCTGCTTTTCTCGGTGCTTTATGGCGGTAGCCTCTTTATGGTCTGCCTGTCGCTGGGGCTGTTGTTCATCCCTTCGGCTGCGCGGATCACCCGGGCCGCGACCCTTAGTTGCACGGGGCGGGAGTATGTTCTGGCCGCCCGCGCCCTCGGGGCTTCGGATTTCCGCATCATCACCCGCGAGGTCTTTCCCAATATCATCTGGCCGCTGCTGGCCTTTGTGATGATCGACATTCCCATCGCGATCGTGGTCGAGGGCTCGCTCAGCTTTCTGGGGCTTTCGGTCCAGGCCCCGACCCCAAGCTGGGGTGGCATGATCTCAGAGGGGCGCGAATATCTTGAGGCTGCCCCCCATATCAGCCTGATCCCGACGGCGGTGATGTTTCTCACCGTGCTGAGTTTCAACCTCGCAGGAGATGCCATGCGCCGGCGCGTCTCAGGCGGTCGTGGCGGAGCGATCTGATGACCCTGCAAACCCCGGTCCTTGAAGTGCAGGATCTGCGCACCGCCTTTGTCACCGCACGCGGTATGCTTCAGGCCGTCGATGGCGTCTCCTTCCGGCTGGAGCGCGGACAGATCCTCGCCATCGTCGGCGAATCCGGCAGCGGTAAATCGGTGCTCTCGCGCAGCATTCTGGGGCTGCTGCCCCGGGGGGCAGAGACCTCTGCCACGGCGCAGGTGCTGCTGAACGGTCAGGACCTCACGCGCCTGCCCGAGCGTCAGCTGCGTCGCCTGCGCGGGCGCCGGGCCTCGATGATTTTTCAGGATCCGATGACCTCGCTGAACCCCACGCTGAGCATCGGGGCGCAGATCGTCGAAGTGCTGGTCTTTCACATGGGGCTTGCCAAAGCTGCCGCCCGCGCCCGCGCGGCAGAGCTTCTGCGCTCGGTCGGTCTGCCCGAGCCCGGGCTGCAGCTTGACCGCTATCCGCATCAGCTCTCCGGGGGCATGCGCCAGCGTGTGGCCATTGCCATTGCGCTGGCCTGTGAGCCGGATCTGCTGATCGCGGATGAGCCGACAACGGCGCTGGATGTAACGGTCCAGGCCGAGATCCTTGATCTTTTGCGCCGCGAAGTGCGCGAGCGGCAGATGTCGATGATCCTGATCACCCATGACATGGGGATCGTGGCCGGCCATGCCGATGAGGTGGCGGTGATGTATGCCGGTCGCATCGTTGAGCGCGCGCCGGTGCGCCCGCTTTTTGCGCAGACGCGGATGCCCTATACCCGCGCGCTTCTCGACTCCATCCCGCAGCTTTCCGCCCCCGCCCATGGCAGGCTGGAGGCCATTGGCGGGCGGCCCCCCGATCTGGTGGAGCCGCCGCCCGGATGCAGCTTTGAGCCGCGCTGCCGCTTTGCCACCGCGCGCTGCCGCGCCGATGCGCCGCCCCTTCAGGGCGACGGAGTTCACAGCTTTGCCTGCTGGCACCCTCTGAGATGACGGGACAGAACCGATGAATGCCCAGACCCGCCCGCCCGCCGATCCTTTTCTTGATGTCGACAATCTGACGGTCAGTTATTCCCTTGGCCGGGGTCGCAGCCTGCAGGCGGTGGCAGGGCTCAGCTTCACCCTGCACCGGGGCGAGACCCTGGGGCTGGTGGGCGAATCCGGCTGCGGAAAATCCTCAGCCGCGCGTGCCATTATGCAGCTGCCCCGCCCCTCGGCCGGGCAGGTACGGCTGGGTGGCACCGATCTGACCGCGCTGCGCGGCCGCGCGCTGCAGCAGGCCCGGGCGCGGTTTCAGATCGTCTTTCAGGACCCGGTTGCCGCGCTGAACCCCCGCCATACGATCCGGCAGATCCTCTCCGCACCGCTGGAGATTGCCGGGATCCGCGAGCCGCGCGCCGCGCGGGAGGCGCGTCTGATCGCCATGCTCGACCGTGTGGGGCTGCACGGCACCCAGGCGCTGGACCGCAGGCCGCATGAGTTTTCCGGCGGGCAGTGTCAGCGCATCTCGATCGCGCGGGCGCTGATCCTGCGGCCCGAGCTTCTGGTCTGTGATGAGGCGGTCTCGGCGCTGGATGTCTCGGTGCAGGCGCAGATCCTGAACCTGCTGGAAGAGATCCGGGCGGAATTTGGCCTTACGATGCTGTTCATCAGCCATGATCTGGCGGTGGTGCGGCATGTCTCGGACCGGGTCGCGGTGATGTATCTCGGTGCGATGTGCGAACTCTCGGAGTCCGCCTCGCTTTATGCGCGGCCTGCGCATCCCTACACCCGGGCGCTGCTGGCGGCGGTGCCGCGGCCTGATCCGGATTATGCCAGAGGCGCGCCGCAGCTGGTGCCGGGGGAGCTGCCCTCGCCGCTGAACCCGCCCTCGGGCTGTCGGTTTCGCACCCGCTGCCCGCTGGCCTCGCCGCGCTGCGCGGCAGAGGTGCCGCAGATGCGCCCGCTCTCGGCGGGGCGGATGGTCGCCTGCCATCACCCGCTCTGATCCCTGCCCGGTGGTCCGGGCAGGGCAGGGCGCTCAGGCGCGGGCGGCGGTTTGGGCGATCAGATCCGCGATCTGCGCCTCAAGGGCGGGCGGGATGTTATGCCCCATGCCGGGGATTTCGTGATACTGCGCGCCCGGGATCGCCGCGGCGGTATCGCGGCCGCCCTCCGGGCGGACCAGGGGATCCTCGGCGCCATGGATCACGGTGACGGGCAGGCGCAGGTCGTTCAGCAGCGGGCGGCGATCCGGGGCCGCCATGACGGCCGCATAATGGCGCAGAAAGCCGCTGGGCCGGTAGGCACGGTCCAACGAGGCCTCCGACGCCCTGCGCAGATCGGCGGGATCCTCGGGATAGCCGGGGCTGCCCAGAATAAGGGCGCCGGAGACCGAGGCGTCAAGCCAGCCCTCGCGGTCGGTCTCGGGGGAAAGGCGCGGGCGCAGCAAAACGGCCTGCGCCTGCGGGGTGGCACCAGGCAGCGCGGGATTTCCGGTCCCCGACATGATGGAGGTCAGCGACAAAACCCGGTTGGGATGCCGGATCGCCAGAAGCTGCGCGATCATCCCGCCCATGGAGCCGCCGGCGACATGGGCGGCTTTAACCCCAAGCGCGCTCAGCAGATCGGCGCAGTCATCGGCCATATCCTCCAGTCGGTAGGGCGGCGTCAATCCACGCCCTGCCGCGCGGTCTGCCATCATTGACTGAATATCAGGTATGCCACTTTGCTCAAAACCGTCCGAGAGCCCGGTGTCGCGGTTGTCCAGGCGGATCACCCGGAATCCGCGGCCTGCAAGCGTCTTCACGAAGCTGTCTTTCCACCACAACATCTGGGTGCCAATTCCGCTTATCAGCAGCAGATCAGTGGGATTTCCTTCGCCTTCGATGTCGTGGCACAGGGTCAGACCTGCGGTCTTCAGTCTTTGCATGGGGGATCTCCTTCTTAAATTCCGGGCAGTGCCCGGTTGCGTTCCGACACAGTGAAACGATTTTCTGCGCTCTGGACAAACACTATTTGAAAGATGAGTATGTTTTTGCTAGCCAGAGAGAAAGCAGGAGGAGTGAGAGGGATGGCCATGACGCAACCGGAGTTTGATGTGCTGATTATCGGTGCGGGTCTGTCTGGGATCGGGGTGGCCCGCTATCTGAAAACCCGCTGCCCCGATCAGCGCTTTGCCATTCTGGAGAGCAAGCCGCGCATCGGCGGGACCTGGGATCTTTTCCGCTACCCCGGCATCCGCTCGGATAGTGACATGCATACCATGGGCTATGCCTTCAAGCCCTGGACCAATGCCCGGGCCATCGCCGACGGCGGCGCGATTCTGAACTACATCCGCGAGACGGCCGAGGAAAATCACCTCACGCAGATGATCCGTTTTGATCACCAGGTCAAAAGCGCCACCTGGTCCTCGGCCGAGCAGATCTGGCGGCTGGAGGTGCTTCATGACGGCGGGATCCGCAGCCTGACCTGCCGCTTTCTCTTCTCCTGCGCGGGCTATTACCGCCACCATGAGGGCTATCTGCCGGAGTGGCCCGGTTATGAGGACTATCAGGGACAGCTGGTCCATCCGCAGTTCTGGCCCGAAGACCTTGATTACAGTGGCAAAAAGATCATCGTGATCGGCTCGGGTGCGACGGCGGTGACGCTGACCCCGACCCTTGCGCAGAAGGCGGCGCATGTCTGGCAGGTGCAGCGCTCGCCGACCTATGTGGTGTCGCGCCCGGGTGAGGATGAATTTGCCAACCGCCTGCGGCGCTGGCTGCCCGAGAAACTCGCCTATCCGATCACCCGCTGGCGCACCATTTTTGGCAGCGCGAAACGGCGTAAACGCATGGTTGCCAATCTTGAGGGCACGCGGAAAATGCTGATCGGCGCGGTCGCAAAGGAACTGCCGCCCGATTACGACTGGAAAACCCATTTCGTGCCGCGCTATCTGCCGGGGCAGCAGCGGATCTGCGCGGTGCCCGATGGCGATATGTTCCGTACCCTCTCAGAGGGGAAGGCCAGCATGGTCACCGGCGAGATCCGCCGCTTTACGCCGACCGGGGTTGAGATGACCGATGGCACCCATCTGGAGGCCGATCTCATCATCACCGCCACCGGATTGGTGATGGAATCGCTGGGCGGGCTGGAGATTGTGGTGGACGGCCAGGCGGTCGATCGCTCAAAGCTGTTGATCTACAAGGGCTTTATGTATTCGAACCTGCCGAACCTCGTCTATTTCACCGGCTATACCAATGCTTCCTGGACGCTGAAGGTGGATCTGGTCGCCGATTATGCCTGCCGCCTGCTGCGTTTCATGCAGCGCAAAGGCCATACCCAGGTGGTCCCGGCGGCGAATGAGGCCGATGTGGCCAATGTGAATTCGGCGCTGAAATTCATCTCGGGCTATGTCGTGCGTGCCGCGCACCGCCTGCCTAAACACGGCAAAGCCTGGCCCTGGATCCATGAGCAGGATTATTTCTGGGACCGCAAAACCCTGAAGCGCGGCCGGATTGATGACGGCACGCTGCAGTTCAGCCGCGGCACGCCCGTCCGGCTGCCCGCGGCCCAGATTGCGGAGGGGTCTGACCAGGTTGCGGCGGAATGAGGGGCCTTTCAGCCCTCGTCAATCGCGGCCGTCAGCGGCAGGCCCCGCGCCAGCGCCCCGGCATAGACCTCGATCGCGCGGGCGGTCGAGGGCATGGTGTCGGGCCATTGGTGAAAGTCGAAGGCCGAGTTGATCAGCGCCAGCAGGCAGTGCCCGCCGATCCCGGCATGCACCGGCCTGAGCGAGCCATCCGCCGCGCCCCGCGCCAGCATCGCGCCAAAGCCATTGGCCATCCAGGCCGCATGGGTGATGGTCTCGCGCCGCATCTCGGCGGGCAGGGCCTGCATGGCGGTGGTGCGCAGCAGCGGAAAGCGGGCGTCGAACTGAATGGCCAGCAGATCCGACAGCACCTGCGCCAGCCGCTGCCCCCAGGGCCCGGCCAGGGCCGAGGCGCGGTCCTGGATCTGCACCACGCGGCTGTAGCTCGACCGGAAGCATTCCAGCACCAGATCGTCTTTGCTGTCGATGTGGTGATAAAAGCTCCCCTTCGAAAGGTTCAGCTGCGCCGCGATCTCATCGACAGAGGCCCCGCGATAGCCGCGCGCATTCAGCATCAGGGTCGCTGCGCGCAGATAGGCGGCACTGCTGTCCTCCTCGCCGGGTGCGGGTTGATTGAGATGGGGCTGCCAGGGGGTGGCAGCGCCCAGAAAGCCATGGCGCAGCAGATCCATCAGCGCGTCATGCACAAAGTCAAAGTCATGCAGCGCGAAATCGGGCAGCCAGGCGCGCATCCAATGCAGCAGATCCAGCAGCACATGCGCGCAGGCGCGGCGCTGCAGATAAAGCCCCCGGTCCTCCAGAGGGCCGAAAAATCCGGCCACCCGGCGCGAGATTTCGGCATAGCCGCTGATCAGCGCGGCCCGCGCCGGATCCTCCAGCGCGCGCAGATCGCCCAAAAGCGCCAGCGGCGGCTTTTCCCCGCGCCGCACGGCGGCGCTGTAATCAAGCCGCAGCCGCAACAGACGGCTGACCCGCGCCATGGGGTCCGGGGCCAGCGCCGCTTCGCGGGTCATCTCATCGAGCTGCAGGATGGTTTCTTCGATCGCGGCCGCGGCCAGAAGCTCGCGCTTGCGGAAGTAATAGGTGATCGAGGTGGTGTTCATTTCCACCGCTTTCGCCACCTCCACAAAGGTCAGTCCCCGCACACCGTGCTGGTTTATCAGCACCGCAGCGGCATCAAGAATGGCACGGCGGCGCTTCTCAAACTTTGCGGAACTGCGGCGCTCAGGGGTGGGATCGGTCAAGGGAGGCCGTCCTTTTGAAAATGAAAACGAAGGAATGAGGCGCTAAAGCCTTAAAATTCAGGCATACCGCACTGATAATGCGGGATCGGGTATGGAGCAAGGGAGGACAGAATGACAGTCTCAATCGAAGGTAAGGTGGTGCTGATCACCGGAGCCGCATCGGGCATTGGCCGCGCAACGGCGCTGCGTTTTGCAAAGGCGGGCGCGCTGGTGGTGCTGGGGGATCGCGACAGCGCCGTGAGCGCGCTGGCGGCTGAGATCGAGGCGGCTGGCGGTCAGGCGGCAGCGCTGGAAATGGACGCGGGGGCAGAGGCGGATGTGATCGCAGCCGTCACCCTTGCGCGGGAGCGGTTTGGCGGGCTTGATGCCTGTTTCGCCAATGCGGGGATTACCGGCGGGCCGCTCGCCTCTTATTTTGATGCCACGCCTGAGGCCTGGGCCGAAATTCTGCGGGTCAATCTGATCGGCCCCTATCTGGCGATCCGCCACGCCGCGCCCGAGATGCAGCGCCGGGGCGGCGGCTCGATCATCGTCACCGCATCGGTGGCGGGGATGCGGGCGGGGGCGGGGCCGGCGGCCTATTCGGCTTCGAAGGCGGGTGTGATCAACCTGGTGCAGACCGCCGCTCAAGCGCTGGCGGGCAGCGGCATCCGGGTGAATGCGCTCTGCCCGGGCCTGATTGAAACGGCGATGACGAAGCGGCTTTATGACCAGGCGCGGGCGGCCGGGCAGGAGGACCAGATCGGCCGCCGCAACCCGATGCGCCGTGGCGGGATCCCGGATGAGATCGCCAAGGCGGCGCTCTTTCTGGTCTCGGATCTGGCAAGCTATGTGAACGGCCAGGCCATTCCGGTCGACGGTGGCCTGTCGTCCTCGCATCCCTATTCCGAGCGGCCTGCCGATCCGCGGGTCGCCGTGCTGCGCTGAGACCAGGGGCTGCGTCCGGGCCGGGCGCAGCCTGCAGATCAAAAAGAGTTGCCGATAGAGGTCTCTCTCCTGCAGGCTGCGGGCGGGAGCAGGGGGAGAGAGACAATGGAAAGTGAGATCCGCGGCCAGGTGGCGGTCCTTTGGCTGGCGCAGCCGCCGGTGAATGCGCTTGGGCATGAGATGCGTCTGTGGCTGCAAAATGCGCTGACTGCGGCTGAGGCCGATCCCGGTGTGCGGGCCATTGTGCTGGCCTCGCGGCTGAAGACCTTCAGCGCGGGGGCCGATATCCGCGAGTTTGAGGCGGGCGCTTTGCCGCCGCTGCTGCCCGATCTGATTTTGCAGATTGAGGCGGGTCGTAAACCCGTTGTGGCGGCGATCGATGGCGCGGCCCTTGGCGGCGGGCTGGAGCTGGCGCTTGGCTGTCGCGCCCGGGTGCTGGGCCCCAAAGCCCGTGTTGGTCTGCCGGAAGTGACGCTTGGGCTGCTGCCTGGCGCGGGCGGCACGCAGCGCCTGCCGCCTCTGACGGGTCTGGTGCGGGCGCTTGATCTGATCGCCTCGGGTAAGCCATTGGATCCAAAGGCGGCGCTTGCGGCGGGTGTGGCGGATCTGCTCGCCCCCTCTGAGGAGCTGATTGAGGCGGGTTCGGCCCTCGCGCTGCGCCTTGCAGCGGGGGACGCCCTGCCGCGCCCTGCCGGGATCGACGCGGCGGGCTTTGAAGAGGCAGCGGCCGCGCTTATGCAGTCCCGCGGCGATGATCCGGCCATCGCGGCCATCATCGACTGCCTGCGCGCGGCGGCGCATCTGCCCCTGGCGGAGGGCCTGAGCCGTGAGCGGGAGGCGTTTAATGCACTGCGTCTTCATCCCCGCTCCAAGGCGCTGCGCTATGCGTTTTTTGCTGAGCGCGGTACGGGTGGCGCGGGGCGTCCGGCCCTGCCGCGTCAGATCGGGGTGATCGGCGGCGGCACCATGGGGGCGGGCATCGCCATGGCCTTTGCGGCGAAAGGCTTTGCGGTGACGCTTTGCGAGACCGATGAGGCCGCAGCCGGACGGGCGCGGGCGCGCGTCGAAGAAAGCTACGCCCATTCCGTGGCGCGCGGCTCGCTGAGCGCGGCGGCGCGGGATGCGCAACTGGCGGCGATCCGCTTTGAGGGCGCTCTGACCGGGCTTGCCGCCGCGGATCTGATCATCGAAGCGGCCTTTGAAGACATCGCCGTCAAAGAGCAGATCTTCGGCCAGATCGCGCAGATCGCGCGCCCCGATGCGGTGCTGGCCAGCAATACCTCTTATCTCGATATCGACCGGATCGCGGGCTTTGCATCCGGACCAGAGCGGGTGGCGGGGATGCATTTCTTCAGCCCCGCCAATGTGATGAAGCTTGTGGAAGTGGTGCGCGGCCCGCGCAGCTCTCCGGCGGCCATTGATCTGATCACCGCGACCGCGCGGGCCATCGGCAAGCTGCCGGTGGTGGTCGGGAACTGCCATGGCTTTGTCGGCAACCGCATGCTCGCGCAGCGCACCGCCCAGGTCGAGGCGCTGTTGCAGGAAGGCGCGCTGCCCGAAGATCTCGACGCGGCCTTCACTGCGTTTGGCGGGAAGCTCGGCCCCTGTGCGGTGGCGGATCTGGCGGGCCTCGATATCGGCTGGCGCAACCGACAGGCGACGGGGCAGACAGCGCCGGTCGCCGATGCGCTGGTGGAAGCGGGGCGGCTCGGGCAGAAAACCAGGCGCGGCTATTACCGCTACGGCGCCGATGGCCGCAGGCCTGAGCCCGACCCGGAGGTGGCGGCGCTGATCCGCGACACCTCTGCGCGGCTGGGCATCACGCGGCGCGCTATCGGGCAGGCAGAGCTGACAGACCGGCTGATCCTGCCGATGATCAATGAGGGCGCGCGGATCCTGGAGGAGGGGATTGCCGCCTCGGCCAGCGATATCGATGCGATCTGGCTCAATGGCTACGGCTTTCCGCGCTGGCGCGGCGGGCCGATGTTTTACGCCGATGAACGCGGGCTGGCCGGGATTGTCGCAGGTCTTGATCACTACGCGGAGCAGACCGGCAATGCCCGTCTGCGCCCCTGCGCTTTGCTGCGCGGGCTGGCCGCCACAGGCGGGCGGCTGACCGACCCGTCCCGGACCCTTTCAGGAGTGACGCCATGACCGAAGCCGTTTTCGTCGCCACCACCCGCACGGCCATTGGCAGGGCCTTTCGCGGGGCCTTTAACGACACCGCCGGGGTGGATCTGGCCGCTCCCCTGATCCGTCATCTGGTCGAAAGCAGCGGCCTGCAGCCGCAGGACATTGAGGAAGTGATCCTTGGCTGCGGCTATCCCGAAGGGGCCACGGGCGGCAACCTGGCCCGCGCGGCCGCGCTGCGGGCAGGGCTGCCCGTCAGCTCTGCGGGGGTGATGGTCTCGCGCTTTTGTGCCTCGGGGCTGGATGCGATTGCCCAAGGGGCGCGGGCGATCCGGCTCGACGGTCTGGGCGCGGTGATTGCGGGGGGCGTTGAATCGATCAGCCTGACCGCCTCAGATCCCAACCGAAAGCGTCTGCGCAATGACTGGCTGGCGGAGCATATGCCGGGGCTTTATCATCCGATGATCGAGACCGCCGATCTGGTCGCCGCGCGCTACGGCATTTCGCGGCAGGCCCAGGATGCCTTTGCACTGGAAAGCCAGCGGCGCACCGCCGCCGCGCAGGAGGCGGGAATTTTCGACGACGAAATCCTGCCGATGACCGTCAGCCAGCAGGTCACCGACCGCGCCACCGGCGAGACCTCGGCAAAGCGCGTCACCCTCAGCCGCGATGAGGGGAACCGCCCCGAGACCACCGCCGGGGGACTGGCCGCGCTGAAGCCCGTCCGCGAGGGCGGCTTTATCACCGCCGGAAACGCCAGCCAGCTCTCGGACGGGGCGGCGATGGTGCTTTTGATGTCGCGCCACGAGGCCGAGACGCGCGGGCTGCCGGTTCTGGGCAGCTTTGCGGGCTTTGCCTCTGCGGGCTGCGCGCCCGAAGAGATGGGGATCGGCCCGGTCTTTGCGGTGCCGCGCCTGCTGCAGCGCCATGGCCTGCGGGTCGAAGACATTGATCTTTGGGAGCTGAATGAGGCCTTCGCCAGCCAGGCGGTCTATTGCGCCGAAGAGCTGGGCATCGCCTCTGATCGGTTGAACGTCAATGGCGGCGCGATTTCCATTGGTCATCCTTACGGCATGAGCGGCGCGCGCCTGACCGGGCATCTGCTGCGCGAAGGGCAGCGCCGGGGGGCAAAATGGGGCGTGGTCACTATGTGCGTGGCGGGCGGCATGGGCTGTGCGGGGCTGATCCGCTTCTGAGCGGCTCACTGCAGGTCCCCGTGACAGTCTCAAGGCACTCGTAAGACTATGACAAGTCAATATCGTAAGGAGGAGCATCGGCTCTCACCTGCAAGACCGTCTCACATCGGGTGCTGCGCGGTTAAGCCTGCCAGGGGGAAAGGAACCTGGCCCCTTTGGGGGCAGTCGCAGTCGAAACGGCGACCCGCCGGAGAGGAACAGGCGCCATTCACCGGGCGCTGTTGCGTGCATGTCTTTGAGTTTTTGTTTTGACGGGACGTGCCAGCAACTGTGTTTCTTTCCGGCTGCAGCGTTCCATTTCTGCCTTGATTTCGCAATCGCCACGAGCCGCGCGGCGATTATAATGATCACGACGTTATGGGGCTTCTCCTTATCGCGCAGAGGCTGTGCTGCGGTCGTCAGAGTTGGATTGTGCAGGGAAGCCGTGAGCGCTGCCTGAAACAGCGCCTGCCGTAAGTCCCTTCTCCCGCCAGCGCTCATACGGCGTCCTCTCAGGGCGCCGCTGTCCTGGGCGAGGGTGCCAGGCCTGTCATGGAGCCCGGTTCGGGCATTTCTGCACTCAGAAGGCTGGCACAAACAGGGCCAATGCCCGGCACAAAGCGCAGCAGCCTCTCATCTTCGTCCATTCTTCGTCCATGTCGTCAGAGGCGCAGATCAGCCTTCGGATCCGCTCTCGATATCACGGATCCGGGCTTCGATTGCCACAATAAGTTCCTGATCAAGAGTCTTTATAGCCGCTGGCGCATCCTGTTTCCGTCGCGCCGAACTCTGCGCTCTCAGGCGCTGCTTTATCTCCACGAGTTGCGCATGCTTGGTCGTGTAAGACCTTAATGCCACAATGGTTTCATCCGGCAGCTCCCGGCCGGCTTCAGGGCGAAAAGCCATGAAGGCAGCAATGAATTCCGCATCAATGCGCTCCGTTTTGGCATGCGTGCCGCGAGACCTCGCAAAGGCCTTGATCTGAGCCGGAGGCAGCGGAACCGCTGCGATATCCGCCTGCTCTAAGCGCTGCCAAAGCCGCCATTCCAAACCTCCTGTGGCCTCAACCCCGACCTTCAGCGTCCCCCAGACACAGGATCAAGGCTGGTGGCCTGCTGAGGTGTTCGGAAATCTGAACCCTTGGCCGACAGGGGCTCTGAAGCCATCAGGCCAGTCCCTCGATTTCGCCTGAGCGTCTGACCGGTGCCAGCCTGCTGCAGATCCTTTACGCGCTCCGATCCGAATGGCAGCTGATGGAGCAGATGACCGACAACCTGCTGTTGTGCGGGTTCGTCGGCCTGCGCGTGGAGGAGCGTGTCTGGGGTCCTGCCGTATGCAGCAAGCACCGTGATCGGTTGCTGAACACGGATATGTTCCGCCGCATCATGGCGGCGATCCTTGCCCATCGTGAGGTAAAGCCTCTCTTGTCCGATAAGCCTTTCTCGGTTGATGGCACTCTGGTCAAAGCCTGGGCTTCCATGAAGAGTTTTCGCCGGAAGGAGGAGAGGACCCCGGGGGCGATGCTCCAGGCATATCTCCAGGCCCTCAAGCCGCCACCGTCGCGCCAGTCACGTCCTAGAATACCGAAGCCAGCCAGATGCCCGCCAGATACCTCCAGAGCCGCAATGCGGCAGTCGATTTCCGCGCAGAGACGGGCAGCAACGCAACTCATGCCTCGGCAACGGATCCGCAGGCACGGCTTTACAGGAAGTCGCGGGGTGCCAGTGCACATGCTGTGCTACACTGGCCATGCGCTGATGGAAAACCGTGCGGGCCTGATCGTGCAGGGCGATCTGACCCAGGCTGATGGACAGGCAGAGCACAGCGTCGCATGATCCATTGTCAGTCACCCGGGTTCGCCCGCAGATTGACGCTGGGTGGTGACCGGAACTTCGATGTCGCCTTCTTCGTGCCCGACCTGCGAAAAGCTTGTGTCACACCCCATGCTGCCCGGAAATCACAGCACTCAGCCATTGATCGTCGGACTACATGCCGCAAGGGATACGCCATGTCCCTCAAACATCGCAAACGGATCGAGGACGCGTTCGGCTGGGCAAAAATCATCGGAGGCATTGCACAAACCGCCTGTCGCGGCATCGGATTCATGCGCGCGCTTCATCAGGGCCATGGCCGCCAACAATCTCGCAAGGCTGCCGAAATTGCCGGCTGCATGACGACCTCAGGCAAGCACGGCATGCAAGCGTGCGATTAGGACGAGAAATCAAAGCAAAACCGGCCCTGGTGAAGAATAACCGTCCTGCGCAGCTGACTTTTTCAGCAGCCTGTTAAGTGCCTGGTCGAAATGGGGCCAGTACGGCCGGAAATTGGCGTAGAAATGGGTTTTCAAGGCTTAGAGTATGATCTATAAGAAGCCGTCATAAGGCTAAAAAGCTTTCTACCTCCGTAGTATAACGGATGAAGCATGGATGTTCACTCTAAGGACATCCGAACTTGGCTAAAGGGCTCATAAAGCAAGGCGAGAGTTTTCGGGATACCTCGCGAGTTCTGGCCACTGCGGCAGGAAACTGGCGTAGAAACTGGTTGAGAAAGCCAAAAAGATAGAATACAGACAATGGCTTCGGCTCTCGTAGCATAATGGATAATGCAGCGGTCTTCTAAACCGACGAGTGCAGGTTCGAATCCTGCCGAGAGCGCCATCCCCTTTATTTGTTGCGGATGAAGCATAAGAGTGCGCAAAAGCGGGGTTTTGCGTGCGCACTCATGTCAAATGATTTCTTTGTGACTTTGCGGGCAATCGTCCTATCTCGCCAGCCTACTTGGAATCCCATGAGTAATATGACCGTATTTGGCGGAAGGGAGGCTGTAGGTGTCGCAGCATTTCTGTGACAGTGAGAGGTCAAACCCGACGGTCATCTGACCTATGTCAGCGCTCCCCTCGCTCACGAGTTGGCAAGCTGATTTACTCATTCAACTGCGCAGCTAGCGATACCAAGTCAACAACTTTCCAGCCTTGGTCCATAGCCGGCCCCACCAACGTCGTTGCTTCAGATTTTCGCAGTGCAAGCCCGAGAAATTCTCTCGGGCGTGTCACACCCACAAAAACGTTCGTCGCAGCGGTCAGCCCTACTCCGGTGAATGACTGAGCAACAACACCGAACGCGCGAGGAAGCACTGTGGTGAGATCAATGCACTGCTGCTCGGCTCGCCGACCTTTCCATACCTCGCTTTCGACAACGAGAGTGCCATCAACGCTTTTACCTTTGACCGAATGGATCGATCCTAATCGCAGGGTGAGATTGAGGTGATCCCCATCTCTTGGACAGGATGTGGCGCTTTTTAAGC
>NZ_RRAZ01000023.1 GCF_003863335.1 Falsigemmobacter faecalis | reverse complement strand
CACAACCAGCTGCCGTTCCCGGCTGCCCTGCTGCGGTGAAGGGGTATCTATGGCCTTCTCACACCGCCCGCAAGAGCGAAAACGGATTAATTTTAACTTTTTGGATTTTATTTCGGAACCCGTCGGGGAAGGCGGGCTTTTCATGATGGAGCGCCGGTTCAGGAGGCGGCCCCTTTCCGGCGACGCGTGAGCCTGAGGAAGACCAGACCCGCAATCAGGCCCGCATAGATCAGTGCCTCTGCTTCCCAGACCTTGCCCACCATGAGAAAATGCACTACCGCAAGAGAGGCCGCGGGCCAGGTCAGAAGATGCAGCCGCCGCCAGCGCAGCGGCCCCATGGCACGGAGTGCGCGGTCTGAACTGGTCACGGCCAGCGGCAGGAGCAGCACAAAGGCCGCCATTCCGATCATAATATAGGGACGCTTTGTCAGATCCCGGCCGATCTCTCCCCAGCGGAACTGCAGATCAAGGCTCAGCCAGATCAGCAGATGGCAGAGCGCATAGGTAAAACTCAGCAGGCCCAGGGCGCGGCGCCAGCGCATCAGGTTTACGCCCGCAAGCCGCAGAAGGGGCGTTACCGCCAGGGCTGCGATGAGAAACTGCAGCGCATGAAGGCCAAAGCCATGCTCAAGCGCCTTAAGGGGATCTGCACCAAGACGGCCGATGAAAAGCTGCGCCACCAGCCAGAGGCCGGGCAGCAGACCAAGGGCCCAGACCATAAAGACCGGCACGCGGCGCAGCGCAGCGTTCAGCGGGGGTGCAAAAGACAGCGTCACTTAATAGTTCACCGCAAGATCCATTCCGGTATAGAGCCCTGCGACTTCCCCGGCGTAGCCATTGAACATCAGCGTGTCGCGGCGGGGCGCAAAGAAGCCCTCTCCGATACGGCGCTCGCTGGCCTGGCTCCAGCGGGGATGGTCCACACCGGGATTCACATTGGCGTAAAAGCCGTATTCTGAGGGCTGAAGGCGCTGCCAGGTGGTGGGGGGCTGCCCGGAGGTCAGGGTGATCTTCACCACCGATTTGATCGACTTGAAGCCATATTTCCACGGCACCACCAGGCGCAGCGGCGCGCCGTTCTGCTTTTCCAGCGGATCGCCATAGAGCCCGGTCGCCAAAAGCGTGAGCGGGTTCATTGCCTCATCAAGGCGCAGCCCCTCGACATAGGGGAAATCCAGCAGACGGCGTTTAACGCCTGGCATTTCCTCAGGCCGCGCGAGGGTCTCAAAGGCCACGAAGGTCGCACCGGACTGCGGACCGACGCGGTTCAGAAGCCCCGCCAGCGGAAAGCCCAACCAGGGGATCACCATCGACCAGCCCTCAACACAGCGCAGACGGTAGATATGCTCGCCGATCGGCTGGTCTTTCAGCACATCGGCCAGATCATAGCGGCCAGGACGATCCACAAGGCCCGCGATTTCCACCGACCACGGGTCAATGGTCATGCTGCCTGCATATTTCGACGGATCGCTTTTATCGAAGCCGAATTCGTAGAAGTTATTATAGGTGGTGATCGCCTCCCGCGGGGTCAGATCACCGGGGGGCTCAGCCGCGCGGGCTGTGGAGGCAAAGGCCAGCGCTCCGGCCGCGCCAATAAAGTGGCGGCGCGACAGGAAGAGTGATTTTGGCGTCACATCTGACCAGCGCAGATCAGAGGGAGAGCGACGGGGCATGGCGAACCTCAGGCTTGAACCTGATCACTGTGCCAAAGCCGCGCCGCTCTGCCCAATCACAAGTGCAACAGCCCTCAGAGGCCCAGAACGTCGAGCATGTTATATTCGCCGGGCTTTTTGCCCTGCCCCCAGAGCGCAGCTTTCAGTGCGCCGCGCGCAAAGACGGCGCGGTCGGTTGCCAGGTGGCGAAGCACGATCCGCTCGCCTTCGGTGGCGAACAGCACATCATGCTCGCCCACGATATCGCCGCCGCGGATGGCGGAAAAGCCGATGTGACCAGCCTCACGCGCCCCGGTGATGCCGTCGCGGCCCCGGTCCGAGACATCTGCAAGAGCGACGCCCCGGCCCTCTGCTGCCGCTTCGCCCAGCATCAGCGCGGTGCCCGAGGGGGCATCGACCTTGTGGCGGTGGTGCGCCTCGATCACTTCGATATCCCAGTCGGTGTCCAGCGCCTGAGCCACCTTCTTCGTCAGCTGCACCAGAAGATTGACCCCGAGGCTCATATTGCCGGCGCGAATGATGGTGGCGTGACGCGCGGCGGCGGCGATCTTTTCCAGATGCTCTGCCTCAAGGCCGGTGGTGCCGATGACATGCACGGCCCGCGCCTGGGCGGCGAGGGCGGCAAATTCAACCGTCGCCGCAGGCGCCGTGAAATCGATCACCGCCTGGGCTTTGGCAAACACCTCAACCGGATCGTCGCTGACCAGAACGCCCGCAGGCTGACCACCCAGGCAGACCCCGATATCCTGACCGACCCAGGGGTGGCCCGCACGCTCCAGGCAGCCCGTCAGACGCAGCTTCTCAGAGGCAAGCGCGAGACCGACCAGCATCCGGCCCATCCGGCCCGAAACCCCTGTGATTACAATTCCCGGCAGATCCGACATGGCACCCTCATCTTCGGCAGCGTCTTTTAACCTGGGCCCCTTCTAAACGTCGCAGGCCGGGGTGCAAAGCCGCCCGTTGCGGCAGAGGCCCAAAGCGCCTATCTGAGAGGCATGGCAAAGAACAGCATCTCTTCGGGCGCCGGCCCCTCTCAACGTCAGCTTCGCGTGGGCGAACTGATCCGCCGCACTCTGTCGGACGTGCTTGCGCGCGCGGATGTGCATGATCCTGACCTGAACCGCCACTCGATCACCGTGGGCGAGGTCAGCCTCTCGAACGATCTGAAGGTGGCGACGGCCTATGTCATGACGCTCGGCGGCAGTGACTCACAGGCGGCGATCACCGCGCTTGCGCGCAACAAGGGCGAATTGCGCCATTTGATCGGCAAGAAACTGACGCTGAAATATGCGCCGGATCTGCGCTTCCGTCTGGACGAAACCTTTGATCGTCTGGATGAAACCCGCCGCCTCTTCGCGGATGAGCGGGTACAGCGCGACCTTGTGGCCCGCGATGACGACGAGGATGCAGGCGATGCGCCTGCCGGGGACAATGATCGCTGAAAAGCTGATCCGGGCGGCGGCGGCTTTGCTGCTGTCGGCCACGGGCGCGTTTGCAATGGATGCGCCCCCCGCCTGCCGTGAGATCCCCTTTGAGGGGATCCGGCACAGCGTCTGCGAAGTGAGGGCGGGGGCCGATCTGCGGCTGTTCCTGCGCGACGAAAGCGGCGCGACCTTAGGCAGTTTCTCGCGAATCGATCAGATCCTGGCCCCTGAGGGTCAGGCTTTGCGCTTTGCGATGAACGCGGGGATGTATCATTCCGACCGCAGCCCGGTGGGGCTGCATATTGAGGGCGGCCGCGAACTTGCGCCCATCGTCACCGCCTCGGGCCCGGGGAATTTCGGCATGACGCCGAACGGGGTCTTTTGCGTGACGCCTGAGGGCAGCTTTCAGATCCGGGAGTCGCGCAGCTTTGCCAAAGAGCGTCCCGACTGCCGCTTTGCCACCCAGTCGGGGCCGTTGCTGCTGATTGAGGGCGCGCTGCACCCGCGTTTTTTGCCTGATTCGACCTCGCGCTATACCCGCAACGGGGTGGGCGTCAGCGCCGATGGCAGTCGCGCATATTTCGTGATTTCCGGCGGGCGGGTGAGTTTTCACCAGTTTGCCCGCTTTTTCCGCGATGCGCTTGGGCTGCAACAGGCGCTCTACTTCGACGGGAATATCTCGCGGCTCTATGCGCCCGATCTCGGGCGCAATGACTTTGGTTTTGCCATGGGTCCGGTGATCGGACTGGTGGAACCCGGCCGCTGAGCGGCTCAGACCACGCCGTAGCCCGCGCCTGCGCCGGTCACGAGGCACCACCAGATTTTGCCGCTGCTTTCCTGGAAGAACGAAAAGCCGATCTCGCGCACATCCGCCTGCATCAGCACGTTGCGGGTGTCAGCATCGGCCATCCAGGCAGCCAGGGTCTCGGTCTCATTTTCATAGGTCTCGGAGATCAGCTCGCCCAGAACCTGGCCGCGATAGCCCACGCGCTGCGCGCGCTGCAGCGGCGATGAGCCGTCCGAGCCGAAGTGCCAGGGCCGGTTCTGCACCGACATATCGCGGGCATGGGTGGCGGCTGCGGCATTGAGTTCTGCACTCAGCTGCACCGGGGCCTGGCCACGCGCCTGGCGCAGAGCATTGACCGAATCAACCATCCGCAGCTGCAGACGCCCCTCATCCGCGGGGCTCAGACGCAGCAGTTGCGGCAGCGGCTTTCCGTCCGGGCCCAGACGCCCGGCACCGCCGCCGCCGATCGTCTGACCGCAGGCGGCAAGCGCAAGCGTGGAGAGAAGCGAGACGAGCAGTTGACGACGCTTTAGCACGAAGACCATCCTCTGAAAGTGGCGCAGGACGCGCACAGGCTGCAGGCCAGTAGCATGAAACGGCCCCTTTCTGTCAATTCCACCCCGTCCGACCCGGCTTTTTCCTGCCTGGAGCGGCGGTTTGACAGCCGTTTGATTTGCGCAGGCGGGGCGGCGGACGTAAAGGAGGTACATTCCGATGTACCGATGTATCTCCCGAAGGAGTGATGATGTCGCGCGATCTGTTTCCCAATCCTGGCCGTCGCCTGTTCCTGGGCTCGGCAGCAGCCGCGGCTGTGACCGGCCTTGCTGCACCGGCCCTGGCGCAGTTTGCAGGTGGCAACAGCACTGAGATGGAATCTGCCGTCAGCGCCTCGCGCCGGCACAATATCTCCAGCTTCCGGATCCTGCAGTGGCAGCCCTATTTTGAGAACCTGAGGAACGGCGCGATCCTCGCGGATCTCACCTCGCGGGCGCTGCACTTCTGGTCCGAGGATCAGTCGGTCTACCGCCTCTATCCGACCTCGGTGCCGCTGAGCTCAGATCTGACCCGCACGGGCCGGACCACCATCACCAAAAAAGACCCCGCGCCAAGCTGGACGCCGACGCCTTCGATGCGCCAGCGCAACCCGGAATGGCCGCCGCATATCAAAGCGGGCGATCCGGATAACCCGATGGGCGTGCGCGCCATGCATCTGAGCTGGACCTACTACCGGATCCACGGCACCCATGACACGCGCAAGATCGGCAGGCGCTCATCCAACGGTTGCATCGGCCTTTACAACGAGCATGTGCTGGAGCTTTATGACCTCTGCAAAGTTGGCACTCAGGTGTTGCTGATTTAACAACGTGGCGGTAATGCCACAGCCGCACAGCTTTCCACCGTTGCGTTTTTTCAGCACCGATGGTTAGGAGTGTAATACGAGGCATAATGTTCGCGTCCGTCGTCCCCTCAATCACCGGGCGGCGGGTTTACCTGGAGGTTTACTATGAAAAAAATCGCTCTCGCAGCAGCTCTGTCGCTCGCAGCTTCGACCGCCTTCGCTGGCGGCCTGGTTGCTCCGGTTGTTGAGCCGGAAGTCGTTAAAGCACAGACCTCGTCGTCCTCGGGCATCCTGGTCCCGCTGCTGCTCCTGGTCGTGATCGCTGCTGCTGCTGCGAAGTAATCTGACCGGATTACGGAAAGGGCGTCCCTCGGGGCGCCCTTTTTGTTTGCCCGAAAGGGTAAAGAAAAAGGCGCCCCCCGGGGCGCCTGTTTCAGTCTCAGGCCACCCAGCCCTGCAGGTTCTCACTGATCACCGCCAGAAGCGCCTCGATATGGGCCGCATCATCGTTGAGGCAGGGGATATAGGTGAAGCTCTCGCCACCGGCGTGAACGAAGGCCTCCCGGATCTCACCCTGGATCTCTTCCAGCGTCTCGATGCAGTCGGACGAAAACGCCGGCGCGATCACGGCGATGTTCTTTTTGCCCTGCTTTGCGAGTTCGGCCACATGCTCAACCGTATAGGGGCGCAGCCATTCTTCGGTGCCGAAGACCGACTGGAAGGAGGTGTTGATATCCTCTTTCGCCCAGCCCAGACGCTCGCGCAGCAGACGCGTGGTCTTGTGGCATTTGCAGAAGTAGGGGTCGCCCTCCATCAGATAGCGTTTGGGCATCCCGTGATAGCTGGCCACCAGAACGTCGGGGCGTTTGGGCAGCGCGGCATAGGCCCGCTCAACCGATTTCGCCAGCGCATCAATATAGGTCGGATGCTCAAAGTAATCCGGCACGGTGCGCGCGGCGGGCTGCCATTTTTCTTCCATCAGCGCGCGGAAGAACTGGTCATTGGCCGTGGCGGTCGTGGCCCCTGCATATTGCGGATAAAGCGGAAAGAAGACGATCTTATCGCAGCCCGCCGCCACCATTTCCCGCACCTTCGATTTCGTCGAAGGATTGCCGTAGCGCATGCAGAAATCGACCATGACGGTATCGCCGTAGCGCGCCTTCAGCCCCTCAGCCACCGCGCTGGTCTGATCGCGGGTGATGGTCATCAGCGGGCTCTCATCTTTCTCTTTGTTCCAGATGAGTTTGTAATTCGCGCCCGAGGTGAAAGGCCGTTTGGTCAGGATAATCAGCTGCAGCAGCGGCTGCCATTTCCACTTCGGATAATCGATGACGCGCTGGTCCGAGAGGAACTCATTGAGATAGCGCCGCATCGACCAGTAATCGGTCTGATCGGGCGTTCCGAGATTGGCCAGCAGCACGCCGACCTTCGCAGGTTTCAGCATGGGGTGATCTGCGGGGGCATGAGCCGGGCGCAGAGTGCCGGTCAGGGACGCATCAGACATGAAAAATTCCTCTGGCAGCAAAGCTTGAGCAGACAGACAATCAGGCATTGCCCGTCAAAAGTTGCCCTTTCAAATAAGGCGAAATCACCGCAGGTCAATCATCGTCGCTGCGACCGATCGCCCCTGGCAGGCGGGGCGGCGCGGCATTCAGAGCCTCAGCAAGACTATGCGCGGCTGATCCGGGCCGCAACGGCTTCTGCTGGCTTTCATGCGGCTTCCAGCCGGTCAGATAGACCATCTCAAAGGTCGCGGCGATGCGGTCTCCTTCGGGGAAGTGCTCGCCATAAAGTGAAGCGGCACGCAGGAAAATCTCCCGGCCGGTGAAGCGGCGGAGGCGATCGTTCAGCGCATTCGCCTCGCCCATGGCGCGCAGATCGCCCATCAGGTGGAAGAGATCGCGATAGGCAACGCGCTGGCTTTGCGAATCCGCCACCGGAAGGGCAAGCCCTGAGCGCTGCAAAAGACCGCCCAGATCGCGGATCTCAGCCATCGGCAGCACCCGCGGCGCCAGACCGCCCCGCACCCCGGCTTCCGCCTGGGCCAGAACGGCGCGCAGTTCGGACAGCGTCTGGCCGCCAAACAACACCGCCATCATCAGCCCGTCCGGCCTGAGCGCCCGCGCGCATTGAATAAGCTGGCCCACCGGATCATTCGACCAATGCAGCGCCAGCGCATGAATCACCAGATCCTGGCTTTCCGGCGCAAGATCCAGAATCTCGCTGTCGGCGATGACCCGCGCGCCTGCGATCCGTCCGGCCCAGACCTCGGGCCAGGGAGAAACAATCGTCACATCCGTAAAGGTTCTTTTAACCTCTGAGAGGCGATCCTGCACTTCATCGGCCACCAGCTCGTGCAAAAACAGCGCCGGGTCGCGGGTCGCGCGGGCACGGTTGCGGGCAAGGGCGGCGGTGTCGGTCAGGATGGGGGCGCTCATAGCGGGCACCTAAGGGGGGGAGGCATGAAAATTCAAGCCCTGCCGGCCCTCAGCGCGGCGATCCGCATGATCTGGCCGGCGCAATGCCTGGTCTGCAGCGATGCCGTTGATGGCGACGGCGGCGTCTGCCCCGCCTGCTGGCCCGATCTGCCGATGATCTCGGGTCTCTGCTGCAGGCTTTGCGGCGCCCCGCTTCCCGGAGCAATGGGGGCGGCAGAGGCCGACTGCGACGACTGCCTGCGCAGCCGCCCGCCCTGGACGGCGGGGCGGGCGGCCTTTCTCTATGAGGGCGCGGCCCGGCAGCTGGTTTTGCAGCTCAAACATGGGGACCGTCCGGATCTGGCCCGAGCCCTGGCCGCAAGGCTTCATCATGCGCTGCGTCCGCTGATACCCCGGGGGCCGATGCTGATCGTTCCGGTGCCGCTGCACCGGCTGCGCTTTCTGAGGCGGCGCTATAATCAGTCTGCCCTGCTGGCCCGGGCGCTCAGCCAGCGCCTCGACTGGCCCTGGTGCCCGGATCTTCTGCTGCGCAGCCGCGCAACGCAGCTTCAGGACGGCCTCAGCCGAAGCGGGCGGCGCGACAATCTGCAAGGCGCCTTCACCCTCAACCCCGCACGGGTGAAAGAGATTTCCCGCGCCCCGGAGGCAAAAATCCTGCTGATCGATGATGTGATGACCACCGGTGCCACCCTTGCAGAGGCGACAAAGGGCCTGCGCAATGGCGGCGCGGGAGAGGTTTTCACCCTGACCCTCGCCCGTGTGGCCCCTGCGGTCTGATCCGCCCCTCAGGCGCGCCCGGCAGAGGCGGAGAGCACCAGAGGATCGATCCCCATGCCCGCCAGAGCCCGCGTCCATTTTCCCGCATCCGCGCTGCTGAAGATCAGATCCGGCGCCGGGTCTCCGACCAGCCAGTCGCTGCGGGCAATCTCGCCCTCCAGCTGACCCTCTCCCCATCCGGCATAGCCCAGCACCATCAGCGCCTCTTTCGGCCCCCCGCCTGCGGCCAGCTCACTCAGAACCGACTGGGTGGTGGTCAGCCCATAGCCGCCCGCCACCATCATGGTGCCATCCGGGTCGCGCCAGTCATCGCTGTGCAGCACGAAGCCGCGTCCGGACTCAACGGGGCCGCCGAACTGCACCGGCACCGGCCGAACCGGGCCACCGTCAGACAGCTTCAGCTGCTTGAGCAGCTCCGCAAACTTCAGCCCCGGCAATGGCTTGTTCAGAATCAGCCCCATGGCCCCCTCTGCAGAATGGCTGCAGATCAGGATCACGCTTTTTTCAAAGCGCGTGTCCCCCATCGCAGGCATGGCAATTAAAATCTTGCCGCTCAGGTCCATAGCGGGTGTCCTTTGACTGATCCTGCGACAGGTTGGCCCCGCCAGGCGTTGCATGCAAGCCACCCTCGCGCAGGCATCGCCTTATTGTGACTTTGATTTCGCAAAAAGCGGCGTCACAAGCGGAGGATGTTTCGCAAACTCCGCACCCTGATCTGTCTGACCGCGATGGCGCTGTCCACCGCCCTGCCCGCCAGGGCGCAAAGCCTTGGGGATATCCTTGAGGCAGAGCTGCTGCCCGGCTGGCAAACGGAAAGCGGTGCGCATATGGCCGCAATCCGGCTGACCCTGGCCTCCGGGTGGAAAACCTATTGGCGCAGCCCCGGTGATGCGGGCATCCCGCCCGAAATCTCCTGGACCGGCTCAGAGAACCTCCAGGGCGTGAAACTGTTGTGGCCCACGCCGGAAGTCTTTCACTTCAATGGCATGCAAAGCATCGGCTATAGCCGGGAGGTGATTTTGCCGGTGGAGATTTTCCCCCGCGATGCCTCGCGCCCGGTGCATCTGGAGACCGCGCTTGATCTGGGCGTCTGCCGCGACATCTGCGTGCCCGCCCGGGTGCATCTGGCCTCAACGCTCAGCGGGGCGGGCAAACCGGATCCGGCGATCCGCCGCGCGCTTGGCGCGCAGCCTGTCAACGCCCGGGCCCTTGGCCTCAGCGCCACCCGCTGCCGCCTGGAGCCGACGCGCCGCGGCATGAAACTGGCGGTTGATCTGAGCATGCCGCCGATGGGGGCTGACGAAATCGTGGTCATCGAGACCAGCGATGGCAATACCTGGGTCTCAGAGGCGCGCAGCCAGCGGCGCGGCGGCGTTCTTCACGCCGAAGCCGATCTGGCAAGCCTTGATGGCCGCCCGCTCAGCTTTGATCGCTCGGGCCTGCGGGTGACGGTTCTCGCAGGCGGTAAAGCGGCTGAAGCGCGGGGCTGTCAGGGCGGCTGAGGCTTACTTCCGCCGCTTATGCTCTTCCAGGCGCGGGAAAATTTCCACGAAGTTGCAGGGCATGTGGCGGTAGTCGAGCTGCTTCACCAGGATCTCATCCCAGGCATCGCGACAGGCCCCCGGGCTTCCCGGCAGCGCGAAGAGATAGGTCCCGCCTGCAACACCCCCACAGGCGCGGCTCTGGACCGCCGAGGTGCCGATTTTCTGCATCGAAATAATGGTAAAGACCGTGCCAAAGGCATCGATCTCTTTTTCATAAACATCGCGGTGCGCCTCAACCGTCACATCGCGCCCGGTCAGCCCGGTGCCGCCGGTTGAGATAATCACATCAATCTCCGGATCGGCCACCCAGGCGCGCAGCTGTGCGGCGATCTCAGTGCGGTCATCGGGCAGGATATGGCGCGCGGCCAGCAGATGGCCCGCCGCTTCAATCCGCGCCACCAGGGTATCGCCCGAGCGGTCTTCGGCCAGCGAGCGGCTGTCCGAGACGGTCAGCACGGCGATACGGACAGGGATAAATTCGCGGCTCATGGGGTCAACCTTGCCTTCAGCGACAGCAGATCCTCCCAGGATCCGCGTTTGAGATATGTGTTCTGCAGCAGCATCAAAGGCGGCAGCGAGACCAGCGCCGGGCGGCCCATCACCTCTGTCCAGCTGCCCCGCAGGCTCAGCAGACCGGATTTCCCAAGCAAAGCCTGAACAACCATCTGCCCGGTCAGCACGACCAGATCCGGGGCAGCCAGCTCAATATGGCGGCGCAGAAAGGGCACCATCATAGCCGATACGCCCGGATCCTGCGCCCGCGCCCCAAGGACCGGCCAGGGGATGAAGGGCGCCACATAGACCGCGCTTTGCAGATCAGGGCTTTGCGTGCTGAGCCCGATAGCCCCCAGCATTTTCGCAAAGAGCCCCGCCGAGGGTCCGGCGAAAATCTGCCCCGCACGATCCTCAGCCGAGCCGGGCGGATCGGTGATCCACATGACCCGCGCGCCCGCAGCCCCCTCAGAGAAAAGGAAATTCCGCGCGCCGCGCTTCAGATCGGAATGCGGGAAATTCTGCATCGCCTCAGCGAGGGCCGCGAGATCGGGCGCTGCCGCGGCACTGCGGCGGGCCTCAACCTCAGGATCGACCTTCACCACCACCGGCGGCTCAGCCCGCAGAGGCGCTGCCCCGCGCCGCTCTGCCCCCGCGGGCGCAGCCGGGGCCTCTGCCGCGCGGGCGGCGGCGGCTTCCTTTTGCGCCTCAAAAGCGGCGAAACGGTCGAGCGGTGCCTCTTCCATACATTCATCGACGCCTGCATCGGCCTGAAGGGCCAGCAGCGCTTCGATCACCCGCGGATCAAGGGTTGAGAGGTCAGCATCAAAACTCATGCGCTGACCCTATGACAAATCCCCCCTCTGGGGAACATGGGCTTTGCGGTCGCGCGCTGAGAAATCGCGCAGAAATCTCTGTCACCAGGCCGCGATCAGACCCTGCGCCGCCTTGCCGCGATCAAAGCCGCGCCCTATAAGCAGCCCATTCCGGACAAGGAGGCCCCCGATGTCGTTCCGTCAGCGCCATCTCCTCGGCATCGAGCCGCTGTCACCCCAGGAAATCCTGACCATTCTGGACCTTGCAGATCGTTACGTCGATCTGAACCGGCGCACGGTGAAGCGCACGGATGTCCTGGAAGGGCTGACCCAGATCAATATGTTCTTTGAGAACTCCACCCGCACGCAAAGCAGCTTTGAGCTGGCGGGCAAGCGCCTTGGCGCGGATGTCATGAATATGTCGATGCAGACCTCCAGCGTGAAGAAGGGCGAGACGCTGATCGACACCGCCCTGACGCTGAACGCCATGCACCCGGATCTGCTGGTCGTGCGCCACCCGAATTCCGGCGCGGTGAACCTGCTGGCTTCCAAAGTGGAATGCGCGGTGCTGAACGCCGGAGACGGCCGCCATGAGCATCCGACCCAGGCGCTGCTTGATGCGCTGACGATCCGCCGCAAAAAGGGCCGCATTCAGCGCCTGACCGTGGCGATCTGCGGCGACATCGCCCATAGCCGCGTGGCGCGCTCGAACCTGATCCTGCTGGGCAAGATGGAAAACCGCATCCGTCTGATCGGCCCGCCGACCCTGATGCCCGCGGGCTTCAAAGAATTCGGCGCAGAAGTCTATGAAGACATGAACGAGGGTCTGAAAGACGCCGATGTCGTCATGATGCTGCGCCTTCAGAAAGAGCGTATGGACGGCGGCTTCATTCCGTCAGAGCGCGAATATTTCCACCGCTACGGCCTTGATGCAGCGAAGCTGTCGCACGCCCGGCCCGATGCCATCGTCATGCACCCCGGCCCGATGAACCGCGGCGTTGAGATCGACGGCGAGATCGCCGACGACATCAACCGCTCGGTCATCCAGGAGCAGGTTGAAATGGGCGTCGCGGTCCGCATGGCCTGTATGGATCTGCTGGCGCAGAACCTGCGCGCCGAACGCGGCCGCGCTTTGAATGGCGAGACCTATGCCTGAGGACAAAAAGCCAAAGCGCAAAAAGTCTGACGCGGCCATGTCGGGCATGGTCGCCACCGGGGTCCTGGTGGTGATCGCGCTGCTGACCGTGGTTTTCGTGGTGATCGGCGGATGAGCGCGGCCGATCCCTTTCGCGGGCTCGACCCCGAGGCGGGAGAGCGCGTGCTGGCGGAATTTCGCCCCGATAAGGCCGCCTATTGGCGCAGTCATCTGGTGATTGCGGTCGCAGGCGGCGTGATTGCGGGTCTGGTGCTGATCGTTATGGCCAACCCCGACCCCTGGGTCGGCCCGGTTGCGGCCTTTGCGGCGCTGGCTCTGCGCGGCTGGTATCTGCAGTCTGAGGTGCTGGGCATGACCTGGACGCTGACCGATAGGCGGCTGATCCTGCCCGGGGGCCGCGTGTTCCGGCTGAACCGCATCACGAAGGTGCGGAAGTTTCTCAGCGATGTTCAGATCATCACGCTTGATGGTGACAAACATCTGATCCGCTATCCGGCGGATGCGGGGGCTGTGGTCGCCGCGATTGAGACCGCCCGCACAGGCCGCCGCCCATGAGCCGGATCTCCGGCTCTGACCTAAGATATCCGTGGGCTGAGGCCCTGCGCTCTGGCGCTTCATCCAAAGAGGCTCGCAATGACTCTGCATTTTCATAACGCCCGCCTGATCTGCCCGGAAAGCGGCACCGACCGGATCGGCAGCCTGACGGTTCTGGATGGCCGCATCATCGCCCGCGACGCCGAGGCACCCGAGGGGGCCGAGCTTATCGACTGCGGCGGCAAATGCCTCGGCCCGGGGATTGTCGACTGGGGCGTGAAAATCGGCGAGCCAGGCGAGCGTCACAAGGAAAGCTTCCGCTCCGCCGGTCTGGCGGCTGCGGCGGGGGGTGTCACCACGATCATCGCGCGCCCGGACACCGAGGCCTCAATCGACACGCCCGAGACGCTGGAGTTCGTGACCCGCCGTGCCCGCGAATCCAGCCCCGTCCGCATCCGTCACATGGGCGCGCTGACCAAGGGCCGTCAGGGCCGCGAGATGACCGAGATCGGCTTCCTGCAGGATGCCGGGGCGGTGGCTTTCACCGATACCGACCATGTCATCAGCGACGCCAAAGTGCTGTCGCGCGCCTTCACCTATGCCCGCTCGCTCGGCGCGCTGGTGGTTAGCCACCCGCAGGAGCCTGCGCTCTCGAAAGGCGCATCCGCCACTTCGGGCAAATTCGCTTCGCTGCGCGGCATTCCGGCGGTCTCGCCCCAGGCCGAGCGCATGGGGCTGGAGCGCGACCTCGCCCTCGTGGAGATGACGGGCGTGCGCTATCACGCCGATCAGATCACTTCGGCCCTCAGCCTGCCCGCGCTGGAGCGTGCCAAGGCAAACGGCCTGAATGTGACGGCCGGTGTCTCAGTCCACCATGTCACGCTGAATGAATATGACGTCGGCGACTACCGCACCTTCTTCAAACTGACCCCGCCGCTGCGCTCAGAGGAAGATCGCATGGCGGTCTGCGATGCGCTGTCCTCGGGCCTGATCGATGTGCTCTGCTCAATGCACACGCCGCAGGACGAAGAAAGCAAGCGCCTGCCCTTTGAGGAGGCCGCCGCCGGGGCCGTCGCGCTGGAGACCTTCCTGCCCGCCGCGCTGCGCCTTTATCATGCGGGCGTGATGGATCTGCCGGGCCTCTTCCGCGCCATGGCGCTGAACCCGGCCCGCCGCCTGGGCCTTGAGGCCGGGACCATCGCCATTGGCGCGCCTGCGGATCTGGTTCTGTTTGACCCGGATGCGCCTTTCGTGCTCGATCGGTTTACACTGCGCTCAAAATCCAAGAACACCCCCTTCGACGGCGCGCGGATGGAGGGAAAGGTGCTCGGCACCTGGGTTGGCGGCACCTGCGTCTTCGGGGACCTGAATGCCTGAGATTATCACCTCCTTCCCCCTGCTGGCGCTGACGGCGGCCCTGGCCTATCTGCTGGGCTCGGTGCCCTTCGGGATCGTTATGGCGCGGCTTTTTGGTCTGGGCGATCTGCGCAAAATCGGCTCGGGCAATATCGGCGCGACCAATGTGCTGCGCACCGGCAATAAGCCCGCGGCTTTTCTGACGCTGGTGTTTGATGCCGGAAAAGCAGGCATCGCGGTGCTGATCGCACGGGCGCTGGTGGGCGAAGATGCGGCGCAACTGGCGGGGCTTGCGGCTTTTGTCGGCCATCTTTTCCCGATCTTTCTGGGCTTTAAGGGCGGCAAAGGCGTGGCCACCTTCCTTGGCACGCTGCTGGCGCTGGCCTGGCCGGTGGGGCTTGCGGCCTGCGGGATCTGGCTTCTGACGGCTGCGATCACGCGGATCTCTTCGCTTTCGGCGCTGGTGGCGGCGGTGCTCTCGCCGCTGGTGGCCTGGAGCTTCGGGCATGGCGAAATGGTCGCCCTGATGGTGCTGCTGGCCGTGGTCATTCTCGAGCGGCACAAGGCCAATATCTCCCGCATCCTGAGCGGCACCGAGCCGAAAATCGGTAAAAAATCCTGAGTATCAAGGAGCAACGGGCGTGAACGGGCTGAGCAACTGGGACGAAATCCGCACCGCCTGGCAGGTGGCCCGCCTTGGCACCGTGTCGGGCGCGGCTGAAATCTTAGGCGTTCACCACGCCACGGTCATCCGCCATATCGACGCTTTGGAAAAACAGCTCGGCACCAAGCTGTTTCAGCGCCATGCCCGCGGCTATACCCCGACCGAAGCCGGACGCGATCTGCTGAAGGTCGCCGATACCGCCGCCGATCAGTTCAGCCAGCTCGCAGGCCGTCTGCGCGGCCAGGGCGAGACGGTGGCCGGAGAGCTGGTCATTACATCCGTCGGCGGAATGGCGAAATTTCTGGTCCCGGCCCTGACCTCATTTCAGAGGCTTTATCCCCAGATTTCAATTCGTTGCCTGACGGATCACCGGCTCTTCCGCCTGGAATATGGCGAGGCTCATGTCGCGATCCGGGCGGGCAATGCTCCCGATGATCCCGATAATGTCGTCCAGCCCTTTGGCAGCCTGCCCTATGCGCTTTATGCCAGCCGCAGCTATGTCGAGACCTATGGCCGCCCCGGGAGCCCCGAGGATTACCTCAGCCACCGCTTTGTCGGCGGCGAGGGCGATCAGCTGCGCGCGCCCTTTTTCCGCTGGCTCGATGCCAATGTGCCGGCCCAGGCCATCACCTTCCGCGGCACCGAACCTGCCGTTACCGCTGAGGCTGTCCGCGCGGGTCTGGGCATCGGCTTTTATATCGTCAATGAGGCGCTGCGCGAGCCGGATCTGGTTGAGATCCTGCCTGCGCGCCCCGAATGGGCCGCCCCGCTCTGGCTGGTCACCCATGTCGATTTGCACCGCACCGCCAAAGTGCAGGCCTTTCTCAGCCATTTGAAGTCCTGCGCCCTCGACTGGCAGGACCGGAGCAAAGCCTGACATGCTGAGCGTACCGCTGAGAGGCCACCTTGCGATGCTGGCCTTTTCGGCCCTGGTCGCAGGCTCCTTCACCCTCGGGGCGCGGGTGGCCAATCTGGTTGACCCCGCCGCTCTGACGCTGCTGCGGTTTCTGCTGGCCCTTGTGGTGACCAGCCTTGTGCTGGCGGTGACGCGAACGGACTTCCGCAGTGCGCTGCAAAACGGCTGGCGCTGGCTTTTGCCCGGCGCGATCTATGCCGGATATTTTGTCCTGATGTTTGAGGGACTTAAGACGGCAACCCCGCTGTCGTCGGCGGCGGTCTTTACCCTGTCTCCCATCCTGTCGGCAGGCTTTGGCTGGGTTCTTTTACGCCAGCGCATGACCGGGCGTATGGGTTTTGCTCTGGCTATTGGGGCGGTCGGTGCGTTGTGGGTGATCTTTCGCGGCGAGATCGCGGCCGCCCTGCGGCTTGAGATCGGGCGCGGCGAAGCGATCTATTTCGTGGGCTGCCTGATGCATGCTGCCCTTCCCGCCCTGATGCGGCGGATGTCGCGCGGTGAGCCGCCGATGCTGGCAACCACCATGATGCTGCTGGGCGGGCTGGTGATCCTGACGCCCTGGGCGCTGCCGAAGGTGCTGGCAACGGACTGGGCCGCGATGCCGGGGATTGTCTGGGCAACGCTTGGCTATACCGCGGTCTGCACCACCGCCATCACCGCGGCGCTGATGCAATATGCCAGCCAGCGGCTGCCAGGGGCCAAGGTCATGGCCTATACCTATCTGGTGCCTGGCTGGGTGATCGCCTGGGAGCTGGCCTTCAAAGCAGAAGCGCCGCCCGGCCTGGTGGCGGGCGGCGTTGCGATTACCGTTCTGGCATTGCTGCTTTTGCTGAAGGACGAGCGCGTCAGCTGAAGGCCTGGGCAAAAAGCCCGGCCGGCGAAAGGGTGAAGATCTCGACGCCGGTCTCCGTCACACCCACCGAATGCTCATATTGCGCCGAGAGCGACTTATCGCGGGTCACAGCGGTCCAGCCGTCGGCCAGCTCTTTGGTTTCCGGGCGGCCCAGGTTCACCATCGGCTCAATGGTGAAGAACATCCCCGGCTCCAGCACAGGGCCGCTGCCGGCCTTGCCATAATGCAGCACGTTCGGCGGCGCGTGGAACACCTGACCCAGACCATGGCCGCAAAAGTCCCGCACCACACTCATGCGTTTGCTTTCGACCAGGGCCTGGATTGCATGACCGATGTCGCCAAAAGTATTGCCGGGTTTGACCGCAGCGATACCCGCCATCAGGCTGTAGTGGGTCACCTCAATCAGGCGACGGGTTTTGACCGACAGATCGCCTGCGACATACATACGGCTGGTGTCACCGAACCAGCCATCCACAATCACCGTGACGTCGATATTCAGAATATCGCCTGTCTTCAATACCTTGGCACCCGGAACGCCGTGGCAGACCACATGGTTCAGCGAAATGCAGGAAGCATGCATATAGGGCGCACGCCCCGGGGGGGTATAACCGATGGTCGCGCTTTTGGCGCCCTTTGCGGTGACGCGGCCGGCGATGAAATCGTCCAGCTCCAGCGTGGTCACGCCGGGTTTTACCAGCGGGCCGACTTCATCCAGGATCTCGGCTGCAACCCGACCGGCTTCGCGCATCCCCGCAAAGTCTGAGCTGTCGTAGATCCTGATTCCCTCGCGTGTGACGCGGCCGCGTGTCTCGTCCATCGGTCCTGCCTGGCTGATTACCTGGGCCCTTAGATAGTCTCTGACGCCGCCTTTGGCCATAGCAGCGACCGGACCCGATAATCTGCCGCAGCATCAGCCAGGTGCATTTCCCGCCTTCCAGGTCACCTTCGGGCGCGCCATATGGCTGCGTATCCAATCCGAGGTTGCTTCGAAGGGCATGGGGCGGGCGATACCAAAGCCCTGGACATGACCGCAACCGAGTTGCGACAGCAGCGCAAGTTCTGAAGGCGTCTCGACTCCTTCAGCCAGGGTATCGAGGCCGAGTTGTTCGGCCATCGACAGGATTGCGGTCAGCACCCGCTGCGCCTCGCGGTCCTGCTCCACCCGTGAGATATACGAGCGGTCGATCTTCAGGCGGTGAACCCCGAAGCGGCGGATATTGGTGATGGAGGCATGGCCGGTGCCGAAATCGTCCAGATCAATCCGACAGCCCAGGCGGGCAAGCTCGGTGATGTTGCGCACGATGACATCGGCCTCACCCATGCTCATCACCGTCTCAAGGACTTCGACTGAAAGGCGATCGGGGGTCAGATCAAAGCGGTCCAACTCCCACTTCAGCTTGTCGGCAAGACGGGGGTTTCTCAATTCATCGGACGAGAAGTTCACCCCCACGCCCGGCACCCGCAGCCCGGCGGTATCCCAGCGGGACAGCGCGACCAGGGCGTTGAAAACCATCACTTCCGACAGCCGCTCTGACAGGCCGGAATCGCCGATGGCCGGCAAAAATTCCGCGGGCGGGATCACCCCGCGCTCCGGGTGCTGCCAGCGGGCCAGGGCCTCAAAGCCGGTGATCTCGCCGGTGTCTGCGGAAATCTGCGGCTGGAACCAGGCCCGGATCTGTCCGGCATCAAGGGCTTCCTCAAGCTCTGCGCGGCGGGCGTCACGCTCGGCCCTTTTGCGGGCCATGCCGGGGGCGAAGGCGCGCAGCGCGCCGGGACCATTGCGCAATGCCTCATCTGCGGAAACCTGCGCGCAGTCCAGCAGCTCCGCCCCGCTGCCACGCTGCACTCTGGCGCCCATGCAAAATCCGGCAGAGCAGGTCGCCAGAATGCGTGCGCCACCAAAGGTCACAGGTTCCGCCACCAGAGCCTGAAGCCGGGACGACAGCTGTACCATGGCCTCCAGATCCAGCCGCCGTGAGGGGGAAAGCGAAATGGCAAAGCCGCCGCCTTCGAGGCGCAGAACCCGGTCCCCCTGACGCAGCGCCGAGACCAGCCGTTCGCCCATGCTGCGGATCACCTCTGTCTGGGTGGAGCGGCCATAGCGATCGAGAAGCGTGCCTGCATCATCGAACTGCAGCACGATGCAGCCCGTCCCCATGCCCTGGCTTTCCGCCTGCATCAGCCGGCTGTCGAGTTCCGCCAGAAAGCGGTCCCGGGAATAGGGCTCCGCCGGGTCAGACTGCCTTGCACTGTCGGGTTGTCGCCAGGCGCCGGTCGCCACCGCCAGCAGCAACAGCGCCAGCACAGCCACGACCAGCCCGCGTTCCCCCGCAACCCAGAACCCGGCCAGTGCCAGGACCGGTCCCCCCATCACCAGAAAGGGTGCCCCCGTGCGGGCCCTGATCCAGTCCCGCCATTGTCCGGAAAGTCCCGCAGCCATCCGCACCTCCGCCCTGCGCGCCGGACCATCCGGGGCAGCAGGAACGTTAGGGTAACAGCCTGAGTCAAATCTTAATCGCGGGCGCGCAGATCGGGGATATTATCATCAATCTGATCGATCTCCCCGGTCTCCCCCTCACGCCGCGCCAGACCCAGGAAGTCAAAGAGCGCCGGATCGGGCAGATGCGAGGGCCGCGTGTTCATCAGCGCTTTGAACATGATGTTGCGACGGCCTGGGGTGCGGCGCTCCCACTCATTCAGGATACTTTTCACCTGCATCCGCTGAAGCCCGTCCTGGCTGCCACAAAGATCGCAGGGGATGATCGGATAGTTCATCTGCCGCGAGAACTTCTCGCAATCCGCCTCAGCCACAAAAGCCAGCGGACGGTAGACGAAGAGATCACCCTCTTCGTTCAGAAGCTTCGGCGGCATGGTCGCCAGACGCCCGCCGTGGAACAGGTTCATGAAGAAAGTTTCAAGGATATCATCGCGATGATGGCCAAGGACCACGGCCGTACAGCCCTCTTCGCGGGCAATGCGGTACAGGTTGCCGCGCCGCAGACGCGAGCAGAGCGCGCAATAAGTCCGCCCCTGGGGCACCTTATCGACCACGATGGAATAGGTGTCCTTATACTCAACGCGGTGCGGCACACCCATCTTTTCCAGAAACTCCGGCAGCACCGTCGAGGGAAAGCCCGGCTGCCCCTGATCGAGGTTGCAGGCCAGCAGCTCGACCGGCAGAAGGCCGCGCCATTTCAGCTCATGCAGGATGGCCAGCATGGCATAGCTGTCCTTGCCCCCCGACAGGCAGACCAGCCATTTGCCCCCCGGCTCGATCATCCCATAGGTCTCAATCGCCGTGCGGACCTCCTGCACAAGGCGCTTGCGCAGCTTGCGGAATTCCGTCGATTTCGGCGCACCTTTGAACAGCGCATGGATGTCGTCTGGGGTTTCGTCCAGCATTTTCGGGCCTCCGGGAGATGGCGGGGATATGCCAGAAAGCCGCCCGCCTGCCCAGAGCGAATCAAAAGCAGGGGGGCTCAATGCGCCCCGAAACCGGCCGCGACGATCACATCCCAGGCCTCCGGCGTCAGCAGAAAGTCGAGGAAGTCGCGGGCCGCCGCATTCTCCGCCGCGCGCTGCATCAAAACACCGTCGCGCGGGTTCACCGCCTCCTCGGTGCCGCTGCGGCCCATGGCATAGGTCACGCGACCGGGGGCCAGCGCCGCGCCGCTGGCAATCAGGCGATCGGCCAGGGCGGTATCGGGCCCGAGGATCAGATCGGCCTCTGCCCGCTCAAGCGCGGCAGGCTGCAGCGCGAGAACGCGAAAATCGGCTGCGCCAAGCCGCTGCGCCAGTTCGGTGGCAACGGGGGCGAAATCGGGATCCGTTGCCACGATCACCTCTGCCCCGGCGGGAAGCGTGAGGGAGAGAGACAACAGAGCGGCGGCACAAAGCAGTTTCATGGCAGTCTCCACAGATCTGCGCAGCTGTCCTGAAGCCGCCCGCCGGGTCAAGCCGCAACGGGCCTTGCGCAGGCTGCGCCGCCAGGGCAGCACTGCGACAGCAAAGGAGCGCACCCTGACCCTGACCACCCTTGGCTTTGATGCCGATGACACGCTTTGGCACAATGAAAGCTTCTTTCGCCGCACGGGAGAAGAGATTTTGCGCCTGCTTGAGCCCTGGGTCCCGCGCGGGGATCTGGCGCTCGCGCTGCTGGCGGCCGAGCGGCGCAACATTCCGCTTTATGGCTATGGGGTGAAGGGATTTACCCTGTCGATGATGGAAACGGCGATCACGCTCAGCGACGGGCGCGTTCCGGCGCAGGTGCTGGGCGAAGTGATGGCGGCGGGGCGGGATCTGCTGGCCCATCCGCTGGAGCTGCTGCCTCAGGTCCGCGAGACCCTGGAGAGCCTGGCCGGAGCGCACCGCCTTTTGCTGATCACCAAGGGCGATCTGATCCACCAGGAGCGCAAGCTGGCCGCCTCAGGTCTGGCCGGGCTGTTTGACGGGGTTGAGATCCTCTCTGAGAAGGACAGCGCCGCCTATGCCCGGATTTTCGCGCGCCACGGAGCCGCGCCGCGCCAGGCGCTGATGGTCGGAAATTCGATGAAGTCCGATGTCCTGCCAGCGCTGGAAGCCGGGGCCTGGGGCGTCTTTGTGCCACATGGCACGCCCTGGGAGCTGGAACATGCCGAGGCCCCCGAAGGACACCCGCGTTACCGCGAAATCGCAAGTATAGATAGACTTCCTGAACTTATCTGCAATCTGCGATTGTGAAGGCGCGAATCACGTAAAATTGCGCGACACCTGGCCTGGGGCGCAGGTCTGGTAGCAGGGTTAAAAATCCCTACCAAATAAGGCTTTGGCAATCCCCCGCCGACCCGATTTCCATTGTGAATCCGGGGTTTCCACAATGCCGACCCCTGTGTTAGCCTTTTCGGAGTACCCGGCACTAAGACCGGTGACGAGGCAGTACAAGGACAGGTGCAGTGATCGGGTCAGGGACACTCCGGCCGGGCTTTTTTGCCCGAAAATTCGCCGCCGCAGCGGTGGTCTTTCTGGCTCTTCTCTGTGCGCCATTTTTTGCCTTTGCTGCGCCCTATGCCGCGCTTGTCATGGATGCCCGCACCGGTCAGGTGATCTATGAGCAAAACGCCGACACCCGGGTGCATCCGGCCTCGCTGACCAAGATGCTCACGCTTTATATCACCTTTGATGCGATCCGCCGTGGCGAGATCCGTCTGGACGATATGGTCACCATCACCTCTCATGCCGCCTCGCAGCCACCCTCGCGGCTGGGGCTGCGCTCAGGGCAGCGCATCTCGGTGCGTCACCTGATCCGCGCGGCAGCGATTAAATCGGCCAATGACGCGGCCTCTGCACTCGGCGATCACATCAGCGGCAATGAGCGCGCCTTCGCAGCAAGGATGAACCGCACGGCGAAAGCGCTCGGGATGCACCGCTCCAGCTTTCGCAACGCCCACGGGCTGACCGCGGAAGGCCACCTCTCGACGGCAAGGGATATGACGCTGCTGGGCCGGCGTCTTTTTTATGATTTCCCCCAGCATTACCCGATGTTCTCGCGGCTGCAGGAAGATGCGGGCGTGGCGCGGGTCAATAACACCAACCGCCGCTTCCTTGAGGGCTATCGCGGCGCGGACGGGATCAAAACCGGCTATACCAATGCGGCCGGCTTTAACCTGACGGCTTCGGCAGAGCGCAACGGCAAGCGTCTGGTCGCCACGGTGATGGGCGGCGTCTCGACGGCGCACCGCAACAAAAAGATGGCCGAACTGATGGATGTGGGCTTCGGCGCGGCCCCGAACCGGGTGCGCAGCGTGCCGCCGCCGCCCGTCTCGCTGGCTGCGATCGCCGATGAGTCTGACAATGCGCCAGGCGGGGCCGGAAAAACGATCCGCCTGCAGACGGCGCGCGCCACCTCGCCGCGCCCGGCACCGCGGCCTGCAGAACTTACCCCGGCTCCGGAAATGCTGGCAGAGCTGACCAGCGGTGTGGCCGATGTGCTGGCCGCGCTGACGACGGAACCGGAACCCGCCGCAGCCCCCGCTGCCCTGCCCTTCGCGGTGGCAGATCTTGAACCGCCGCCGCCGCGCCCTGACGCCGTGGCCGCGGAACCCGCGCAGGAAACTCCGGTGACCGAAGTGGCAGATGCCGCGCAAGCCGTTGAGACGATGTTGAGCGATGTTCCCCTGACGCAGCCGCGCGCGCGCCCCGCGGCGCCCGATGTGGCTGCGGTTGCCGAAGCATCACCCGCACCGACCCCGGCACCTGAAGGCGTGGCCGCGGCTCTCGCGCTGGCCAATGCCGCGCCCCTCCCTGAGGCCGCGCCCGCAGAGATCACCCCGGCCGTGGTTCAGCTGGCCGAAGCCGCCCCCGAAGCAACCACCCTGCCGTTCCAGGTGGTGGATGAGGCGGGGCGTGAAGTCAGCCCCGCACCGCAGGACCCGCAGGCTGCCAGCCTTGTCGCCGCAGCCCTGCCCGCCAGCGTTGCCGAACTGGCCGAGGCCGATCTGCCCGAAGATATGCCGGTGCCGCCCGCAGATGACGACAATGTCCCGCTGGCTCAGGGCTTTACCGGCAAGCTTGTGGTTCCCGCCCTCAGCGGCGAACGCCCCCGCGCCCGGCCCGGTGAAATCGTGATGACCATGGCCCGGGCCGAGACCACCGAGGCGCTGCCCTCCAATGTTCAGCGCACCTCTGCCACGACTGAGACCCGGGAAGTCGTCTCGCGCGTCTCGACCTCAGGCGGGCGTCACTGGGCAATTACCTTAGGCAAATTCAACACCCGCGGCACCGCCGAGCGCGCGCTTTTGCAGACTGCGCTGTCTGAAACCCGCGCTCTGGAAGGCGCTTTGCGTAAAATTAACCAAAAAGGCGGTGGCTGGGAGGCCACATTTGCCGGGCTGACACGCGATCAGGCCGATCTGGCCTGTCGCCGCCTCCAGGCCCGTGCCATCAATTGCTTCACACTTGGCCCGTGAGGAATTTGATGACCTTCGTATTTGCCCCCCCTGCCCCCGCTTCGGTTCCCGTCAAAGGCAGCGCTGACCGCTTTCCGGTCCGCCGCATCTTCTGCGTGGGGCGCAATTACGAAGAGCATGCCAAAGAGATGGGCGCGGATACCAAAGAGCCGCCGTTCTTCTTCACCAAATCCGCCGACAGCCTGGTGACCGGCAATGCCGCGATCCCCTATCCTTCTGCGACCGCGGATCTGCACCATGAAGCGGAACTCGTCGTCGCACTTGGGCAGGGCGGCAGCCATGTCAGCGTTGAAGCGGCCTCCGATCTGATCTGGGGCTTTGCCCCCGGCAATGATCTGACCCGCCGCGACATGCAGGCCCAGGCCAAGCAGCAGCGCCGCCCCTGGGATATGAGCAAGGGGTTTGACCGCTCGGCCGTCTGCGGCGACATCACCCCCGTCGCTGACTGCGGTGCGATGTCAAAGGGCCGCATTCTGTGCACCGTTGACGGTCAGATCCGTCAGGACGGTGATCTGGCCGATATGATCTGGGATGTGCCCCATGTCATTGCTTATCTCTCGACCCTGGTTGAACTGCAGCCGGGCGATCTGATCTTCACCGGCACCCCCGCAGGCGTAGGCGCCGTGGCACGGGGCGAAACCGTTCGGGTGGAGATTGAGGGCCTGGGCGCAGTGGAAACCAAAGTCGGCTGATCCTGCCCTCTGCCTCAGAAGCCGCCCCCCGGGGCGGCTTTTTCATTGCATCCGGATCACAGAGCGATCGGCACTCAGCATATAACCTTTGCGCGTCACCGTTTTGACCAGCAGTTCACTGACCAGCTGATTGCCAAGCGCATCCCGCAGCCGCTTGACCCGCGTGGCCCCCGCGGCCTCCTCACAATCCACGGCATTTCTGCCGGTGATCATCGCCTCAATCTCAGCGCCGCTCAGGATCTCATCATCCATCCGCGCCTCCGCCAGAACCGCAAGCGTCTCAATCGCCGCCTCGGTCAGCGGAAATTCCATCGCATTCAGCGTCACCGTCCGCTCGGCCCGCGAGATCACCAGCGACGAGACCTGCAGCCCCGCCTGCCGCATCTCCCGCAGCCGCCGGTTCAGCGAGACGATGCTCAGCAGCGCCACGAGAGCCACCCCCAGCAGCGCCGCTGAAAAGACCAGCAGCACAAAGATCACCGCACGGTAGCTGACCAGAACCTCCGCAAAAGAGGTGCCCGACTGCGCCAGAATCTCCAGAAGCCGGATCTCGGTCTCGCCCGTCAGGGCGGTATTCTCCACAAACAGCCGCTCAACGCCGGCGTTAAAGGCATTGGCATCGGGCAGGTTCAAAAACAGCAGCACGGCCGCCGTCAGCAGGATCAGCACAACGGCGATGACCCCCGCCACCACCACCCGTGAGCCCTGGCGCAGCGCCTCAGAAGCGGAGGAACCATCCACCGGCATTGGCCTTCCTTTCTGCAAGTCCGCCCTCATCGAAGAAAGACATCACCTGCAGCAATGTCCAGCCCGCCCCGCTCAGACGGCGGCGGATCTCAGCCTCGGCCGCGCCGCCCCGGCAGGCCGCAGCGGGCAGCTGCATCACCCCGTAATGCAGCCGCAGCGGATCATCCTGCTTGGCCTTATAATCGGCAAAGCAGCCCGCTGCCGCCGGTCCGGCAATCAGCAGGGCCGCCACAAAGGCGCAAAGCAGTCCGGCGCGCGGCATAGGGGTCTCCCTCAGAGAGGCGGGGCAGCAGTCCGCCAAAGCATGAAGGGCGCGGCAAAGTTATGCAATATCACGGCGCTCCCCGGGCCTGTTATCCCATAACACGCCGCCTTTCAGGGCTTTGACATCCCATAACAGCCCGCTGATTTTGCCTGACATCCGCCGCTCCGGCATCACACAGGGACACCGGCCGGATCTGCCGCCCCCTGGCAGACCGGCCCTTTGACCGGAGCCTGACATGAAACACCTGCGCTTTCCCAAACGCCTCACCGCCCTCTTCAGCACGCTGGCCCTGGCGCTGGCCGTGACCGGCACCACAGCCACGCCGCTGCGCGCCAATGATGACTTTGCCCGCCTCCTGGCAGGCGTGGCGGCGGTCGCCATCATCGGCACGGCCCTCAACAAAGCCGACCGCCACGACGACCGCCGCCGCTATGCCGCGCCGCCACCGCCCCCGCCGCGCTGGCACCACCGGGCCGCCCCGCCGCGCCATGTTTACCGCGCGCCCCCGCCGCCGCCGCGCTACCACGCCCATCCGCCGCGCCCGCAGGTGCATCACCGCCCACCGCACCACGCGCCCCGCCAGGGTCACTCCGGCCCGCCCCGCGGCGCTTTGATCCGCTGATCGGATTTTTCTTGCCGCCCCGCATCCGGGGCGGCATCACAGAGGCATGACAAAACCTGCTCCCGATTTTTCCTTTGAAACTGCTGCCGCCGCCCGCGGCGCCCGCCTGATCTGCGGCGTCGATGAGGTGGGCCGCGGCCCGCTCTGCGGCCCCGTCACGGCGGCCGCCGTGATCCTTGACCCGACCTGCATCCCGGAGGGTCTGGGCGACAGCAAAACCCTGACCGCCGCGCGCCGCCTGGCCCTCGCCGCCCGGATCCACGCCACAGCCGAGGTGGCCATCGCCCATGCCAGTGTTGAAGAGATTGACGAGATCAATATCCTCCAGGCCTCACATCTCGCCATGCAACGCGCGATTGCAGCCCTGCCCCGTGCCCCCGATCACGCCCTGATCGACGGCAACCGCCTGCCAAAGGGGCTGACCTGCACCGCCGAAGCCGTGGTCAAAGGCGACGCCCGGGTGCTTTCGATCGCCGCCGCCTCCATCGTCGCCAAGGTCGCCCGCGATGCCCTGATGGAGTCACTTTCGCAACAGTTTCCCGGCTACGGATGGGAGCGGAACGCAGGTTATCCCACAAAAGATCACCTCGCCGCCCTGCTTTCCTTAGGGGTGACTCCCGCGCATAGGCGGTCGTTTAAGCCGGTCCACAATATCTTGTGCCAAGCCCCATCCCCAAAGGCTTGATTCAAAAAACAATTTGACCGCCCCCCTGCTTTGCCCGAAATTGGACCCACAATAACGCGCAAAAATGCGCGAACCTGAGGCAGAGTAATGGCTATTAAAACCAAGGCAACGGAAGCGCCCGCGCTTCCGCTGAATGACATATTGTCTGGTGATTGCATTGAGGTGATGCGCTCCCTTCCGGATGCATCCATCGATCTGATCTTCGCAGACCCGCCCTATAACCTTCAACTGAAGGGCGAGCTTCATCGCCCCGACAACTCGAAGGTCGATGCGGTCGACGATCACTGGGATCAGTTCTCCAGCTTCGCCGCTTACGACACATTCACCCGCGCCTGGCTGGCCGAAGCCCGCCGCCTGCTGAAGCCCAATGGCGCCATCTGGGTCATCGGTTCCTACCACAATATCTTCCGCGTCGGAGCCTCCATGCAGGATGCAGGCTTCTGGCTGCTGAACGATGTGGTCTGGCGCAAATCGAACCCGATGCCGAACTTCCGCGGCAAGCGCTTCACCAATGCCCATGAGACGATGATCTGGGCGTCAAAGTCGGAAAACTCGCGCTATACCTTCAACTACGACGCCCTCAAGGCGCTGAACGAAGGCACCCAGATGCGCTCCGACTGGCTGCTGCCGCTCTGCACCGGCCATGAGCGTCTGAAAGACGCCAATGGCGAAAAGGCCCATCCGACGCAGAAGCCGGAATCGCTGCTGCACCGCGTGCTGATCGGCTCGACCAATCCGGGCGATGTGGTGCTCGATCCCTTCTTCGGCACCGGCACCACCGGCGCGGTGGCCAAAATGCTCGGCCGCAATTTCATCGGCATCGAGCGCGAGGAAGCCTACCGCAAAGTGGCCGCCAAACGCATCGCCCGCGTGCGCACCTTTGACGCCTCGGCGCTTGAAACCGCAGGCTCCAAACGCGCCGAGCCGCGCATCCCCTTCGGCCACCTGGTTGAGCGCGGCCTGCTGCGCCCGGGCGAGGTCCTGGTCTCGCCGCGCGGCACCACCGCAAAAATCCGCGCCGACGGCACCCTCGCCGGTGACAGCGTCGCAGGCTCCATCCATCAGGTCGGCGCCGCCTATGAAAAAGCCCCGAGCTGCAACGGCTGGACCTATTGGCACTTCCGCCGGGACGGCAAAACCATCCCGATCGACAGCCTGCGCCAGCAGGTCCGGGCCGAGATGAACAACTGAGACGAAAATACCCGCGCCCCTGACCCTGGCGCGGGTTTTGCCTTTGGCTTTTTCAAAATACTCCGGGGGGCTTTGGCCCTGGCCAAAGCGGGGGCAGAGCCCCCTCTTCCTGCCCACCAGAGCAGAGCTTACTGCAGATCCGCAAAGGCTTTCTTCAGCCGCTCCACCGCCTCAACCACCCGCGCGCGCGGCGTGGCAAGGTTAAAGCGCAGATAGCTCTCACCGCCCAGACCAAAGCTGTCGCCATGGTTGGCGGCAATCCCGGCCTCTTTTTCAACGCGGGCTTTGAACTCCGCAGGCGCCATGCCGGTGCCCGAAAAATCGACCCAGGCGAGATAAGTCGCCTCCAGAGCCATTGAGGCCAGACCCGGAATGGCATTGACACCCTCGTCAAAGAGCTTCCGGTTGCCGTCGATATAGGCCACCAGCTCATCCACCCAGGCCGCCCCCTCAGGGCTGTAGGCCGCTTCGGCCATCATAAAGCCAAAGGTATTGCCGGAGATCCCAAGGGCATTCATCACCCCCTGCACTTTGGCCCGCAGCTTTGCATCCGGCACAATGATATTGCCGGTATGCGAGCCCGCGATATTGAAGGTCTTGGTGGTGGCCGTCATCATCACCAGACGATCAAGGATCTCCGGCGCGGCATTGGGCATGACGGTATGTTTGGCGCCGCCGAAGACCAGATCATGGTGGATCTCATCCGAAACCAGCACCAGGTCGTGGCGTTTGCAGAACTCTGCCACCCGGGTCAGGTCGTCCGGGCTCCAGACCCTTCCGCCGGGGTTATGCGGCGAGCAGAGGATCATCATCTTCACGCCGGGGTCCATCATGGCTTCCCAGGCGTCAAAATCCATCTCATAGCGACCATCGACCGTGGCAAGCGGCAGCTCCACCAGGCGACGGTCAGAGGCTTTGATGACCCGCCCGAAGGCATGATAGACCGGTGCCATCACGGCCACGCCGTCGCCTTTTTCGGTGAAGGCCTGCACGCAAAGGGCCGTTCCATTGACCAGACCATGCGAGGTCAGAATGGCCTCGGGCGCGACCTCCCAGTTATGGCGGGTTTTCATCCACCAGCAGATCGCCGCAAGATAAGAGCTGTCGTCGCCGTAATAGCCGTAAACGCCGTGGCCCGTCATGTTTTCAAGCGCGTTTTGCACGCAGGCCGGGGGACGGAAGTCCATATCCGCCACCCACATGGCGATGCCACTGTCGGCCGGAACCTGATAGATCTTATCCATCATATCCCATTTGACGGAATGCGTGCCACGACGATCGATGATCTCATCAAAGCTCATGCTGTCTCACCCGATGCTGCTCCGGAACAATATCCGCGCAAAATGTGTCATATCAGGAAAGTTTACCGGATTATTAAATACAGCCGGAACGACAATCCTCATGATCCGCAGGTTAGCGGGCAGTCCTTCCCTCGGCAAGTCCCCGGACGGGGGCGGCGCGGCAAATTCGCCCTCATCTTGCAGGAAAGCCCGTGATCGCCTAGATCAGCGGCATGACGCTTCGCAACATCCTCATCCATCCCGATCCGCGGCTGAAAAAGCCCTGTGCCCCCGTCACCCGCTTTGACGCGGAGTTGGCAAAGCTTGGCCAGGACATGCTCGAGACCATGTATGACGCCCCCGGCGTCGGTCTTGCCGGCCCGCAGATCGGCGTGATGAGCCGTATCATCACCATGGACTGCACCAAAGATCCCGAGCCGCGCCGCCCGATGATCCTGGTGAACCCGGAAGTGATTTCCAGTTCCGACGAGACCAGCACCTATGAGGAAGGCTGCCTCTCCATCCCCGAGCAATATGCCGAAGTCACCCGCCCGGCGGTCGTGACCGTGCGCTGGCAGGATGTGAGCGGAGCCGTTCAGGAAGAGACCTTTGAGGGGCTCTGGGCGACCTGCGTGCAGCATGAGATCGACCATCTGAACGGGAAGCTCTTTATCGATTATCTGGGGCCGATGAAGCGGCAGATGATCACGCGGCGGATGGAAAAGCTGAAACGCGAGATCGCGCGGGGCTGAGGGCGGATCCGGGCGCTTTTTCAGGCGGCCCTGGTCCCAGGCTGGCAGCGCCGGGGCGCTGCCCCGGACCCCGGAGTATTTTGAAAAGCCAAAGCCGGGCTGGGGCAGGACGCTCCTCTCGACGCAGGGCTGGGGCGGTGCTATGCGAAGCCATGGCCATTCTGAACATTCTGCAGTTTCCCGATCCGCGTCTGCGTCGCATTTGTCTGCCGGTCCCGGAGATCAGTGATGAGATCCGCAGGCTTGCGGCGGATATGCTGGAGACCATGTATGACGCACCCGGCCGGGGTCTGGCAGGGCCGCAGGTCGGCGCGCTTTTGCGGATCTTTGTGATGGATGTGACCTGGCGGGAGGGCGAAGCCCGGCCCTTCGTCTGCATTAATCCGGAGATCCTGGCGTTTTCTGATGAGACGGCCGTCTTTACGGAGGGCTGTCTGTCGATCCCTGAGGTGCCGGGTGAGGTGACGCGGCCTGCGGAGATTGTGCTGGCCTGGACCGATCTGAACGGCCAGCGGCAGCAAAAGCGCATGAGCGGCCTGGAAGCCGTCTGTGCGCAGCATGAATTTGACCATCTGAACGGCCGGCTCTGCATTGATCTGATGTCTGAGCCCGCGCGCTTTGCGGCCAGCCCCCGGCTTCAGGCCATGACTTTGTGAAGGAGAGCTCATGCTCCGCCCCTTTCTGCCCTATCCCGATAAACGCCTGAAAACCGCCGCTGCGCCGGTGACGGAGATCACCGATGAGATCCGCGCCATCTGGGCCGATATGGTTGAGACCATGGATGCCATGCCGGGCGTCGGTCTGGCCGGTCCGCAGATCGGGGTGATGATGCAGCTGGCGGTCGTTGACTGCTCAGACGAGCGCGGTCAGGCCGTTCTGATGGCCAATCCGGAGGTGCTGCATGCCTCGGGCCAGATGCGCGAGCATGAGGAAGCGAGCCCCAATCTGCCGGGTGTTGCGGCGGTGATCTCGCGTCCCCGTGCGGTGACGGTGCGGTTTCTGAACGAAAAAGGTGAGGTGGAGGAGCGCGATTTTGTGCATCTCTGGGCCACCTCGGTGCAGCATCAGATCGATCACCTGCAGGGTAAGCTGTATTTTGACCGCCTGAGCCCGTTGAAGCGGAAGATGCTGCTTGGGAAAGCGGCCAAGCTGAACCGGAGGTAAGTCCGATGCGGGTTGTTTTCATGGGAACGCCGGAGTTCTCGGTTCCGGCGCTGAAGGCCCTGGCGGCGGAGCATGAGATTGTGGCGGTCTATTCGCAGCCGCCGCGGCCTGCCGGGCGCGGGCAGCAGCTGCGCCCTTCGCCCGTACAGGCGGCCGCTGAGGCGCTTGGGATTGCCGTGCGCCATCCCGTTTCGCTGAAAACTGCGGAAGCCCAGGCAGAGTTCGCAGCGCTTGGTGCGGATGTGGCGGTTGTGGTGGCCTATGGGCTTTTGTTGCCCCAGGCCGTGCTGGATGCGCCGAAATTCGGCTGTCTGAACATCCATGCCTCGCTTTTGCCGCGCTGGCGCGGGGCGGCACCGATCCACCGCGCCATCATGGAGGGCGATGCTGAGACCGGGATCTGCATCATGCAGATGGAGGCGGGTCTTGATACCGGTCCGGTTCTGCTGCGCCAGGCCACGGAGATCGGCGGCGGGGAGACGACCCAGGATCTTCATGACCATTTGTCGCTGCTGGGTGCTAAGATGATCGTGACCGCTCTGGCGCAGCTGCCGGATCTGGTGGCAGAGGTGCAGCCTGATGAGGGCGTTACCTATGCCAGAAAGATCGACAAAGCTGAGGCGCGCATTGACTGGTCGCTTTCTGCCGATGTGGTGGCGCGGCGCATTCGCGGCCTCTCGCCCTTTCCCGGCGCCTGGTGCGAGATGGGGGGCGAGCGGCTGAAGGCGCTGCGCGCGGTGGCGGTTGAGGGTCAGGGCGCCCCCGGGGAGATCCTGCCCGGCGAGGGTCTGACCGTCGCCTGCGGCCGCGGTGCGGTTCGCCTGGGCCAGGTGCAGCGGGAGGGCAAGAAGGCCCTGCCCGCTGTTGAGGCTCTGCGCGGGGTGACCCTGCCCGAGCGGCTGACTTAAGCGCCGAAGGGCAGCCAGATCGTTCGGGTCCGGCTGGCCCTTCGCATCAGATCTGCGGGTGCGGACCAGAAGGCGGGGTGACCCCCATCGGTGACGACCGGCTTCAGGCCTGCGGCGGCGAGCGTTTCAACACGGGCGCTTCCGGCGGCGGTGCCGCAATACCAAAGCGCGCTGACCTCTTCATGCAGGGCCAGCACCTCTGACAGCGGCAGATGCGGGCCGGTCACGATGTTCAGCGCCCCCGCAGGCAGATCCGAAACGGCAAAGACCTGCGCCAGTTTTGCCCCCACATGCGGCGCGGTTTCAGAGGGCACGCAGATCACGCGGTTCCCCATTGCCAGCGCCGGGGCGACCATGGTGATCAGCCCCAGAAGGGGTGCCTCGGGCGGACAGAGGATCGCCAGGACGCCCTGCGGCTCTGCCCGCTCCAGGGTAAGAAACCCCGGCTTCGTGTCGCGAACCGCGCCTGCAGCTTTATCCGCGGCAGAGGCGGCAGCCAGGATGCGGCTGAGGGCAGCCCTGACTTCCTGATCGGAGGTCAGCTCCGCAAATTCCGCCTGCCGCTGCTGCAGGTTCTCCGCGAAGAACCAGAGCACCTGTGCCCGCTGATGGCCGCTCATGGCAGACCAGGCAGCGGCCTTCACCGCCGCCTCAACTGCGTTGCGGATATCTTTGCGACTGCCCGAGGCAACCGGCGGGCCGCCCCCGATCGCCGCCGACAACCCATTGTCTGCGCGCGTAAATTTCCCTCCGATCCAATGCCTGAGGGTCATATCAAGCGCCTGCCCCTGCGGGGGTGCGACCGGATCTGGCAACCAGTGAGAGGGCTGCTCTTCACGCAGAGCGCCGGGTGGGGACGGATGCGTCAGCCAGGTCTCCATTCCCCGGCGCCCCCCTTCGGGGGCCGGGCCGGGGCCATCGAAAGCCGCGCCCGCATCAAGCTGGTGGGTGCAATTCACCCAGACCACTGCCGCCTTTACCCGCAGCGCAAGATCCGTGGCGCGGGTGATATTTTCGCTCCAGATTGAGGCGGATTGTGCCCTGCGGCTGTGGCTGGCAAGCTGCACGGCCTCATCTGCGGTGCGGAAGGTCGTCAGAACAGCGATCGGGCCAGAGCAGCCCTGCGCAGCGGCCCCTGTGATCAGGCCTGGTGCCAGGAAGTTCCCCTCAGGGGCGCTGCCCTGATGCAGATCGGCCCCCGCCGCTGTCGCGCGGGCAATCTGGTCACGCGCCCTGGTGCAACAGGCCTCAGAGGCCAGCGCGCCCAGATCGGTGCCTTTCTCCAAAGGATCGCCCGTCACCAGCCGCGCCATCCGCGCCTTCAGCCGCGCGGTGAAGGTCCCGGCCAGCCCTTCCTGAACCAGCAGGCGGGCCCCGGTGCAGCCCATCCCGCCCTGATTGAGCCAAAGGCCATCCACCACGCCCTCCACGGCGGCATCGGGATCAGCATCCCCGAGCACGATAAAAGTCGATGTCCCGCTCACCGACAGCGTCACCGCCTTGCCCTGGCCTGCGGTCGCCTCCCGGATTTTACGGCCTGTGGGGACAGATCCCGTGACAGACACCATGCGCACCCCGGGCTGAGCCACGAGCAGGGCGCCCGTCTCATCATCCCCCTGCAGGATGGTCAGAACGCCGGGCGGCAAGCCGATTTCCAGCGTCAGTTCCGCCAGCAGAACCGCGCTCAGCGGCGTCAGATGAGAGGGTTTCAGCACCACCACACTCCCCGCCGCAAGCGCGGGCGCGATTTTCCGGACCGCCGTCAACAATGGCGCGTGCCAGGGGATAAGCCCCGCGCAGATGCCATGGGGCACCAGGGTCGGAAAAGCCTCATCGCGCTGCATGGCCCACCCGGCGTGATGATAAAAACACCGGGCTGCCAGAGGGATATCGCCCTCGCGCAGCTCACGCATCGGTCTGCCGCCGTTCAGCACTTCGACCTCGGCAAAAAGACGCTCGCGTTTTTGCAGCCCCCGCGCCAGGGCGTAAAGATGGCGGGCCCGCGCCTCACAGCCCAGCGCTTCCCACAGCGGCTGAGCCTGCCGGGCTGCCGCAAGGGCTGCGGAAACCTCAGCCGCGCGCGCCAGGGGAACCCGGGCGATCTCCCGGGTGGTGGCGGGGTTCAGGACCGGGCGCAGATCGCCCCCTTCAGGAAAGTCGCCACCGATGAAATGACGCGCAATGGCGCGCTTTTCGATCCATGCCGTCCCCTCAGCAAGGCTTTCGCGCGCAGAGCCATAGTCCATCTTCGCCATGATCTCAGAGATCCCCGTCATAGCGCCCCCTCAGGCCGGTTGATGGTGCTGAAAGGCCGCGTAACGACCTGTCACATAATGAGAAAGCTGGCGCTCTATATCGGCCAGAAGCGAGCTTGCTCCGATGCGGAAAAGATCGGGCCGCAGCCAGGGCAGGCCCAGTTCTTCCTTCATCAGCACCTGCCAGTTCAGCGCATCTTTGGCCGTGCGCAGCCCGCCCGCAGGCTTGAAACCGACGATCTGCCCGGTCTGCGCCTGGTAATCCCTGATCGCCCGCAGCATGACCAGCGAAACCGGCAGGGTGGCATTGGCCTCTTCTTTACCGGTTGAGGTTTTAATGAAATCCGCCCCCGCCTGCATCGCCACCATAGAGGAGTGATAGACCGATGTGAGAGAGCGCAGATCCCCGGTTGCCAGGATGACCTTCAGATGGGCCGCGCCGCAGGCCGCGCGCATCTGTGCGATCTCGTCGTAGAGCGCCGCCCAGTTGCCGGTCAGCGCCAGTTCGCGGGTGATGACGATATCGATCTCTGCCGCGCCCTGATCCACCGCATAGCGGATCTCGGCCAGCCGCAGCGGCAAGGGCGTCAGCCCCGCCGGAAAGCCCGTCGCGACCGAGGCCACCGGAATGCCCGAGCCCTCCAGCGCCTTCACCGCATGGGGGACCATGGTGGGAAAGACACAGACCGCCCCCACCGTCACGGCAACCCCCAGCGCCTCAGAGAGGTCCGGGCCGAGGGGGTCACGCGCCTTGGCACAAAGGCGCTGCACCCGGCCTGCGGTATCATCCCCCGCCAGGGTCGTCAGATCCAGGCAGCGCACCGCATTCACAAGCCAGGCCGCCTGATGAAGGCCCTTCAGCGCGCGGCGCGATGGGATCGCCGCACCCGCGCGCCCGGCCGCCGGGCGGTTGATCTCGCGCGAAAGAAAAAGTGACGGCTCAAAGGCCATTCCCTGGTTGCGCTCGGCCATGCTCTCCCCCCGTTCTCTCTTATGACTTCGTCGCAGCCCCGCCGCCGATCAGTCGCTTTGCCCAGCGGATCAGCCGCAGCCTCTGCCCCGTCCAGGGCGGAAAGATCATCCTCAGCGGCGAGAAGCGGTTTTGCAAAATCGCCCGCTGGTGCGAGAAGGCGAGAAAGCCCCATTCGCCATGCGCGGCCCCATGGCCCGAGTGGTTCACCCCCCCGAAGGGCAGCCCCTCATGGCTGTAATGCAGCACCGTCAGGTTCACCCCCACCCCGCCCGAGGAGGTGCTGGTGATGACCTGATCGATGAAGTCGCGATCCTTTTCAAAGACATAAAGCGCCAGGGGCTTCGGGCGGGCATTGATGCGCGCCAGCACCGCCGCAGGATCACGGAAGGGGATGACCGGCAGGATCGGGCCGAAGATCTCTTCCTGCTCAAGGCGCATCTGCGGGGTCAGGGCACTCACCAGGGCAGGCGCCATCTGCGTCCCCGCGCTGCTGCCCTGGCGCAGCACCTTTGCGCCCCCCTCCTCTGCCTCCTGCAACAGGCTCTCCAGTCGCGCGGCATGGCGGGGCGAGACGATGCGGGCCATGGGTGCCCCCTCCAGCGCCCGGGCCATACGCGCGCGCAACAGCGGAAGGAACGCCTCGCGCACAGCCTCATGCACAAAGAGATGGTCGGGGGCGATGCAGGTCTGCCCGGAATTGGTCAGCTTGCCAAAGGTGATCCAGTCTGCAGCCTGCGCAAGATCCGCCCCTGGCCCCACAATGACCGGGGATTTGCCGCCAAGTTCCAGCGTGACCGTGCTCAGATGCTTTGCCGCTGCCGTCATGACGATACGGCCCACCTCGGGCGAGCCGGTGAAGAAGATATGATCAAAGGGCAGCGCCAGCAGTTCGGTGGACGTCTCCACCCCGCCCTCAATCACCGCCACCAGATCAGGATCAAAGGCCGCGGCGATGATCTTCGCGATCACCCCTGAGGTGGCGGGCGTCAGCTCAGAGGGTTTCACCACCGCGCTGTTGCCCGCCGCCAGACAGGAGACCAGCGGCCCCAGCGCAAGGTTCAGCGGGTAGTTCCAGGGCGCGATGATCAGACAGACCCCGCGCGGCTCACGCCGGATCCGGGCGGAGGTGCCAAAGCTCGTGAGGGTCGGCCCGACCCGACGGTCCCGCGCCCAGGATTTCACCTTGCGCTGCGCCAGACGGATCTCGCTGAGCACCGGCAGGATCTCCGTGAGCAGCACCTCAGCCTCAGGCTTGCCGAAATCCTCGGCCAGCGCCGCAATGATCTGCCCCTCATGGTCCAGGACTGCACGCCTGAGCGCCTCAAGCGCCTGCGCCCGTGCGGGGGCATCAAAGCTCAGGCGGCGCTCAGGCACCAGGCGGCGCTGCGCATCAAAGATCGTCAAGGCACTCTGGCTCATAGGGTCCTCCGTTCTTTGTGCAGCCTGCGCGAGGGCGGCGCGTCTTGCAACAGGGCGCGAAGCGGGCCACTTTCAGCGCAAACAGAAAGGTGCTGACATGAGCCTCACCCCTCCCTCTCTCAATGAAGAGCGTCTTGACCGCCTGGCCCGCGTGGCCGTGAAGGTCGGTCTGAACCTGCAACAGGGCCAGGACCTGATCCTGACCGCGCCGGTCTCGGCCGCGCCCCTGGTGCGCCGCATTGCCGCCCATGCCTATCAGGCGGGCGCGGGTCTGGTGACGCCGATCTACGGCGATGAAGAGGTCACTCTGGCGCGCTATCAGCATGGTCAGGACCACAGCTTTGACCGCGCCACCGGCTGGCTCTTTGACGGTATGGCCCAGGCCTATAAGGCGGGCACTGCGCGGATGGCGATCGTGGGCGACAACCCGATGCTGCTGAGCGAACAGGACCCGGCCAAAGTGGCCCGTGCCTCGCGCGCCAATGCCCTGGCCTATAAGCCGGCCCAGGCGCCCATCGTGAACTTCGACATCAACTGGACCATCGTCGCCTGGCCGGGCCTGGCCTGGGCGCAGCAGGTTTTCCCCGATCTGCCGCCCGAAGAAGCCCAGGCCGCTCTCGCCGATGCGATTTTTAAAGCGAGCCGCATTGATGGCGAGGACCCGGTCGCTGACTGGACCGCCCATAGCGCACGCCTGGCGGAACGCTCGGCCTGGCTGAACGGCAACCGCTTCTCGGCGCTGCAGTTCACCGGCCCCGGCACCGATCTGAAGGTCGGTCTGGCCGATGGGCACGAATGGCACGGCGGTGCCTCAACCGCAAAGAACGGCGCGGAGTGCAACGCCAATATCCCCACCGAAGAGGTCTTCACCACGCCCCATGCGATGCGGGTCGAGGGTTGGGTCTCGGCCACCAAGCCGCTCTCGCATCAGGGCAGCCTGATCGACGGCATCCGCGTGAAGTTTGAAGACGGTAAGATCGTAGAGGCCCATGCCACCAAAGGCGAAGGCGTGCTGCAAAAGCTGATCGAAAGCGATGAGGGCGCGCGGCGTCTGGGCGAAGTGGCGCTGGTGCCGCATTCCTCGCCGATCTCGCAGTCGGGGCTTTTGTTCTACAACACCCTCTTTGACGAAAACGCCGCCAGCCATATCGCGCTTGGCCAGTGCTATTCGAAATGCTTCGTCGGCGGGGCTGATCTGACGGAGGATCAGGTGAAAGCCCGGGGCGGCAACTCGTCAATCATCCACGTCGACTGGATGATCGGCTCGGGTCAGGTGGATGTGGATGGCATCAATGCCGATGGCAGCCGCACTCCGGTGATGCGCAAGGGCGAATGGGCCTGAGATCTGCGGAGAAAGAACAAAAGGGGCCGGTGATCCGGCCCCTTTTTCGTAAATTTCCCTTTGTTTTCGGTCAGGGCCGCTTTTGCCGGATCAGAACAAAGCGAGACCCCTGGTCCTGCGGCAAATCCCAATAAAACAAGGGAAACCGCTCCGGGTGGGGGAACACCCGTTCCGGAACAAACCAGGATCACGGCGCAGAGAGGCTCTGCAGACGCTCGCGCAGCTCGGTCTTGAGGATCTTGCCGTAGTTGTTCTTCGGCAGCTCCGTCACGAAATGCCACTCCTTGGGCCGCTTAAACCGCGCGATGCGGGCGGCAAGATGGGCGTCCAGCTCTGCCGCGCCAGGACCATCGGCCACCACGAAAGCGACGATATTCTCGCCCCATTCCGGGTCCGGCCTGCCGATGACCGAGACCTCAACCACCTGCGGATGGGTGAGAAGCGCCTCCTCCACCTCACGCGGGTAGACATTGGTGCCGCCGGTGATGATCACGTCTTTTGAGCGGTCATGCAGCGTCAGATAGCCCGCGCCATCCATGGCCCCCATATCGCCGGTGCGCAGCCAGCCGTCGCGGATTGTCTCGGAGGTGGCTTTCTCGTTTTGCCAGTAGCCCGCCATGACGGGGGCGCCTTTCACCAGGATCTCACCGATCTCTCCCGGCGGCAGGCTCTGCCCCGCCTCATCCGCGATCCGCACCTGAACTGAGGTAAAGGCCCGCCCGACCGAGCCGAGGCGCTTTTCCCACTCCGGGTGACCGCGCTCCGCCACCTCTGCCCGGCTGAGGGTGGTGATGGTCATCGGGCATTCGCCCTGGCCGTAGATCTGAATGAAGATCTCGCCAAAAACCTCTCCGGCCTCGGTGATATCGGCCAGATACATCGGCCCGCCGCCATAGATCACACTGCGCAGCCCCTGGCCTGTGCGCCCGCTGGCGCGGGCATAAGCGGTCATCCGTTTGACCATGGTGGGGGCGGCGAACATATGAACCCGGCCCAGCGCCTCAGCCAGATCAAAGATCTCAGCAGGCTCAAAGCCGCCGCTTTCGGGCACGCAATGCGCGGCCCCCCGCACCACATGCGGCAGGCAGTAAAAGCCCGCACCATGCGACATGGGGGCGGCATAAAGCGCCACATCCTCAGCGAAGACCTGATCGACATCCGCCAGATAATCCGAGGTGGCCGCCACCAGATTGGCGGCCGTCAGGATCACGCCCTTGGGCCGCCCGGTGGTGCCGGAGGTGTAAAAGAGCCAGCAGGGATCCTGGAGGCCCATCTCATGCGGCTCAGGCCTGCCGGGCTGCGAGAGCATCTCTGCCCAGGCACTGCCGCCCGGCGCAATCTGCGGCAGGCCCCGCGACAGCCCCGCAGTCTCCGGCGCGATCACCAGTTTTGCGCCCGCGTTTTCCGTGATCCAGTCGGCCTCTGCGCCATGCAGCTTGGCGTTGACCGGCACGGCCACGGCCCCTGCCCACCAGATGCCGAATTCGGCCACCAGATAATCGGGGCAGTTCTTCATAAAGAGCGCGACCCGGTCCCCCGGCGCGATGCCGCGCCGCGTCAGCCCTTCGCCGAAGGCCGCCGCCTGATCGCGGAATGCCGCATAATCCGCAAGGCAGTTGCGGCCCAGAAACAGGGCCGGAGCGGCTGGCGTCAGATCCGCCGTCCGCTTCAGCCAGAGTGCCGGATTCATGATGTCCCCCCTGAGATCCTCCGCGCTGAGGTTAAGCGCGGCAAAGCTTCGGGGGGAAGCGTTTTAACGCGCGGGCGGCAGCACGAAAACGCGGGCCGGGTGCAGCTCGCCGCTTTGATAGCGGCCAACCGCGATGGCGCGGCCCTCAAAGGCGGCCCAGGCCTCGGTGCCCCAGGGCAGATTGGCCAGCACCATGCCAGGATTGCCGTGACCCAGACGCACCGCCCCTTCGGGGGTGGCCTCAACGCGCGGCAGGCCCGTCAGACCCGCCTCAATCGGCAGCAGGCGGGCTTCAAGCTCGGGCGTGCGCGACAGACGCTCAATCTCATCGGGTGAGATGCCGTCTTCGGCGCGGAAGGGGCCCGACCAGACCCGGCGCAGCCAGGCCACGTGGCCAAGGCAGCCCAGCACTTCGCCCAGATCCCGCGCGATCGAGCGGACATAGCCGCCCTTGCCGCAGATCATCTCAAGCTCAACCTGATCGGCCGAGGGGCGCGAGATAACTTCAAGCTTTTCAACAAAGAGCGGGCGGGCCGCGAGTTCCATCTGCTCGCCTTCGCGGGCCAGATCATAGGCGCGCTCGCCATCCACACGCACCGCCGAGAACTGCGGCGGAACCTGTTGGATATCACCGCGGAACTGCGCGAGTGCCGCCTCAATCTCAGCATCCGAGGGGCGGCTGTCGCGGGTAGCGATCACTTCGCCTTCGGCATCATCGGTATTGGTGGCGGCGCCAAGGTTCACCACAAAGCGGTAGCATTTGGCGGCATCGGTAATATAGGGCACGGTCTTCGTGGCCTCACCCAGCGCAATGGCCAGAACCCCGGTCGCCGCCGGATCCAGCGTGCCCGCATGGCCCGCCTTTTGCGCATTCAGCGCCCAGCGCACCTTGCCCACCACCGCGGTTGAGGTCACGCCCGCAGGCTTATCCACCACCAGCCATCCCGAGATCGGATTGCCCTTGCGCCCGCGTGCCATGTCGTTCCCCTTTTTCCGCAAGCCCGCCCGATAACTTCCCGCCCCCCGCACGTCAACTGCGCGCGGGCTGCGGCGCGAGCGATCGCCCTTGTTTTCCTGGCGCTGCGGGCACCGCATTCGCTTGACCCGCGCCAGGATAGCGCCTATAGCCCCGGGGTTCACCGGGGAATCTCCCGAGTGAATCCTGAACGCATGGCCGATGCCGTCTGACTTCTTCTTCAGACAGCGGCCGAAGCGCCGGGTCAAACAGTATCGCGGCCACACTCCGGCGGGCGCTTTGAGAGGTCCTCTCAAATCGCGAACCCGGACGAAGACCAGGAGTTCCTGGCCCGACATCCCTTCGCGGAAATACCGCGGGCAAACACAGGAGACAGGCGCATGAACCTTATTGCGCAGCTCGAGGCGGAACAGATCGCCGCTCTCGGCAAGACCATCCCGGATTTCAAAGCCGGCGACACCATCCGTGTCGGCTACAAAGTGACCGAGGGCAGCCGCTCGCGCGTTCAGAACTACGAAGGCGTCTGCATCGCCCGTAAAGGCGGCGCAACCATCGCTGCTGCGTTCACCGTGCGTAAAATCTCGTTCGGCGAAGGCGTTGAGCGCGTATTCCCGCTCTACTCGACCAACATCGACTCGATCGAAGTTGTCCGTCGTGGCCGCGTCCGTCGCGCGAAACTCTACTACCTCCGTTCGCGTCGCGGCAAATCGGCCCGTATCGCTGAAATCACCACCAACCGCGCGAAGTAAGGATCTGAGAGATGAAAGACGGTATCCACCCCGACTACCACTCGATCACCATCAAAATGACCGATGGTTCGACCTATCAGACCTTCTCGACCTACGGCAAAGAGGGTGACACCCTCGCGCTCGACATCGACCCGCTTGCTCACCCGGCATGGACCGGCGGCAATTCGCGTCTGATGGACACCGGCGGCCGCGTGTCGAAGTTCAAAAACAAATACGCAGGCCTCGGCTTCTGAGCCTGAGACCCGTTGTTTTCGGAAAGGCGCAGCTTTTGCTGCGCCTTTTTGTTTGCGCGGGGTCACAGGACTGTCCGGGTTGAACGAAAGCCACAGCCGCTGCGCATACGCTGTGCGCGGATTGACAAGGCAGGCCGGCCTCCGCCACCGTGCGCGGGAACTATGGCGGAAAGGTCGCCCGATGCGGATCATCCTGGTGGCAGAACACGCCTCGCTGCGCATGGGGGGTGAGGCGGCGCTGCCGATACACTACTTCCGCTGGCTGACTGAGCGCGGCATCGACACGCAGATGGTCACCCACGCCCGAACCCGTGACGAACTGGCGGCGCTTTTTCCCGATCACACCGCGCGGATACATTTTCTGCCCGATACCGCGCTGAACCGGCTGTGCCGGCAGATCGGGCAGCATCTGCCCCAGCGGATCGGCCATTTCTCGGTGGGCTATCTCAGCCGCCATGTGACCCAGAGGGCCGCGCGCCGCAAGGCGCGGGCGCTGATCGCGCAGACCGAAGGTCCGGTGCTGGTTCATCAGCCCATCCCCGTCTCCCCGCGTGAGCCCTCATTGCTTTATGATATGGGCGCTCCGGTGGTGATCGGGCCGATGAATGGCAATATATCCTGGGCCCCTGGCTTTCGGGCCGGAGGCCGTGAGGCGCCAGACAGCCTGATGATGGCTCTGTGGCACCCGCTGCGGGGGCTGATCCATCGCCTCGCCCCCGGCAAGCTCCGCGCCGCGCTGCTGCTGAGTGCCAATGCCCGCACCACCACCGCCCTGACCGATACCGGCACCCGCGCCCGGATTGTCGAGATCGTCGAGAACGGGATAGACACATCGCTGTGGCGGCCCGCCCCCATGAGCGGCGGCACCGCCGAATTCCTGTTCATGGGCCGGCTCGTCAGTTTTAAGGGCGCACAATATCTGCCCGATATCCTGGCGCAGATGAAAAATCGCACGGCCCGGATCGGCATCATCGGGGACGGGCCAATGGAGGAGGCCATCCGCGCCCGGGCAAAAGAGCTTGGGGTCTCCGGGCGCATCACCTTCTACGGATTTCTCAGCCAGACAGACTGCTCCACCCACCTGGCCCGCGCCCGCGCGCTGATCCTGCCCAGCCTCGCGGAAGCCGGCGGCGCCGTGGTGATGGAGGCCATGGCCTGCGCGCGCCCTGCCATTGCGGCCGATCATGGCGGTCCGGCAGATTACATCGTCCCCGGAACCGGCTGGCTGGTTCCCATCCCCTCGCCCGAAGCGCTGATCGAGGGCTTTGCCGAACGGATGGACCAGCTTGCCGACGATCCGGCCCTGGCGGAGACCACCGGGAAGACGGCCCGCGCCCATGCCCTGCGTCACTACGACTGGAACAGCAAAATAGACACTGTCCTGGGCCTTTATCAAAGCTGCCTGCTTGCGGAAAAGTGATGCAGGCTTTAGCCGCGATGTAAGAACTTCGGAGAGAGGCACATGGCGCATATCATCGCGGTCGGCAACGAAAAGGGCGGCTCGGGCAAATCCACCACCTGTATGCATGTGGCGACGGCTCTGGTGCGGGCAGGCTTTCGGGTCGGTGCGGTGGACCTCGACCTGCGCCAGCGCAGTTTCGGGCGCTATATCGAAAACCGCATGGCCTATCTGCAGCAGACCGGGCTGGAGCTGCCGACCCCCATTCTGCGCGATCTGCCCGAAGTGGCCGCAGGCGCATTGCAGCCGGGCGAGAATGCCACCGATCACCGCCTGTCGTCGGTGGTGGCTGAACTCGACCAGCTTTGTGACTTCATCCTGATCGACTGCCCCGGCAGCCACACCCGGCTGAGTCAGCTGGCGCATTCGCTGGCCGATACGCTGATCACCCCGATGAACGACAGCTTTGTCGATTTCGATCTGCTGGCGCGGATTGAGCCGGAGACCGGCAAGATCAAAGGCCCCTCGATCTATGCCGAGATGGTCTGGCAGGCGCGGCAGCTGCGTGCCCAGGCCGGGCTGAAGCCGATCGACTGGATCGTGCTCCGGAACCGCCTTGGCGCGCAGCAGATGCACAACAAAAAGAAGGTCGGCAAAGCGCTGGAGGATCTTTCGCGCCGCATCGGCTTCCGGGTGATCCCGGGCTTCTCCGAGCGGGTGATTTTCCGCGAACTTTTCCCGCGCGGGCTGACGCTGCTGGATCTGAAGGATGTCGGCGTCGAAAGCCTCAGCATCTCCAACGTCGCCGCCCGCCAGGAGCTGCGCGATCTGATGAAAGAGCTGCGCCTGCCCGGGTTTGAGCTGAATTTCTGATCGGCCAGGTTGCGAAGGGTGCCATAACTTCAGGCGATATCTGTCAGAAGATACAGCTATTTGACTTATAGCGCCCCCCCCGCCCACTCTCTCGGCAGACTGAGCTGCCAAGAGAGATCAATGACCCGCGCTGCTGACGAAACCTTCCAGGACATCCGCGATGCCGTTCGCGCGCTCTGCGCGGAATTTCCGGCCGAATATCACCGCAAAGTGGATGAGGCGCGGGGCTACCCCGAGGATTTCGTTGCAGCCCTGACCAAAGCCGGCTGGATGGCCGCCCTGATCCCTGAGGCTTATGGCGGCTCGGGCCTTGGGCTGACCGAAGCCTCGGTCATCATGGAAGAGATCAACCGCGCGGGCGGCAATTCCGGTGCCTGCCACGGGCAGATGTATAATATGAACACCCTGATCCGCCACGGATCAGAGGCGCAGCGCCAGCACTATCTGCCGAAAATCGCCAGCGGTGAGTTGCGCCTGCAAAGCATGGCGGTGACCGAGCCCACCACCGGCACCGATACCACCAAAATCAAAACCACCGCCGTCAGACGTGGCGACCGCTACGTGATTAACGGGCAGAAGGTTTTCATCAGCCGCATTCAGCATTCCGATCTGATGATCCTGCTGGCGCGGACCACGCCGCTGGCGGAGGTGAAGAAGAAATCTGAGGGCCTGTCGATCTTTCTGGTCGATGTGAAAGAGGCGATGAAGTCGGGCATGGTGATCCGGCCCATCCTCAATATGGTCAATCATGAGACCAATGAGGTCTTCTTTGATGAGCTGGAAATCCCCGCCGACAATCTGATCGGCGAAGAGGGCCAGGGCTTTAAATATATCCTCACCGGGTTGAACGCCGAGCGCACGCTGATCGCGGCGGAATGCATCGGGGACGGCTATTGGTTCACCGATAAAGTCACGGGCTACGCGAAAGAGCGCGTGGTCTTTGGCCGCCCCATCGGCCAGAACCAGGGCGTGCAGTTCCCCATCGCCGAAGCCTTCATCGAGATCGAGGCCGCCAACCTCATGCGCTATGAGGCCTGCCGCCGCTATGATGCCGGTCTCGACTGCGGGGCCCAGGCCAATATGGCGAAGTATCTGGCCGCCAAAGCCTCCTGGGAGGCGGCGAATGCCTGCATCCAGTTCCACGGCGGTTTCGGCTTTGCCTGCGAATATGACGTCGAGCGCAAATTCCGCGAGACCCGGCTGTACCAGGTCGCGCCGATTTCCACCAACCTCATCCTGTCCTATGTGGCCGAACATATCCTGGGCCTGCCAAGGAGCTTCTGATGGTGCTGCCGCTTGAAGGGCTGACGGTCGTTGCGATTGAGCAGGCGGTAGCGGCCCCCTTTGCCACCTCGCGGCTGGCCGATGCCGGGGCGCGGGTGATCCGCATTGAGCGGCCTGAGGGCGACTTCGCCCGTGGCTATGACCGCGCAGCAAAAGGGCAGTCGAGCTATTTCGTCTGGCTGAACCGCGGCAAAGAGGTGGTGATCGCCGATCTGACCAAAGAGGCCGACCGCCAGGTTCTGCGCGACCTGCTGCGCACCGCCGATGTCCTGGTGCAGAACCTGAAACCTGGCGCGCTTGGCCGTCTGGGGTTCACTGCGGAGGAGCTGGCCAGGCTCAATCCGCGGCTGATTTCCTGCGCGATCAGCGGCTATGGCGACAGCGGTCCCATGGCCTCGCGCAAGGCCTATGACCTGCTGATCCAGGCCGAATCCGGCCTGGCCTCTCTGACCGGGGGGCCGGAGGCTCCGGCCAGGGTGGGCATCTCGGTGGTGGATATTGCCACCGGGGCCACCGCCCATGCCGCGATCCTTGAGGCGCTGATCCGGCGCGGCCTCACCGGACAGGGCAGCGCAATCACCATCTCGATGTTTGACGTGATGGCGGACTGGCTGACCGTGCCGCTTCTGAACGCTGAGGCGGGCCAGGTGCCGAGGCGCAACGGGCTGCGCCACCCCTCCATCGCGCCCTATGGGGTGTTTGAGTGCCGCTGCGGCGGGCAGATCCTGCTGTCAGTGCAAAACGACCGCGAATGGCGCAACCTGGCGCGGGAGCTTCTGGGCGATGCTGCCCTGGGCCAGGACGCGCGCTTTGCGACGAACCTGGCGCGGGTGGAGAACCGGGCCGGGACCGACCGCCAGGTCGCCCTGGCCCTGGCCGCCCTGAGCGCCGAAGAGGCCGCAGAGGTCCTGGCGCGCGCCGATGTGGCCTTTGCGGGGGTGAATGATATGGCAGCCCTCTCGCGCCATCCGCATCTGCGCCGGATCACGGTTGAAACACCCGCAGGCCCGGTCAGCTATCCCGCGCCCGCGCCCCGTGTCACCGGCGAAGAGCGCCGCTACGGCCCGGTCCCTGCCCTGCCCGTCCGCTGAACCGCCAGGTTCGCCGCGCGCCGACACCGGCTGGTGGCACCCGGCCGCAGAGCTTATCTTCTGCGCGACCCCCTTCCTGAGGACGATCCCATGCCGCGCCCCCGCCTGATCCTGATCCCCGGCACCCTGAATGACGAAGGGCTCTGGCGCGATCAACTGGCGCCGCTGTCGCTGGTCGCGGATGTCAGCGTCGCCGATATCACCAAAGGCGAGAGCCTGGAGGCCCTGGCCCGCCAGGTCCTGGCCCTGCACAGCGGCCCCTTCCTTGTGGCGGGATTTTCGCTCGGCGGTCTCGTCGCGCAGGAGGTCTTCCGCCGCGCGCCAGACCGCGTCCTGGGGCTTGGGCTTCTCGATACCACCATGCTGCCCGATACCCCCGCGGGACAGGCAAAGCGCGATGCCATGATCAAAGCCGCCTCCTCAGGCGCGCGCTTCATTGGCATGGGAGAGCGCCTGCTGGCGGGCTATCTTGCGCCGCAGAACCTGGCGCGCGGCGACATCGGCGCGAGGATCCAGGAGATGACGCTACGCCTTGGAGCAGAGGTTTTCATCCGCCAGAGCCGGCTCGATCGCCCCGACAACCGGGACCTGCTGAAAACCGTGACCTGCCCGACGCTTATTCTTTGTGGCGAGGAAGACCGCATCACGCCGATGGCGCTGCATGAAGAGATGGCGCGGCTGATCCCCCACGCCAGGTTCCTGCGGGTGAAAGACGCGGGCCATATGACCCCGATGGAACAGCCCGAGGGGGTGACCTCAGCCCTGGTTGCCCTGGTGGCAGAGGTCACCCGCCAGGACGCCGTTTAAAACAGAAAAAGGCGGGTCCGAAGACCCGCCTTTTCAATTTCGCTGATCCTGCGATCAGGCGAGGCTGCGTTCCACAGTCTCGCGCTCGAAGATCTCGATGACGTCGCCGGCACGAATGTCTTCGTAACGCTCGAACGCCATGCCGCATTCCTGGCCCGACTGCACTTCTTTGACTTCGTCTTTGAAGCGCTTGAGGGTCTTGAGCGTGCCTTCGTGGATAACCACGTTGTCGCGCAGAAGGCGGACGCCTGCCGAACGACGGGCCACGCCCTCGGTCACCAGACAGCCTGCAACATTGCCGGCGCCGGTGATCTTGAAGACTTCCTTGATCTGCGCATAGCCGATGAAATGCTCGCGCACTTCGGCTTTGAGCAGGCCCGAGGCTGCCTTTTTGATGTCGTCGAGCAGATCGTAGATGATCGAGTAGTAACGGATCTCGACACCCTTCTGCTGCGCCGAGGACCGGGCCATTGCGTTTGCACGCACGTTGAACGCCAGGATCGGAGCTTTGGAGGCATCTGCCAGACCAACATCCGAGTCGGTGATCGCGCCGACACCGTAGTGCAGGATGCGAACGCGGACTTCGTCGTTGCCGACTTTTTCCAGCGCCTGAACGATGGCTTCTGCCGAACCCTGAACGTCTGCCTTCACGATGACCGGAAGCTCAGCCACGTTCAGATCGGCTTTGGCTTTCGCCATCAGCTGTTCCAGCGTGGTTGCAGCACCGGCAGCGGCGCGTTTGTCCTTGGTGGTCTGCTCACGGTAGTCAGCAATCTCACGGGCCTGCGCTTCGGTCGGAACAACGTTGAGAACGTCACCCGCCGAGGGCGTGCCATTGAGACCCAGCACTTCAACCGGGGTCGAGGGACCGGCTTCGGTGATGGTTTCGCCTTTGTCGTTCAGCAGCGCACGAACCTTGCCCCACTTGTGGCCGACGACGAAGATGTCGCCTTTGCGCAGGGTGCCGTTCTGAACCAGAACGGTGGCAACCGGGCCACGGCCGACGTCGAGTTTGGCTTCGACCACAGCACCCATACCGTCACGGTTCGGGTTGGCTTTCAGCTCAAGGATCTCAGCCTGCAGCGAAACGGCTTCGAGCAGCTTGTCGATGCCCATGCCGGTATGCGCCGAGACTTCGACGTCCTGAACGTCACCGGACATGGCTTCCACAACGATCTCGTGCTGCAGAAGGTCCGTGCGGACCTTGGTCGCATTGGCCGAATGCTTGTCCATCTTGTTGATGGCCACGATGATCGGAACGCCCGCCGCTTTCGCGTGGTGGATCGCTTCGATGGTCTGCGGCATGACCGCATCATCCGCTGCAACAACCAGGATCACGATGTCGGTGACATTCGCACCACGGGCCCGCATCGACGTAAACGCCGCGTGACCAGGGGTGTCGAGGAAGGTCACCAGCTGACCCGAAGGCGTTTTCACCTGGTAAGCACCGATGTGCTGGGTGATGCCGCCTGCCTCGCCGGTGACGACGTTGGCTTTGCGGATACGGTCCAGCAGCGAGGTTTTACCATGGTCAACGTGACCCATGATGGTGACAACCGGAGCGCGCGGCTGCAGGTTTTCTTCACCGTCAACAACGGTGTCGATGACCTGTTCCACGTCCGAATCCGAGACGCGCACGGCTTTGTGGCCGAATTCTTCGATCACAAGCTCTGCGGTATCCGCGTCGATGGGCTGGTTCATGCTGACCATCATGCCCATCTTCATCAGGGACTTGACGACATCGGCGGCGCGTTCGGCCATCCGGTTTGCCAGTTCCTGAACGACGATGGTTTCCGGAAGCTGCACGTCACGGACCTGTTTTTCAGCTTTCTGGCCGAAACCCAGGGCTTTCTGACGGGCTTTTTCCTGCTTCCGCTTCATCGCAGCCAGCGAGCGCTGACGGCCGCTGTCTTCCGAGGTTGCGTTCGACAGGGTCAGCTTGCCTGCACGGCGACCTTCGTCACCGGTACGGGCACGGTTGTTGCCACGCTCTTCGCGTTCACGCTCGGCCTTGCGCTGCACGGTGTTTGCCGGTGCGGTGCGGTTCGGGGTCGGGCGCTGTTCATCCGCCGGCGAACCGGGGGTCGCGGTTGCAGCAGCAACACGCGCGGGGGCATTGGCGGCGCGACGGGCAATCTCTGCCTCGCGCTTCGCTTTTGCTTCCTCTTCCGCTTTCAGGCGGGCTTCTTCTTCCAGCTTGCGCGCAGCAGCTTCCACGCGCTCACGCTCTTCGCGTTCGCGGGCTTCAAGCTCATCACGCTTGCGCTGGCGTTCTTCGTCGCGTGCCTTCTCATCGGCAGCGCGCTGCAGAGCCTCATCCGCCTCGCGCGCTTTTGCAGCGCGCAGAGCCGTGAGACGACGCTCCATCTCAGCATCGGAGATGCCGGCCGGGCGCTTCGAGGGATCCCCGAAAGATTGCGAGGAGCCGCCGGCACCACCGGCACCACCAGGCTTTTGGGGGACCACAACGCGTTTGCGTTTGACCTCCACAGCAACGGACTTCGTGCGGCCGTGGCTGAAGCTTTGCTTCACCTGGCCCGGACCACGCGTCCCGCCACCCAGCCCGAGGGGTTTTTTGCCGTCAGTATCGCTCATGCGTCTTCGTTTCCTTCCCGGCGGTCCCGCCGCCGACCTGCCTGCGGCTGCACATTTCGCAGCCCCGCAAGCCTTGCCGCTTCGTCTACAACACGTTCGTTGAGTCCACCAGCCGCAAGCGCGCCGTGTATGACACGTTCACGGCCGAAAGCCAAACCCAATTCATCTGCGGTCAGACAGCCGATATAGGCATCCATTCCGCTCGGGGGACGAAGGCGGGATTTCTCACGCTCCGACCCGTCACTGGCCTGGATCAGGATTTCAGCCTGCCCTTTTTCCAGCCAGTCCTTCACCTTTGACAGCCCCGCCACCGCATGGCCCGCTTTGCGCGCCATTGCGAGGAGATCTGCCACTCGTCGTGCCAGGCCCTGTTCAATCAGATCGATGAGATCGGCAGGAACAGTGACCTGAGTGCGGGCAGCACGGGAGAAAAGGCCCTTGCTGATCGCTTTTTCAAGAGCTGCACGCTCAGATGCGACATAAAATCCGCGACCAGGCAGTTTTCCGAGCAGATCCGGGCACAGCTCACCGCCGGGACCCGCCACAAAACGGATCAATCCGGCCTTCGGCTGGACCTCCCCCGTCGCAATACATTTGCGCTCGGGGTCGTCCTGCATCTTCTCTTTACCACCACGGGTCATTTTACGTCACATAGCGAAGCCTGAAATCAGGCTTCGTCCTCTTCGGTTTCTTCTACGTCTTCGTCGGCAGTTTCCAGCTCAGTCGGATCCACCCAGCCCAGCATGACGCGTGCGGTCATGATGAGGGTCTGCGCTTCCTCAAGGTTCATGTCGAACTGCTCAAGGATGCCCACGTCTTTTTTGCGCTGGCCATTTTCCATGGTCCAGCCACCGGCCAGTTCCCAGTCAGCACAGGTCGCGAAGTCTTCGAGCGACTTGATGCCGTCGTTGCCAAGCGCTTCCAGCATCTGGGGCGTCAGGCCTTCGAAGTTGATCAGGCTGTCTTCGACGCCGGCGTTACGCGCGGTTTCAAGTGCCTTGCGGGCCTGCTCTTCGATGTAGTCGCGGGCACGGGCCTGCAGCTCACCTGCGGTGCCTTCGTCAAAGCCGTCAATACCAACCAGCTCATCGAGATCGACATAGGCGACTTCTTCGAGGTTGGTGAAGCCTTCCGAGACCAGCAGCTGCGCCATCATCTCATCGACATCCAGCGTGTCCATGAAGAGTTTGGTGCGTTCTGCGAACTCAGCCTGACGACGGGCCGATTCATCGGCTTCGGTCATGATGTCGATGTCGAGCGCGGTCAGCTGCGAGGCCAGACGCACGTTCTGACCACGACGGCCGATGGCGAGCGAGAGCTGCTCATCGGGCACCACGACTTCGATTTTCTGGGCGTCTTCGTCAAAGACCACTTTCGACACTTCCGCCGGTTGCAGCGCGTTCACCAGGAAGGTGGCAACATCTGCGTTCCACGGAATAATGTCGATTTTCTCGCCCTGAAGCTCGTTCACCACGGCCTGAACGCGCGAGCCGCGCATACCAACGCAGGCGCCGACCGGATCGATCGAGTTGTCATAGGAGATCACAGCGATCTTGGCGCGCGAACCCGGATCACGGGCCACAGCTTTGATCTCAATAATGCCGTCGTAGATTTCCGGCACTTCCATTTTGAAGAGCGCCGACATGAACTCCGGTGCGGTCCGCGACAGGAAGACCTGCGGGCCACGGGCTTCGCGGCGCACGTCTTTGACGAAAGCACGGATGCGGTCGCCAATCCGGTAGCTTTCGCGGCCGATCTTGTCGTTGCGGCGCAGGATGCCTTCGCCACGGCCGATGTCGACGATGACATTGCCGTATTCTTCGCGCTTGACGGTGCCGTTGATGATGGTGCCCTGGCGGTCTTTGAACTCTTCATACTGACGGTCGCGCTCTGCTTCGCGGACCTTCTGAAGGATCACCTGCTTCGCCGACTGCGCGGCGATGCGACCGAGTTCAACCGGCGGCACTTCGTCGATAACTTCGTCACCGAACTGCGGATCTGCCAGATAGGACTTCGCCTGCTTGACGGTCAGCTGTGCGTGATAGTTCTCGACCGCGTCATCTTCGACCACGGTGCGGATACGTGCGAAAGTGGCGCGACCGGTTTTGCGGTCGATCTTCACACGGATATCCATATCCGCGCCATACCGCGACTTGGCCGCACGGGCGAGACTGTCTTCCATGGCCTGGATCACCAGGTCCGGGTCGATCATCTTCTCACGCGCGACCGCCTCAGCGGTTTGCAGAAGTTCAAGCTGGTTGGCAGAGGTAATGGCCATTGCGGGCTCCTGTCAGTGCCGGGTCGGTGCCGGGGTTTCTTCCCCGTCATCATCTTCGTGATCTTCCGTCTCGATATCTTCGAAGCCGGATTCGTCGACGTCCGCGCCATCGAAGGCACCGGATTCTTTACGCTGGCGCAGCATCTCTGCGATCAGCTCATCGGTGAGGATGAGTTTCGCATCGGAGAGCCATTCAAACTGCAGGCCAATGGTGACCTCTTCACCACCCTCATCGAGGGTGATGAGAACTTCATCGCCCTCCGTGCCGGCGATGTTGCCTTTGAAGCGGCGGCGGCCATCGATGAGTTCCGTGGTTTCCACCCGGGCCTCATAGCCGTTCCACATATCAAAGTCCTTCAGGCGCGTCAGCGGCCGGTCGATGCCGGGCGAAGAGACCTCAAGGGTGTAGTTATCTTCAATCGGATCGTCGACATCGAGAACCGCCGAGACTGCGGTCGAGATCTTCGCGCAGTCATCCACGTTAATGCCGCCTTCCGGGCGGTCCGCCATAATCTGCAGGATACGCGTCTTGCCGCCCATAAGGCGGATGCGCACCAGCTCATACCCCAGATCCTCAATGGCTGGGGTCACCAGGGCGGCGAGGCGCTGGTCAATGGTGGTCTTGGCAATCAGGTCAGACATGGGGAACCCCCAAAAACAAAAAACGGGCCATAGCGGCCCGTGTGCATATTCCGGTGGGCCATCAGGTTTGGACCCCGATGACGCCGCTGTTGAAGGGGATATAGAGGCTCGCAGCCTTTATTGCAAGGGAAACCCCGGGCCGGTGAGGTTTTAGTTTTCAGCCCCGGGGGCTTTGCGCCCCCGGACCCCCGCAGAGTATTTCGAAAAAGCCAAAGCTCAGCCGGCGGTGAGGGTGGTGTCCGAGCGCCCGGTGATCACAGAGGTGACGATCTGCCCCTCGGGCTGAGGGGTTGTGAAGCGCACTTCGGTGAATTGCCCGGTACGGCCAAGCAGCGGGGATTCCATCAGGATCTGGTGGGTGACGCCCTGCTGAGACGCAAGATGCATCGCAAGCGCCTGATCGCCTTTGGCACGCAGGCGGGCGGCGCGGTCCTTGATGAAGGGGCCTTTGACCTGGGGCATCCGCGCGGCGGGCGTGCCTTTGCGCGGGCTGTAGGGGAAGACATGCAGGAAGGTCAGCCCGCAGTCATCGACGAGGCGGAGCGAATTTTCGAACATCTCCTCCGTCTCTGTCGGGAAGCCGGCGATGATATCGGCGCCGAAAACGATGTCCGGGCGGAGCAGGCGGGCCTCTTGGCAAAAGCGGATCGCATCGTCGCGCAGGTGGCGGCGCTTCATGCGCTTCAAAATCATGTTATCGCCGTGCTGGAGCGAGAGATGCAGGTGGGGCATCAGCCGCGGCTCGGTGGCGATGGCCTGCATGAGGTTCTCATCCGCCTCAATCGAGTCGATGGAGGAGATGCGCAGCCGCGGCAGATCGGGGATCAACTTCAGGATGCGCATGACCAGATCGCCAAGGCGCGGCTCGCCCGGCAGATCGGCACCCCAGGAGGTGAGATCGACGCCGGTGAGGACGACTTCAAGGAAGCCGCGGTCGACCAGGCGTTTGATCTGATCAATGACCACGCCTGCCGGGACCGAGCGGGAATTGCCACGACCAAAGGGGATGATGCAGAAGGTGCAGCGGTGATCGCAGCCGTTCTGGACCTGGACATAGGCACGGTGACGGCCAAAGCCGTCGATCAAATGGCCTGCGGTTTCTTTCACGGACATGATGTCATCGACCTGAACCCGCTCGGTCTCGCCGATCAGATCGGGGACCATGGCGTTCCAGGTCGAGGCCTGCATCTTTTCGGTATTGCCGATGACGCGGGTGACCTCTGGCATATTCGCGAAGGTCTCAGGCTCTGTCTGGGCGGCGCAGCCGGTGACGATGATCGGCGCGTCGGGGTTCTCGCGGCGGATGCGGCGAATTTCCTGGCGGGCTTTACGCACGGCCTCGGCGGTCACGGCGCAGGTATTGACCACATGCGCGCCTTTAACCCCGGCCTGTTCGGCGAGCTCTTTCATCGCCTCAGACTCATAGGCGTTCAGCCGGCAGCCAAGGGTATGAAAGACAGGAACGCTCATGACAGAAAGTCCGGAGTAAAGGTTGCGGTAAAGACATGTGCCGTAGGGGCTGTCATCCAGACCCCGTCGTCGCGCCAGTCGATGCCGATCTGACCGCCATCGACATAAACGGTTACGCGCCGCTCCGTAAGGCCACGTCGTGCCGCAGCCACGGCCGCCGCGCAGGAACAGGTCCCGGAGGCCAGGGTGATGCCCGCGCCGCGCTCCCAGATCTTCAGGCGGATCGCATCGCGGCTGAGAATCTGCACGAATTCGACATTGGTGCGCTGCGGGTAGAAGGGATGATGCTCAAACTGCGCGCCCCGGGTGGCGAGATCGACGGCTTCCGCATCATCCACAAAAAAGGTCAGATGCGGATTGCCCATGCCGGTGGCGACGGGATCGCCGGGAATATCGAGGTGCAGCGTGTCCATGGCCTGACTGAGAGGGATCTCCTGCCACTCAGTGAGGGGAGCGCCCATATTAACACGGGTCAGCCCGCCCCCGGCGTCCTCGCAGGCGAGAAAGCCGCGCTCGGTCCGCAGGTTGAAGCTTTTGAGGCCGGTTTCATTCAGAAGATGGCGCGCGATGCAGCGGGTGGCATTGCCGCAGGCCCCGGAGAGAGAGCCGTCGTAGTTCCAGAAGGTCAGACGGGCCAGAGCCTCCTCATCGGGATCGATGGTGGCCAGCTGGTCAAAGCCCACGCCGGTATGACGGTCGCCGATCGCCCGAACCAGGGCGGTCGTCAGCTCAGGGCCGCCCTGACGGCGGTCAATCACCACGAAATCGTTGCCGAGTCCGTGCATCTTCATGAAGGTGAAGGGGGCGGGTGCGCTGTTTTCCATGGGGCGCATATAGGGCCATCGCATTTTTTTCACCAGTGGTGAGGAATTTTCCTTTTTGCGGGTTGACCCCACCTGACCCCGACTATAGATCACCCCTCACCGAAACGGTGGGCCCGTAGCTCAGTTGGTAGAGCAACTGACTTTTAATCAGTGGGTCACAGGTTCGAATCCTGTCGGGCTCACCACTTAATACAAAAAGCCGCAGCATTTTTGCTGCGGCTTTTGTCATTTTACGTGGAACCTTTTTTCCGGCCTGCACGTTTGTCGCAGGGAAAAAGTTGAAGCAGTACTTGACCTTAGCTGACACAAGCTGTAGATCAATACTTACAAAGTGGGCCCGTAGCTCAGTTGGTAGAGCAACTGACTTTTAATCAGTGGGTCACAGGTTCGAATCCTGTCGGGCTCACCACTTTACAAAAAGCCGCAGCGTTATCGCTGCGGCTTTTGTCGTTTCTGCCCTGCGCGATCTTCGCTGATTTTGGCTGAAAAGCGGGCAATGCTTCCTAAAAACAAATGTGAATCCCTCAGTCAGAAAAGGTATGTTTTATTTTTATGGTCATAATTTATTGTTTTTGATTATTTAATTGGATTCTAAGTATAGGGTTCTGTTGAGGGTTTAGCTGAAAATTGCAGCGCTTTGGCCCAGATAAGTGAGGGTCTGAAGGGACGCTTTAATCCCACCAACGTCCTCAGTTTGTTGAGGCAGACGTGACAGCCTCAACGGGCATCTAATGGGGCGATTGTCGTGGAGATCGGCCGATATATTGGGCCGCCGACCCTTGGTCGTGGCCTGCTCAACTCATCGTCCTGTCAAAGCCGGTTTTGGAGAATTGAGAAAAGGCGCGACGCAGCTTTGGCATTGAAATGCTGTGCTTTTCCAAAGAGCCGATTAGAGATAGCTCTATGCCCAACCCGGGACATGCGCGAGTTTATCTCTGATGGAAGCACTTACAGGAGCGCATACCATGTAGTCATAAATCATAATTTATGACTACATAATGAAATTCATCTTTACAAATAAGTGATATTTCGCGACGTGACAAACACACTCAGACGTCATGAGTTGGAAATTTATTAAGTATTATCAGTCCTTTGACTGGCCTCGGCCTCTTGCCGCGCGATAAGCGGGGGCATGAAAAAGCTTAAACGTTTCCTGAACCGCCGCCTTCGGGCCGGACCGCTGATATGGGCGGCTGCATTTGGGGCCGCCGGGCTCTTCTTTGCCCTTCCCGATCTCAAAATATCCGCAGACCTCGACAAGGCTATCGCCGCGCTGCAAAGCCGCGCCGCTCAGGAGTTGCAGAAGCACCTTCCTGAGGCCCTTCAGCCGGCATCGTCAGGATTGCAGGGTATCGCCACGGTGATCGACGGCGATACCATCGACATTCAGAAGCAACGCATTCGTCTGCATGCCATTGATGCGCCCGAATCCGCGCAGCGCTGCTGGAAAGGCGCCTCTGAGTGGCGCTGCGGGCAAACCGCAACCCTTGCTTTGAAAAATAAAATCGACCGCCATCCGGTCCGCTGCGAACAGATCAACCGCGACCGCTATGGCCGCATCGTGGCGCGCTGCTTTCTCGGTGAAACCAACCTGAATGCCTGGCTGGTCGAGGAAGGCCATGCTGTTGCTGCGCCGCAATACGGCAAAGACTACATTGCGCATGAAGCGCGCGCACAGGCGGCCCGGCGTGGCATCTGGGCGGGTGAGTTCATTGTGCCCTCTGATTGGCGCAAGGGCGTTCGCCAGCCGCAGGGGTGAGCGCAAGGGCGAAGTGGCAACAAGGCATAAGGCGCAATAGCGCAGGCATGACAGCTTCAGGCGTCGCGCTCGCTATGGTCCACGGACCATGTATGGATGGCGCCCGCGTGACAAGGGGTTTGTGATTTCGGCATCTGGTCGGGTGCGGCCATGGATTCGGCGTCTGATCTGTGGGGCGTCCCACGCGCCCTGATGACTGTTCG